>NZ_QSIL01000009.1 GCF_003469185.1 Collinsella sp. AM34-10 | reverse complement strand
CACCGCGCGGACCGCGTCTGATGGTGTCGACGTCAATGGTATACGGGTGCATCATCGACGTCTTCAATACAGAAGATATCAGTGCGGAGTGTTCTGAAAAGTAACACCAGGGCGGGCCCTACGTTAACTCGGCAGGGGGAGTGCGATTCCCTGATCGCTCGCTTAATCTGATAGGGAATTGTGTGAGGCCGGAGCCTTGGCTCCGGCCTCCCCATATAAGGGCTCGGCAAAGCCGAGCCACCAAATTTGCATCAGCCCCCAGAACATGTTTGAGAACGGTGCCTGGAGTACGTGGACGTAGGGCCGGAACGGGGTCAGCTTCCCAACGCATTCCGCAGGGGGCGGTACATTTTGTAGCGCGAAGCGCGAATCAAAATGTACCGCATGCCCGAGGACGCGTTGGGAAGCTGACCCCGTTCCGGCCCGGACATACGGATCTACCTGCACATTTACAAATTCGTAAACTTTTTTGAAAAAAGTGCTTGCACAGTTCTCGAATCATAGGTTATTATCTTCTTCGTTGAACGCGCGGGTCCAACAAAACGAACTGCGAATCAACAACATAGCATGTCGGAGTGGCGGAATTGGCAGACGCGCTAGCTTGAGGTGCTAGTGACCGCTTTTTGGTCATGCGGGTTCAAGTCCCGCCTCCGACACCATCGCATTTGAGAAGCCTCTTCGGAGGCTTTTTTGTTACCGATAGACGGTGAGGTCCACGATGGAAACGCTTGAGCGCAACGAGTGGGCAGACGTTGCCCAACTGGTCGAGATCACGAGCGATGCTGTCATCATTTGTGAGCTCGACGGAACCATCCTGCATGTGAATAATCGTTTGCTCGATCTGATGTGCGAGGAGCGCGCTGACGTCATCAACGGTGATGTCAAGGACGTTCTGTACTCGTCTGCCTTTGAGCGCGCGACCGAACATCGTCTGCCGTTTGAGACCGATGGCTGCGAGAGCGAGCTGATGCTCAAGTTGAGCGACGGGTCCTTTATTCCCGTCTTGGTTCGCGCAGGTTCCGTTACGCCTCCGCGTATCTTTGGACGCCGCGCGCCGCGCGTCCTGGTGGCGCTTCACAGCATCGAAGAGCAGTATTCCCACGATCGTCAGCTCAAACGTGCGCTATCGGAGCTTAGGGTGGCGAATAAACGCCTTTCGGGTACCCTTTCGGTCATTATGAGTACCGTGGGCTCCAATGAGCTCCCCAGCTTGCTCGATACCGTTTTGAATCAGCTCGTCGGAACGCTCGATGCCTCTGGAGCTGCGATTTATTTTTCTGAGAGCGGCGGTTTTAAGCTCCGCGGTGTTTCCAAGGAGCTGCATGATAGCTACCTTCCCGAATTTATGCCGTACGGCGCGGGCATTCCGACCTACGTGCTTCGTGAGTCGCGTGCCTGTCGTCTGTCGATCCAGCAGGACCTTGAGGGCGACCGGGTTGCTTCGGGTATGTTCATTGATTTGGACAATCGTTCCAAACACTTGCTGCGCGTGCAGGATATGCCTCCGTATCGCAGTGAGATCTGTCTTCCCGTGTTTTACGGCACGCAGGTGCTCGGCGTGTTGGAGGTCGGTTGGAAACGTCCACAGGCGCCACTTGCCTATGACCTTAACGTGCTCGAGGTCATCTGCGATTACCTGTCTATTCAGATGGTCGGCATGGCGTCGAGCTTACGTTCGCGCCGCACGGCAGAACTTGGTCGTTCGCTCAACGTGCTGCGCGATGAGCTTTTTACCTATCTTGATGATCCCGTCGTCGCTTCGCGCGCGGTATCGTCGGAAATTTGCGCCGTGCTCAACTGTCATTTTTGCCCCGTGGAGTATGATGCGGGCCTCGAAACCTATGTCATCGATTTTGAGGGCGGCAGTCGCGTAGCGTTGCCGGGCGATCCGGAGTCGCTCTTCTTTTCTGTCACGACGCCGGCAGCGCGCCTGGGATCAGCTTCCGATGGGTTCGAGACGTCGGTGCTGGGCGGGACGAGCGCTGACGATCTCAAACACGTGCGCCTAACGCGCGTGGATGAATCCACGCCTATGGGTGCATGGCTGAGAGCCCACGGCCTGCCGTGTCAGGGACTGTATGTCGACTCCGGTATCGAGGCGGGGCGCTATCGCTCGGAGGCGGATGACAAGCGAAACAACGATGCGATCGTTCACGCTGATGTCGCAAAGGGGCCGACAACGCGCGCCTTGCTGCTCCGTGATGGCAGCCAGGAACCAATCGACGACCTTGAATACGACTACATGGTGCATTTGGCTCACGATTTTGAGCTGATCTATGAGGGTGAGTCTCAAAAGCGCGAGGAGCGTCATATCGCTCAGACGCTTCAAATCGGCATGAGAAATTCGCTTGGTGACGTTCCGGGAATCGCCGCCGATTCGGTGTACCTATCGGCAACGAATTCGGCGCTGGTCGGCGGTGACTTCTATACGCTTGTTCGTCTTCCCGATGATTGCGCCGTTATGATTTTGGGAGATGTGTCCGGCAAGGGAATCGAGGCGGCGTCGATGTCGGCGCTCGTCAAGACGGCGCTGACGGCCTATGCCTGGGAGGGTGCGGGGCCTGCCCGCATGGCTCGCTCGCTCAACAGCATGCTCATGGGCTTTTCGAGAGTCGAGACGTTTGTGACGGCGTTTATCGCCAAGATCGATCTTAAGGCGGGTCGCGCTACCTATTGCTCTGCGGGACATCCTCCCACTATGGTCATTCGGCCGTCGTCGACGCCGCTTGGTGGCGGCGAGACCTGCGGGGGAGAAGTGGAGCTCCTTGGGTGTCAATCGGGCGTGATCGGTGCCTTTGAGAGTATGGTGTACGAGACGGGCGTCTTTACGTTCGCTCCTGGTGACATGCTCTTTATGTATACCGACGGAACGATCGAAGCGCGCGATCGCTCTGGTGCTTTCTTTGGCGAGCAACGCCTTCGCGATCTTTTGCTCTCTGTTTCGGGTGAGGGCGTATCGGGAATCTGCGGTAAGGTCTTGAGCGAGCTTGACCGCTTTACCGAGTCGGCGCTGGACGATGATATCGCGTTGGTGTCCCTTGAGTTTTTACGGGGCCGATCATAGGCTGCGACGCTTGAGGGGCGAAACCTACGCGGTTGTAGATATGTGTGCATCGAGCGAGCTCTTTTGGGGAACCATGGTCGTATGAATGAGTGGAATGACATAGCGGTTTTGACGCCACCGGGTGATGTCGACATCGCCTCGGTGCCCGCGCTGCGCCGACGGTTGGATAATTTGATCGACCGGGGCGTGCGCCGCGTTGTCATCAATTGCCAGGCCGTGGGCTTTATCGACTCGACGGGTTTGGCGTTTTTGCTTACACGCGCCAGAGAGCTCATGAGGCGAGAGGGCCTGCTTTCGCTCGTTAACGCCTCCGATGAGGTCATTCGCTTTTTGGAGATTGCCCGACTTGTCGACATCCTCCATGTTGCGGGCTTCGCTCGGGAGTCGATTCCTGCCATTCCGGTGGGGGAATTGCCTCGCTGGAGCAAGAGTGTCGAGGTGCGCCAGGGTATCGAGAACCTTCCATACTATCGTCATCGTATTGCCGAGCTACTCGAATCGCTTCCCCTGAGGCGTGATGAGCGCTATGACGTCGCATTGGCATCGGGCGAGGCGCTGGGCAACGCGTATGACCATGCGGGCGGTGTTGGCTGTATCCTGACGGTTCAGGCCTACGGGGACCGTGTTGTGCTCGAGGTGCTTGATCGGGGCGCTGGCTATTCTATCGATGGGGCGAGCGAGCCGGTGGCATCCGAGGAACGCGGACGTGGTATCAAGCTTATGCGCATGCTCGTCGATAATGTGGAGGTTACCCGTCGCACGGATGGTGCCGGCACACGCGTTCGGATGGTGAAGCTGTTTAGCTCGGCATTGGAATCGTGCGCTTAGCGCCTTGGGTTGACATGATTTCCCTGCGTGAACTTGCTTTGAGCAACTTTTTTGAAAAAAGTACTTGCGTCTTTTGGATAACTCGCGTAAATTAATAACCCGCAAGCGGACATGGCTCAGTTGGTAGAGCACAACCTTGCCAAGGTTGGGGTCGCGGGTTCGAGCCCCGTTGTCCGCTCCATTGCATTTCCGGACCGTTCTTAACGGTCCTTTTTCGGCGAAGTGGCCAAGTGGTAAGGCAGAGGCCTGCAAAGCCTTTACCCCCGGTTCGAATCCGGGCTTCGCCTCCAGACAACATCCGGGCGCTCCGGCGCCCGTTTTGTTTTACATATGCGGACATGGCTCAGTTGGTAGAGCACAACCTTGCCAAGGTTGGGGTCGCGGGTTCGAGCCCCGTTGTCCGCTCCAAACGCAGCAGCCCGACTACCACGGTAGCCGGGCTTTTTCGTAACCATCGCATGGGCTCGAAACCGAGAGGGAGCGAGCGTTAAGCAAACGCGGAGCGTTTGTAGCGAGCTGGCGAGGTCGCCGGCAGGCGGCCGAAGTCGGTGCGGATCCGCGAAGCGGATACGCGGACGCCCCGTTGTCCGCTCCAACTATCTTACGCGGTTCTAACAAACCGCGTTTTTTGTTGACGCTGCGCGGGCTCCGGGTGCCCCATCTTGCCCCTCAATCGTCGGTCGCGTACATAAAGTACGCTTCCCTCCTCTTTCGCGGCAACCTGGGGCACCCGGAGCCCGCTCGCTGTTGTGGCCGGGGGAGTGTGCCATCAGTTCTTTTCGCCTGATTGGTCAATCCGTTCCAGAGGCTCGAACTATTTTCAAATTATTCGAAAATAGTTCTTGCATTCGGGGCGACTATCCCGTATATTAAATCCTCGCAGGCGGACATGGCTCAGTTGGTAGAGCACAACCTTGCCAAGGTTGGGGTCGCGGGTTCGAGCCCCGTTGTCCGCTCCATTTGGGCGTTTAGCTCAGGGGGAGAGCGCTTCCCTGACACGGAAGAGGTCAGAAGTTCAAATCTTCTAACGCCCACCAAATGTTCGCAGCTCAGAGGCTATGTCCTCTGGGCTGTTTTGTTTTTTGCCACCAAGCGCGCCGCCAAATAAGTCATCAAATATTGATCCAAGGTCCGTACGCGATGGTCTTCGCATCCCGTAGGGGTGCCGGCAGATTGCATGTGTCCTGGCCCATCATGACCGCAACATGTTGGTCAAGCATAATCTTTTGGATTCTTTTGGCGTGAGCGGCTTGGTTTTGGTGCTATTTGGCGGCGGCACGGTTGAGGGGGTTTCAAAACTGCTGTGCAGGTAGTTGGGTTGATAACGTTTTAGCAGTCTGCCAAGAGGCCTTCATTTATAATGCGTCTGCAAATTGACCAATTGCTTTGACCTGCTGAAACACTATATGTTGTGTTTGACCTAAAAAAAGAATACAGGATATAGATGCCTCTTTGTCGTATGATAGATGGCGGACAGAGAACGAGAACCTTATTCGCCCCATTATTTGGATGGATCTTTGAGCCCCTGGATTGGTTGCGAGGATTGTCCGCATGAGGGCCTATGGTTATCGAGAACACAGATTGCGCAACGGCGCCGCAAGACAGGGTCAAACCCTGCCGGGCATCGTTTGGCTCTGAAGCGCAATGAGGCTACGATGCGAAAGAGGCAAGAGGATGAAGATCATCAAGCGCAGCGGCACCGAGGTTACCTTTGACATCGATAAGATCGTCAATGCGATCCGCGCCGCAAACTTGGAGGTCGAGGAAGGCTCTCGCCTTACCGACCGCCAGGTGATCTATGCGGCACAAAACGTCGCCGAGGCATGTGAGAAGGCCGGCCACACCGTATCGGTCGAGGAGATCCAGGATCTGGTCGAGGACGAGATTATGCGTCTCGACTGCTACGAGGTCGCCCGCCACTACATCATCTACCGCTATGTTCAGAGCCTGAAGCGCCAAAAGAACACGACCGATGACAAGATCCTGTCGCTGATTGAGTGCAATAACGAAGAGGTCAAGCAGGAGAACTCCAACAAGAACCCGACCGTCAACTCCGTTCAGCGCGACTACATGGCCGGCGAGATCTCCAAGGACCTGACGCAACGCGTGCTGCTGCCCCAGGAGATCGTGGATGCCCACAACGAGGGCCTGATTCACTTCCACGATTCGGACTACTTCGCCCAGCATATGCATAACTGTGACCTGGTGAACCTGGAGGATATGCTCCAGAACGGCACCGTTATCTCGGGCACGCTGATCGAGAAGCCGCACAGCTTCTCGACTGCTTGCAATATCGCGACGCAGATTATCGCCCAGGTCGCCTCTTCCCAGTACGGCGGTCAGTCGATTTCGCTGACCCACCTGGCTCCGTTTGTCGAGGTAAGCCGTCAGAAGATTCGCGGCGAGGTTGCCCGCGAGCTCGAGGAGCTTGGCGTCTCTGCGTCTGCCGAGAAGGTCCGTGAGGTCGTTGAGGACCGTCTGCGTGACGAGATCCGTCGCGGCGTCCAGACGATTCAGTATCAGGTCGTGACCCTTATGACCACGAATGGCCAGGCGCCGTTCGTGACGGTCTTTATGTATCTTAACGAGGCTCGTACGCCTCAGGAGAAGCACGACCTTGCCATGATCGTGGAGGAGACGCTTCGCCAGCGCTACGAGGGCGTTAAGAACGAGGCTGGCGTGTGGATTACCCCGGCATTCCCCAAGCTTATCTATGTGCTCGAGGACGATAACGTTCACGAGAATTCCCCGTACTTCTACCTGACCCAGCTGGCTGCCAAGTGCACCGCCAAGCGCATGGTGCCCGACTACATCTCTGAGAAGAAGATGCGTGAGCTCAAGCTGTCTAAGGGTGAGACCGCCGGCAATGGCGATTGCTACACCTGCATGGGTTGCCGCAGCTTCCTGACGCCCGACCGTTCGGGCAACGGCTTTAACAATGTTGCCAACGCGCTGAACTATGACCCGACCAAACCTAAGTACTATGGCCGCTTTAACCAGGGTGTTGTGACCATCAACCTGCCTGATGTCGCACTGAGCTCGCATCAGGACATGGACAAGTTCTGGAAGATCTTCGACGAGCGCCTTGAGCTGTGCCATCGTGCCCTGCTGTGCCGTCATGAGCGCCTGATGGGTACGCTTTCGGATGCCGCACCGATTCTGTGGCAGTACGGCGCCCTGGCGCGCCTTAAGAAGGGCGAGACGATCGACAAACTGCTCGTGGGCGGCTATTCCACCATCAGCTTGGGGTATGCCGGTCTGTATGAGTGCGTCAAGTACATGACGGGCCACAGCCACACCGAGAAGGAAGGCACGCCCTTTGCCATGGCCGTCATGCAGCACATGAACGACAAATGCGCCGAGTGGAAGGCCGAAAGCGATATCGACTTCTCGCTGTACGGCACCCCGCTTGAGTCGACGACCTACAAGTTCGCCAAGTGCCTGCAGCGTCGTTTTGGCATTATTCCGGGTGTGACGGACAAGGGCTACATTACCAACAGCTACCACGTCCATGTGTCCGAGGAGATTGATGCTTTCGATAAGCTCAAGTTTGAGGGCATGTTCCAGCAGCTTTCGCCGGGCGGTGCTATCTCCTATGTCGAGGTTCCCAACATGCAGGACAACCTTAAGGCTGTCATTCGCGTGATGCAGTACATCTACGACAACATCATGTACGCCGAGCTCAACACCAAGAGTGACTACTGCCAGGTGTGCGGCTACGATGGCGAGATTAAGATTGTCGAGGATGACGGCAAGCTGGTGTGGGAGTGCCCCAACTGCGGCAACCGCGATCAGGAGAAGATGAACGTCGCCCGTCGTACGTGCGGCTACATCGGTACTCAATTCTGGAACCAGGGTCGAACCGAGGAGATCCGCGACCGCGTGCTGCATCTCTAGTACCGCTTCGGGGCTGAACCGAGAGGGCCGCTTGGACATTTGCTCGCTATTTCGGACAGTCCTGCGCAAGACGAAGGCCACATTAAGTGGCCTTCTTTGCGTGCGGAACCCATATCGAGCAAAAGCCCAAGCGGCCCCCTCGGTTCAGCCAAGTTGACGTAGCTGAGATGCAGTATGCGGTCTGCTCACTCCTCGAAGTTCTTAGCGGAAATAATTCGAGCTGCAGCTGCGATTTGCTTGCGATAGCGGTTGAGCTGCAACAAAGTTTTTATTAGACCTCGAACCCTATACTCGATGTTCGCTTCGTTCACCGAGTATCGCTCGCGAGGGGTCTGGAGCATATCGTCCCGCCCGCAGTTTCGCAGGCCGAAGGCCGAGAATGTTTGAGGACGGGATGATATGCTCCAGACCCCCAGGAAGGTTACTTATGAACTACGCGAACATTAAGTATTTCGACATTGCTGATGGGGAAGGTGTTCGTACTTCTCTGTTTGTGAGCGGGTGCCGTCGTGGGTGCAAGAACTGCTTTAACTCTGTCGCGTGGGACTTTGCTGCGGGCAAGCCGTTCGATCGTGCCGTCGAGGACAAAATCATCGAGAGTCTCGATCATCCCTTTATTGATGGCCTGACGATTCTGGGCGGGGAGCCCATGGAACCCGAGAACCAGGCGGGGCTCGTTGATTTCATTGAGCGTGTTCGCGCGGCCTATCCAGTGGGGTCGGGGAAGACTATTTGGTGCTTTACTGGCGACGTACTCGAGGAGCTTATGCCGAGCGGCCGTCATCATACCGAAGTGACGGACCGTATCCTTGCCTGCCTCGATATGTTGGTGGACGGCCCGTTCGTTCAAGACCTGTACGATATCTCCTTGCGTTTTAGGGGTTCGAGTAATCAGCGGGTGATCGACATGAACGCCACGCGCGCTCGTGCCGCGCGCGAGGGCGTTGCGCTTTGCGACGCTGTGGAGCTTTGGCGAGACGATCCGGTCTATTCGACCCATACTATGTAGCTTGTGGCCGATGCCGGAGGGCGTGGTACCATAGCGCGAACGCAAAATCGGAAGAGTGAGGCCTAGATGGTCGATCAGGAAAAAGTTGAGACCGCCATAAAGCTGTTGCTTGAGGGCATAGGCGAGGACCCAACTCGTGAGGGCCTGCTGGAGACGCCGGCACGCGTCGCCCGTATGTATGGCGAGATTGCCGGCGGCATGGACCAGAGCGCTGAGGAGCACCTGTCCAAAACTTTTGCCGTCGCTTCGAATGATTTAGTTATCGAGCGCGACATCACGTTTTACTCGCTGTGCGAGCACCATCTGCTGCCGTTTTATGGCAAGGCTGCGATCGGCTATATCCCTAACGGCCGCGTGGCGGGTCTGTCTAAGCTTGCTCGCACGGTTGAGGTCTATGCCCGTCGTCTGCAGCTGCAGGAGCAGCTGTGTACACAGGTTGCCGATGCCCTCATGGAATATCTTGCCCCCCAAGGGGCAATCGTGCTGATGGAAGCCGAGCATATGTGCATGACCATGCGCGGCGTGCAAAAGCCCGGTACCAAGACCGTAACGCTTGCTCGTCGCGGTGTCTTTGAGACCGATCCGTCGCTCGAGGAGCGATTCTTTAGGATGCTGGGCCGCTAACCATGAGAGTCGTCAACGACTTTGCATCGAAGACCGATGAAGGAACGTCGCGTCGCGGCTTTATGGCTTCGGGCCTGGCTCCCTTTGGTGCCATGCCTCGCATTGATTACATCTGTGCCAACGGACTGTTCCGGCGGCATCTGGGAAACATTGCGCAGTTGGAATCGGGGCGCATCTTTTGCCGCCACGGTATCGACCATCTGCTGGATGTCGCCCGTATTATGTGGATCAAGAATCTCGAGGAAGAGCTCAAATTTGACCGCGAGGTCATCTATGCCACGGCACTTCTTCACGATATCGGCAAAGATGAACAGTATGAATCGGGTATATCCCATGATGTTGCAAGCGAACGCGTCGCTGATGCGATTCTCGGCGGCATGCCCGAAGACGTGGCGTTTGAGCCGGCAGATGCCGCAGCCATTAAGACGGCCATCCTGGGCCATCGAAAGCTGCGTGTGAACAGCCAGCCGCTTGAGCGTCTGCTCTATGCAGCCGACAAAGCGTCGCGCGCCTGCTTTGCATGCCCCGCGCGCAATGCCTGCAACTGGAGCGATGATAAAAAGAACCTGTCGATTCGCGTGTAGTCGGTATGCGCGGTCGGGGTTCTGAACGAAGGAGACGATCGCGATGACTAACAAAAAGCTGCCCGAGAATGCAACCAAGACCGAGGGTGCCGAGCTCGCCCGTCGTGGCAGGGGCGAGATTTCCGCCGCAACGGCGGTGCCTCACGTGAGCTATGACGATCTGCGCCATGCCGACCGCATTACTATCGACGGTCTCGAGGTCTTTGCCAACCACGGCGTGTATCCCGAGGAGAACGCCCTGGGGCAGAAGTTTGTCGTGTCCTTGGTGCTCTATGTCGACCTGCGCGCGGCGGGGGAGCACGACAACCTGGATGCCTCGATTGATTACGGCTCGGTGTGCCACGATGTCGACGGCTATCTGCGCGAGCACACGTTTAAGCTCATCGAGGCTGCAGCCGAGGGCGTGGCCCAGATGCTGCTACGTCGTTACCCCTTGCTGCTTGGCGTGCGTGTTAAGCTCGATAAGCCTTGGGCGCCCGTCGGTCTTCCCCTGGCAAGCTGCGGCGTCGAGATCGAGCGCGTGCGCTAGCCGACGCTAGAGCTCGTTGGCGGGCGGTTTTTTGAGCCGCTGCGACAGGGCTCTATTGTTGGGGCAGTACGTGTCGAGCAGGGCGTGGAACCGCTGATTGTGGCTTGGCTCGAGCAAGTGGACGAGCTCGTGGGCGACAACCATGTCGAGGCATTCGACGGGGTAGGTGGCAAGCTCGCGTGCGATGCGAATGGCGCCGGTTTTGGGCGTGCACGAGCCCCAGCGCGTTTTCATGCTGCGTACGGAAACGCGGGAAACGGCGACACCCATTGCGATTTCGTATGCGTGCACAATATCGCGTAGCGCCGATGTGACCTCGGACGTATAGAGCTGGTCGATATGGACTTGGAGCTCGTCGGACGTTAGGCCGTCGAGGATTGCGCGCCGCTTGGCCTGTGGGCCTCCGTTCGATTCGTCGGTACCCATAAAACTTGCGAAGGTGGCCTGTTTGGGTCGCGGTGCGGGTGATGCAAAGTTGTGATCGAGTGCGTCCTGTACCGTGATGGGCTTGCCCCAAAGCGCAATGATCGAGAGGGGACTGAGCGGTTCTCGCGCCGTCGCCTGACGTTGCTTGCGCTGGGCAAGTCGGCTGATAATCCAGCCGTTATTGCGCTTTACAAACGCTTCGATACGCTCGCGGCTGGCGTCGAGCGGTGCGCTGGCGTGGACCTCACCGCTCGATGTGACGCGCAGGTTGAAGTTCTTGACGCGCTTTTTGGTAACGACGACGGGGATAGGCGTCCCATCCGGTCGGGGTAGGAAAATCGTAAATTGCTGCGTCAAAAGTTATCCTTTGGATTGGGGACGGGCCGGCATGTCGATCGCTCGGCATACCGGCCCGCTCAAGGGATGTGAAATTAATAACGCTCGAAGAAGGCAAGGGCGTTGTCGCTGCAGAGCTTTTGCATCACGGTCTTGCCAAAGTGCTTGGAAAGCATGTTCTGGAACTCGGGCATCTTGCTGGCATCGGAGAGGAAGTCGGGTACCTTGGCGCCGTCCCAGTCGCCGCCGAGCGCGATGACATCTTCGCCGCCCAGGTCGAGCCAGTGTTCGATATGGGCTGCCAGCTGGTCGAAGGTGACATCTGCGGCGGTCTCGTCGGTTGCTTCGTTGGAGAGGAACTCGCTGCAGTAGTTGAGGCCGACGATGCCGCCCATGTCGCGAATGGTACGGAACTGTTCGTCGGTGAGGTTGCGCTTGACGCCGCAAACCGCACGGGAGTTTGAGTGGCTGGCGACGAAGGGGCGCGTGGCGTGGGCGACAACCTCGTCAAAGCACTCATCGTTGAGGTGGGAGACGTCGAGTATCATGCCGGCGTGCTCCATCTGCGTAAGTGCCTCGATGCCGGCGGCGGTGAGGCCGGCGTGGGTGTCGTGGCCGCTCGCGAGCGGTCCCTGCGCGTTCCAGCTGAGCGATGACATGAGTACGCCCAGGCTCTTGAGCGCCTCGATCAGCGCGGGGTCCTCGGCAAAGAACGTGGCGTTTTCGATGGTGTGGATGCAGGCGACCTTGCCGTCTTTGAGTGCAGGGCGAATGTCAGCGGCGCTGCGTACGTTGACCATGCGGTCGTGGTTGAGCATTACCTGGCCGCTCATGTGCGCCATGATCTGTGCTTGGAAGCGTGCGGCGTGGGCGGTGGGAATCTCGTCGGGGACAAACGTGGCGAAGCACTGTGCCCACGGCGTGTTGCCGATCTTTGCGAGCGAGATGGCGCAGGCGTTGCCCTCGATGAGGTCGAAATCTTGCGGATGCGTTTCGTCGCCGGGGAAATAACCGTCGGTGCCGGCGGTAAAGCGCAGGTCGAGATCGAGCGTGGCCCAGCCGATGCGGTCGGCGGTGTCGCAGTGCAAGTCAAATACGGGATATGCCATGGTTCCTCCGGTTGCAGCGTTTCTTTGCAAACTGTCTTTGAATTGTATGACTAGGGTATAGTTAGCGCCATATGTTCATGGCGGCCCGCGTTGTGCGCCGCCCTTATTACGGAGGTTACCATGTCCAACAAGGGCAAGAAGGTCAAGACCCATTATCGCGGCACGCTCGACGACGGCACGCAGTTCGATAGCTCCTACGATCGCGGTGAGCCGCTGGAGTTCACCTGCGGTGCCGGTCAGATGATCAAAGGCTTCGATGCCGCCGTTATCGATATGCAGGTGGGCGAGAAGAAGTCCGTACACATTCCTGCGGCCGATGCCTACGGTGAGCACAATCCCGAGATGGTTATCACCTTCCCGGCCGAGCAGGTTCCCAATATCGAGCAGATCGAGAAGGGCATGAAGCTCTTCCTGTCCACGCCGAGCGGCATGCCCGTCCCCGCCGTGGTCATCGATGTGACGCCCGAGGCTGTGACGCTCGACGCCAACCACGAGCTCGCCGGCAAGGACCTCAACTTTGATATCGAGCTCGTCGAGGTCGAGGACTAGTTGATGTCCGTGGACCTGGTAGCTACGGAGCGCTTGGGAAATCTCAACGACCCGTCCTATGAACTCCTGCTTCGTCGGGAGCTGGGTGGCGTCTTTGAGGTTGACGAGCTGCTACTCGATTGGGACCAGGCTGATGCGCGCCTGTTTGTGGGCGTGACGGAGCTGGGGCGCACGGTGAATGCTCGGCTGGATGCCACTGATGGCGAGCGTCTTGCCGACGGTGACGTGCTCGCTGTCGACCGCACGGGCACGGTGCCCGTAGCGGTTGTCGTGCGCCTGCGCAGCGCCGAGGTTTATTTGGTCGAAGTCGACCGCATGGATCCGATTGCGCTCGCGCATGCGTGCTGGGAAATCGGCAACATGCATGCGCCGCTCTTCCGGGGCGACTCGGACGAGCATACCGTGCGCATGTATACGCCGGTGCGGCCTGTTTTGGGCCGCATGCTCCGGGATGTCGAGGGTGTTCGGCTCTCGGTGGCCACACGCGAGCTCGATGCCAGTCGACGCTTTGCATCGAGCGCGGCGGATGTTGTTGTGAGTATGGCTCCAGACTTTACGATCGTAAAGAAGGCGCGCGGCTAACGTGCGTATGCGTAAGACGGACTTTGAGAGGCAACTATTCAAAGTCCGTCTTACTTTTGATGGGGTGCTTTGGGGGAAGCATATGGGTCTTGAGGGAATCAAACTGATCGCCTGCGATTTGGATGGCACGTTGCTGCATCCGGGGGAGCGCGAGCCGCGTCCTGAGGCATTTGAGCTCATCGACGAGCTGCATCGTCGCGGCATTGTGTTTATGCCGGCGAGTGGCCGTCAATATGCGAGCTTGCGCTACCTGTTTGCCCCGGTGGCCGATGAGCTCGCCTATGTATGCGAAAACGGAGCCCTGGTGATGAGCGAGGGGCGTGCCGTTGTCAAACGTTCCATGGAACGTAGCCTTGCTATGGATATCGCGAATGCCGTGGTCGCCTACCCCCATGCCGACGTAACCCTTTCCTGCGAGGGGCACCTCTACACCATAAGCGGTAACGATGCGTTCATCGACCATTTGCGTTACGAGGTCCACTGCGATGTGGCGGTGGTCGACCGTCCCGAGGACATTGACGAGGATGTCATTAAGATTGCGTTTCAAACGCCCGAGACAGAGCAGCCGGCGGCGTTGGAGTATTTTGCGCGTCGCTTTAGCGACCGGGTCGATGTGATGACGTCGGGAACCGAATGGACCGACTTTATCGGCTTTGATTCGGGCAAGGGGTCCGCGCTTGCCGATTATGGTCGCGCACTGGGGATCTCACCTAACGAAATGATGGCGTTTGGCGATAACGAAAACGATCGCGACATGCTCAACGTGGTGGGCCATCCCTATCTGATGGAGAGCTGCAATCCCAGCATGCGCGGTGTCAATGACCGTGTCCGCTACGTGCGCACGGTCGAAGAAGAGCTGCGTCGTCTACTTGCTGAGTAGGCATGTCCCAAAATCTACCTACAGTTGGGGCAGAGGCCCTCGAAGATGGTGTAGTGCGAGGTGACGTTCCAGCCGATTTGCTCGGACGCCTTGGCGTCGAGCTGGGCATCGAAGGGGAGCGGTACGTCGATGACGCGGCTGCACGAGGTGCAGATGATATGCGCATGCGGCTCGATCGTGCGATCGAAGCGGCTGCCGCCCGGCGTCTTGATGGAGAGGATCTCGCCGGCGTCGGCTAAGAGATTGAGATTGCGGTAGACCGTACCGCGGCTGATTTTGTCATCCTGCGCGCGCACGGCGTTGTAGATCTCATCGGCGGTGGGGTGGTTATAGCTTTGGCGCACGGCGTCAAGAACCAGCTTCCGCTGCTTGGTGTTTCTTCTTTGCACCGCCATGCGCCTCGCTTCTTTTCTATCAACGGTCGTAGGTAAATGATACCGTATTTAGCACACAATACTAATAACGAGGACTGAAACCGTCTTCATTGGTAAGTGGGGCTCGGGCCTGGGCGTCTGCGAGGCGAAAACGCGTTCCCATGCGCTCGTAGGAGGCATGAAGCGCCTCGAGATGAGATAGGATGTTTGCCGGAGCCCCCTGTATCTCCATCTCGACGGAGCCGTCTTCCATGTTACGCACCCAGCCGGTGAGTGCGCGTGCCTGCGCGAGGTTGGTGTTGGTAAAGCGAAAACCAACGCCTTGGACTTGCCCCGTCCAGTGCAGGAAGTAGCGCAGGGGAGTGTCTTGAGTGGCCTCGTCGCTTGCGAGCACAGTAAGCCTGCGGCGCAGCTCGAGCTCGATGTTTGATGGTTTTTGAGGCTCTCGACTGCCGCCGGTGACGCTGGAGAAGAACGTATCGAAGAGGCCCATCGCTATGCCTGCTTGCCTGCGTCGGCCGGGAAGGTAATGCCGGCCTGCTGGCGCACGGCATCCATGATGCGCAGTGAGACGAGCGTAACATCGCGGTAGTGGCCAAGCTCGTGGCGTCCCGCCGGGGTCTCCCAAATCTCTTCCTTAACGTTATCGATGCCGCCGATGGCAGTGATAAAGTCTGTGAGTTCGTATTCCATGGTGTTGCTCGATTTGGGCGGGTCGAGCACGCGGCCGTTGTCGCCCTGTTCGCGCGGTGCCTCGGTCGCCGAGCCGCGTACGACATCGCCGCGATAGTCGATGCGGACGTTGCGGGGCGTGGACAGATGGTCGATCTGGATAGTGCCACGCTCGCCTTCGATCTGCGAGGGCAGCAGGTCATTCGTAATTTTGGAGTGCGCGAGCTCGACGGAGATCCGGCCACCGCCGTAGCTGGCGAGGATGGAACCGCAGCCGTCGATGGGGCCGTGCGTGAGCTCTTGCGTTGAGGGGTCGAGCAGCGTGGTCATGCTGGTGAGACCAGAGGGCATGCCGAAAATTTCGACCATGGGCTCGACGGCGTAGACGCCAATGTCCATGAGGGAACCCGATGCCATATTGCAGTCGAAGATATTGGTGGCGCGTCCAGCGAGGATTTCGTTGTAGCGTGAGGAATACTTGCCAAAGCGCAGTGAGGCGCGGCGAATGGGCGCAATCTCGCCCAGAGCGTCCTCAATGGCGTGGAAGGCGGGGTCGTGAAGCGGGCGCATGGCTTCGAGGGCCACGACGCCTGCTGCCTCGGCAGCGCGGAAGACTTCCAGTGCCTGCGCTTCGGTGGCGCAGAAGGGCTTCTCGACGATGACGTGCTTGCCACCGGCGATGCAGGCGAGCGCCTGCTCGTGATGGAGCGCGTTGGGGCTGCCGATGTAGACGGCGTCGACGTCGTCGGCGGACGCAAGCTCGTCAAGTGCGGTGAAGTTGCGTTCGCCGCCGTGTTCGGCGGTAAAGGCGGCGCCACGATCTGCGTCGCGCGAGAGCGTGCCTACGAATGTAGCCTGGTCGTTGGCATTGACGACTTGGATAAAGTCGTCGGTGATCATGGATGTGCCGATGGTTGCGATGCGCAGCATGTGTCCCCCTTGCGTTGTTTGGCCTACAGGACGAGTGTAGCGCGGGAGGACATAAAAGCGTGCGAAAACGCCGTTACAGGTCGCTCTCGCTAAAGCCGGTGTCGATATCGAGGTTGGCTCCGTCGGCCGCGGTGGTGGCGAGCTCGTCGCAGCGCTCATTGAGCTCGTGGCCGGCATGCCCCTTAACCCAGATGAACTCCACCTTATGCTTGCTCTTTGCGGCAAGCAGGCGCTCCCACAGGTCGCGGTTCTTGACGGGCTGCTTGTTGGCAGTTTTCCACCCGCGCTTTTTCCAGCCGTCGATCCAGTGTTTGTTGAAGGCGTTGACGACGTATTGCGAATCGGAATGGACCTCGACCTCGCAGGGGCGGTTAAGTGCCTCGAGCGCCACGATGACCGCCATGAGCTCCATGCGGTTGTTAGTGGTCTTGGCGTAGCCACGCGAAAGCTCGGAGGTGAAGGTCTTGCCGGCGGGGTTGGTGTACTTGAGCACGGCGCCGTAGCCGCCGCGTCCCGGATTTGATCGGGCCGAGCCGTCGGTATAGATGATGACCTTCACATGGTTCCTTTCGTTGGGTACGCTTCGTGTGAGTGACCATTGTAGCGCCATGCCTGCCGGGGGCTAGCAATTTACGATTTCTATCCCGTCTTCCGACAGTTAGTTGGCATGGATGATGCGGTTGAGCTCGTCGAGGTATTGCCGCAAGAGAGGAGAGGGCTTGCGCTCGTCGTGCATGATATATCCTACGTGCATCGTTGGGGCGTCTGCTAACGGGATCGATGCCATACCCCACTGCATTTCATTGGAAAGGACACCGGTCGACAGGGTGTAACCGTTCGACGTGATAAGTAAGTTAGTAAGTGTTCCGCGGTCCGAGATTCGTATGTTGCGGTCGCAAGGGATATAGCTAAAAGGTTCCTCGGCGTAATAGAAGGAGTTTGAGGTTCCCTGCTCAAAGCTGTAGCGCGTATAGGGCGTGAGGTCGGCAAGGGACAGCTGAGGGCGGCGTGCGAGCGGGTGGCGTTCGCTAACGAAGACGTGGACCGTCGCGTCGAAGAGGGGATGGAAGCTTGCGCGGGCATCGGCGAAGGCCTTCTGCAGAACGCGGGCGTTAAAGTCATCCAGGTACAGAATGCCGATATCGCTGCGAAATGCGCGGACGTCGTCGATGATCTGCGAGGTGGTGGTCTCGCGCATGATGAACTCAAACTTACTGTCGCGGCAGCGCTCGATGACGTTGACAAAGGCCTTGACCGAAAAAGCGTAGTGCTGGGCCGAGACGGCAAGGCGCGCCTGGGGTGTGCCGCCGTCCTCGTAGCGTGCCTCGAGCATGTCGGCCTGCTCTACGACCTGGCGCGCATAGCCCAATAGCTCGGTGCCGTCGTTGGTGAGCGTGACGCCGCGGCTGGAGCGCGTAAAGATCTCCAGATGGAGCTCCTGTTCCAGGCTTTTGACAGCGTTTGAGATGTTGGACTGTGCCGTATAAAGGCGCTGGGCTGCGGCGTTGATCGATCCGGACTCTGCCACGGCGATCAAAAAACGAAGTTGCTGGAGGGTCATCGGCGCCCATCCTTTCGATAGCTATCTAAAAAACCGATAACAAGTTAGCGCTTTTAAGTGATTGACCGAGCAAAACAATGCTCGTACTATTCAAAACACACAAAGGCGGTAGGTAATTAAGCCGACCAAGGAACCGGGATGCGAAAGGAGGCCCGCATATGAATTGCTTACCAAGACGAATGCCGGGCTCCTGTTTGCGCCCGTCGGCGTGATCAGGAGACAGCGACTTACTTCTCTTACTCTTATTACTTTCTTCGATCAAGGAGATCATCATGAGCCAGTTTATCAACAACCCCGAGCACACCTTTGGTTTCGATACCCTGCAGCTGCACGTTGGCCAGGAGAGCGCCGATCCTGCATCCGACTCCCGTGCTGTGCCTATCTATCAAACCACGAGCTATGTGTTCCGCAACTCCCAGCACGCCGCCGACCGCTTTGGTCTTGCCGACGCCGGTAACATCTACGGCCGTCTGACCAACTCCACCCAGGGCGTCTTCGAGGACCGTATCGCTGCGCTCGAGGGCGGCGTTGCTGGCCTCGCCGTCGCCTCTGGCGCCGCCGCCATCACCTATACCCTGCAGGCCCTCGCCCAGGCCGGTGACCACGTGGTCGCCCAGAAGACCATCTACGGCGGTTCCTACAACCTGCTGGAGCACACGCTCTCCCAGTTTGGTGTCGAGACCACCTTCGTCGATGCCCATAACCTGGACGAGGTCGAGGGCGCCATCAAGGACAACACCACGGTCATCTATCTCGAGACGCTCGGTAACCCCAACTCCGACATCCCCAACATCGACGCCATCTCCGAGATCGCCAAGAAGCATGGCCTGCCGGTTGTCGTCGACAACACCTTCGGCACCCCGTATCTGTTCCGTCCGCTGGAGCATGGTGCCAACATCGTCGTCCACTCCGCAACCAAGTTTATCGGCGGCCACGGCACCTCGCTGGGCGGTGTGATCGTCGACGGCGGTAACTTCGATTGGAAGGCGAGTGGCAAGTACGCCCAGATCGCTGAGCCCAACCCCTCCTACCACGGTGTTTCGTTTGCCGAGGCTGCCGGTCCCGCCGCCTTTGCAACCTATGTCCGCGCTATCCTGCTGCGTGACGAGGGTGCCTGCATCAGCCCGTTCAACGCCTGGGTCCTGCTCCAGGGCACCGAGACTCTGTCGCTGCGCGTTGACCGTCATGTCGAGAACACCAAGAAGGTCGTTGAGTTCCTGACCGGTGACAGCCACGTCGCCAAGGTGAACCACCCGAGCCTGCCCGAGCATCCCGACCATGAGCTGTACCAGAAGTACTTCCCCAACGGCGGTGCCTCGATCTTTACCTTTGAGATTAAGGGTGGCCAGGAGGCAGCTTGGAAGTTCATCGATCATCTGCAGGTGTTCTCGCTGCTCGCCAACGTGGCCGACGTCAAGTCGCTCGTCGTGCACCCGGCTACCACCACGCACTCCCAGCTCTCTGCCGAGGAGCTCGCCGAGCAGGACATCACGCCCTCCACGATCCGTCTTTCCATCGGTACCGAGAACGCCGAGGACATCATTTGGGATCTGAAGCAGGCCTTTGCCGCACTGGACGAGTAAGGCGACTTGTGCAAGGACCCCTTGCGACTCGATAGGTATAACTGCATAAAATGCCTGCTCAAGGCGCCTGTGCGAACAATGGTCGCACAGGCGCCTTTTTTGCATAGAGAGGGTGCAAAAACAGGGTTTTTGGCACGCTTTATGCAATCGAGATGTGGAAAACTCCTGTTGAGAGGATGTGAGTTTTACGCAAATGACGTGCGCCTTTTGAGAAAAACCGCAGGTCGCGATTTGCTCGGGGTACTATGCAGCGCGATCGAATCACACGCAGCTCAAACGCAGCAAAAACGCACTACGGAGGTTTCCAGCTACATGAGGATTGATTCACGAAAACCGAAAGCCGCCGCCCTTTCCGCCGCTCTGACCGTGGCACTTTTGACGGGCGCCGGCGCAACTGATGCCCACGCGGCAACACTATCCGATACGGTCGGATCCACGCCGTCCGAGGCGACGCTGATGCAGCCCGTCGACTATCGCGGCGACGGCTTTGGCTCCATGCAGGAGTGGAACGCCTCTATGGGGGCCAAGCGCGATTCCCTGGAGGTCCGCGCCCAGATCATCATGAACATGTACGGCGACTATGCCACCGATGACGAGCGCGCTGTACTGCAAGGTTGTATCGATGGTGCGGGCAGTCTTTTGACGATGGAGGAGGTCGACGCGAAGTCGGCCGAGCTCGACGAGCTTCGCTCCGCGCTCGAGGATGCTAAGCGCGAGGCGCTCGAGGCTGCGGCTGCCGAAGCCGAGGCCGCTGAGGCCGTTCAGGCTTCGTATTACAACGCCGGCTCCGGCTCGTCTTACGCGTCTGCTGCGTATTACGCGAACGGCTCGGGCCTGACGCGCTCGAGCGGCGTCAATAACTATAACGGTCGTCGTGAGACCTATTACAGCAGCAACGTGTTGTATCACCACCGCACGGGCGAGTGGACCCAGGATTCCGAGGGCTTTTGGCGCGATTCCGATGGTTACTACGTCGTGGCCGCGGGCGATAAGGCTCAGGGCTCCACGTTTACCGGATCCAAGGGCGAGTGCAAGGTCTATGACTCCGGCTGCGCTGCCGGAACCACCGACTACTACACTGGCTGGTAATTTTTCTACATCACGGATATTTGGCGGACGGGCGTCTTTACCGAGCTTTAGGGCAACGTAAGGGCGCCCGTTCTATGTATGCATTTGAGTTAACAGAGCGCTTACCGTGGCAGTACGCCGCGCATATGGGCGCGGGGCACACTAAGTCACGAGAAACAAAGTCTTTCTCGTGGAGGAAGTGGTTCCATGAACGCTCGAGATGTCGCTATTGCCGTCGTTGCCCTTTTGATCGGATGCCTTGGTCCGACGGCGGCGTTAACTGCCGGCTTGCAGTCCGCTACGGGCGCCGCTCCTGTGATTGTGGGCGCCTTGATTGCAGCGGCGTTGCTGGGAAGCGCCGGCGTGCTACTTTGCCGCGATGACGAGGACGAGGTTCCGGAATCGCAAAATAAGCCTCAGTTTTAGCCTCGAGCTAAATGCAACAGGCCTTCGCGAATGACGGAATCCTCGCGAAGGCCTGTCTGCTTGTATTGCGCACGTCGCGATGCGGCCGAGGCTACCAGCTGCCTTCTATTTCGCGAATCCTCTGGTAGAGCCAATCGTTTTGCGGCACTTGGATATCGTGTTTGGCGGCCAGGCGGCAAATGGTGCCCGCGAACTCCTCGACTTCGGTCTTTCGTTGTGCGATGCGGTCCTGCGCCATCGAGGGCATACCGGTGGGGTCGATTCCCTCGATGAGGTGCACCATCTGCGTCAGGTCTGCCTCGGTCAGCTCAATGCCCTCGGCATTGGCGACCGCAAGTGTCTCTCGCATGGCGGAGACAAAGCAGCGGCGCTGCTCGGAGCCGGCCTCTGTGGCGCTTCCATACGTTCCGCCGTAGGCCATGCACGTCTGGTTGATACCATCGTTGAGCATGAGTTTGGCCCACATGCGGTGCGCAATGTCGCTCTCGACGGTATGGGCGATGCCGCAGCGTGTGTAGAGCTCGTCGATGGCGGTGACGGTTGCGGGCTCGGTGCCCGCTGCCGCGCCAAAGCGAATCTCGCCCGCATTGGTAAAGGTGAGCTCTCCGTCGAGGAACACGGCATCCATGCCCTGGCAGATGCCCAGGACGGTGTGCTTCCAGCCAAAGCGCTCGGCAATCTTTTGCTCGCTCGTAATGCCGTTGCACAGCGAGGCGATGAGCGTGTTGGGTCCCACGACGCGCTCCATAGTCTTGAGTGCTTGGTTGAGTCCCGTCGTCTTGACCGTGAGAATGACCAGATCGGCGGGCGTTGCCTCACTGACGCGCACGGACTTGAGTGCGCAGGGCTCGCCGTTGACCGTAAGGGCGTCGCCTGCGTGACGCTCGAAACGGGCGTCGTCCATGACGTATTCGACGGCATCGTCGCCGAGTGCCTGGGCGATCATGCTGCCGTAGAGTAGCCCGACGCCGCCCTTGCCGATAAAGGCAACCTTGTTGATCTGCACGTGAATCATCTCCTCACAAAAAGGCGCCCGCGTGCGGAGCGCCCGGTGGATTGTATGCCGCTGGAGCATGTAGCGTGCACCGGAGGCGGAATTTAGAAGAACAAACGCATGAGAACTTATGCCGCGGGGCAGATGGCAAAAACGCGTGCGGGATATCCAACGCCATCGCGCGCCTTGGGGAAGGTGCAGAAGATGACGGCGCCTGTGGCGGGAAGCTCGTCCAGATGGTCCATGATCTCGGTCTGGTAACAGTCGACCGAGAGGATGTATTGCTCGCCGGGATAGGGGTAGGCGTCCTCACGCGTGGCCACGCTTGCCTCCTTTCACCGGGCTTTTTGCTGATGTTAAAGCGGTGCCGTGACGGCCTGATTTCTGCTGCGTTACGATACGTTCTCGATTGCGATTCCGATGTGCTTCGATGACGTGACAGGTTTGTTTCGCCTTATCAGGGCTTCGATGGGGGAGGAGGGGCCGTGCAATATCGCGTTGACCCCAAAAGCGGTAACCGTATCTCGGCGTTGGGGCTGGGCTGCATGAGGTTTCCCGGTGCGCCGGGACGCCCGGATGCGAAGACAGCCGACGCCATCATCTCCCGTGCAGTGGAGCAGGGGATTAACTACCTGGACACGGCCTATCTCTATCCCGGCAACGAGGCTTGCGTGGGCGCTTCGCTTGAGCGCCTAGGCCTACGCGACCAGGTTTTGCTCGCGACCAAGCTGCCGCATGCTTCGTGCAAATGCGCGGAGGATTTCGACCGGTTCTTTGACGAACAGCTGCGTCGGCTGCGGACTGACCATATCGACTATTACCTTATGCACAACATCACCTCGCCCGCCCAGTGGAAACGTGTGGTGGCGTTGGGCATCGAGGACTGGATCGCGCGTCAAAAGGCGGCGGGGCGCATTCGCCAGATTGGTTTTTCGTATCACGGCAGCGCGGCGGATTTCCTGACGGTGCTTGACGCATATGACTGGGATTTTTGCCAGATCCAGTACAACTATGCCGGCGAGCGTTACCAAGCGGGAACGGCAGGACTCATGGCGGCTGCGGAGCGCGGTCTTGCGGTGTTTGTGATGGAGCCACTGCTGGGCGGTCGTCTAGCGGGCAAACTTCCGCCGCGGGCACGCGCTGTGCTCGATGGCGCCCGTGACCCGCATTTGCGCACTCCGGCCGCCTGGGGGCTTTCGTGGGTGTGGAACCATCCTCAGGTGACGATGCTGCTTTCGGGTATGACCGATATCGCGCAAGTGGATGAGAACGCGGCGTTGGCCGATCGGGCCCTGCCGGATTCGATGACGGCTGCTCAGCTCGATGCCATCGCACGCGTGCTGAGGGAGTTTGAAAAATCGAATCGCGTGCCCTGCACGGGATGCGGCTATTGCATGCCGTGTCCTAAAGGCATCAATATCCCTGGGTGTTTTGCTGCCTACAACGCAAGCTATGCGCACAGCTGGTTTACGGGGCTGTCTCAATACTTTACGGCGAGCGCGGTGCGGACGAACGAGCCCAAGCTGGTGAGCAATTGCGTCAAGTGCGGCAAATGCGCGCGGCATTGCCCGCAGCACATCGATATCCCCGGGCGCTTGGACGACGTACGCCGCCGTTTTCAGCCTGGCCCCGTGACGGCGGTGCTTAAGGCCTTCGGCAAAACGCGCTCCTCGTGACCCTTTTATAACTTGCGGTGGAATAGTTCCTGCTTGCGGCAGAATAAGGCATCGACAGGAACTATTTCACCGCAACTGAAGGGGGCTGTCGTGGGCCATCGGGATTCATGTGATGATTTACGTGAGGTTCGTTGGGGCGTTTTGGGCGCTGGACGCATTTCTCATCGATTTGCATCGTCGCTCAAGAAGGTCGACGGGGCACGGCTGGTGGCTGCGGCCGGCCGCACTCCTGCACATGTCGAGGAATTTTGCCGAGCGTTTTCGATTGATGCCGCGCACAGTTATGCCACGGCTGACGATAGCGGCGATGCGGCTTATGATGCGCTGATTGCCGACCCCGATGTCGACGCAATCTACTTGGCTCTTCCACATGGCATGCATGCGCATTGGGTCTGTCGGGCACTGCGCGCGGGAAAGGCCGTGCTGTGCGAAAAGCCGGCCGTTTTGAATGAAGAAGAGGCCCATGCGATCGCCTCCGTTTCCCGTGAGTGCGGTGTGCCGTTTATGGAGGCGATGAAAAATCGGTTTTGTCCGATGCATACTCGCGTGAAGGTCTTGCTTGCGTCGGGCGAGCTCGGCCGTATTGTCTCGATTGAAAGCGTGCAAAAACTCGATTATGGTGAGCCTCCTTCGAGTTATCTGCTCGACCCGTTGCAGGGTGGCTGTCTATATGACATGGGCTGCTATGCGGTCGGTTGGTTTGAGGATTTGCTCGCGGGCGAGTGCGAGGTTTCGTCCCGTGAAGTTCGCTGGCGTGACGTATCGGGCGGCCGCGTGGATTGGGCCGATGAGATCCATATGAGTGTCGGCGGTATACCCATTCATATGGTGGTCGACGGCAAAGCAGCATATGAAAGCCGCTTAACGATTGCCTGCGAGCGGGGCTCGTTGGAAATCGAGCGCCTTCATCGCCCCGAACTCGCCCATGTGAAGTGCTCCGACGGACGAATGCTCGAAATAAATGCCCCGTTTGAGGTCGATGATTTCTACGGCGAAATCCAGCATGCGACCCAGCTCATCCGGGCGGGGAAACTCGAGAGTCCCGTCATGCCCCTTGCCGCCACACAGCGCTGCGCGCGTATTATCGAAGCAATCCGTCTAGCCCTCTAGGACCTGGCGCTGACGCGTGAGGGATCATGACGCCGGCGCCCGTAGCCGTAGTGCTTGGTGCCCCGCATCTCTGATGCCCCTTTTATAACTTGCGGTGGAATAGTTCCTGTTTGCGGCAGAATAAGGCATCGACAGGAGCTATTTCACCGCAACTGATGAGGGGGAGCTGGGGATGCTGACGATCGGGTGTCATCTATCCACGACGAAGGGCTATCGGGCGATGGGAGAGACGGCGTTGTCAATTGGCGCCAATACCTTTGCATTCTTTACGCGCAACCCGCGCGGCGGCAAGGCGAAAGATCTTGACATGGATGACGTGGCCGCCCTGCGCGAGCTTATGGCGCAAAATGATTTTGGCCCACTCGTGGCTCATGCCCCGTATACCTATAACCCCTGCTCAGCCAAAGAGCGGGCGCGCGAGTTTGCCCTGGAGGCCATGGCAGAGGACCTGCGGCGCATGGAGGCGCTGCCCGGCAACTACTACAACTTCCATCCCGGTGCGCATGTGGGGCAGGGCTCCGACGCCGGCATTCAGATGATCGTCGACACCCTGTGCCAGGTGATGTTTGAGGGGCAGCAGACGACGGTGCTGCTCGAGACCATGGCCGGCAAGGGCACCGAGGTGGGCCGCAGCTTTGAGGAGCTGGCGCTCATCATCGAGGGCGTTGCCGACAAGCGCCCCGAGCTGTCGGCCAAGTTGGGCGTTTGCCTGGACACCTGCCATGTGAATGACGCCGGCTATGACATCGTCCACGATCTTGACGGTGTGCTTGACGAGTTCGATCGTGTGGTGGGTATCGAACGCCTGCGCGCCGTGCATATCAATGACTCCAAGAATCCCTGCGGCGCCCATAAGGATCGCCACGAGTGTATCGGCAAGGGCTACCTGGGTAGTGAAGAGTTTGGCGGCGGTATGCAGGTTATGCAGAATATTGTATCGAATGGCCGCTTGCGCGCATTGCCATTCATTTTGGAGACACCGAACGAACTTGCAGGTTATGCGGCTGAAATCAAATTGTTAAGGTCATTGCAGCAGTGATGACTGTCATAAAGTGGAGTGCTCCATTCACGTTATGGGTTTGTTTCAATCAGTTTTCTAATTGCGGATTCTTCCAAGCGGGTGCATAATAACCCTCAGTTTTTGCAGACCCCTGAATCACGTGGGGTCTTTGGAAGGAGACTGATTATGAAGCTGAAGAAGCTTGGCGCATTTGCCGCCACGGGTGCTATGGCGCTCGCCCTCGCTCTGACGGGCTGCGGCTCGTCCAACGCCACCTCTGGTTCTGATGCCAGTTCCAGCAGCTCTGACGACGCTAAGGTCGAGAAGGTCGACGGTTCCAAGGAGTACGCGCTCGTCAAGGACGGTACGCTGACCGTCGGCACCTCTGCCGAGTACGCTCCGTTTGAGTACAAGGATGACAACGGCGATTATCAGGGCTTTGACCTTGAGCTCATCAAGGCTATCGGCGACAAGCTGGGCCTGGATGTCGAGTATGTCAACAATGACTTTGACACGCTGGTTCCGGGCGTCGCTTCGGGCGCCAAATATGACGTCTCCATCGCGGCTATCACCGACACGCCCGAGCGTGAGAAGGAAGTCACTTTCTCCGATTCCTACTACATGGACGATCAGGCTATCGTGACCAAGGTCGATAACACCGACATCACGGCCGACAACTACAGCGAGAAGCTCAACAATGCTGACGCCACGATCATCGTCCAGTCTGGTTCGACCGCCGAGGCCTTTGCCCAGGAGAACTTCCCCAAGGCCAAGATCGTCCCCTACAAGGACGCTACCGAGTGCTTCAGCGCCCTGCAGTCCGATAAGGGCGACGCCGTAGTCACCAACCGCTCCGTTGCCAGCCAGCTGACCGCCGAGCAGTTCAACACCTGCCAGACCATCAAGCAGATTAGCACCGGCGAGGAGTACGCCATCGCCATCAACCAGGGCAACACCAAGCTCAAGAACGACATCAACCAGGCCATCAAGGACCTGACCGACGACGGTACCGTTGACGCCCTCATGGCTAAGTACAACATCAAGTAAATAGATGCTTGATTGCGCGTAGGCCCTTTCCGTTTTGCGGAGAGGGCCTTTGCGCTTCTCTCGACGGAGAGCGTTTCCGTCTCGTTTTGCCGGCAACTTCTACGATAGGAGCCACCTTGTCTCGATTGAACGAAGGGGCCATGGGTCGGCGTTTTCCGCTGCCCTCGATGCTCCAAAAACTAGCCTGCGCCCTAGCTGTGGCGCTCGCTTTGTTGTGCGCGGGGACAGCCGCGCCTTCGACCGCCCAGGCGCTCGAGACCGCAAAGATCACCGCGCGTCCCAATACCGGTTCGGGCAGCGCTGTGGTCGGCGGCACTGAGACGCGCATTACCTGGGAGGTTCAGGCCGATGCCGACGAGGAGCTGAGCGGTCTTTCGCTGACGTTTGTCGACGGCACGACGTTTGGTACCGATGACACGCGATTGACGATGCTCTCGGGCGAGGACCTCATGGATCGTACGCCCATGAAGCCCACGTGCAAGGCTGACGGCCAGACGCTCAAGATCGACTTTGGCGAGACGGCGCCTGCCGGCGGCTTTTTCCGTGTCGAGGTTTACGGCGTGACGTTTCCCGTCGAGGGCGGCGATGAGGCCTTTAGCGGAACCTATACGCTTGCCGACGGTTCGACCAAGAAGATTTCCAAGATTCCTTCCGTCGAGATCAAAGGCGTGACGGCCTTTGACAACTTCCTGGCCGATCTTAAGGAACAGCCGTGGGTCGAGGCATGGAACTCCAATATGTTCCTGCGCCTGTTCTTGAACCCGGTCATTTTGGTCCAGAGTCTGCCGATCGTCTTTAAGGGCTTCCTTATGTCGCTCTCGATCGTGCTTGTGGCGTTTCCGCTGGCGATCCCCTTTGGCTTTGCCCTGTCGCTCATGCGCATCTCCAAATCGCGCATCTTGCGCTGCCTTGCCGGCATCTACGTGAATATCATCCGCGGCACGCCGGCATTCCTGCAGATCTATATCGCGTTCTTTGGCCTGCCGCTTGCCGGTGTCAAGGTTGACGACTACGTCTTGGGCGTTATCGTCATGGCCATGAACTCGTCTGCGTACCTGTGCGAGATCTTCCGCGCCGGTATTCAGTCGATCCCCAAGGGTCAAAACGAGGCTGCTCGCTCGCTGGGCATGAATGCCTTCCAGACGCTGCTCTACGTTATGATTCCGCAGACGTTCCGCAATGTCCTGCCTACGCTGACCAGCGAGTTTATCCTGCTCTACAAGGATACGTCGCTGCTCGCCGCCGTGGGCGTGGTCGAGATCGTCATGAACGCCCGCACCATCGTGGCAACGACGGGCTCCATTACGCCGTATGTGGTTGCCGCCCTGTTCTATCTGGTCATTACCCTGCCGCTTGCGCGCTTGGTGAGCGGTCTCGAGGCGAGGCTGCTGGGTACGGCCGAAACCAAAAAGAAGCGTCCCACCAAGAGCGCCGGACAGGTTGTCGCGACGCCCGCCGACCATATCGCTGGTCTGTAAGGAGGTTCTATCATGAGCGAAACCAATAACTCGAACGAGGTCGTCGTCAGCATCAAGAATCTCCAGAAGGCCTTTGGCGATAACGTGGTCCTGCGCGACATCGATCTAGATGTGCGCAAGGGTGAGGTCGTCGTAGTCCTGGGCCCTTCGGGTTCGGGCAAGTCGACGATGCTTCGCTGCATTAACCGTCTTGAGGAGCCCACGAGTGGTTCGATTGTCGTCGAGGGCGTGGATGTGTGCGCCAAGGGCGTTGACCTCAATAAGGTGCGTACGCACTTGGGCATGGTGTTTCAGCAGTTCAACCTGTTCCCGCACCTGTCGGTCAAAAAGAACGTCATGCTTGCGCAGCAAAAGGTGCTCAAGCGCAGCAAGGAAGAGGCCGAGAAGATTGCCATCGAGGAGCTGACCAAGGTCGGCCTGGCCGAGCGCATCGATTTTATGCCGAGTCAGCTTTCGGGCGGTCAGCAGCAGCGCGTGGCCATCGCCCGCGCCCTGTCGATGAATCCGCACGTGATGCTCTTTGACGAGGCCACGTCGGCGCTCGATCCTGAGCTTGTCCGCGATGTATTGGGCGTCATGCGCGACCTGGCACGCGACGGCATGACCATGATCGTCGTGACCCACGAGATGGGCTTTGCCCGCGATGTTGCCGACCGCGTTGTCTTTATGGACGGCGGCGTTATCGTGGAAGAGGGCACGCCGAGCGAGGTCTTCGACCACCCCAAGAGCGAGCGCACCAAGGCGTTCTTGGGCAATATCTCGTAGCCGCTTTATATGACTGACATAGCAGAAAACGGGAGCCGGATGTGATCCGGCTCCCGTTTTTGTTGGGACGCGAATGTGTTTTGGCGCAGAGCGCGTTACGGGCGGAGCTCATTGCCGCTAGGCGAGCTCGGCTCCAAGTGCGCGACAAGCCGCCTCGCCCTCATCGTCGGGGGCGTCGTAGCAAATGACGGAATCGACGACGTTGACACCTGCCTCGTCGGCATCCGCCTTCCAGTTGTCCATCCATTCGCCCTCGGCCCACGAGTAGGAGCCAAAAAGGACGACCTTCTTGTCGCCGAGGGCTTCCTTGACCTCATCCCACATGGGCTGGAACTCATCGTATTCAAGCTCCTCGGAGCCCATGGCGGGGCAGCCGAAGGCGAAGGCATCATAGTTTGTGGCCTTGCCGGCAGAGAAGTCGGCGCAGGGGATGACTTCGGCCTCGGCGCCCGCGGACGTGGTGCCTTCGGCGACAAAGTTTGCCATGGCCTCGGTGTTGCCCGTGCCGCTCCAATAGACGACGGCGATCTTGCTCATGTTGAGTCCTTTCGGTTGTGCGGCGTGCGGCCGCGGTTTGTACGTTCTATCGGGTCGCCTGGGCAAGTTGCGCCAAGCTGCAGCCCTGCTGATAGATATACGTGAGGTATTGCGTGCAGGCGCGATAGGAGTCGAAGGTCGTGAGCGCCTGCTCGACATTCGTGTAGACCTTCCAGGCGCCAAAGACCTTGTAGTTTTCGCCATGCTGGACGATAAACTGATGCACGTCTTCGTAGGGATAGCCCAAAAAGTAGCCAATTTCGTGGGGGAACTCGCAGGTGCAGCCGTTGTCGCAGTGTGCTTGATGGTCCAATGCGCATCGGGTTTGGCCGCATGCGCATTCCGCGGCGTTATTGCTTGCGAGCGTGATGCGCGATGCCAGATGCACAAGACATGCCGAGAGGTTGCCGGTGTCGTAGCCCTCCTTGGTGAGTGCCGTTTTGGCGCGCGGGTCAGCAAGATAAGTGGCGAGGCTATTGGGCCGACATGCGTATACGAGCGCCCCGCAGGGGCGCCAGACCAAAACGCTCAGATGGATGCCGAACGGATTAAGCTCGTGATTGCACTGAGCGATAACGTTGAGCAGATGTGCTCGGCGATCCTCGATCGCCGCAGTTGCACTCGAGCCGTTTTGATCGGCATAGACTCCTGGATAGGTAAAGAGCGATGCCGGCTTGATGCCCGCAAGCATGGGAGAGCAGTTGCGAACAACCGCCGCCTGAAACGTTGGAATGTCTATAGTTCGAGTCATGACGCCACTGCTGTCCTTTCCTGTTAGCCTAGGAAAACTTATACACGAAAGTAAGCCTTGGTCAACTAAAAAGTTTGAAGAGGGAAACTAATTGACTGAACTGACATGAGTTTGGAGTAAGATGGGGCACCCCACGGGGTATCTCTGAAATGGACCGTAAGGAAGGGGAGCGTATGAGTGACTTGCTCAACCCTGCGAATCTCATCGTGCTGGCCGTCATTGCCGTCGGCATGTTTTTTGGGCTGCGTCGCATTGCCGCATCGACACACGGGAAGAGTTGTTGCAGCGATGGTACGAGCGGCAAGAAGGCCAAAAAGGTTGTTGTGGTGGATACCGATGCGTCGCACTATCCCTATAGCGATGAGCTGCTCATCGGCGGCATGAGCTGTGACGGCTGCGCTCAGAACGTAGCCAATGCCCTCAATGCGCTGGACGGCGTGTGGGCAACGGTAACGTACGCGGACCACACAGCACGCGTACGCTCGAAGCGCCCGGTTGATCGCGACACACTCGAGTCGGCGGTGAGGGGCGCGGGCTATTACGTTATGAAAATGTAGGCGTTGCCCTCTCCGGTGGATACCGGCCTCCTGCCCATTGTGACTATCGGCATCCAAAAATTTGCGCAAAAAATAACCTTTAGATGCGGCAAAAGTGGAGTTTGGTGACGGTTCGCGCGGAATTCGCTACCAATCGAGCATCTATTAACCCGTCCAAAAAATTACAGGTGTATATTTATACGATGATTATTGCTGTGCTCAGATTGCAATTAGCCGTGGACAGAAATGAAGAATGCTAAAACTGGGCTTAAGGACAGGGGAGGCTATAGCCTTATGAGACGAGTGGGAACACTTGGCTTGGTGGCAGCGCTTGCCGCTATCTTGGTATCGCCGCTGCCGGCGCATGCCGAAGATGCTTCGGGTGCCGTTACCTACAATGCGGGAAATGGGTATTCCTTTGAGAAGCTCTCGCATCCTACGGTAGTAACGTCGCAGCCGGATGGTATCGTCGACTACCAGGGTAACGGTGCCGTTGCCGTTCCGGGCGCCGACGGTAACACAGCCAACAACGAAGGCGATCGCGGCCAGAGCTACACTTGGGCGGCTGCGAGCTATGGTGATTGGCTTTATGTGGGCACCTGCTATGCGGCGATGGGCAACACGCTGACGCTCATGAACGGTACGCTGGGCGATTCCTTTGATGCCGAGACCATGCGCCTGACGCTGGAGGCCATGTTTAACGGCACCTTCTTCTATGGACAGCAGAAGGAGGACGGCACGGCCGACAAGGACAGCGGCGGCATCTTGGTCAAGATCAATACCAAGACCGGTGAGACCAAGTTGCTGCTCTCTGAATCGCTCAACGGCGTCGGTCCTTTGTTCCGCAATGCCGTGAGCTATAAGGGTAAGCTTTATTTCTGCGGCAGCGTCAGGACCAATGGCGGCAAAAGCGGCCTGCCTGCTGTATATGAGATCGATCCTAAGACGGATGATTGGAAAGTTGTCTATCAGGGCCTTTCGAGCGCGGACGATTACCGCGATGCCTACAAGCAGGGCATTTCTACCGGTATCCGCGGCATGTGCGTCCATGATGGACAGCTCGTCATCAGCAATGTGGGTAAAGCGGGCAATGAGTTTGTGGCGACAATCCTGACGTCATCTGACCCCTCGAAGGGCCAGGCTAGCTTCACCGAGATTGCTAACTCGAAGACGCTGTTTGGCTATCCGGCGATTCACTATCAGGACAGCATCTACGGCGGCGCCATTTGGGATATGGTCTCGTACAATGGCCATCTCTATGCCACCATCTGCACCGGTACGCCCGAGAACGCTCCCGATGATAATTCCATGCGGTCGTTTGCCATGGTTCGTGGCGACAAGAACGCCGACGGCAGCTATGAGTGGACTTCCATTGTTGGCGATAAGGATGCGACCGATCCAAAGTGCCGTGCAAAGTACTGCTTTGGCATCGATCCTGCCCGCACCCGTTCTGGCGCTGCCAACCTCATCGTCTACAACGACTACCTCTATATCGGTGAATACAACGACGAGGAGATTGCTCTCGAGCGCATCCTGTTCAACAAATCCAACACCGAAGAGGGCGGCAAGAGCGGCATGGGCGGCGTTGACTGCTCGTTTGTGAATGCCAATCTTGAGCAGTCGGTTAACATCTATCGCATGGACAAGAACGAGAACATGGAGCTCGTCGTTGGCGATCCCACCGTCATGTTCCCCGAGGGCGGTATTTCCGGCCTGGCTTCGGGCTTTGGCCGAAACGAGAACCAGTACATTTGGCGCATGCAGAAGTTCGACGGCAAGCTGTATATCGGCACCTTTGATACCGCGAGCCTGCTTGAGCCGATCGGCCAGTTCTCCAATGGCGACATTATCGATATGACGCCCGAGGAGTGGAACTCTCAGGTTCAGCGCCTTAGGGACCTGCTCGATCACCTGCTCGACAAGAAATCGCCTGACGACCCCATCGTTCCCGTGAACACGCCTGCGGACGATGATTCAAACGAGGCCGTCGAGGTCGATGACGAGAAGGCTGAGGCCGTCGAGGCCGATGACGAGAAGACCGAGGTCGCTAAGGGCTTTGGCGACCTGAGCGATGCGCTGGAGGATGCCGCGGGCGATCTTTGCGATCAGGCCGCGACGATGTCCCAGGACGTTGAGGACGACGCCGCTTACGTCCAGAAGATCGATGGCGAGATCGCGTACTTCAAGTCCTTTGCCGACCAGTATCAGGACATGCTCGATAGCTATGAGAGCCTGAAGCAGCAGTACGAGGATGCCTATGGCACCGAGCTGCCGGGCGATATTCAGGATGCGCTCGATAAGCTGCTGAGCGAGGAGAACCTCAAGAAGCTGCAGAGCGTGCTTACGTGCATGTACTACCTGCGCGATGCCGAGCGCGGCTTTGATATGTATGTGACCGAGGACGGCGTGAACTTTACGACGCTGACGACCAATGGCTTTAACGATCCGTATAACCATGGTCTGCGCACCTTTGCGGTGACCAACCAGGGTCTGTGCCTTGGTACCGCCAACCCGTTCTATGGCTGCCAGGTTTGGATCCAGCGCAAGGAGAATTCGGAGAATCCGATTGATCCCGGTACTCCGGATCCGACGAAACCCACCAATCCTTCGCAGCCGGGTGGCGGCGATCAGCCTGGTGGCAGCCAGACGGGCGGCAACGACCAGTCGAGCAGCACCACGACCACCGTCACGACGGCCACTAAGAAGACTCCGAAGGACGGCTCGCTGCCTCACGCTGGCGACTCGACCCTCACGCTGGTCTTGGGATTGCTGGTTGCAGCTGCCGCGGTGCTTGGCATTGCCCTCGTCTTGCGCAAGCGTTCTTGTCGCTAGGCGCGTCCGCGCAGCTCGATGTTTTTGATATCGTCGAAGTCGATGGCGATATCCCTGAGTTTGAGCAGCTTGAATGCGGGTAACACTTCGTCGAGAATGCCCGTGCGGCTACGATAGCCGTACATATCGTAATAGGTGACGCGCACCAGGTCGCCGCGTTTGAGGCCCTCGAGCTTTTTCGAAAGCTCGAGGGCTTTTTCTTCCGTGAGTTCGCATTTGGGCTCAACAGTGATCTCTTGTTTGCGCACGAGCTCGTAGTATCCCGTGAGGGCGGCAAAGGGCATAAACTGTGCGGCACGGCCGGCGCGGACGGCGCCGTTGGCGGTGAGCTTGGGGTCGGCGGATCGACGTCTTCCCTCGGGGTCCGCTAGACGTTCAAAAGGCGTCGGTGGCCGCATCGGCTGTTGTTGGGACTTAGGCACGATGTCCTCCTACCTGATCGTTGCGTTCGCGTGCGGTGGCGCCGGCGGTGAAGCTTAATCCCTTGACGAGCGCGTTCTTGCCGTACTTGCCCTTCACGGCCAGGACGGCGCGCGCCAGGTCGCGCTCGCGCTCATCGGCCTTAACATCGCTGAACAGGTCGATAGTGGCAAATTCCTCGGGCACCAGATTGCCAAATCCCAGGTTGATGCGCTTGACCGGTCGTTTGGGATCGACAGTCTGCGCCCAGAGCTCATCGAAATAGCCCATGATCTTCTTAAACGAATTGGTGCGCTCGGGCAGCTTGCGCGAGGCGTTGGAGTGCGCAAAGAGCGCGGCATAGCCACCACGCGGCTTGCCGCCGTGTTCGCCCACAAAGATGCCGTCAATCGCCTGTGCCTCTCGCACCAAACGTCGGCGTTCGTCATCGCGCTGGACGGGCTTGGGCGCGCGGGGTGCGAGCTTGGGGCCGGCGGTTGCGGCGGGTTCGATGCTCGACGTGCTCGAACGCAAATGCCCGCATCCGTCTACATATTGCGCTGTGCCGCTGGCGTCGAGGCGGCGTATGTCGGCGCGCTCGCTCGCGTAGCCTACAAAGAGCGAGATGCTGTTGCACACCACGTGCTTATCGACTAAGTCCAGCACAGCGTTGTCGACCATCTCGCGCAACACGGTGTAGGCTTGCTCATAGGCATAACCCTTCGATAGCACTTGCCCCGTGGTTGTTGAGGTTGCCTGCGGGCGATAGGCCTGAATATCGGCGATAGTTGTCGGCTCGCGCCCAAAGGCGTGGTCGATAAGATACTCGGCATTGACGCCGAGCTCGTCGTAGAGCAGGTTTTCGTCGAGCGCCGCGACGCCCATCAGATCGTAGACGCCGTATTTTTCGAGTCGTGCTGCCACGCCGGGCCCAATGCCCCAGATGTCGGTGATGGGGCGATGGGGCCAGATCTCCTTGCGAAAGGTCTCGTCGTCGAGTTTGCCGATGCGGCTGGGTACGTGCTTGGCGGTAATGTCGAGTGCCACCTTGGCCTGGAATAGGTTGGGGCCGATGCCAACCGTTGCCGTGATGCCGGTGCGCGCCAGGACCTCGTCGCGCAACATGCAGGCGAAGCCTTCAGCGTCGGTATGGTAGAGGTCCAGATAGGGTGTCACGTCGATAAAGCATTCGTCGATGGAGTAGACGTGCACGTCTTGCGGACTCACGTATTCCAGATAGATACCGTAAATTTGCGCCGACACCTCCATGTAGTGCTGCATGCGCGGTATGGCCTTGATGTAGTCGATGCCGTCGGGAATTTCGAACAGACGGCAGCGATTGTGTATCCCCAGGTCCTTCATGGCCTGTGTGATGGCGAGACAGATGGTCGTGCGCCCGCGCGATTCGTCGGCAACGACCAGGTTGGTGGTGAGCGGGTTGAGCCCGCGGTCAACGCACTCGACGCTAGCGTAGAACGTCTTAAGGTCGATGCAGACATAGGTGTGACGCTCGTGCCCCACGCGTCCTCCCATCAAACACATGTTCTTATCGAATACATGTTCGATAATACCCGCTTGTGCGGACATCGTCAAAACCTGTCCCTTTTTGGTCGGTCGCCGTTTGGGGGCGGATTGGCAACGCTCGCTGATTACGGTCTTGACCTGCGCTAGAATAGGGGCATCTGATTATCCGGGCGCATGGAGGTATGCGCCCGTATGCTGAGGAGGACTTTATGGCAACTGTTGCCGCACCTATCGACGCTACGTCGACCGCCGCTTGGAAGGCGCTCGAGGCCCATCAGGAGAAGCTCGAGGCCGAGGGCATCGACCTCAAGGCATGGTTCGCTGCCGATCCCGAGCGTGTGAACAAGCTGAGCTTTGACGCTGGTGACCTGCACTTTGACCTGTCCAAGAACCTGGTGACCGATGAGACCGTCAAGCTGCTGTGCGATCTTGCCCGCGAGGTGAAGCTCGAGGAGCGCCGCGACGCCATGTTCTCCGGCGAGCACATCAACACCACCGAGGACCGCGCTGTTCTGCACACCGCGCTTCGCCGTCCGGCAAGCGAGAAGGGCCAGCTCATCGTTGACGGCCAGGATGTCGTCGCCGACGTGCACGAGGTCCTCGACCGCATGTATGCCTTCGCCGAGCGCGTTCGCTCCGGTGAGTGGAAGGGCGTAACCGGCAAGAGGATCGAGCACCTGGTGTCCATCGGCATCGGTGGCTCCGATCTGGGCCCGGTCATGGCCTACGAGGCTCTGCGTCCCTACGCCGACGCCGGTATCGACTGCCGCTATATCTCCAACATCGACCCCAACGATCAGGCAGAGAAGCTCAAGGGCCTCGATCCCGAGACCACGCTCGTGATTATCGTCTCCAAGACCTTCACCACGCTCGAGACCCTCACCAACGCTCGTGAGGTCAAGACCTGGATGCTCGAGCAGCTCAAGGCTCAGGGTGCCATCGACGGCTCCGAGGAGCAGAACGCCGAGGCTGTGGCAAAGCACTTCGTCGCCGTTTCCACCGCACTCGAGAAGGTTGAGGCCTTCGGTATCGACCCCGCCAACGCCTTCGGCTTCTGGAACTGGGTTGGCGGCCGCTATTCTGTCGACTCCGCCGTGGGCCTGTCGCTGATCGTCGTCCTCGGCCCCGAGCGCTTCCAGCAGTTCCTCGAGGGCTTCCATGCCATCGACGAGTACTTCTGCAACACGCCGCTCGAGAGCAACGCCGTCGCGCTGATGGGCCTGCTCAACGTCTGGTACGTCAACTTCTTCGGCTCCAAGAGCCACGCCGTGCTTCCGTACTGCCAGTATCTGCACCGCTTCCCGGCCTACCTGCAGCAGCTCACCATGGAGTCCAACGGCAAGCACGTCCGCTGGGACGGCAGCGCTGTGACCTCCGATACCGGCGAGATCTTCTGGGGCGAGCCCGGCACCAACGGCCAGCATGCCTTCTACCAGCTGCTGCACCAGGGCACTGTGGTGGTTCCGGCCGACTTCATCGCCTTCGCTAACACTGCCAACCCTGCGACCGATAGCGGTCAGGACGTGCATGAGCTGTTCCTGGGCAACTTCCTGGCCCAGACCAAGGCGCTCGCCTTTGGTAAGACGGCCGACGAGGTTCGTGCCGAGGGTACGCCCGAGCAGATCGTCCCGGCCCGCTGCTTTGAGGGCAACCGTCCGACGACCTCGATCTTCGGCGACACGCTGACCCCGTTCGCACTCGGCGAGCTCATCGCCCTGTACGAGCACATCACGTTTGTCGAGGGCACGGTCTGGGGCATTGACTCCTACGACCAGTGGGGCGTCGAGCTGGGCAAGCAGCTTGCCAAGCAGATCACCCCGGCCTTCCACGACGACGCCGCCAAGGCCGAGCAGGACGCTTCGACCCAGGCGCTCATCGAGTTCTACCGCGCTCACCGCAAGTAGTCGCTGCTGTTAACGCATCGCGCCTTATAGTCAGGGGCCCGTATCCTATCGGATGCGGGCCCCTTTGCTTTGCCGTGGTCCCGGGGCGCACGGCCCTTGCGGAACATCGCCGGGGCGCCGCGCGCTGCGAGAACCCTGCGCCTAGATCTCGGCCTCCGCATGGTCTCGCTGCGCCTCGGGCAGCTCCCCGTAGAGCGGATGGTCTTCGAGCCTAAAGCGCTCGACCTGTTCGGGAGTGCGACCGCGTACAAAGAGCCACGAGCGATCGATCGGCGTCGCCATGAGCGTGCTGGGCAGTGCGTCGGCGCGGTCGGAAAACACCCGGGCGCTCTCGGGATCCTGGAACGCCAGCACCAGATGCGTGTCGCAGTTGCCCATGATGGAGCGAGCTCGCGCCTCGCCGTAGAGCGCATCGAGCTGGTTGGTCGACTGCAATAGCAGCGTTGCCCAGATGTTGCGGCTTCGGATAATCGAGAGCACGTTGTCGATCTGGGGGATCTGCAGATTTGCGAAGTCATCGAGCATAAAGCGCACGGGCACGGGCAGGCTGCCGTCGGGCTGCCTATCGGCTTCGCGAATGAGGCCCATAAACGCCTGCGTAATAAAGAGGCCGGTCAGCGGATCGAGATTGCGGTCAATATCGCTTACGGTTACAAACAGGGCGCAGGGGGTGTGTCCCATGGAAGCGAAGTCCACCTGATGGCACTCACGATAGAGCTGTGCCGCACCGTCGAATCCCAGACACATGACCTTTTCGGCAAGGATGCCGACGATGCTCGCGTGCATGCGCTCGGCATTTTGCGTAATGGCGTAGCGCCGCCATAGCGAGAGGGCATAGCTTTGGGGGTCGGTCGTGATCAGATCGTCAAACAATCGGGCCGTGGCACCGTCCTGCAGGTGCTCGATCAGCTTGATGACCGAGCTGATCGTCTGCTCGTCGGCGGGTAGCTGTTCGGTGACGTAGGCGATAAGACACGACAGCAGGTTTGCCGCCGCATGATCCCAAAAAGGCTGGTTGTTGTCCTCGATGGGGCAGATGGCCTTTGCCACCGAGAGGATGTCCTGCTGGTTGGGCCTGCCGTCCGCCTTGCGGCGAATGTGCCTCAGGGGGTTGTAGCCGCAGCGCTCGATGCCGGGCGCAAGGGCCGGGACGGTGTTGAGGTCGGCGAAGTTGAGGCATTGCACGCGGTAACCGTGGGCTGCCAGCACGGGTCCCACTTCGCGACAGAGCGTGCCTTTGGTGTCGAGCACGATGTAGCTTGCGTTCATTTGCAGCAGGTTGGGCTTGAGGACGTTTCGGGTCTTGCCGGCTCCCGAGGGGCCGATTACAAGTGCGTTGTTGTTGAGTCCCGTTTGGCGGGTGTCGCAGGAAAGCGTTCGATCCTTGGCGAGGATGGTGGACGATGCGGACTCAGATGCGGCGAGGCGGCTGGCGAGGTTAGACATGGGCGACCTCCTTGGTGGTCGAGAGGATTTCGTGGGCAAAGCCGAGCTCGACGGCGCGCTTGGCCGAAAGGTAGGTGTCTTTTGCAGTGAGGGACTGGATGCGCTTGGGCGTGAGGCCGCTGCGGTCCGAGAGGATTTGCGTGAGGGTCTTGCGGGTCTGCATGAGACGCCGGCTGGTTTCCTGCAGCGCAAGTGCCGAGCCGCCTGCCCCCTGGGGGATCAGCGGGTCGTGAATCATGAGCTCTGCATGGGGCGCCATACGGCGATCGTCGCCGCCCATAAAGATCACGGCGCCCATGGACGCGGCGAATTCCAGGCAGACGGTGCGGATGGGGCACGATGCGAGGCGCATGGCGTCATAGATCGCGAGACCCGATCGCACGCTTCCGCCGGCGCTGGCGACAAATATGGTGATGGGGCGGCTGGGGTCGGTGGCATCGAGCAGGCGGATCTGCTGGCATAGGTCGTGGGCCATCGGGGTTTCGATGTTTCCCATGACGGAGAGCTCGCGACGGGCGAGCATCTCATCGTAAATGCTGGTGAGCGTGATACCTCGGGCGGATTCACGCATGGTGAGGGGGCTGATGATGGGGGAATGATTGGTGTCCATGAGGACTCCTTTCTGTTGGTTGTGTTGTGGAATAGGATTGTTGCCCGCGGAGGGGCTGGCGGGCTACAGGGTTCGTCCGAGCCTGAGATCGAGCTCGGTTGTGGGGCAGGCTGCCTGTTCGTGCGGCTCGCAAGCGCCAAGGGCTCCAAAGCGATGGAGCGTTGCGGCGGGCGTGGTGTAGGCGAGCCGCAGCTGATGCTCGACAGGGGCACATCCGTCATTTTTGTAATGAGCCGCGTAGTACTGCGCGATGCTGGCGTTCATCTCGCTGCCATTGCGATGGCGCTCAAACTGGCGTCTGCAGGTCTCGATGATCTTTGCTACCGACTTGGGTGCCGTCGCGGGAACAAGGGCGAGATAGCCCTCAAATAGCTCGTTGATGCTCAGGAGGCACAGCAGGTCGATCAGCGTCCTTATGGCTGCTCCCTCGGCAGAAAAGTGCGCGGTCATGCGGTTATATCGGTTGCGGTCGACGATGGCCGCATGGGGTCTTGGAGTTTTCTGCCCCGTGATCCCGGGCTTTTGCCGCGCCTGTGTATTGAGCTCGACGTTGCAGCGCTTGAGGCCGTCCAACGGAAGGAACATTGCGGTGCGCAGGGTGTTCCGCTTGCTTTCGAGTTCATGACGCTCGTCGGGTTCCCATTCGAGTTTGAGTTTCGTGTCGAGCGCCGTAAGCATATGGGCTAGGCAGCCTACGGTAAGAACGTACGAATCGTTGTCGCGTTTTGGGGCATAGGGGTCTGTCAGCTTGCGAATGTCGGGGTCGCCCATGATCTTTGTGCAGCGCTTCAGCAGTTGAGGGTGGTCGGCCAAGATCGTCGCGAGCGGTAGCGACGCGTAGTTCTTGATGGTCGCGGCGGCAAAGGCGGCGTCATATTCGTTTGCATACGCTCGCTCAATGCGGGCATCCAGAATGCTTTTCTTATCGCCGTTTTCAGCGTGGTGGTTTGTCATAGCTTCTCCAATCGGTTGATGTTCGTGCTGTTTGTTGATGTGTTGGTTGTCGTGAGTGATGTGCTTGCCGTGGGTGATGTGCTGACGTTGGGGTGCTATGCGGTTTTCAATGAGCCCGTGAGGCAGTTGCTGCAGGGGCGGGATGGAACGGCCCATGCAAGGCGGAAGGCATCGTGCTCAAAATCGAGACAGCAATGCCCTGGGTGCCTCACATGTGGCAGTTACCTCATTAAGTTGTCATTGCGTTTGGGGTTGTACTTTGCCGATCTTCCTTCTCTTACACGCTGAAAACTGAAACTTCATATGCTCGATCTACTTAAAACCGCAACGGCGGTCTTTTATCAACTTATATGTCGGAACGCGTCTTTACAAGTACTTTTTTGCCTTTGTTTCAAATGGGGTGGTTTTGCAACCGTCATACGCGCGCTGTGCGAACGTGCCCGGCTCGGATAAGATAGTGCGCGATAAAAACGATGCAAGGAGGCACATATGGCAATCAAAGCCATCGCAATGGATATCGACGGTACGCTCACCAACGATCAAAAGGTCATTAGCCCGCGTACGCGCGAGAAGCTGCTCGCGGCGCAGGAGTCGGGCATTAAGCTCATCTTGGCTTCGGGTCGTCCCGCATGGGGGCTGCACGCCTTGGCGCAGGAGCTCGACCTTCAAAACCATGACGGTCTGCTGGTTGCCTTCAACGGCGCGCATGTGGTCGATGCCCAGACCGATGAGGTGCTGTTCGACCAGGCGATGCCGGTCGATGAATTGCATCGCCTGATTGATCATCTGCGCAACTTTGATGTGATCCCCATGATTTCGCTCGGGCGTGACCTGCATGTAGAGGACTCGTATCGCTGCATGATTACGCTGCCGGACGGCTCGCAGAAGAACATCGTCAAGTATGAGCGCGATGCGTGCGACCTTAAGATCCGTGAGGTCGAGAGCTTGCATGAGGTCGTGGACGCTTATCCCGTGGACAAGCTGCTGACGGCGGGCGACCCGGCCTACCTACAGGCGCATTACGAGGAAATGTATGCGCCCTTTACCCAGACGCTTTCGGGCATGTTTACGGCCGACTGGTACTTTGAGTACACGGCGCCCTGCATCGATAAGGCTCGTGCGCTCGAGGGTGCCCTGCCCAAGCTCGGTATCGATGCCAGCGAGGTCGTCTCGTTTGGCGACGGCCAGAACGACAAGTCCATGATTGAGTGGGCCGGCACCGGTGTTGCCATGGACAACGCCGTCGATGAGGTTAAGGCCGTGGCCCAGATGGTGACCGCCAATAACAACGAAGATGGTATTGCAGTGGCGCTGGATAAGCTGCTGGGTTAGAATCGCCGATTAATGCATGGTTCGGGCGCCTGCTCGCGGGCGTCCTTTTGTTAGGGAGGGTGCCGTGTCCGCATTTCCGTTCGATGCCGTTATCTTTGACATGGACGGCGTCATTGTCGATACCGAGTATTACTACCTGGGCGAGACTGCCGCGTTTGCCAAGGAGCTTGGGCTTAATCTGACTCAAGAGGAGTTGAATGGGCAGGTCGGTACCTCGCATCAGTTCTTCCTGCATATGCTGGTCGATTGGTTTGAGCGTGCCGGTAAGGGGCATTTCACTGGCGAGGAAGCGTTGGCCCGTTGGGACGAATGGGCGCATAAGCGTCCGCGCGACTATCAGGCTTTGATTAACCCAGGCGCCGTGGATACGATTCGAGAGCTGCCGCGCCGTGGCGTTCGCGTGGCGCTTGCCAGCTCGTCTCCCATGGATAGCATCGAGGAAGTACTCAATGCGTGCGGGCTGGCGGATGCCTTTGAGTATGTTGTGAGCGGCGAGCAGTTTAAGGAGAGTAAGCCCGAGCCCGACATCTACCTGCATGCGCTTGACCTGCTGGGGCTGCCCGCGAATCGCTGCTGCTGCGTTGAGGATTCCGTTCCGGGCATTACCGCGGGTAAGCGAGCCGGCCTGACGGTCATTGCCAAGCGCGAGGAGCGCTTTGGCTTTAGCCAGGATGCCGCGGACAAGATTATCGACCAACTGCCGGAGCTGCTCACGCTTTCTTAGGAGCGTGGTAGTTGCGCGTTTTTCGGGTCTGATGAGTAAATGCCCGACATTTTGGTGCGACACCTAGCATACTTTATGCTAAAGCGGGCTCAAGGGCTTGTTGAATGCCCTTGAGCCCGCTTTAGACTTAATTGTGCTGGGAGAGGGTATATGCCACCGACTGAAGGGCTAACTGACGGTAAAGCAGCGATTCCGCTGTACCAACAGGTTATCGATATCATTAAAAACGAAATCAACTCCGGTGCCTACAAGGCGGGCGCGCGGATACCCAACGAATTTGAATTGGCTGAGAGCTATAAAGTTGGCCGCGTTACCGTGCGACGTGCTATTGAGGAGCTCGTCCAGCAGGGCTATCTAACGAAGCGACAGGGGAAAGGCACGTTTGTCAATGCCCCCAAGCTCAAGCGCAAGATTCGCCAGAAGGATGACGTCCAGAGTTTTTCGGACGCATGCCGCGTTAATGGAATGGAACCGGGGGCGCGCGTCATTTCGAGAAAGATACTGCCGGCGGATTCCACCGAAGCGCAGTTCTTTGGTGTTCCCGTTGGAACTGATTTGATTTGCGTTGAGCGTGTGCGTACTGCCGATGGAGTCCCCGTCATGCTCGAGAACAACATATACGTTTACGAGGACAACGCCTATCTATCAACAGCACCTCTATCTAACCAATCCATTTTTGAGTTCGTGCGCAACCGGACGGGGCGGACGCCTGCGTTTACCGACCCGTGCACGCTCGAGATCGCGTGCGCATCGCCCGAGGTCGCTCGGTTGCTGGCGGTTCCCGTTGGCGAACCCTTGTTTTATATGGAAGCCTTCTTTTTCGATGAGCAGCGACGGCCGTTTATCATCGGTCGTCAGCGGATCGTTGGGTCTCGCTACGTCTTTGACATCTAGGACATTGCGAATGGAGACGCCCGGTTGATCATCTCACCGGGCGTCTCCATACCGTTCACGGCGCGAACGCAACCGTTCAACCGCGTCGCGGCAATCAGTTTGAAATTATCTTGATGACGGGAAAAACTGCTGGTAATCTATGGAACGTCATAGAACGTTTGCCTTGCGCAGGCGTTGAAGCGAGATGCGATGCAGTCTCGAGTTCTTTGGAGGTATCTATGTCAGATACGAAGGCGAAGAAGACAAACAGACGTTTTAAGTTCAAATTACCGCATGTCTATACGATCATGTTCTTGCTGATCGTTGTCTTTGCGGTCCTGACTTGGATCGTTCCCTCTGGTCAGTATCAGCGCAAGACGATTTCGACAGCGGCGGGCGAGCGTGAAGTCGCCGTTGCTGGAACCTATGAACAGGTTGATAAGAACTACACCGATTCCGAGACCGGCGAGACCATCAATCTGGGCCAGGATATCTTTGCGGTCCTGCAAGCGCCTACTAAGGGCATCCAGGAGGCTGCCGACGTCGTTGCGTTCGTCTTATTGATTGGCGGATCGTTCGCAGTCATCACCAAGACCAACGCTTTGAATGCCGGCATGAGCCGTGTGATTAAAAAGCTCAAGAACAAGGACATCCTCATCATTCCCATCACGATGACGTTGCTGTCCATTTGCGGCACTACGTTTGGTATGTCTGAGGAAGCCCTGCCGTTCTATGCCATCTTCATTCCCATCATGATGGGTATCGGGTATGACTCGATGACGGCGTTTATCATCTGCTTCCTTGGTCCTAACCTGGGATATTGTGCTTCGACCATCGACCCGTTTAATGTTTTGATCGCCCAAGGCATCATTGGTATCGAGGGCAATCCTCAGCTGTGGCTGCGCGCCGTTTCTTGGGTCATCTTCACTGCCGTTGGTATCGCATGGGCCATGCGCTACGCCATGCGTGTCAAGAAAAATCCCGAGTCGTCCATTGTGTACGAGGACGATAAGCTCAAGCGTGTTGAGTTTTCCGTGACCGATGCCTCCATCGAGGAAGAGTTCACTACCCGTCAGAAGCTCGTGCTTATCGATTTTGCCTGCGGCATGGGCATTATCGTCTGGGGTCTTGTTACCCAGGGCTGGTACATGAATGAGATTTCCGCCGTGTTCCTTGGTATGGGCTTGCTTGCCGGTATCCTGGGCGGCCTTGACCAGCAGACGATCGCCGAGGAGTTCGTTAAAGGCATTGCCGACTTTGCGTATGCCGCTATCGTCATCGGCATCGCTCGCGGTATCTTGGTCATCGCAGAGGGTGGCATGATCATCGACACCATCCTCCAGGCGCTCGCTACTGCACTGGCCGGTGCACCTGCCGCCGTCTACACCACGTTTATGTATATCGTCCTTGGCCTGCTCTCTTTGCTGGTTCCCTCGAGCTCTGGACTTGCGGCGCTCACCATGCCCGTCATGGGTCCGCTGACCGAGCTTATGGGCCTCAATCCCGAAGCCGCCGTTACCGCGCTCCAGTTTGCTAATCAGACCATCAACACCATCAGTCCCGTGGCGGGCATGACGGTTGCCGGTCTTGCCGTGGCAAAGATCTCGTTTGGTCAATGGTGGAAGACCATTTGGAAGTTCTTCATTTTCATGGTCGTCTTTGGCCTGATCGTAACGGCAATCTCTGGCATGCTTCCGGCGTAGGTGGTTGTGATGTCTGATCGTTTGACGGTCCTGACGTCTAAGAGCGTCTTTACCGGTACGGGGGACCTGCCGTTTGAAGGTTTCGTAGCGGTCCGTGGCAATCGAATTGAGGCTGTTGGCACCAAGTGTGAGCTAGCTTCGTATTTGACCCAGGCGGACGAGGTAGTTGACCTGGGCGACCGCACCGTCATGCCTGGCCTGATCGATGTGCATACCTTCTATACAGGCTGGGCGCTGCGGACGTTGGGGCCTGATCTGTCCGGCATCGCTGATGCCAAAGAGGCCGTGTCGCTCTTGCGTGCATGGAAAGAAGATCGTCCGGATTGCGCGGCGGCTTTTGGCCACAACCTACCCGAAACGTTGGCATCGGATGCCGAGAACGCAAATACAGCAGCTGTGTTTGACGAGTGTTTTGGCGATATCCCCGTCGTCTGCTTTACACCGGGCGCGGATACCTGTGTTCTCAATGCTGCCGCCAGTGCGCGATACGGCTTCACACCCCAGGCGTGCTATGCCGAGAAGATCTGGCGCATGATGAGCGATTTCCTCGCGCTGCCCGAGGTGCGTGCAGGGTATTCGGACTACATGAGCATGCTTAACGAACGCGGCGTTACCGCCATCAAGGAGATGGCGTTTGATGACTACTACGGCTTTGCCGACGAAATGGCTCGCCGTGAGGAATCTGGTGAGCTGACGGTTCGCGTCTCTATGATGTCGCAGCCGGTGGGTGCCGGTGCAAATCTTGCATATGCCCGCGAGGCACGAGAGCGCTTCCGGGGACCGTTCGTTCGTTTTTCTGGCTTCAACCGTATGACCGATCGCGGCGTATGGGCGGGGCTTGCCGAGATGATAGAACCCTATGAGGACTCGGCCGATGCGGGCGCTGCCGGCAAGACGGTCGTCGAGGAGCCAGAGTGGGATCTGATTGAGAACGAGCTGCGTGCAATTGATGCTGACGGATTCCGATATTCCTTGCATTGCCAGGGCGATGGCGCCGTTCGTCGCACCGTGGCGCTCTATGCCTCGCTGCCTCGAGACGAGCATGGACGGATGCTTCGCCGCCATGCGATTACCGATCTCGAGAACTCTGACCCGACCGATCTTGTCGAGTTTGGCAAGTTAGGTGGAATTTGCGAGGTCTATCCGCAGATTCTGACGCTGGACCGACGCGAGGATTGCCTGTCGATGATGCGTCGACAAATTGGCGAGACGCGACTTTTGCACAGCTGGAATCGCCGCGGCATGGAAGATTCCGGATGCACAGTGTGCTGTGGAACGGATTTGCCGCTGCTGATTCCGAGCCTGGGCGAGTCAATCTACAGCGCGTGCGGCGGATTCTTCGCCGACGGACTGCCTGTGAATGAGGTCAACACGCTGACGCTTGTCGAGCTCTTGCGCGCTTGGACTGCCGGGGGCGCGTACGATCTGATGCGCGAAGACGAGCTGGGTACGCTCGAGGTCGGCAAGCTTGCCGATATCTGCGTGCTCGATCGGGATGTGTTTGACCTCGATTATCGCGACGCACGCGATCTTGCGGTTGATATGACGATGTCGGACGGACAAATCGTGTTCGATCGAAATAAGGAGGCATAAGATGTCTGAATCCAAACCGACGCTGCGCCGCGAGCAGATTGCGGGCATGAATATCCACTACATCATGTGGTCGCTCGATTACTTCCTTGATGTGCAGCAGCGTTTGGGCTTTGAGTCCATTGAGCTGTGGTGCGCAGAGCCGCATGTGACGCTCGACCATACGGGCTACTTTGAGGCTGAGGTCCTGGCGAAAAAGGCTGCAGACCGTGGGCTTAGGTATCGTACTCTGTGCCCCGAGAACGTTGTCTATCCTTGGCAGTACTGCGCACGCAAGCCGCTGCATGAACAGCGCAGTCTGGCGTACTTTAAACACGGCATTGAGCTTGCCGAGGTACTTGGGTGCGACCGTATGTCCATCAACTCGGGCTGGGGCGACTGGGACGAGGACCGCGAGGAAGCCTGGAAGCGCAGCCGCGAGCACTTGTCCATTCTGGCGGAGTATGCCGGCGAGCACGGTCTGGTGCTCACGATGGAAAGCCTGCGTCCCGAGGAGAGCAACCTTGTGACGACGGTTTCCGATGCGAAGCGCATGATTGACGAGGTCGCGAGCCCGTACTTACAGCCCATGGTTGATACAACCGCGATGGGCGTTGCAGGCGAGACGCTCGAGGACTGGTTTGCCGCCTTTGGTGATGGGGCAATTCACGAGATGCACTTTATCGACGGTGACCCGTATGGCCATCTGGTGTGGGGCGATGGCAAGCACGATATGGACGCCTTCGTTGCCACACTCAACGCCCATGGTTTCGACGGCATGCTGGGCCAGGAAATCACGGACGGTCGTTACTACGATGACCCGGCGGCGGCTGATGCCAAGAACATGGCCGCATTCGAGAAATATCTGATTGACTAAAACAACTATCGGCCACGCAACCAACGTCATTGATTGCGGCCCAAACAAGAAAGGAACTGGATATGAACGCACACGATCTGATCAAAGAGGCAATTGCCGAGAAGGGCAAGTTCGACAGCGTCTACTGGATTGCTTGTGGTGGCTCCATGATCGATTTGATCCCGGCTCACGAGCTTCTGCAGCGCGAGGCAACCACCTTCACTTCGTATATCTATACGGCTCGCGAGTTCGATATCATGCGTCCGCGTCGTCTGGGCGAGAAGTCCCTGGTCATTGCTTGCAGCCACAGTGGCAACACCCCCGAGGTCGTTGAGGGCTGCGAGATTGCCCTTGCCGCCGGCGCTACGGTGATCGCCCAGACCGACAACGCTGGATCTAAGATCGACTCCGGCAAGTGGACCACGTGGGTCTACCCATGGGGCGAGGGCGTGCCGCAGGCTGAGGTCCCCGCTGGCATTTCGCTGTCGCTTGCGGCCGAGCTGCTCGATCAGCAGGAGGGCTACGCCGATCTTGCCGATATGTATGCCGGTATCGCCGAGATGGATAAGATTCTTCCCCCGGCACGTGAGAAGGTAAATGCCGAGCTGGGCGATCGTTTTGCCAAGCTTTGCCAGGAGCACGAGTTCTTCTATATTCTGGGCAGCGGTCCCAACTTTAGCCAGACCTACGGTTTCGCTATCTGCTCTCTTATGGAGATGCAGTGGCAGCACTGCAGCTACATCCACTCTGCCGAGTACTTCCATGGCCCCTTCGAGGCTACTCAGGATGGCGTTTTTTACTTCCTGCAGATGGGCTCCAGCGAGTGCCGTGCTATGGACGAGCGCGCCCTGGCGTTCCTTAAGACGCATACCGATACGCTGATGGTGCTCGATGCCAAGGAGTACGGTATGGAAGCCGTGCCGGCGAGCGTCCGTGCCTATCTGGACCCGGTGCTGTTCTACGCCATGAACTGCGAGCTGCGTGCCGCACGCGGCAAGGTGTTTGATCACGATCCCGATTTCCGTCGCTATATGGGTGTTGTCGAGTACTAGAAGGGGCAAAGGCCATGGCATTTAACGTTAACGCGCTCGGATTTGGCGACAACGTCGTCGATCGCTACGAGCATATCCACACCATGTATCCCGGCGGCAATGCGGTGAACTTCGCCGTTTATGCCAAGAAATGCGGTGCCGCACGCTCCGCATACATGGGCATTTTTGGCAATGATGCCGCTGCCGAGCATGTCATTGCAAGCCTCGAGGATGAGGGTATCGAGCTTGACAAGTGCGAGCAGATGATTGGCGAGAACGGAGCGGCTCGCGTGACCGTCGTTGACGGTGACCGTGTCTTCCTTGGCTCCAACGAGGGCGGTATCCGTGGCGATGCGCGCTATGTCCTCGATCGCTTTGACCTTGCGTACATGAAGCAGTTCGATGTGGTTCATTCGGGCAACTATTGCTTTACCGAGCGCGAGCTGCCCAAGTTGAAGGCTGCGGGCGTCACGGTCTCTTTTGACTTTTCGGATGACTCCACCGACGAGTACTACGAGCAGATTGCACCCTACGTCGATTTTGCCTTCTTTAGTGCGGCGGATGCCGCGAGTGAGGACGAGATTCGCGAGCGTCTGGCATGGGTGAAGGGCCTGGGTCCGCGTTTTGTGTCGGCTACGGCGGGTGCCGAGGGCTGCATTGCTTACGACGGCGAGCGTTATTACCGCCAGCTGGCTAAACCGGTAACGGACATGAAGGACACCATGGGAGCGGGCGACTCGTTCCTCACTTCGTTTTTGATGTGCTATCTCGATTCCGCCAAGCGTGGAGAGGATGGCGCCGAGGCTATCGAGCGCGCGCTCGACTTTGCTGCCGGGTTTGCCTCGACCGTGTGCGGCATGGAAGGTTCTTGGGGCCACGGAGCACCAATCGTCGAATAGCCGAGCGGTCCCGGGGAGGTGCAGGATCCTCCCCGGGACCTCGTGTGCAAAAAATGCCAAATATGAGTACTGTGACTAATTTAGTCGCAGCAAAATCAACCCCTTCAGACGTGATTTGAGCGTCTGGAGGGGTTTAAGATTTGCGAAAACGCAGGATGAATGACTGTAAAAGCTTTAATTAGCGGACAATCGAGGATTATTCTGGCGGTTGGAAAGTTAAAAGAAATGTATCCATTCCGGTAGCAGTACTCATATTTGGCATTTTTTGCACACCAGGGGTTAGCGAAGGTCAAAAAAAGAGCGCGCATTTGTTAAAACTATCGACTCGATGCGCTTTGCGTCGCAGTTTTTGAGCGAGGTGATGCGTTCTGAGGTCCTTGTGAGCGACCTGATGAGCGACTGCGCGCTTGTTTCTGTGTTTGGCTCGGCCGGCGCATCGGTCTCGAGCAGTAGGCGGTCGAGTGGAATCTGTCGTGCGTATTCGCGACCGCGCTTGGTCGCGAGCATGCGTTCGTTGACGGAAAAATAGCAGCCCGCATTACGCGCGCGGGTGAGTTCGTCCGAAGTGCCGCTAAACCAGTGGAAGATGATAGCGGGGGAGTCGGGGTTTGGGATGAGTAGTCCATGCGATTCGAGGACGTCCAGTACGGCTCCTGCCGAACGAACGGCGTGAATTGATATCACGCGCCCGGTAAGAGGATGCTGCACGAGCGCATCGCAGAGCCGGTTAAGTGCCTGTATTTGTAGCGGCTCACTTCCAGCAAAGCGCGCGGAAAAGTCGAGTCCGACTTCGCCGATGTAGCGTTCTTGGGCAGCAACTTCGCAAAGCAGATTGACTTCGGCAAAACCGCAGTGGCCATCGGCGAGCCACCAGGGGTGAAGCCCAACGCCGGCGATGATGCCCGGGTGGCGACGAGCGCGCTCGTTTGCGGCCGAAAAGTCGCGTGGATCGACGCCGCAATCAAATAGACCCAAGCCCAGCGCCGTTGCCTCATCGGCAACGGCGTCCGGGTGAGCCATTAAATCAAGATGGCAGTGTGCATCAAATAACCGGGGCTCCATCTCGGCGCGCTCCGCTAGTCCAAGCGCTGGCCATCGGCGCGCACGCGCTCGGTGCCGCGGCCACTGATCTGGCGGATAACCTCGCCGGCAATCATCTGGCCCATGATGGGCGGCATAAAGCTGGCGGTTCCGAGCTCGGTGCGCTCGTGGATATTGGAAGGGTCGCGGGGCTGTGTCTTAACCGATTCCTCGCAGCTAAACAGTACATGCAGACTCTTGATTCCGCGCTTCTTGCATTCTTTGCGCATGATGCGGCTCATGGGGTCACGTACCGTATCGAAAATGTCGGCAAAGCGGAGGCACTCGGGATGGAGCTTGTTGGCCCCGCCCATGGAGCTAACCAAACGAATGTCGTGGTCCTGAGCATATTTGGCAATGGTGAGCTTGGCCGAGATGGTGTCGATGGCGTCGACGACGTAGTCGAGCTTGCCGTCCGTCTGCTCCAAAACGCTCGCGAAGAACTCGTCGATATTGTCGCTCAACAGGTATTCGGTGCGCTTGATGACGGTAGCGGCTGGATTGATGTCGTGGATCATGGCTTCCATAACATCGACCTTGCGCTTGCCGATGGTGCTTTGAAAGGCGATGGCCTGGCGATTGATATTGCTGGGCGCGATGATGTCCTTATCCAGAATGACGAAATGACCAATGCCGCCGCGGGCAAGTGCCTCGCAGCAATTGGAGCCCACACCTCCGCAGCCGAGCACCAGCACCGTGGCGGCGGCGAGTTTGTCGAGTGCCTCGCGGCCCATGATGATCTCGAGCTTGGTGTCGCGTGTCTCGTTGGGGGTTGCGGCTGTGGTTTCGGTCATAGACATCCTCCGATGGGGAAGCGAATCGTGTTTTAGCTATCGTCATTATAGGTATTATCGCGATTCCATTTGAGCCCTAGGGGCTTGTTGAAATGAGGCAGTGATTCGCATAAGATGAAGCAGATGGCACCCGTTGCCGCGGGTTGGCCAACTCCCAAACACGTTTGTAGCGTGAGAAGTGGCCGTCTTCGCATTACGCGGGGGCGGCTATTTCATTCGACCTCCAATGTGGATGCCGAGCTCCACAGCCGCGATTACAAGCAATAACAACGTCAGGACATCGTCAATACTCATAGTCCATCTCCTTCTCGGGTAGAGGGAGCTGGCCCATCTGCTTCAACTTCCATTGTAGCTAAATACGAACGAATGTTCTATAGATGTTCCTGTATTAGATAGTTAGATAAACATCTAAATATCGAGTATAGTGTGCGCGTCATGAGAGATGATGAAAGGGGGTCTTATGCCGGGAGAGGGTTTTAAGGCGCTTGCCGATCCAACGCGACGGCGCATTTTGGAGTTGCTGCGCGAGGGCAATTGCACGGCGGGGGAGCTTGCCGAGCATTTCGATATCAGTAAGCCGTCGCTGAGCCATCACTTGGCGACGCTCAAAAACGCCGGGTTGGTAACCGACGAACGTCATGGTCAAAACATCGTATACAGCTTAAACACTACCGTCATGCAGGACTTGATCGGTTGGTTTATGGGCTTTACAAACACGGAAGGTGATAAGGATGAATAACGAAAACAAGGGCATTCACCCCACGGGGGTATCGTCGCGCGTGTGGATTGCGCTGGTCGCTCTGTGCGTCGCCAATGTCGTAGCGCATCTCATGGTGATGCCGAGCTTGCCTGGGCAGATTCCCACGCACTGGGGCGCGAACGGCGCCGTCGACGGTTGGGGTCCCAGCTGGATGGCCTCCGCGCTCGGCGTGCTGCCTCTGCTGCTTCTCGCAATGTTCTGCGTGGTGCCGCGCATCGATCCCAAAGGCGAGGCATATCGAACCTCGGGCAAGTTCTATCAGGGCTTCGTAATCGCCTTCACCTTGTTCATGTGCGCCATAAGCTGGCTGGGAGAGCTTACGGTCTGGGGCGTGGTGCCGGCGGTCGGTTCGGTTAACGTGCTGATTTCCGGTGTTGTCGGTTTGCTGTTCATCGGCGTAGGCAACTACTTGCCGCGTGTGAAGCAGAACTATACGCTCGGTATCAAGACACCTTGGGCGCTTGCCGATCCCGAGAACTGGCGCCGTACGCAGCGTTTTGGCGGCGCCTGCTTTATGGTGCTGGGTATTGGCCTGATTGTGATGGGCGTGGCAGGCAGCGTGCTTTCGAGTGAAGTCGTCGCCGCGGTGATTGCGGTTCTGGCGTTTGGTTCGGTTGGAGCCGTCTACGTCTACTCGTATCTGTTGTGGCGTAAATCGCAGCGAGCCGTTCGCTAAGGTTGCGGAAAACTAGCGTACGCAGTTCATAGTATGTTCCGGGGGACTTTTCCCAGGTAGTATTAGGGGGTGTGGGCAACCATGCCCCTTTTTCGTTAAGTTTCAGAGCTGGTTTTCTCATTTCGTTTCCACTAAAGCGAATCAAGAATAGGGAAACAGCAGGTAGAAAGGATAGGACAGACATATGGCGGAGTTTATCTACCAGATGTATCAGGCTCGCAAGGCCCATGGCGACAAGGTAATCCTTGACGACGTGACCCTGAGCTTCTACCCCGGTGCCAAGATCGGCGTCGTGGGTCCCAACGGCATGGGCAAGTCGACCCTGCTCAAGATCATGGCCGGCATTGAGGAGGTCTCCAACGGCGATGCCAGGCTCACCCCCGGCTACACCGTGGGTATCCTGCAACAGGAGCCGCCGCTCGACGACGACAAGACCGTCATCGAGAACGTGCGCATGGCGTTTGGCGACATGATTGCCAAGGTCGATCGCTTCAACAAGATCGGCGAGGAGATGTGCGACCCGGACTGCGACATGGACGCCCTCATGGCCGAGATGGGCAAGCTCCAGGACGAGATCGACGCCGCTGATGGCTGGGATATCGATTCCAAGCTCGGCCAGGCCATGGACGCCCTGCAGCTGCCCGATTCCGACATGCCGGTCAACGTGCTTTCCGGCGGCGAGCGCCGTCGCGTGGCCCTGTGCAAGCTGCTGCTCGAGGCTCCCGACCTGCTGCTGCTTGACGAGCCCACAAACCACCTAGACGCTGAGTCGATCCTGTGGCTCGAGCACTTCCTTCACAACTACCAGGGCGCGGTGCTTGCCGTCACGCACGATCGCTACTTCCTGGATAACGTTGCCGAGTGGATCTGCGAGGTCGACCGCGGTCACCTTTATCCCTACAAGGGCAACTACTCCACGTATCTGGAGACCAAGGCCGCCCGTATCGAGGCGCAGGGCAACCGCGACGCCAAGCTCGCCAAGCGCATGGAGGCCGAGCTCGAGTGGGTACGCAGCTCGCCCAAGGCTCGCCAGGCCAAGAACAAGGCTCGTCTGGCTCGCTACGAGGAGATGGAGGCCGAGGCCCGCGCAAGCCAGAAGCTCGACTGGACCGATATCCGCATTCCCGTTGGACCGCGTTTGGGTAACAAGGTGCTCGAGGCCCATCACCTGCACAAGGAATTCGACGGTCGCGTGCTCATCGACGACCTTTCGTTCACCCTGCCGCGTAACGGCATCGTGGGCGTCATCGGCCCCAACGGTGTCGGCAAGACCACGCTCTTCAAGACCATCGTGGGTTTGGAGCCGCTGACTTCGGGCGAGCTCGAGGTGGGCGAGACCGTCAAGATTTCTTACGTCGACCAGAACCGTTCCGGCATCGACCCCGATAAGAACCTATGGGAGGTCGTCTCGGACGGCCTGGACCACATGATGGTCGGCGAGACCGAGGTTCCGAGCCGCGCGTACGTGGCGAGCTTTGGCTTTAAGGGCCAGGACCAGCAGAAGCGCGCCGGCGTACTCTCCGGTGGCGAGCGCAACCGTCTGAACTTGGCGCTCACGCTCAAGCAGGGCGGCAACCTGCTGCTCCTCGACGAGCCCACGAACGACCTCGACGTCGAGACGCTGTCCTCGCTCGAAGCGGCGCTGCTCGAGTTCCCGGGCTGCTCGGTGGTCATTAGCCACGACCGTATGTTCCTGGACCGCGTCGCCACGCACATCCTGGCGTGGGAGGGCACCGACGAGAATCCGGGCAACTGGTATTGGTTCGAGGGCAACTTCGAGGCCTATCAGGCCAACCGTATCGAGCGCCTGGGCGAGGACGCAGCCCAGCCGCATCGTATTCACCGCAAACTGACGCGTGACTAGTAGCAAGTAGAAAGGCCGCCAGCAAGGGCGGCCTTTCTTGTAGCAATTGCACTGCAGCTATGCCCTGGCTGCTGGTTTGATTCATAATCAAAGTCATCTCTTTGGGATTAAAGCCCGTTTTTGCTATGAGTGATTTTCTAATTCCGTTTAAAACGTAAAGACGTATTGGGTTACAAGGACATAAGCAAATCGAATTGAAATATAACCAGTGCTGTAACGTTACAAAAAAGGTTATAGAATAGGAGTATCTTATAAGTCGCTCCTCTAGAAAGAAGAACATATGCTTTCGCGTCGTCGTTTTCTGCAACTTGTCGCGTCTTCAATTGTCGCCTTAGCCGCACGTCCGAAAGAGGTTTTTGCTTCGACGGGCAATATTGATGGTGAGCAGATACAATTTACTTCAGAAATTGCGCAAGAGCTTGCCGATAAATATATAAAGGGACTCCTCGGCTCTTCGTATACGCCTTCTGACCCTATTCCTTTTGTAGACGTTGATGGGTCCCCGCTTGGCTACATTGTTCCGGTTGTGACATTCAATAGAGCCGCGGGCTATTTGGTTTTAGATGCTTCAGATGATGAAATACTTACGGGATATCGTTTTGGAGACGGCTTAGTCAGCCCTATGGATCGGGGAGGAGATCTTGGTGTTGAGTCTTATTCTTTCAATAACCCAGTCGTAATGATCAATCCATTCGAATTCGGTGTGCAATCTTTGGACGGTTCAATAACAACAAATTGCGGAAGAACAATCCCGGCTGTTTCCATAGAAGGACGGCCTGTCGTTTTATCGAATAAACCTTCAAGCTGGAACGATGTCGTAATTTACGCAACTCAAATGCAGGATTACACAGTATCTGGATTTCGTTCCATTTCTCAGTTTATGTCATATGATGAAAGCGAGATTAAGAGGCTTACTGCCCACTATGCTTGTATGGTGACCGCTTTTTCGAACGTTGCGGAACTGTATGGCATTGCCAATTTATATAGCGACCCTTCGCAATATATGCAGATATGGAATTACACCAATACCCATGCTCTTTCCGCTGAAGAACAGACTGTTCCCGGCGTTGTTTTGGGCGGAACGCCGATATCAACCTGTGCAACGGGGTTTACAAATTACTGCGCAAGCAGAGGAAGTGCTCTTATCGCCCGCACTGTCTCCTCTCCGGCTATCGCGAGCATTCAAAATGAGATTAACTCTAATAGACCGAATGTTTTACATGCGAGTTTGTACAACGGATCAGCCCATTCTGTAACAGCGGAGGCTTACGCCACACTTACTGGTAAGAAAACTGGAGAGACAAGGCAGATGATTGGCATAGCGGACGGCTGGAATTCATCTTTATCCTTCCTGAAGTATGATCAGAGCTATTATGCGTGGACTTATGGAACGACTTTTTCGAAGTAGGGCGATTCGTCTAGCTCTGTCTTTGGTGCTGATGGCTTCATTGGTGGGCTGTTCAACAAAGGAAGAGATATCGCGCGGAGGTTCCGGAGAAGTGACTGCGACAGACTCAGGTTCATTAGAAATAGCTGGCGGGCATGCCGATGTGATGTTACAAGGAAAAGGCGTGCTTAGGTCGATTGATGCTGGAGACGCTGTCTGCTCAATAGAGGATTTGAAGACAGGTGAAACTGCATCGTACCGAGTTTCAGATAATGCTGCGAATATGATTGAGTCGATACCGACCGGAGCGCAGGTTTCTTTTAGATACTTTGCTCCGCAACTTGAGGATGAGCTTGCTTCTCTGGTGTCTATATGCGCCGATGACAACTAAAAGGCCTGAATTCAAACGGCCTCGGATGGTCAATTGGCTATCCGAGGCCGTTTTTTACTCGACCGGGGCTTCGACCTTGTCGATGGCCCAGGTGGCTCCGAGGCCGCCGGTGGTGTTGCGGCGAATGCGTACGGTGACTTCGTGGCGTTTGCCGGCCTGTGTGTAGCGCAGGGGGAAGCACGCGCGGTTACGGCCGGCCTCGATGGTACCGCGCTCGCGAGCGATCCAGTAGTACTCGCCGACGATGCCGAGGGTGTCAGCGCCGTAGGGGAGATAAGTCGACAGCTGGTGCAGCAGCGGGCTAGGGCAGAAGACCTCGGTCGCGAAATCGATGGGGAAGTCCCCGGGGATGGTCGGTGCTGCGGGAGCGGGGGCCGGTGCTGAATTGGGGACCGGAGTCGGTGCAGGTGTGGGAGCCTGGTCACAGGCGGGTGCGGATGCGGACTCAATGACAGGTGCAGACTCAGATGCCGCTTCTGGCTTAGCTATGGAATCTGTCGGTTCCACGGAGATGGACGTGTCTTCGGTCCCGGTTTTGGCATCGGCCTGCGGAGTGTCCTCTGCCTCGACGTTCGGCTTGGCCTCGACCGGCGTGGATACCATGGTGGTGATGCCGGCGTTGGCGTTCTCGGGGTCGTAGACAACCGTGAGCGAGATGGCAGGCTGGGGCGCCTCGGGCTCCGGTGTTGCCTCGGCAGCATCTTGATCCGCGAGCTCGTCGGACTGATTGTCCTCGGTGTTGTCGCCAAAGACATCGTGGTTCTGGAACACGGGCGCCTCGGGCTGGCCAGCCGCCTCTTCGGTTGTCGACTTGGATGCCTCGTTGAGCTCCACAGCGGCTTCCTGCTCTGGCATGACTTCGGGATCGGTCATGGCGGCGATTTCGGTTTCGGCTTCTGCTGCCACCTCAATAGCGACTTCGATCTCTGTCTCGGGCTCGGGCTCCGGCACAGCTTCAACCGCGGCTTCTGGTTCGGGACGCTTAACGTGCTTGGGGCGCACAGCCTTGAGGTCCTTCTCACCGCGCTTTTTCTTTTTGTAGGACTGCTTAGCGCCCTTGGCGGTCTTGGGCTTGTCCTCGCCCTTGGCAAGGGCGGCATCCCAGGCCTCGTTGGCGATGACGGTGGCATACAGGCGACCGCCCTTAAAGACGGTCAGCTTAATGCAGTCGTCAAGCTCTTCGAGCAGCTCGCGCGTGGATTCGAAGCCCAGGTCATAAGCGGTCATGTCGCCAGCGGCGAGCGCCTCTTCGACCTGCGTCATAAACGTTTGCTTGCCGCATCCAATCGCATCGCGCAGCAGGCGATACAGATAGATGTGGTTGCCCAGTGAAAGCGTGGGCCTAACTATTGTCTTGCTCATGGCAAATCTCCTCTTTACACATGTAAAGCATCTTACCATCGCATGGCGCTCGCCATGGCGGCGCCCAAGGCAAACGGGCGCGAACCGCTGTCGATTCGCGCCCGTTATACAGGTCGGTTATCTATGAGAGGCAAATGTGCCTAGTTGCCCGATGTCGCGCCTTGGCTTGAACTGTCAGATGCCGTGCCGGACGCGGTTCCGCTCGAGCTGTTGGTGTTGCTGTTGTCGGTAGATCCCGTACTCGGTGTATTGCCATTCGCCTGGTCGCCCGTGCTCGGTTGAGAGCCGTCAGTCGTTTGACTTGAGTCAGTCGTGCCGGATTGCGTGCCGCTGTTGTTCGCAGAGGAATCGACGCCCTGCGATTGGTTTTGGGTGTTCGAGGACGAATTGGCAGAGGTAGAACTGTCTTGCGTATCGTCCGTCTGTGCCTGCTGATCCTGCGACTGGGTGTTGCCATTTGCATCGCTCTCGGTCGTGCGCGACGAAAGGATTGGCTCGGGGCGCTCGCCCAGGCCCTCACCGGCAGTGGTGACAAGGATGGCGCCGGCGCAAGCGATGACCGCGACGATGGCGATGGCGATCGAGAAGACGATAACCTTCTTCTGCGTCTGGCTGCGCTCTGCCGCCGCCTTGGCGCGCAGGCTGTTGGGGGCGACGCGCGCCGTGGTCGCGCGCCCCGCAATCTGGCGCATCTCCTGCGTAGTCGCGGCGCCGCCCAGGTGCTCCTCGGCATTCAACTCAACGGGCTCATAGGCGCCGGCAGGGTAGTCGTTGGCGGCGTGCGTACCTTTGAGGGCTTCGGCGCTGGCAGAGATAAAGTGGCGGTAGACCTGCGAGGACACAACAGTGATGACTGAGCTCACAGCGGCACCAATCACCGAGCCGGCAATGCCGATCTTTGAAGCAAGCGCCACGCTCGTGGCGGCAGCTGCGGCGCCGGCGATGATCTGGGGAATGGAAATGTCATCGAACAGGCCCTTTTTGGGCGCGATGGCCATGGTCTGTCCGATGGAATGGTTCTCGTGCACGCCGTTGTTGAGCGATGCCGGCGTCATGACGCGCGTGCGCGGCGCGTCGGTGTACTTGGTTGTCATACGGGGTCCTCCCGGTGTAAATCTACTTCGTTTCGTGTAGCCATCAGGGTACCCACCAGATGTGAATCGTACGTGACATTTAACAGATACCATCAACTCATCAAGGGGGCCTGCTGTCTTTGGTGCAATAGCTTGATGCTAAACTGGATTTACTATTGCGAGGTGGTTTACGTGATGTACCCGTATATGACATTCGAAGATGGTACCGAGGTCATTCATTCTGACCTGATTACAGATGGCGATATCGAAAAGGTTATCGTGCATTTTGAGCGACCGACGGCAGAGGGCTTCGACTCCGCTCGTTGTGAGTTGCCTTCCTGTTCGTGGACTGACTGGGAAGGGCATTTTACTCAGAGTGAAAAACGAGCTTTCGAAGAGTGTCTGAGCAAATAATTTAGATTAGTTCGAGTTTAGTTCGAATAAAGAAGCTGAATGCGATGGCCTAAAGCGTATGCATTTTTAGTATTAGATGCGTATGAAATGGAGGATGTGAATGGATGAGCTAATAGACTTTAAAAAACGATTTCTCAAGAATGGCGAGCTGGTTTCAATTCCAAAAAAGGAAAGCTATAAAAGAATCATGCTACTATGGGCCGTCTCTTTCTTTGAATTAAATACAAGTTATACGGAGCTTCAGGTTAATCGTGTGCTGTCACAGCTCTATCCTGATTATGCCGTGTTGAGGCGGTACTTGGTTGATTATGGATTCCTATTAAGGGATGAACGAGGCCTGAAATACGAGGTTAATCGTGATGTTCACGGTATTGAGAGCTAGCCGTCCGGTTCGGGTCCTATATATTGCTAGAGGGATAAGCGAAATAGGCAATTGGTGTGCGAATATTGCTTTGCCAATGCTGATTTACGAGGTAACTCACGATGTTTCTGCAACTGCTTTGATGGTCTGCTGCAGATTTGCCCCCTCTCTGTTTTCAGTTGCGCTCGCGCAGCTGCCTCAGAAGATGGGTATCGGGACACTGCAGGCCATGAGATTGGCAGACTTAATTCGCGCGGGATTATTCGTTTGCTATATTTTTGTTGATAGTAAATGGAGTATGTTTGCTATTACGTGCGCGGTATCGCTTTGCCGAACGGTAGAAATGCCCTGCTTTTACTCGTTGTTAAGAGCCAATACGAATAGTATCAATCGCGACGTAATTAATAATTCGTTTGGGTTCCTGCAGAATTTGATGATGGTTCTGGGGCCAGTTGCCGGCGGTTTTGTTGTCGCTCAATTTGGGGCGGAGGCTGTTCTTGCATTAGACGCGCTTTCTTTTGCCGCGTCGTTCTGGTTGCTGCGAGATGTTCCGTCGGTTATCGAGGTTAATGATAAAGAGGGAATAAGCAAAAATGAAAAAAACAGGACTGCATTTAGTGATCTTAGCGCGAAGCACTTGGCAATTGGTTTCCTATTAATCGATATTTCTAGTGGCGTGGCATTCGGCTCTCTGAATTCTCTTTTGCCAGCTATAGCGCAATTGCAATTTGACTCGTCATCGATACAATATGGATTCCTTCAGAGTAGTCTTACAATCGGACTGTTGTTCGGAAATACAATATACGGTCGTTTAATCAGTGGTTCCGATTGCGTTAAATCATATTGTTTTGTGACGTATCTTGCGCTCGGTGCGTATCTGGCGTTTGGCTATCGCTATGCGTCTGGGATATCGTTTATTTTCCTTTTTATCGTCGGTGCCGGAAACGCCATTCAAGATGTGCTTCTCATAACATCGCTGCAGGATTTGGCGAGAGACGGATCTGAATCGATAAGCCTGTTTTCAATTAGGGAGTCTTTGCAATCGGTTGCTGTTGTTATTTCAACACTTCTTGTTTCGCTGTTCACGAGCATCGCGATGTTCTCAATTCTCGTTACAGGACTTGGTGTATTTTCAATTATGATGGTAGTTGTGTTTCAATTGAATTATTTGCGAAAGATGTGACGTTGATATGCCTAAAACGCTTTTAGTATTTCCCCCAGGATGGAGTCCAGTGGGGCCGTATCTTGCCTTGCCTGTTTTGAAGTCATATCTTCAAGAGGTTGAACAATACAAAGTTGACATTGTTGACTTAAACGTGGAATTTTACGATGACCTCCTATCTTTTAGACATGTCGAAGAGTGCTGTAAAAGGTATCGGGAATCAAAGGATTCGTTTAGTTCGAATGTTCAATTAACAATCGAGTTGATACAAAAGTCGGCACTTAATGTTGACGAGGCAAAAGATATTTTCAGATCGAAGAGATAGTGTAATCTAAAAGAAAGACAATATGCTGAAAACATTTTTAGAAATGCACTCTATATCATAAATCACGTCTCATATGGAGTTAAATACACGTTCAACTCCATAGATCTGCCCTATGATTATTATTCGACACCAGAAATAATGAAATCGCTTGCGGATACCTTGCATAATCCGTTTATTTCCTTCTATGAAACTGCCTTTCTTAAGCGTATTCAGAGGGAAAAAATCGAGTTTATTGGGATTTCGGTGAGCGGCTGTTTCCAATTGATTTCTGCAGTTACGTTAGCGAAACTGATTAAAGAAGAATGTCCATCTGTTAAACACGTCTCATTGGGCGGCAATTACATTACTCGTTTAGCAGATGACTGCATGAAAGAATGGCATCCCTTTTTTGAATACATTGATTCGATAATGATGTATGACGGCGAAGAGCCGCTTGCACGTCTTCTTGAGGCTCTTGACTCTGGTGATGACAATCTCGACTGTGTTCCAAACCTTTGCCATGCTAAAGGTGGAAAGATATATAAAAACCATCGGATTGAGCAAACATTTATCAACGATACAGTTCCCGATTTCGATGGCTTCGCCCTTTCTAAATACTTCATGCCTGAGCTAATATTGCCGGTTTATTCCTCTAGGCAGTGTTTTAATCATTGCGCCTTCTGCACCATTCCCGGTGCTACCGGTGGTTGTTACCGAAAGATGCCTATATCGAGAGTATTTGAAATAATGTGTCGGTTAAATGAAAAATACGGCACGAGAGTTTTCTCTTTTGTGGATGAAACATTCGAAGGCAAAAGAATGGAGCAACTCGCGGATGAAATAAACGCATCGGGAAAAACGTTTTTCTGGCATGGAGAAACGAGGTTCTCTCCAACCCTAAGTACAGACGTTTTTAACAAGATATACCAAAGTGGATGTAGGCAGATTCAGTTTGGCCTCGAGTCATACAACCAAAGAGTTCTTGATCTAATGAAGAAGAACACGAGAGTTGATTGGATTGATCGCAATATCCATGATTGTCTCAATGCGGGTATTCCTGTTCATCTATTTTTTATGATTGGCTTTCCGACCGAAACTAAAGAAGAGGCTCTGAACACCTTAGCTTATACAGAGAATGTTTTGAATTATTCAAAACAGGTATGTGGTGTTCCATATTCCACGAGAGGATTTACGAATTTTGGTCTCGTTATGGGGTCGGATGTTTGGAATCATCCCGATAAGTATGGTGTCTCTGTAATGCCGAAGTCCCAATATGAGGATTTGCGCCTCGAAGTGGATTATGTTTCAGGCACTGGTTTAACTTTAAATGAAGCAAAATCCTTATCTGATGAGCATCATATTGATTTTTATATGCAAGAGGTCATAAACGGTAGCGACACAATTGACTTGCCCCAGCGGCTTCATATTTCAGAGGTGACCTGGATCCTAGATTCTATTCACGCTGTCAGGTATAAGGGACATTTGACCAAAGTAAAGCGACGGCTAACTAGTCTAAATCCAGCTGATCGAATCTGGCTGGATTCCAAGACCTCTGTCGTGCTCGTTGAGCCATTTGCCTACTTCTATAATTCTGAATACCATCATGTCTATGCTGTTTCCCAGTTGGTATACCTTAAGTTGGCCCGTTTATTGGAGGCCGATTGTAGCATTTCTCTTATTCTTGATCAGGGCGACCTCGAGCTGACAAGGGCGATAGAAGAACTGTTGCATTATGGATTGCTGAATACAAATATCGATGCCGATTATGTAATGCACGATAATGGTTTTCAATTGGTTAAAAGTTCGTTTGTTAAAGAAGTCGGACGCTCAAAAGAGGGGTTAAGAGTACTGCTGAGTTGTGCCACCCATAGAATGTGTGCGGTTAATGATTATTCTTTCGCTTTGCTTTCGTTGTTTGAAAAGCCGATTACTAAGAACGAGGTGCGCGACATTTTGAAAAAAGAGGGACTATCGGCAAACGAGGAGCAATTAAACAAGTTGGTTGATAATTGCATGAAAGCAGATATACTACAATTGATTAGATAGAGGAGGTTTCTGCATGGACGTTATTAACAAAGATCTCTTGGAGCAACTGAAAGAGTCTCAGGAAGAGGGCGTCGTGGTAGAAGTGTTCGACTTTGAGGACTACATGGATAAATTCTGCCATTAGTTTCGGAATTTACTTGCCTCGCTTAAAGGAGAAGTCGATTATCGATTTCTCCTTTTTTAATTAAAGATATTATTGGAATACATGCTCTTAGCACAGGTTGGCGTCTCAGTAAACTGGGAGGTTGCTTTGGCTAGTTAGAGATATGTGAACGTCCGTTAGACTGAATCTCAGGGTAGAAGGGGCCTCCAGTGTCCAGATCAACAAGGCAATGCTGCGTTTCGGCTAATAAGAACGACGGCTTTTTGCGTGTGGCGGCGGCCTCGCCCAAGATTCGCGTTGCCGATGTCGAGGGCAATGCCGAGGTTGCGCTGACGGCTGTTCGCGAGGCTACCGAGCGCGGCGTTCGCACGCTGGTGCTGCCCGAGCTTAACCTGACCGGCTATACCGCGGCCGACCTGTTCCATAATCGCACGCTGCTGCATGCCTGTGAGGCTGCTCTGGTGCATATTCTCGATGAGACTCGTGAGCTGCCGATTGTTTTTACCATCGGTCTTCCCGTGGCGGTGGCCGAGAACATCTACAACTGTGCCGCCGTGTGCTGTGCGGGTGAGCTTTTGGGTCTTACGGCCAAGAAGTATCTGCCCAACTATGGCGAGTTCTATGAGCGTCGCTGGTTTGCTTCGGCGCCCGCAGATCCTGTGTGGGTTGATTTTGCCGGTCAGGGTCCGGTTCCGCTGGGTTCGGGGCTTATCTACCGTTGCTGTGATGAGGGTGCCGAGGACCTGGTGCTGGGCGTTGAGATCTGCGAGGACCTGTGGGTGCCGGCGCCCCCTTCGACCGAGATGGCGCTTGCCGGTGCGACGGTGATTCTCAACCCGTCGGCCTCGGACGAGATTATCGGCAAGGCGGATTACCGCCGCAGCCTCATCTCTAACCAGAGTGCGCGCCTGTACTGTGCCTATGCCTATGCAGACGCGAGCGAGGGCGAGTCCACGACCGATATGGTCTTTGCGGGCGAGAACCTTATCTACGAAAACGGCTCTAAGCTGGCGGCGACGAAGCTCCTTACCTGCGATATGGCGATTGCCGATGTCGATCTTGACCGTCTGGTTGCCGAGCGCCGCCGCTCGACGACGTGGACGCGCGCGGACGATGCGCCGGAGGCCACGACCGTTGAGTTTTCGTTTGAGGGCGTGCTCTCCGAGACTCCCGTCCTGCGCAACGCCTGCGACATTGACCGCGTTTTCCCTCGCGCGCCCTTTGTACCGGCCGACCATGGAGACCTGGCCGAGCGCTGCGAGACTATCCTCGATCTGCAGACTGCGGGCCTCAAGACCCGCCTTGCCCATACGGGTACCAAGGCTGCCGTCATCGGCCTTTCCGGCGGCCTCGATTCCACACTGGCGCTACTCGTGACCGTGCGTGCCTTCGATGCGCTGGGGCTGCCGCGCACGGGCATCACTGCCGTGTCCATGCCCGGCTTTGGCACGACGCATCGCACCAAGTCGAATGCCGAGTTGCTCGCCCGCGACCTGGGCGTGAGCTTCCGCGAGGTTTCGATCCACGCGGCCGTGGAGCAGCACTTCAAGGACATTGAGCACGATCCGGCCGTCCAAGACGTGACCTATGAGAACAGCCAGGCGCGCGAGCGTACGCAGATTCTGATGGATCTGGCCAACCAGGCTGGCGGTTTTGTCATCGGCACGGGCGACCTGTCGGAGCTGGCGCTCGGCTGGGCTACCTATAACGGCGACCACATGAGCATGTACGCCGTCAACGCGAGCGTGCCCAAGACGCTTGTGCGCCATCTGGTGCGTTATGCCGCCGATGTCTTTGGCGGGCGTATTGCCGAGACGCTGCTCGACATCCTCGATACGCCGGTGTCCCCCGAGCTTCTGCCGCCCACGGGCGACGGCGAGATTGCGCAGAAGACTGAGGATTTGGTGGGCCCGTACGAGCTGCACGACTACTTCCTCTATTACCTGCTGCGTTTTGGCTTTGAGCCCGGCAAGATCTACCGCATGGCGCTCAAGAGCTTCGAGGGTGTCTACGATGCTAAGACCGTCCACACGTGGCTGCGTACGTTCTACCGTCGCTTCTTTGCCCAGCAGTTTAAGCGCAGCTGCCTGCCCGATGGTCCCAAGGTGGGCTCGGTGACGCTCAGCCCGCGCGGCGATTGGCGTATGCCGAGTGACGCCAGCTCGCATCTGTGGCTTGCGCAGATCGACGCGCTCGATCCAATTGACTAAGGTTGGCTAAATTGAACCAATACGGGGATGGCAAGCGTTACACTTTTGCAATCTGATGGCCCGTATCGCGCGGCGCTCTTGTCGGAGCGCCGCGTTTTTTATATCGAAAGGTGGCACCATGCAAGCATCGCAGCGTCTCGATCGCTTTGGCGCGGAGGTCTTCGCCTCGCTCAACAACAAACTTCTCGCGCTGAAGGCTCAGGGCAAGACCATTTACAACATGAGCGTGGGCACGCCCGACTTTAAGCCGTACGGCCACGTGGTCGAGGCGCTCACACAAGCCGCCCAGGATCCCGAGATGTGGAAGTATGCCCTGCGCGACCTGCCCGAACTCAAGCAAGCCGTGTGCGATTACTATGAGCGTCGCTTTGGCGTTTCGGGCATTACGCCGTCCATGGTGCAGTCGTGCAACGGTACGCAGGAGGGCGTGGGCCACTTGGGCCTGGCTCTGCTCGATCCGGGTGACACCATTCTGGTTCCCGATCCGTGCTACCCGGTCTTTGAGGCGGGTGCCAAGATCGCCGATGCCAAGCTCGAGTACTATCCGTTGGTTGCCGAGCATAATTACCTGCCCTATGTGGCTGGTATCGATCCCGAGGTGGCCGATCGTGCCAAGTATATGATCGTGTCGCTGCCTGCGAACCCGGTCGGCTCGGTGGGCACGCCCGAGGTCTACGAGGAGATTATCGCTTTCGCCCGCGAGCACGACCTGCTCATTGTCCATGACAACGCGTACTCCGACATCGTGTTCGACGGCGAGCCGGGCGGCAGCTTCTTGCAGTATCCCGGTGCGCTTGAGGTGGGCGTGGAGTTCTTCTCGCTCTCCAAGTCGTTTAACGTCACCGGTGCGCGTATCGGCTTTTTGGTCGGCCGCGAGGACGTGGTCTCTGCCTTTGCCAAGCTGCGCGGCCAGATCGACTTTGGCATGTTCTTCCCGATCCAGAAGGCCGCCATCGCGTGCCTTAATGGCCCGCGCGATGAGGTCGAGGCGCAGCGTCTGAAGTACCAGGAGCGCCGCGATGCCCTGTGCGACGGTCTTGAGGGCCTGGGCTGGGAGCGTCCCAACGCGCATGGCTCCATGTTTGTGTGGGCCAAGCTTCCCGGTGGCCGCACCGATTCCATGGCGTTTTGCGAGGAACTTATGGAGAAGGCCGGCGTTGTGGTGACGCCGGGCGCGAGCTTTGGTCCTTCGGGCGAGGGGCACGTGCGCATGGCGCTGGTCCTGCCGCCCGACCAGATCGCTTTGGCTGTCGAGGCCATTCGCGAGGCGGGCCTGTATTAGAAGGCTATTTCGACTCGTCAATAGCTCGAAACCGATTTCGTGCAGTTATTTTACGAATCCTGCAAATAATTTCGGTAAACGGTCGATATTTGGATGCGAATAGGAGCATAATCAAAGTCCCGATTGGATGTATTGGGATTACGGCAAGCCGCTCGGGTCGTTCCCGGGCGGCTTGTTTGTGGAGAGAGATGGGAGTTTCTAATGGTTAACGAGAAGAAGGTCGCTATTGTCGGCTGCGGTTTCGTCGGCTCGTCGTCGGCGTTCGCGTTGATGCAGAGCGGTCTGTTCTCCGAGATGGTCCTCATCGACGTGGACAAGAACCGCGCCGAGGGTGAAGCCCTGGATATCGCGCACGGCATGACGTTTGCCGAGCCGATGAAGATCTACGCCGGCGATTATTCCGATGTCGCCGACGCCGCCATGATCGTCGTCACCGCTGGCGCTGCCCAGAAGCCCGGTGAGACCCGCCTGGATCTGGTTAACAAGAACGTCAACATCTTTAAGTCCATTATCCCCGAGATTAAGAAGTCTGGCTTCGACGGCATTCTGCTCATCGTCTCCAACCCGGTTGATGTTCTGACCTATGCCGCCATCAAGATGTCCGGCCTGCCCGAGGGCCATGTCATCGGCTCCGGCACCGTGCTCGACACTGGCCGTCTGCAGCAGATGCTTGGTGCCCACGTCGAGGTTGACCCGCGCGATGTCCAGGCCTATGTCATGGGTGAGCACGGCGACTCTGAGTTTGTCGCTTGGTCCAGCGCCCAGGTTGCCGGCGTGCCGCTGAACACTTTCTGCGAGCTTCACGGTCATCTGGAGCATGAGGCTGCCGAGAAGCGCATCGCCGAGGACGTCAAGAACTCCGCCTACACCATCATCGAGAAGAAGCACGCCACCTACTATGGCGTCGCCATGGCCGTCAAGCGCATCTGCACCGCCGTCATGCGCGATGAGCAGACCGTTCTGCCCGTCTCCTCGCTCATGGTGGGCGAGTATGGCCTGTCCGATCTTGCCATCTCCATGCCGACGGTCGTTGGCCGCGACGGCGTCGTCTGTCGCGTCCCCGTGCCGCTGAACGATGACGAGCAGCATGAGCTCACCGCCTCCGCCAAGGCCCTCAAGGACATTATCGACAGCGTCGACTTCTCCTGCTAAATCAAGCTCGTTGGAGCGAAAAGCTACAATGAAGGCGTCCGAGTCCACACGGCCCGGGCGCCTTTTTGGTGCAAAGTAACCTGACCCCAATGCACCATAGTTGATGGGAGCGCCATGTCGGATTCGCCTAATTTTTTGACATATGCCCAGACGGTGTTTGATCCGTTTGAGGAGCGGTCGTTCTGCGCGGTGGATAGCCTGGTCTTTGCGTGGTTGTCCTATTTGCGTTTGCCGGGTGATATGGCGGAGCTGACGAACTGGCAGGGCCTAGACGTACGCGAACTGCTGCGTGCCGAGTGCTACCGGGACATGATTGACGACTTGTGGGATCCAGAGGGGAGCAGGGCCTTGTTGGAGGCCGTGGCAGCAAACCCTCGTTACCGTGGCGTGCACGTTTGCGGCTATCGTGCCGTGAGCGATGTGGTAGCGACAGAGCAGTTTGCAGCCATGGCGTTCCGGTTTCCGGCGGGGTTTAGTTATCTTTCCTTCCGGGGGACCGACAGCACGATTGTGGGCTGGAAAGAGGACTTTAACATGGCGTTCCGGTGTCCTGTGCCGGCCCAGGAATCCGCGGTACGTTATGTGGACGAGGCGGCGGATGCGATTGGCGGGCCGCTTTTGTGCGGAGGTCATTCCAAGGGTGGAAACCTTGCGGTGTACGGTGCGGCGATGTGCTCCGATGTCGCCCGCGAGCGAATCGAACGGGCGTATTCCCATGATGGTCCGGGCTTCGTCGAGGAGTTTCTGAGCGGCAACGCCTTCGCCGACCTATCCGGTCGAATCGACAAGACGCTACCTCGGTCGTCGATCTTTGGCATGATGTTCGAGACACAGGAGGACTATGCCATCGTTGAGAGCACCGAGTTCAGCCTGCTGCAGCACAATCCCTTTAGCTGGGTGGTTGATGGTCGCGACTTCGTGTACTGTGAGCGCCTGTCCGCCGGTGCTCGATACGTTGATGGCTCCATTCGCGAGATGCTGCTTGCAGTTTCGCCTAGCGAGCGCGAGCGTTTTGTAGATGCGTTGTTCTCCGTGTTTGAGGCTACGGGTGCTGAGCGGTTTGCGGATATCGCTGGGAATCTGCGCGAGAGCCTGCCCGTGATGCTCCAGGCTGCGCAAGGGTTTGACAAGGATACGCGACGCTTTGTCTCGCAGACCATCGTGGCAATTCTTAAGTGTGCGCTGCTGCCCAAACGTCCCGAGTTCAGCGTGCCTTCTAGTGGTAAGAGCCTGGCAGAACAGCTCGAGGTATGGCAGTCCGAGCTCCTGCGCTAGCCATTGGTGCAAAGCAACCTGTCCCCGATGCACCAATCTTCGATGCGCCTGGGGCGGGCTCGACCGCTATACTGGTTCGTGCCGAAATCGATCTAGAACGGAATGCCGTATATGAAAATCAATCACGCGATTCTGCATATCCTGGACTTTGACTCTGCCGTCAACGTTATGAGCCAGCGCGAGCTCGATATCGAGAGCCGTACCGTGCGCAACTTCGTGACCACGCATCTGCGCCGCGCACGTACCTCGGCCGACAATAAACGCGCCGCGTTTGCCGAGAACTCTGCGTTTGGCGGCGAGCTCAAGGGCTATTTCTTTGGCGAGCGCGAGTTCGTGGACCTGTCGCAGCAGATTGCGGAGTTTATCTCCTCCGAGCTCACCAAAGCCGAGAAAGCCGAGTCAACCGACGTGCTCGTGGCCGATTTTGACGACGATGAGGATGCCCGCTGGTTTGCCGTGATGCTGCTGGGCTCCAAGCAGGCTTTTATGCACGAGGTGGGCCGCGAGGAGGGGGAGGTGCGCAACGACATCGCGCGCCCCTACGCTATTCTGCCGAACCCTTCGCAAAAGGTGCCGAGCTATGCCATCGTGCGCGCGAGCACCATGGAGATCGGCTACGTGGACAAGAAGCGCAAGATTGCCGGCGAGGACCGTATGCTCATTCCCGATGGCCTGCTGCAGTGCGACACGGGCGTGTCGGGCAAGGAGGTCATCGACACCGTGACGCGTGTGGTCGAGGAAGTCGCCGAGGAGCACGGCGCCAACACGGCCGTGGCGCTCGCCAAGGTTAAGGCCGCTGTGGCCGAGAAGGTTGAGGATGACGAGGAGCTGCCGCCTTGGGATATCGTCGATGAGGTCTTTGAGGACGAGCCGGTCATCAAGGAAAGCGTGCGCGCGGCGCTGACCGAGGAGAAGGTTCCCGAGCGCGTGCCCGTGGAACGCAAGCAGGTCGAGCGCGCAGCCGTGCGCAATCATAAGATTCGTACCGACACGGGTATCGAGATCAGCTTCCCGGCCGAGATGGGTTCGAACTCCGAGTACATCGAGTTCGTTAACGAGCCCAACGGCCTCATCTCCATCGAGCTCAAGAATATCGGCAGCATCGAGAACCGATAAACTGCGCTCGGACGCTGCAGAAAACAAAGGCCGAAGCTCCGATGATGCTTCGGCCTTTTTTGCTTGGGATTGAATTGCGCCGCAGGTTGAGCATAAGTCAGCGAAAACGACCCAGAGCGAGCAAGGTGACGTGAAAGAGGAGGGCATTGACCTTCTGGTCATGCCCGACGATTGAACGTCAGATTGCCGCTCTGGGTCGTTTGCAGCGTCGGCTAGTTACGTGGTTTGGTAAAACCGCGTAACACTACAGTTGACGTAAGCCCTCTTCGAGGCCGGTCTTGCTGTCGGTCTTCTCGTCGCGCATCTTGATGACGCGGGCGGGGACACCGGCCACGACGGCACCGGCGGGGACATCCTCGACGCACACGGCGCCGGCGGCAACGACAGCGCCCTTGCCCACGCGCACGCCCTCCAGGACCACGGCGTTGGCGCCGATCATGACGTCGTCTTCGATGATGACGGGCGTGGCGCTCGCGGGCTCCACGACGCCTGCCAGTACGGTGCCGGCGCCGATGTGGCAGTTCTTACCCACGGTGGCGCGGCCGCCCAGCACGGCGCCCATGTCGATCATGGAGCCTTCGCCAATGACGGAGCCGATGTTGATGATGGCACCCATCATGATGACGGCGCGATCGCCGATCTCGACGCGGTCACGGATGATCGCGCCCGGCTCGATGCGGGCGTTGATGCCCTTGAGGTCGAGCATGGGCACGGCAGAGTTGCGACAGTCGTTCTCTACGTCGTAGTAGTCGATGGAGTCGGCGTTGGCGTCGAGGATTGCCTTGAGCTCATCCCAGTCGCCAAAGACGGTCTTGCCGTGGCAATCGCCGTAGATGTGCGCGTCGCCCCACTGGACCTCCATATCGGGCTTTTCGCGCACGTACAGCTTGACGGGCGTTTTCTTGGGCGCGGTGGCGATGTAGTTGATAATCTCCTGTGCATCCATCTCGGCTGCATTGCTCATTTGCTGGCTCTCCTTTGCGTGGGTACGGTAGATACCTGGTTAGGCAAACATGACCTGGTCGAACGTATAGAAGCCAGGCTCGTGGGTGACGAGCTTCTGCGCGGCTGCCAGGGCGCCGTTGACAAAGATCTGACGGCTCGTGGCGCGGTGCGTGAGCGTAACCTCCTCGTCCTGGCCAAAGAAACTCACTTCGTGCACGCCGGCGACAGTGCCACCACGCAGCGAGTGCATGCCGATCTCCTTGGGGTCGCGTGCTCCGCACATGCCCTCGCGGCCATAGACGGGGTGGTAACCTGCCTCGGGCTCGGCTTCAACGACGGCGTCGAGCAGCAACTTTGCAGTGCCGCTGGGGGCGTCGACCTTTTGGTTATGGTGCGTCTCGACGATCTCACAGTCAAAGCCGGGCAGCTCGTGTGTGGCCTGTGCCACCAGATGACGCAGGGCTGCGATGCCGATGGAGTAGTTGCCAGAGTGCATGACCCGGGCGTTCTGACCCAGCTCGCGCAGGCGATCCATCTGCTCGGGCGTATAGCCTGTGGTGCCCGAGACCAACGCCGCACCCGTGCGCTCGACATAGGCGACGACGGCATCGAAGGTCACGACGTTTGAGAAGTCGATGATGACGTCGGCTGCCGGGGCGTTCTCGAGCTCGGACAAGTCGAAGCCAATCTGGGCGACGATGTCGAAAACGGGCTGACCGGCGGCATTGACAATGCCCTCGGCGGCAGTGCGAATGAGCGAGCCCATGCGGCCCGTTCCCATAATGACGGTCTTAATCAAGCAGACCAGCTCCCTTCAGAGCATCGGTAAGTGCAGAGCGCGTGTCGTCTGCCATGGGGCACAGCGGCATGCGATAGTTTGCCTCGATCATGCCCATCTGGGCGAGTGCTTCTTTGACGGGGATGGGGTTGACCTCGCTAAAGAGGGCATTGATGAGCGGCTGACCGGCAATTTGGATATCGCGGGCGCGTGCCACGTCACCGTCCAGATAGGCGCGGCACATGTCATGCACGAGCTGCGGCTGAACGTCGGCCCACACGCTGATGGTGCCCGAGGCGCCCAGGCTCATGAGCGGCACGGTAAGCGCGTCCTCGCCTGAGTACATGCGGAAGTCGTCGGACAGCAGGTGGGCGATCTTGGCCGCGTAGGCGACGTTGCCCGAGGCTTCCTTAATACCCATGATGTTGGGGTGCGCGGCCAAGCGCTCTACGTTGCGCTCGCTGATGCCGCAGCCGCAGCGGCCGGGAATGTTGTAGAGGATGCAGGGGATGTCCACGGCATCGGCGACGGTCTTAAAGTGCTGATAGATACCCTCTTCATTGGACTTGTTGTAGTAGGGGGTGATGAGCAGCAGTCCGTCAGCTCCCAAGCCCTGGTAAGTGAGCGACTTGGTGAGCATGGTTTGCGTGGAGTTGGAGCCCGAGCCGGCGATGACGGGGACGCGTCCTGCAACTTGCTTGACCACGGCGGCGACAACGGAGTTGTCCTCGTCGTCGGTCATCGTGGCGCTCTCGCCGGTGGTGCCCAGGGTGAGGATGGCGTCGGTGCCGTTTTGCAGGTGGAAATCGATAAGGCGCCCGAGCGCGTCAAAGTCGACGCTGCCGTCCTTTTTAAACGGCGTAACAAGGGCGACGATTGAGCCTTCAAGATTGCGGATGTCCATGTTCTTCTCCTTCGCGTCCGCGATCTGGATGCGTTTGTTCCATTGGGCGGCGACGGCCAAGCGCTCGTCTTGGGCGCGACGGCGGGCACTTTCGGCGCGCGACTTGGCCAGCAGCTCTCGGCCGCTCGGCAGCACGTCGAGCGTGGCAAAATAATCGCCCGGGCGTTCGGCGCGGCGGATGAGCTCGGCCGAGCCATCGGGACGCAGCAGCACCTCGGCGGAGCGCAGACGGCCGTTGTAGTTATAGCCCATGGAGTAGCCATGCGCGCCGGTATCGTGGATCACGAGCAGGTCGCCCATATCGATATGTGGCAACTCGCGATCGATGGCGAACTTGTCGTTATTCTCGCATAGGTTGCCCGTGATGTCGTAGGTGTCCGTAACAGGTGCTGTGGTCTTGTCGGCGCCACCCGGCTGACCCATCACCGTAACGTGGTGGTAAGCGCCGTACATGGCAGGACGGATCAGATCGACGGCGCTTGCATCAACACCGATATAGTCCTTGTAGATCTGCTTCTCGTGGATAGCCTTGGTGACCAGGCAGCCGTAGGGGCCCATCATAAAGCGGCCCATCTCGGTGCAGATGGCCACATCGCCCATACCGGCGGGAACTAGGATCTCGTCGTAGGCCGCGTGCACCCCCTCGCCGATGGCGTGAATGTCGTTGGCCTGCTGCTCGGGCAGGTAGGGGATGCCGACGCCGCCGGACAGATTGATGAAGGCGACATGTGCGCCGGTCTCGCGCTCCAGGCGCACGGCAAGCTCAAAGAGGATGCGCGCGAGCTTGGGGTAGTAGTCGTTGGTGACGGTGTTGCTGGCAAGGAATGCGTGGATGCCAAAGTTTTCGCCGCCCTTGGCCTTGAGCAGGCGTAAGGCCTCGAAGAGTTGCTCGGTGGTCATGCCGTACTTGGAGTCGCCGGGGTTATCCATGATGCCGTTGGAGAGCTGGAACAGTCCGCCCGGATTAAAGCGGCAGCTGACCGTCTTGGGGATGGGCCCCGCAACGTGCTCAAAGAACTCGATGTGGCTGATGTCGTCAAAGTTGACGATGGCGCCCAGCTTGTCGGCGAGCTCAAAGTCCGCTGCCGGCGTGTCGTTGGACGAGAACATGATGTCGTGTCCCGTGATACCCAGCGAGCGGGCGATCATGAGCTCGGTATAGCTCGAGCAATCGCAGCCGCAGCCGTATTCGTTGAGAATGGAGATGAGCGCCGGGTTGGGATTTGCCTTGACGGCAAAGTATTCCTTAAAGCCCGGGTTCCATGCGAAGGCGTCGCGCACCTCTTGCATGTTGCGGCGGATGCCCGCCTCGTCGTATAGATGAAACGGCGTGGGGAACTGCTCGACGATATGCTCGAGCGCCTCCTTGTCCACAAACGGCTGCTTGGCCGCATATGCCTCGTTGGGGGTCAATGCCATGTCCCGTAAACCTCGCTATCCAGACGGCGCCACCTGCGCATCGAATCCGCATAGCGTGGACCCAATGTCCGGATAGCGCTCCCGCATTGCTGCAGACAGTCCTGCGGGTGTTTCCCGCAGGCCCACCAGGTTGTTCGTGCCCGAAAAGCCCAGTTCGGCGGGTTTCGCCTCCCCACGGGGTCAAAGCCTGCCGGCTCGCCCGCGGTTCTTCGTGCCCGCGCCTCTATCAAGTGGTAAAGACCCTACCACGTTGCACTTTACCAAACAAGAGTATTCGTATATAACGTTTAAAAAATGCAGGGACATGCTAGAAACAAGGGCTTCACAATTCTGCATCACAATAAGTGAAACTGATGTGTCTCACGAAAGGATCCTCTATGACCGAGCTCCAAGAACTCCGTCGCTATCGCCGCGATCTTCATCGCATTCCGGAGCTCGATTTCGATCTTCCTCAAACCATAGCCTATATCGAGGGCGTGTTGGCGCCGCTCACCTGCGAGGTGACCTATCCGTGCCCCAGCTGCGTCTGTGCTTTCTTCGACGCTGGCACGGGCGCCGCGCATGCCACGGCGATTCGCGCCGATATGGACGCGCTGCCCATCGCGGAGGCGACGGGTGCGGCCTTTGCCTCGACGCATCCCGGAAAGATGCACGCTTGCGGACACGATGGACACATGGCCATGGCACTTGCCGCCGCGACGTATGTCGACCGTACGATTCGCGAGCAGCCAGGTGCCATCAAACACAACGTGCTCTTTGTGTTCCAGCCTGCCGAGGAGACGACCGGTGGCGCCAAGACGGTATGCGAGAGCGGTGTGTTCGAGCGCTACGGGGTCGACCGCATTTTTGGCTTTCACGTGTGGCCCGATCTGCCTGCGAACACGTTGGCGAGTTGTTCCGGCCCGCTGCTGGCGCGCTCGAGCGAGACACATATCCACATTCACGGTACGAGTATCCATATTGCTAAGACTTATGGTGTGCCGGTCGAGGAGTCGCACGATGCGGCCTTGGCGGCAGCAAAGTTTTTGGTTGCCGAGCGCGAGCTGATGGACGAGCTGGGCGCCGACGAGCCCTGTATCGGCAAGTTTGGTCTGTTGCAGGTCGGTACCGTCTGCAACGCCGTGGCGGGGGAGGCCCATGTTGCCGGCAGCCTGCGCGTGTTTACGGACGACATGTTCGACCGTGCACGCGAGGGTGTGCACCGCGTGCTTGATGAGGCATGCGCTGCAACGGGCTGCACGTACGATCTCGACTTTGCCGAGGGCTATCCGCCGGTTGACAACGACCCCGAGCTATTTGCCAATGTCGCGCCTGCCTTGCCCGAGCTGCAGCTCGTGGATGAGCCTTTGCTGATTGCCGAGGATTTCGCCTTCTATCAGCGCCATCTGCCGGGCGTGTTCTTCCTGCTGGGCACGGGCGTGCCGGAGGGACAAGAAAACCCGATCGACGCAGACGGCTGCCCAGCCTATGCGATGAGCACTCTTCACACTGATACCATGCTCTTTGATGAGGAAATTTTGCTCAAGGGCCTCGATGTCTACAAACGATTGCTTGACTTGGAGTGATGATGAAGCGCCGACAGACTGCCGTGTATAGTCCTGGTGGGTGCGGGTGCGGCTTGCTGCTACTCCCGGTTATTGCTGTGAGCATTGGCGTGATGTTTGCGTTTGCTGGGCTGGCGGCGGCGGCACTTGTACTGTTGATCGTGGCCATTGGCGTGACGATTTGGCTGTGCCGTTCTCGCGAGCAACGTCGTGCCGACGGCAAGACCAATGCCGGATGGGCCATCTTTTTGGTTGTCGCCTACCTATTGAGCATCAGTTATCTGGCGTTCTTTATCTTGTTGCTTGTGAGTACCTTTACCGGGGAATCCGTCATGGTGGGGTAGGCTTCGACGAGCCTCTTGAAGATGGAACAAAAATGGAGCCGGATGGGAAATACCCCCATCCGGCTCCATTGCTCAATATTGGCATGCGCTTCTACTCGGCTGCCTCGCGGCGAGCGACCTCGTCGATCAAGATAGCATCGCCGTGCTTGGCGGCGGCAATGCTTGCGGCCATAAACATGCCCATTGCCGTGATGTAGGCGAAGAGCATCGACGGCGCCACGTCCATAACGATGCCGGAGAGAATCGGTGTCGCCACCTGAGCCGCCATGCTCACGGTGTAGTAGTAACCGGAGTAGCGGCCCACGCTTTGGGAGCTGCAGCACTCCAGAATCATCGTGTACACGCACAAGTCCACACCGCCCAGCGCGACGCCCATCAGCAAAAAGACGCCGTACAGCACGGGTGAGAAGCCGGGTGCCAGCCAAAGAAACGCGGGGTACAAAACCATGATGACGGCGGTGCCCAGGGCGACCTTTTTGCGGCCGATTTTGAGCGAAAGGTTTGCCAGGGGTACGTAGCTTAGCAGCGCGCCTGCAATCGTCACGATATTGATGACGGCATAGGAACCGCCTTCCATGCCGTAGAACATATCGGCATAGCGGCTGATATTGGTGGTCATGGCGTTATAGCTCATGTAATAGAAAAACGTTGCGGCGAGCAGCATGATGATGGAGCGACGCACGCCGGTGTCTGCAACGCGTTCCTTGCCGCCAGCCTCGGGGGAGTCATCTTTGTCAATCTGATCCTCGTCGATGCCCATGGACAGCGATTTCTCGCGCATCTTTTCGACGAGGGCGGGCTCACGGACAAAGATGCCGTAGACAACGGCCGACACGAGGATAAAGGCGGCCTGCAAGATAAAGAGCGGAAGATAATCGGGCTTGTCGGCCTTGGGAACCATGACCGAGATGGCGACGAGCATAAGGCCCGTTCCCGCATAGCCGACGATCTTTTCGATCGAGTCTGCCTTGGTTCGAAGTGGGCGAGGCGTAATATCGGCCACGATGGCAACCGTCATGGTGCGGTAGGCGCATATTGCCAAAAGCGTGAGGATAATCGCGCCAATGAGCAGAGTTAGGCTGCCCATGTTGTTGGCGATCGCGATGAGCGGGACGGAGAGCATTGCCACCGCGGAGCCGCCCAAGATAAAGGGCGTTCGGCGCCCGAGGTTGCTTGCGCAGCGGTCCGAGAGGATGCCAAAGAGCGGAAGCAGGAACAGGCCAAAGACATTATCGATGGCCATGATCGCGCCGGTGAGCGAGTTGGATAGGCCAAAGGTCCCCGTGAGCATCTTAGGAACGATGCCGTCGTAGACCTGCCAAAAGCTGATCATGCCCATAAAGGGTAGGGAGGCGAGGGCGACGGCCTTGGTGTCGAGCCGGGCCGCCCGCTTAAGATTTGGTTGGGTCATGCTGGTTCTCCTGGTCGGTAAAAGCGGGGATAAAAGCGGGGAGGGGCGCTATCAGCCCTCCCGTCCTACAGTTGTTCAAGGTTGGCGAGAAACGCCACATAGAATTCGATGCCGCGCTTGTAGACGTCGACGCCGATGCGTTCGTTGGCGGCATGGATGAGCTTGCGCGCCTCGCCCGAGTAGATGAAGCCGCAGAAGCGGTAGACGCGATCGCAGATCTCGTTGAACTCGCGCGAGTCGGTGCAGGAGTTCTGCACGTAGGGAGCAAAGCCGGCCTCGGGATAGACACCCGACACGCAGCGATGGATGTAGTTAAAGGCGGCATCGTCTTCGTAAGGCGAGATGGGCGCGGGCTCGGTGTAGGGAATCGCCTCGTTGATTTCGACGGTGACATGGTCGGGGCTTACGCCCGAGGCGCGACACTGCTGGGCGGCGAGCTTGCGGGCGCGCTCAACGGCATCGGCGATGGTCTCGAACGGAGCGATGCGCACGTTGAAGTTGGCGCGAGCGACCGGTGGCAGCACGTTGTGCGCGTTGGAGCCTTCGAGCTGCGTGAGCGCATAGGTTGTGCGCAGCATTGCCGAGGTCTCGGGGCTGGCGGCCATGATCTTGGTAACTGCGGGGCGCGTGAGCCACAGGTTGCCAAAGACTGCCTGATACGTCGCGCTGCTACGGGCACCCAACTCGGTCAGTGTGGCCTCGACGGCGGGTGTGAGCTGCGGCTTGCCGGGGTTGGCCGAGATAGTCTCGCATACACGGCAGAGAAGACGGCAGGCATCGTTTGCCGCAGGCGTAGAGGCGTGGCCGCCGTCGGCGCGCGCCGTGACGGTAAGGTCGACATGGCCCTTCTCGGACACGCCTACCATGGCAACGGGTTCGGTGACACCGAGCGGGGCGTCGGTTGCCACGGCGCCACCCTCATCGAGCACCATATAGGGATGGATGTTGTGCTCGCGAAGCCACTGCACTGCATGGGTTGCAGTAGGCGCGGCGATTTCCTCGCCATCGCTCGAGAAGAACCAGACATCGCGCGGGGGAACGAAGCCCTGGGCAATCAAATGCTCGGCGGCCTCGAGAAAAGCAGAGACGATGCACTTGGTGTCGAGTGAACCGCGGGCCCAGATCTCGCCGTCGAAGATCTCGGCTCCAAAGGGATCGTGTTCCCAGTCCTGGCCCTCGACGGGCACGACGTCCTGATGCGCCATCATGACGATGGGGTCCAAGGCGGAATCGGCACCAGGCCAATGCAGGAGCATACCAAAATCGTCGATGCGTGTGATCTCGGCGATGTCAAAGAAACGCGGATAAAGCCGCTGGAGCGTGGGAATCCACTGGCCGAAGGGCTCGTCGTCGCGCTCGGCGATGTTCTCACGCGAAACGGTGGGAATGCGTAGCAATTCGCAAAAGCGCTCGACGGCTGCCTCGTCTGCCTTGTAGGTGCCTGCATCAAGAGGCGCACCCTGTGCGACCGATACCGATGCTCCCATGGTGGGACTCCTTTCGTGTTGTATATCGAATACGTCAAGATTATCGCCCGCACCGCGCGTGGGAAACGGCGAAACACGTTGTTCATCTGCGGGCGGCGGGTCGGATAGCCTTAGCCGACGATGACCGTGCCGTCTTCGGCCACGGTGATGGCGTCTCCCGTCGACACAGCATCGAGAAACTCATCGCCCAGGTTGTCAATGGTGGGCATGGGGGTGTCGGTCCATACACCCGAGAGGATCGCGCCAGCGGCGGCAAGGCTGTCAATGGGTTTGGAAAACAGCAGGCATGCGGGTTGGCGCCCCATTTTGGTGGCGCAGAAGAGCACCATGCCGCCTGTGGTGGAGCCGATAGTCTGCGGAAGACACAAGGCACATCCCGCCAAAGGTTTGCCGTACAAGTCGGGATTGTTTTGGTCGGAACACGTGGCCTTTTTGTCGCCAAACATCAGTGCCTTCTGAAACGATGCGAGCGTGTTGAGCCCTCCGTGAGAGACAAGTGCCTTGGCGTGGGCAGTTCCGGGGACAACGACGCGGCCGTGAAAGATTTTTTCCATGAGGAGTCGCCTTCCTATTTGATTGGTTTTCCGGTGGTGACGTAGGCGAGCACTTCGTCGTCGGTGTAGTAGCGCGATGCCGAGTACGTACGCAACTTGTTGGAGTTGGTGATGATGGGCATGCTGCCGCACAGCGGGTTGTTGGTGTACATAAGCGGGCAGATGCTCGAGACGACGGCACCGGTAGTCGAGAGGCGTCTGTATGCCGCAGTCTTGCGGAAGGCGTCTGCCACGGATGGGGCGGCGGTCAGTACGGTGGGTACTTGCACGCGGCACTTGCCGGAGGCGCTCAGCCCATCGCAGATGGCGTCTGCCCAATGGGCGAGTTGTGCAGACGAGAGGTGGGGGCAGCCGATGAAGGCAAGCTTGGGGCGTGCGCCCGGGTTCTTCCACATAACGGGGTAGCTCGAGCGGATGCGTTCCAGCTCGGCGTCGTCAATGCGATAGATTTGGGCGTCTAGTGCTATGAGGTGTTCGCCTTGTTCGACGGCCTCGGGCGTGATGCCGTCCACGTGGTAGAGCCCGACAGCGCCGTTCGATGCGCTGGCGGCGCCCATGTCCTTAAGGTAGTCCTGCGTGCCGGGTGTGAGTTCGCGGCCAAGCCAGCGGTCGAGGCCTTTAATGTAAGGGACGTCTTCCATCACCTTCATGCCAATGGCGCTGCCAAGCACTTGCGCTTCGGGCTTGCGCTTACAGTCGACTTCGATGATCCAGGTCGCCTTGCGGCCCTCATCGGTGAGCAGGCCGAATTCCGGGACAAAGCCGGCAATTGAGCCGAACATCTCGATGATGCCGGAGTTGCGATTGCAGCGAGCGCCCAGCACGGAGTTGGCAAAGACCACGGCGCTGCTTTCTGCCCAGCTTAGGATGTCGCCACGCCGAGGTCGATTGCCAACCTCGGGCTGGTAACAGGTGCAGGTGAAAGCATCGTTGTCCAATAGGCCCATGCTGCGCAGCTGTGCCTCATAATCGTCTTGTTTGGAATACATAATCTTGAACAGCAGCTTTTGCAGCGGGTTGGCCGGGACGGCGGGGTCGAGGGGCCTCGGGTCGACCGAGAATGACTGACCGGACAGGGCGCCGTCTTTCAGCAGCTCATCCATAAGGTCATAGACTGGACCGAGCATGGAGAGGCCAAAACTTGTGACAAGATGACCGTTTGCGCCGGTCACGGGAACCATACGCTCGGCGCCAAAGCATTCGCCGTACATAACGAGGGTCTTGACCACTTTGGCCATGGCGGGGCCCTTGGCGCCGTCGAGCAGGGCTTGTTGTTGGGAGGTCAGGTTCATCTGTGAGCCCATCCTTTCGTGTTAGATATTGGTGCCGAGTCGGTATGCCGCACGGACCGCTTCGAGCACACGGCCGGGCGCAAACCCATCGCCGATGTTATGCAGCTCGTCAGCGGCGTGCGTCTGCTGCAGTTTGTAGAACAGCGCGTCGTCGGGGTGTCCGCCGCAGGCAATGATTACCAGGTCGCAGGTTAGCTCGAGTGACTTCCAGTCGTTGCCGATTTTGGGTGCAAGCGGGTTTTCGACGTTCTCGGGCAAGACCGGTGACCACGAGACGTAGGGGTCGGGAACGTTTTTGTGGCAGTTGCGACTCAAGTGGAGACGCGCACACCTCGATGGGGCTCCAGACTCGCGTTTGCCGTCGACTTCCGCGCGCTCGACGCGTGTCATATTGAGGAGCCGCACATTGCGTCCCCTGAGCGTATGGAGTAGGTGGCCGCGATTTGCCGTGCAGGCGCCCTGCATCATGTGAGGCAGCATTTCAATTACGTTGACCTGTGGTATGCCGTGTTCGACGGTGAGCCATTGGGCAACCTCGCAGCCCACGGCCCCTCCGCCAATGATGGTGACGGTTTTGGCGTTGCCAAGCAGCGCGGGTTGGCGCAGTAGCTGCGTTGCCAGCACGGCATGGCCCGATGCTGCAAGCTCCGTAAGACCGGGGATGGGCGGTATTGCATTGGAAGTGCCTGTCGCGCACACGATTGCGTCGAAGCCTGCTTTTGCAAGATCTTCGGCGCGTGCTGCCCGTCCAAGTTCGAGTGTCAGGTTCCCGTTGGGTTTTTCTGCCTGCTCGCGCACCTGTCGAACAAGATATGATCGGTAGTTATCGAGGTCGAACTTGATCCGGGCGGCGCTGGCGGAGAGGAGTTTTCCTCCAAGTTCATCTTCGGCATCGATGAGCTTTACGTCGTGGCCACGACGCGCGGCGATTAGCGCACAGACCATCCCGGCGGGTCCGGCTCCTATCACCGCTATGCGTTTGGGTTCTTTGGCGGGAGCGGGTGTCTGGGGCATGAGGTATTCAAAGCTGCAGCGTGGATTGACGGCACACTGCGGATGGCCCCCTTCGACAAACTCGTTGAGGCATCCTTCCTGGCATCCGATGCAGGGGCGAATATCTGCCACGCGACCGGCGTACGCCTTGTTGGGCCACTCGGGATCCGCAAGCAGCGGGCGTCCGAGCATGATCATATCGGCGTCGCCATTGCGAAGGGCACGTTCGGCAATGTCGGGGTAGCCCAACTTACCCACCGCGACAACGGGTACGGGAAGGCCGGCATTGGAGCGGATATTGTCGGCGGCAAAGCGCTCTCGAACGGCGCGCGCCACGGGAACGAAGCAGCCTGCGGGCATGCTCGCAGGCGGGTGGGGCATCCACCAGTTGTCATAGCAACCAAGGTCGACGTCAAAGATGTCTACTCCCGCCGCCACGAGCTCTTCCATATAACCCAGGGTCTGTTCGACTGTGCGGCCGCCGCGCATGCGTCCCAGATAGGTCGAATTCATGACCTGCTCGTCATAGGTTTCCTCGAGTGCAAGCGAAAGGTCGATGCGGTACATGATGGGGTAGTCGGGCCCAACGCGGCGACGGATTTCTTTGATCATATCGAGGCCAAACTGACGCCAATCGGCATAACGTCCGAGCTTGCGATGGTTAAAGGCGGGGTTTCCGAGCTGCTCGATAAGATAACCCTCGTGCCCGTGCAAATAGACGCCATCGATGCCCATAGCATGAGCATCGGCCGCCGCTTGGCCGATATTGTTTACGATACGGCGCAGCTTTTGATTCGAGAGGCGCATGCATGGAATGGCGGGGATGTAGTAGTTAGGCAAGAAACTCGCCGAGACCGGAAACTTTTTTTGCGTGATGAGGCATTGCGGGTTGCCCACGCGGCCGAGTCCGGCCGTAAGCTGGACAAAAATGCGCGATCCGAAGGCATGGACACCTTGGGCAAGGTCGCGCCAGCCTGCCATAACGGTTCGGCTTCGATCGATGCGCGGGAAATAGGTGAGCTTGTCCAGCTCGGTGACCGTGGTATCGATGCCGTGGCTTACCGGTACGAGTCCTGTTGTGATGAGGCCGCAGCCGCCTTTGGCGCGGGCGAAAAAGTACTGCAGCATCATGTCGCTGGGACGACCAGTTTCCTCGCACATGTCGATATTGCCCATCGGCGCCATGACAATGCGGTTTTTGACGGTGAGCTCGTTAATTTTGATGGGAGAGAAGAGCTTGTCAAAAGGATAGAGCTCTTGTGTCATGCGGGACGATCCGCAACCGGAGTTTTTGGCGGGCCAGCTGTCGAATGAGTCGACGAGTTGCTGCACCAGTACGTCTTTTCCCAATGAGGTTCCTTTCAGATGTTGACAAGGTAACAAAGCAGTTTACGTCTAAATGTTTAATAGTCAACAACAAAGGCATGAGTTCGGTGAAGGAAAAAAGACTCAATGAGTGCCAGGTGGCAAGCTGTGCTGCGACATTAGCTCCCAGCTAATGAATTTGAGCTCGCTGCCTCCTACGATGTGCTGTGTGCCGGCACGGTAGCCGGATCGTAGGAAGGATGCATAATGGCAAAAGAGGGAAAGAAGCCGATCGGCAAGATCGTTTTGGGCGTCATCGTGGTGCTCGTTGTTGCCGGCGTCGTGGGTTCTATGGGCGGTAACTCGTCTGATTCGTCTACGGGTGATGCAGCAAAGCCTGCCGAACAGACCCAGCAAGTCGAGGAGAAAAAAGAGGCACAAGAACCCTATACGGTTTCGGATGAGGCCGGGGATACGTCTAATCAGTTCGCGTATAAGATCACGGGCACGTTGACCAATAATACGGATAAAGAGCAAAGCTACATTCAGATTGAGTATGTTCTGTATGACGTAGACGGCAATCAGGTGGGAACGGCTCTTGCGAACACCAACCATCTCAAAGCGGGCGGCACCTGGAAGTTCGAAGCGATGAGCACGGTATCTCCCGACCAGGTTGCCAGCTGGGAACGTTCTGACGTGAGCGGTTTTAACTAGAATTAAAAACATGGTTACTATGCGAGCTGGGGGGTGAGGCCATATGCCCGATAAGAAGCTAACCGAAGAGTTGCTCAACGAGCTGCTCGATGCTCCGAGTATCGAGGGCTATATCAAAGAGCACGACTTTACCGCCCCGTCGCTTTCGGGGTATCTGAAACAGCTTTTGGAAGAAAAGGGGCTGGAGCGTTCGCGCGTGGTGCGTATGGCCGACCTCAACGAGACGTTTGGCTATCAGATCTTTACCGGTGCGCGGCATCCGAGCCGCAATAAGGTGCTGCAGATTGCCTTTGCCATGGCGCTGACGCTCAAGGAGACCAACCGCGCCTTGACGGCGGCGGGCGTCAATGTCCTCAACTGCAAGGACCGCCGTGACGCCATCATCATTTTCTGTATCGATCGTGGCTGCAGCCTGCAAAAGGTGAACGAGGAGCTGTATCGCTTTGGTGAGGAGACGGTGAGCTAACGGTTGGCTGCCGGCGGAAGCGCCGTTCACGATATTTAGAACGTGCAGGGCACGGGCGTCATGGGGCGTCCGCGCCCTGCGTTATTATGGACGCTATGGATACTCAGAGCCCAACATATTCCGATGATGAGCTGACCGCTGCGCTCGCCGGACACCTGGCGTCACTTGAGCGTGATGACAGCTATCGCGTAGACCGTGTGCTCAAGCACTCCGACGTCGAGACGACCGAGCTCGTGTACTTTGAGGGCTCCGGCGGAGGATCTCTTGGCCCCTTTGTTCGCAAGCGCATCGACGCGTCGGCCCAGATTGGCGGGGCGTATGAACGCCTGTTTGCGGCCCAGCATGCTGGGCGACGTTACGAGCACTTGCCTCGGATTGTCGATTGCCGCCGCGTGGGCGACGAGCTTTGCGTGGTCATGGAATACATCGAAGGCGAAACGCTCGGGGCCCTGGTGGGGCGTTTGGGTGCGACGCCCGATTATGCCTGTGAGCTGTTTGGCGCCCTTTGTGATGCAGTTGCGGAGCTCCATGCCGGCTTTGCGTCGGCGGGGGAGATGGCTGCGCCGGTGATCCATCGCGACCTAAAGCCCTCGAATATCATCGTATCGGGCGCAAACTATACGCCCGATACAGGCATGACATTTTCATCGCTGGTGATTATCGACTTGGGAATCGCTCGCGTGTGGCGCGAGGGAGCCGATGCCGATACCGTTAAGTTTGGCACGCGTCCCTATGCGCCGCCCGAGCAGTATGGTTTTGGCCAGACGAGCGTGCGCAGCGATGTCTATGCGCTCGGTGCCCTGCTGTTCTTTTGTCTGACGGGGGCCGACCCCAAGCCGGGTCGGAACATGCGCGAGCAATGCGAGGCATATGATATCCCCGCCTCGCTTGCCGATGTTATTTGCATGGCGATGGCGCTCGATCCGGACAAGCGCTTTGCAAGCGCGAAGGCGCTAGGGCACGCTGCGCGTGCATCCTATGCGTTGTCCGCACCGACGCCGTCGTCCGCGCCGAATGCTGCTTCCTTCCAAGAGCCTCCGGAGCGGCGAGCCGTGTGCCCTGCGCCCGTGCTCCCCACGGATCAGTCTCAGGGCGGATTGCCGTTGGTGCCTGAGCGCCCGAATTTACTCTCCCGCATTCCCGACACCGTTGGGCGCATTTGGAACGCATTCGTCTATCTTTCGCTACTTGTTTTCTTTGCCGGAAGCCATTTTGCCGTTTTTCATCCTACGGGCGCCAACCAAAACTACCCGATGTGGTTTCTCGCGATTGAGTATTTTATCTTCGTCGACGGTCTCGTAGTGCTCATCCATTTTGTGATGCTCGACAAACGCCGCCTTCGCCGGCGGTTTGAGCTACTCGATAGATACCGCGGTAAAAAGCTTGCAAAGCTCTGGCTCAAGGCTATGGGTGTGCTCTTGTTGGTAATGATTATCATCGTTGCCATTGCAAACGCGACTGGCGTCGTCGATACCTCCGTCGCGTAAAAGAAAAAGGGCCCCAATTGGGGCCCTTTGACGTTGATCTTAGATGCGGTTCATCTGGGTTGCAACCTTGTTGTACCAGTCCTGCCACGTGGGCGGGCAGTACTTTTTGGCGGCTGCCGGGGTAAGCGTGGAGCCATAGTTGGCGCCCAGGTAGGCAACGTGGGCAGAGACGCCCTCGCTCCAGCTACCAAAGCTCCGCCAGCCGCCGCCGCGGGCGCTCCAGCCCCAGGCGTTATAGGAGCCGGCACAATAGAGGCCCTTGCTGCTCTCGATGCAGGCGATGGCGGGAGACCAGCGAGGGTCAACACCGGTGTTCCAGGCTGCCACGGCAAAGTTGTAACCCTGGCCTGCCATGGGGGAGCCGGCGAGGTAGTTGTCGATGCGACTCGTCCACTCGTTGATAAACGAGTCGTAATCGGAGTTGCCGGTATTGGAGTTGTTCACCGTGGTGTCGATAGTGGTGTTGGCGTTATTGGCCTGGCTGTTGGAGTTGTTGCCGCTCACGCCCTCGCCCGAGAGCTTCTCGGCGGCAGCGGCCTTGTCGGCCTCGAGCTTGGCCAGCTCTGCGGCATTCTCCTGCTCGGCCTTTGCCTGGGCTTCGCTGCGAAGCTGCTGGGCCTGTGCCAGTGCGTCCTCGGCGGTTTTCTGCTCGGTCTCGAGTTGGGACTTGGCCTGCTCGAGCTCGGTCTTGTTCTGCTCGAGCTCGGTCTGCATCTTGTTGAGCTCTTCGATCTCGTCGACGCTCGAGCTCGTGATCTGGTTGGTGTACTTGCAGGTGGTGATGAACTCGCCCAGGCTCTGCGCGTTGACCAGGAAGCTCACGATGGGGTTGGTGCCCTTCTGGTACTTATACAGATCGCGCATGGCGGAGCTCGCCTTGGCCTGTTGATCGGGAAGTTCGGCTTCGATCTTCTCGATGCTTGCCTCGTTAGTGTCGATTTGCTTCTGCAGATCCTCGAGCTTGGTGCGGGCTTCGTTGTAGGCACTCGTGGCGGTTTCGATTTTCTGCTGGGCAGCGGAAAGCTGATCCTGCGTTGCCTGCGAGGCGGCATAGGCTGCGACGGGGGAGAGCATCGGCGCGGCCGTCAGTGTAACGGCAAGCGCGGCGCTCGTGATGATGCGAGCCGGCTTCGACGCGATGAGCGCTGCGGTGCGATGGTTCGAATGCTGCATCCAGTCCCTCTGCAATCAATCGTAGGTTATAGTTCGAAAGGTATTCTACTACTGCTTTCGACCTCAACTTGAACCTTAAAGGTTCTAAAGGGTCAAGTTGAACTTGAGGTTTTGGCCTTGACCTGCAGTTATAGTGAATTGTTAAGAAACCATAGAGTTCAACTTTAACGTTACGGAACCCTGCGGGCTCGATCATAAGCGCCTGCTTGCCATAGATATGGTGGAACTTTGGGAAGCGGCAGTTTGGCACGCTAGAATAAACCAGTTGCATAAAGACCGCCCATCGTACGGGCAGTTGATGATAGGAAGTTTCCATGGCATTGCAGTTTACAGAGCGCGAGTTTATACCCGTGCTGCTCGGCGGCGATATCAACGCCTATTCGGTGGCGCGCGCCTTCTACGAGGAGTATCAGGTCAAGAGCCTGGTCTTTGGCAAGTATCAGACGGGTCCTGCATACCGCAGCCAGATTATCGACTATACGCCCAATGTGGATATCGACACTATGCCGGTCATGATCGAGACCGTCAACGGCATTGCACAGGCCAATCCCGATAAGAAGATTATCCTCATGGGCTGCGGCGATAACTACGTCGCGCTTGCCGCACAGGCTCAGGATGCCGGCCAGCTTGCCTCCAACGTCATCGCGCCCTATGCGCCCTACAGTATGCTCGAGCAGTGCCAGAAGAAGGAGATCTTCTACGAGCTGTGCGAGAAGCACGGTGTACCCTATCCGCACACGTTTACCTTTACCATGGCGATGCTCAACGCCCAGGGCGAGGCTTCCGCCGAGGTGCTCGACCAGATCGACTTTCCCTTCCCGATGATTCTGAAGCCTTCTGACGGCATCATGTGGTGGGAGCACGAGTTCGAGGGCCAGAAGAAGGCCTACGAGATTGCCGATCGCGCCGAGCTGGAGCAGGTCATTCGCGATGTGTACGCCAGTGGCTACACCGATGACCTCATCTTGCAGGACCGCGTGCCCGGCAACGACGAGTACATGCGCGTGCTTACCAGTTATTCCGACCGCAACGGCAAGGTTCGCATGATGTGCCTGGGTCACGTGCTGCTCGAGGAGCATCAGCCCCATGGTGTCGGCAACCACGCCTGCATCATCACCGAGCCCAACGACGAGCTCATGGGTGGCGTGCGCAAGCTGCTTGAGGACCTTAAGTTCACGGGCTTCTCCAACTTCGACGTCAAGTACGACCAACGCGATGGTTCGTTTAAGTTCTTCGACTTCAACACGCGTCAGGGCCGCAGTAACTACTACGTCACCAACAGCGGCTTTAACGTTGCTAAATACGTGGTGGATGAGTACGTCTATAACCGTCCGTTTGAGCCGGAATTTGTGACGGCGCAGGACGAGGCGCTGTGGATGGTCGTCCCCATGGGCGTCGTTGACAAGTATGTCAAGGACCCCGAGCTGCGTGCGAAGGCGCATCGTCTGGCCAAGGAGGGCAAGGCTGCCGATCCTTCGTTTATGAAGGGCGATTTTGTCTTTAACCGCTGGTTGCGCATGTGGCACACCAAGCTGCGTCACTTTAAGCTGTTCAAGACGTATTACAAGTAGATGAGCGCGGCGCCCGCCCGGTTTGCATCGGACGGGCGCGGGCATGATACGAGCAATTGCATGGGCGTCACCAAGGAGGCGGCGATGGAAAAGCTGGGAGTTATCGGCGGCATGGGCGCTGAGGCCACGTCGTATTACTACGACCAGGTCGTGCGTCATACGGCTGCTACCTGTGATCAGGAGCATATCGACATGGTGGTACTTTCCAAGTCGACCATGCCCGACCGTACGCTGGCCATCAAGACCGGCGAGCATGCCGAGCTGCTGGCGACCATGAAGGAATGTGCGCGGGCGCTCGAGGGGCTGGGCTGTGCTCATATCGCCATTCCCTGCAACACATCGCACTACTTCTACGACCAGATTCAGTCGTTTACCAAGGTGCCGATTATCCACATGCCGCGTGAGTCGGTGCGCTATGCCCTGGCGGGCGCGGTGATGGGGGAGTGCGAGTTCGATCCCAACCTGAGCATGCCGTCCGAGCCGGTGCGCAAGATTGGCATCATGGGCACCGACGGCACCGTGGGTGCCGGCGTCTACGGGCGCGAGTGCGAGGCCGCGGGCGTCGAGGTCGTCTATCCCAGCGAGAAGCGCCAGGCCGACGTGATGTCGCTGATTTATGATGACGTGAAGGCCGGACGCGAGCCCGATATGGACAAGTTTGACCGCGTGATGTGGGAGTTCGCCCGCAGTGGCTGCGACCGCGTCATTCTGGCCTGCACCGAGCTCTCGGTGCTGAAAAAGTACCGAGAGATGCCCGAGATTACCCTTGACGCCATGGACGTCCTGGTGCGCGAATCCATCATCCGCAGCGGCGCCCCCTACCGCCTGTAGCCCTCGGCCTGCCAAAAAGGGACAGGTTTATTTTGGTAGGTTTTATCTGGGAAAACAGTAAGGCCCCGGCTCGCTTGATGTGAGCTGGGGCCTTTTGAATTTATCGGTTGCCGATGGCGATGGGCTAGAACAGGAAGCCGAGGACAATGAGGGCAATGCTAACAATAAGTATGGCAATGTCCTGGCCCTTGATGGGGTAGCGCTTGTACGAGCTCGCGCGCGTGCGCAGGTAGAAGCCGCGCTGCTCGGCCGCCAAGGCCGTGGCATCGGTTTTACCCACGCTCGAGATCAGTAGCGGCACGCACAACGGCAGCATGAGCTGAAGCTTCTTGATGGGGTTCTTGGTGTCATACTCGATGCCGCGTGCGGTCTGCGCCTCCATGATGGCGTTCATCTCCTGACCAAACACTGGCACAAAGCGCAGCGCCGTGGTAAAGGTGAAGGCATAACGATACGGAACGTGCAGCACTTCGACGCAGGCGTTGGCAAGGTCGCTGAGCTTGGTCACCATGAGCATCAGGATGAGCGGAAGCGCCACGCCCAGCAGGCGCAGGCAAGCCTTGGAGCCGGTGATGAGACCCGTGTCGGTAACGAAGCCCCACACGATGTTGCCATCGCGCATAAAAGCCAGCTGCAGCACCAGCATGATGAGCGCGAGTGGAATCAGCAGCTTGAGCAGCGCGAGCAGGCGGTCGACGACGCCGGCGTAGGCTCCCAGCGCGAGCGTGAGCGCCAGAAAGCCCAGCAGCGCCACATAGGTGTCGGACAAGAAGATACCGATGATGATGGCGGCGGCGAGGCCCAGTTTGATGACGGGGTTCAGGCGGTGTAGCAACGTGTTGCCCGGCATGTAGTCGATGACGTTAACCACGGCGGACCATCTCCTCGGTAATGCGAACGATATCAGTGACCTCACTCACCTGTGTAAAGGCGGGCGAGACGATGGATGCCAGACGGCGCGAGAGTTCGATGACCTGGGGCGGCTCAACGTAGGCACGCTGCATGAGCTCGATGTTCGAGAACAGCTCGTGCGTGCGGCCGCGGTCGAGGATGCGACCGTTGGCCATCACCACGATGCGCTCGGCAAAGTCGGAAACGACTTCCATGTCGTGACAGACCATGATAATGGCGCAACCGCGCTCGGCCATGGTGCGCACCGTTTCCATCACGGTCATGCACTCGCGGTAGTCCAGGCCGCTCGTGGGTTCGTCGAGCACCACGATCTTGGGCTCGACCACTACAACGGATGCCAGCGCCACCATCTGGCGCTGGCCGCGTGACAGCGAGAACGGTGCCTCGTCGGCGGGCAGGCCAAAGCGGTCGATGACCAGCTGGGCGCGACGCAGGGCTTCGGCGCGGTCGATGCCGGCAAGCTCTAGACCAAAGGCGACCTCGTCGAGCACGGTGTCTTTGCAGATTTGGCGGTCGGGGTTCTGGAAAAGCGTTGCCACCTCGCGTGCGATGCGGCTCGTGGGAACCGATGCCGTGTCCAAGCCCGTAACGCGCACGCTGCCCGATGCGGGCTTGAGTAGGCCCGTGAGCAGTTTAGTGAGCGTGGTTTTGCCGGCTCCGTTTTGGCCGACAATGCCCACGAGCTCGCCGGGGTAGAGCGTCAAGTTGAGGTCGTGGACGGCGGCGCCTCCATGGGGGTAGGAAAACTCGACATGGTCAAAGGTGAGCACCGGCTCGGCGTCTTTCGCATGCGGGCGCAGCGACGGCGCGTGCGGGGAGCCTGCGGGCGCCTGGGTATCGCTTGTCGCACGGTCGGGGTCGACGATGCCTGCGATCAGGCGTTCCGCCTCGTCGACATCCAGACAGGGCGTGCCGCTTACCAGGCCATCGGCCTCGAGGCTGTTAAAGATGCGCGTGACACGTGGGCAATCGACACCGATGGCGCGAAGCTTGTCGGTGCGTGCGAAGACCTCGTGCGGCTCACCTTGCAGCGCGATCTGGCCGTGATCGAGCACCAACACACGGTTGCAGTACTCCGAAAGTAAAGCGACCTTTTGCTCAACGACGACGATGGTGATGCCGAGCGCGCGGTTTGCCTCGCGCAGCGTCTCGAAGACCAAGGTGGAACTGGCGGGGTCGAGTGCTGCGGTTGGCTCATCGAGCACTAAGACGCGCGGACGCATGGCGAGGATGGCGGCGATAGCTACCTTTTGCTTTTGGCCGCCCGAGAGGGTGGCGATCTCGCGGTCGCGCAGGTCGCTAATGCCGACGGTCTTAAGCGTCTCGCACAAGCGCTGCTCGATCTGGTCATGCGGAACGCCAAAGTTCTCGAGACCAAAGAGCATTTCGTCCTCAACGACCGAAGCGACCATCTGGGTATCGATGTCCTGCAACACGCTGCCGACGATCTGCGATATGTCGGTGAGCGAGACCTCGCAGGTGTCGTGGCCGTCAACTAACACGGAGCCATAAAAGGCGCCGGTGTAGTGGTGAGGCACGGCGCCCGACAGGCAGGCGGCAAGTGTGGACTTACCGGCACCCGAGGGCCCGATGATGCCGATGAAATCTCCCTTGTTCACGCTAAGCGAAACGTGGCTGAGCGCCTGCTCGGTTTGCGTGCCATAGGAGAACGAGACATCGTCGACGTTGATGATCGTTTCCATGGATACCTTTCATAATCATTGGGGACGTTCTTACATGACTAGTCGTTTAAGAACGTCCCCAAAAGCTCGTTGTTTGGGACAGTCTTTGGTGGTGAAGCACGGATACGGCTTTACGAGGTGCCCCAGGTTGGCGCGAAAGAGGAGCGAAGCGTACTTGGGTATGCGAGCGACGAATGAACGCCAAGATGGGGTGGCTCGTAAAGCCGAGCGGGTTAGTTGAGCTTCAGGGCCTTCTGGATGGGCAGGTAGAGGGCGCCGACCAGAATGGCGTTAAATACGGCGGTCATGGCGACGACGGGCAGCATGGCTGCGGCGAGCTCGCCCACCACGCCGAGCATGGCCATCTTGATGACCATGAAGATGACGCCCGAGACAAAGGTGGTCACGAATGTTGCGACGATGGCGACGACGGGCTTAACCTGGCCGTCCTTGGCGGCGGCGTTGACAATGACGGCCATGAGCATGGCGGCGATACCCTCGGCGGCAAAATCGACAAACGGCGAGGTGGTAGTGATCTGGATTACGGCCGCCGAGATGAGACCAATGACGAGCGCCTGGCCAATGTTGGGACGAATGACCAGGATGGTGAGGCAGAAGGCCGAGATAATGAACTCGGGGCTGATCATACCGCCCGAGATGCCCGAGATTGCCTTGCCGACGGTGAAGTTGAGGATGAAGCCGGCGGCAAGCAGAATGGCGAGCAGGACAAGGGCGCGAATATCGAGTTTACCGCGGTCGGCGGTCTGGACGGTGCGGGGCTGGGCGGTGGCGGTGGTGTTCTGAGACATGGTGAAAGTCCTTTCGGAAGGGAAGTACAAGAGAAGAAAGCGGAGGCGCGTGATGCGAACGCGATCGGGCTCGAGATAGAAAAAGGCCCCCGGTCGAAACCGGAGGCCTTCCAATCACCTAGAGCGCAAAAACAGGCGTGAGGGACTCACTGTCGACCGATCGTATTCGCATCACGCCACCACCAGTTGTTGAGGGACTTCATCGTGTTCATCATCTTGGTGGCTCCTTTCGTGATGCCTTGGCGCGGTCGCACCTCGTTGCTGTTGCGCTGCACTATAGCACAGCGAAGTGTGTGCGGGGAAATCTTTTTTGAAAAGATTTCGGCGGCGTTTCCTGCCGGTCAAAAGGGCAGGCTGAGCGGGCGGGATGACTCATGCGACCCCGCCCGTCTCTTGGAACGCAAGGGCCTTAGGCCTTCTTGCGACGATAAAGCACGAAGCCGCAGACACCGATGATGACGACGGCGCCAACGGCCATGGCGGCCATGTTGTTGCCCTCGGACTTCTCCTCGGTCGCCTCTTCCTCAGCCTCGGGCTCGGCAACGTCCTTATCGGAGAGAGCCTCGTCGGCGTAGGTGATGGACTCGACCAGGCAGTCGTTGTCGGCATCGTAGTCACTCGGGACGAACTCCTCGGAGAAGTCGCCCTCCTTGAGGTAGTCGCGCATCTCCTCGAGCATGGCCTTGCACTTGACGTAGGTGTTCTTGGTCGCTGCCTTGCCGGCCTTGTTGGCCAGGGCGGTGCGGGCCTCGTTGTCCTCGGCGGCCTGCATGGCCTCGTCGACGGTCAGGTTCTGTTCAATGAGCTCCTTCTGCAGGGCGTCGAGATAGGCGCGGACGCCGGTGGCGCAGCTGTCGCGGTTCTCATAGGCGAGCGTGTTGATGTCCATGAGGACGTAGTTGATGGAGTTCTTGGGCTCCTCGTTGTTCACGACGTCTTCCTCTTCACAGTGATCGAAGGAGACATCCTGATCGCTGAAGTAGGGGCTGACCTCGGTGAGCAGTGCGGAATAGAGGGGGATAGCGACGGAGAACTCGGCGTTGGAGAGCATCTCCCACTGGATGGTCGCGATTTCGGGGTCCATGCCGTGACGGATCTGGAAGGTGTGGATCTCGGTGTTGCGGTTGGAGCCGATGGCATAGGCGCCGTCGGTGTTGGCGTTGAGGCCGGCGACATTCTCGCCGCGAGCGGCGAAGGAACGAATCATCTCAAAGGTGTTCCAGTCGGACTTGCCGGGCTGGAAGAACAGCGGCTGCATCTCGTGGACCAGGGCGCCGGTCGTCGCACGAGCGTCTTCGCGCTCGTCCTTGACGATCTCATAGTCGGTGCCCTCAGCAAGCGGAGCCATGAAGTAATCGCGGCCCTGGACATAGCGCGACCACTGGTGCATACCGGCCTCGCTAATCTCCTCGCCGTAGGTCTTGGCGACGTCGAACTTGCCGTCGGTGTACTCGGCAAAGCCCTTCTCCTTAGGCATGGACTCGATGCCCTCGGAGTGGAGGCAGTTCTCGGTGTCGTCGAGGTCGACGCCATAGGTGAGGTTGCCGATGTTGGGGTTGAGTGAGGCAATATCGTCGGTGAGCCTCATAGCGATCCACTGGTGGCCGGAAAGCGCTGCAAACAACCAGGTCTCGTTGTTGTCGGCAATGATGATCTGGTCGTTGGAGCAGACGCCCTGCTCGTCAATCAGGCTGCCGAGGAGCTCGACACCCTCACGGGCCGTGGCGCTCTCGCCCAGAATGACGCTGGCGTAGTTGTACTCGCCGATGCCGGTCTCCTCGGTGACGGGGTCGGCTTCCTCTGCCTTCTCGTTATAGGAGGTGCTCAGCGTGGCAGAGCAGGAAACGCCCTTTTCGTTGATGCCAGCCTCGGAATATGCGTCGTAACGATCTTCCCACTGAGAGGGGTTGTCGCGAACGAAGGTGTAGCGGTAGGTTGCGCCCTTGGACTTGTACTCAAAGCCGGACTCGACCGAGGTGTACTTGCTGCCGTCCTTGTGTGCGGGCTCGATGCCAAAGTGCTTGATGTAGCGCGGGCCGAAGTCCTCGGAGCGTCCGTAGTACGTGTTGCCGTCTGCCGTGAGCTGGCTGCCCATGTAGATCTGGGTGCAAGCGAGCGCCGAAGTCGGCATGGCCATAATGGCCGCTGCTCCAAATGCAAGGCCGCAGCCGAGCTTCTTGAGCGTGTTGACAGGATGAGTAAACCTCATGATCCCTCCCAACTGTTGAAACCCCGCGAAACCGTACGGAGTTTCAGCTAATAAATACATCTACTAGCCTAAAGGAAGTGTAAAGAGTATTCATTCGACAACAGCTTTTACTCGATGAGCGTGAAGAAATATACGATGAGCGGATAATAATACTCATTTTATTGCTTTAGTTAAATAAAGGCACCCTGCATTTACTGTAGCTGAATAAAGCGCCAGACAATGCTCAAAAAGAAAACTCTCCCGCTGTTTAGGATTTGCATAAACAACGGGAGAGTCGATAACTGGATGAATATCATACCAATGTGGATTTACTTCTTTCGGCGGTGGATCACATTGATGGCGTAACCAACGAGCATGGCCAAGACGATGACGATAAAGCCAATCAGGGGATTGTCGTTCATGGGGTCCTCCTATTTTCCGAGCGGTGAAAAATCGTCGACGATGAGGTCGAGACATTGCGGCAGCGCGCGAGCGCCAAAGACGCCGGAGTTGCTGGAGATGATCTCTCCATCGAACTGCATACCCAGCGATGGCGTGCAGGTGATCTTGGCTTCCTTGGTCTGGATGATCTTAAACTGCGGACGGCCGAGCACTTTGCCAGCGGGGTCGAGCGCGGCGGTAATTACCGTGGGGAGCAGCTGCATCGTGCGCACGGGCTCAATAACGACGATGTCGACCATGCCGTCGTCCATGCGGCAGTTGGGGAACAGGTTGATGTCGTTTTGGATGACCGAGGTATTGCCTGCCATGCAGCAGATGCCGTCGAGCTCCTCGACAATGCCGTCGTGCTCAATGGTAAAGTGTGCCACCGTGGGGTTGGGCGTGGCGAGCGCGGAGAGGAAGTAGGCGATCTCGCCAATGTCGTTTTTGGTGGGAGCGGCCTTCATCATGATCTCGGCGTCGAAGCCCGAGCCGGCGATGATGATAAAGCCGTGGCGCTTCTCGTTGCCGTTCTCGTCGAGCCAAAAGAGCTCACCCATGTCCACTTTGACCGTGCGGCCGTCGCGGCAAGCCTTGGCGAGTGCCGCCGCCTCGGGGGCATTGCCGATGTTGTTAAAGAACAGGCAGGCCGTGCCGGAGGGGAAGACAAGCGTGGGGACACCGCACCCGCGCATCTGGTCGAGCACGTTGGAGACGGTGCCGTCGCCGCCCGAAACGACCACGCGATCGAACTCGCGAACGTCCGCTACCGCGTCCTCGGGCTCCACGCCATCGCCGATAAAACGCATCACGACCTCGTCGCCGCCCTGCGCGAGGGCGTGCGTGAACGCGTAGATTTCATCTGAGCTGGGGCCCGATGCCGGGTTGTGGATGATAAGGCAGCGCATACTTACGTTCCCGTTCTGTGACTAACCGAGTATAGTTGTAGAGCAATGCCGATATCCTACCCGTGTTTTTCGGGCCTAACCTTATTCGATGGGTTGATATGTACATTTCCACACATCAGGCTCTGGTCGACTTTTGCCAGCGCGCCCGCGAGTTCGACGCGATCGCCGTCGATACCGAGTTTTTGCGCGAGCGCACGTTTCATCCGCGCCTGTGCCTGGTCCAGATTGCCACCCCCGCCGAGAGTGTCGCTGTCGATCCGCTGGTGATCGACGACCTGTCGCCGCTTGCCGAGCTTATGGCCGACGAGGGCGTGGTCAAGGTATTCCATGCTTGCTCACAGGACATGGAAGTTATGCTCCATACCGTGGGCGCACTGCCGCGACCGATTTTTGACACGCAGGTTGCCGCCGCCTTTTTGGGCGAGCGCCAGCAGATTTCGTATGGTGCGCTCGTTCAGACGTTCTGCGGCGTATCACTGCCCAAGACCGAGTCGCTGACCGATTGGTCGCGCCGCCCGCTGAGCGATAAGCAGATCGAGTACGCGATCGATGACGTCAAGTACTTAATCGTCGCCTATACCGAGATGATGAGCCGCCTGCGTGAGCTGGGCCGCGTGGACTGGGTGCTCGACGAGTTGCGTCCTTTGGCCGACGAGTCGCACTACCGCGCCGACCGCCATGAGGCATTCCGCAAGGTCAAACGCATCAACTCGTGTAGCCGCCATCAGCTGGGCATTGCGCGCGAGCTTGCCGCTTGGCGCGAGGACCGCGCCGAGCGTCGCAACATCCCGCGCAAGTGGGTCATGTCCGACGATACGCTGCTGGCCCTGGTTAAGCGCAATCCCGTGCGTGTCGAGGAGTTCCGTAGCATCCGCGGTACCGACCAGCTGGGGGAGCGCGACGTGGATGGCGCGTTGATGGCCATCAAGCGCGGCGCAAGCTGTCCGCACGATCGCCTGCCGCTCATGGTGCGCGGGCATCGCCAGATTTCGCCGGAGCTTGAGAGCGTGACGGATCTCATGTACGCGCTCATCCGCCTGGTTGCCGAGCGCTCGGGCGTGGCGACCTCGGTCATTGCCTCGCGCGATGACCTGGCCGACTACATTGAGCATCCTGAGCAAAGCCGTTTGCGCGAAGGTTGGCGTTTTGAGCTTGTGGGCTCGCGCCTGGACGATCTGCTTTCCGGCAACATGGGGTTGACGGTCAAAGATGGCAAAATTGAATTGCTGTAAGGAAGCCTAGCCGCTTGATTGGGTAGAATGCCTCCAACGTGTAATTCGATTCGGAGGAATTCGCATGCCCTATTACTATGGTTACGGCTTTGGCATCGACCCGCTGTACCTGCTGGTTGTCCTTGTTTGTACGGTGCTTGGTCTTGCGGCGCAGAGCTATATCAACTCGACGTACAAGACCTGGTCCAAGGTTCGCTCGGACGGCGACACGGGTGCCACGGTCGCTCGCCGCATGCTCGACGCCAACGGTTGCAACGCCGTGGGTATCAAGGGCGTTGCCGGTGAGCTCACCGACCACTACAACCCGCAGGATAACAACCTGTATCTCTCGGACGCTAACCGTTCGGGCGGATCGGTCGCAAGCGTTGCCGTGGCCTGCCACGAGGCGGGTCATGCCGCCCAGCGTCAGAGCGGTTACGCCATGATGAAGGTTCGCACCGCCCTGGTCCCGGTCGTCAACTTTACCCAGAACACCTGGACCATCGTGTTGCTCTTGGGCCTGTTTATGAACATCGCCGGGCTCACGACCCTCGCATTGATCTTCTTCTCGTTTAGTGTGCTGTTCCAACTCGTTACGTTGCCTGTCGAGATCGATGCCAGTCGCCGCGCCGTGGCGTATATCGAGCAGTCGGGCATGAGTTCCAAGCAGGTCAACGGTGCCAAGAAGGTGCTGACGGCAGCCGCGCTCACCTACGTGGCGGCGGCGCTCACCTCGATTATTCAGCTGCTCTACCTGATGGCCCGCTACAACAGAAACTCCAACCGATAACAAATTGGCTTGACAGGCGCCGCGGAGATTCTTGTCCCCGCGGCGCTGTACTATGTGTTGGACTTGAATCTGCGCAGGGTCGAAGCCCTTGTGCTCGATAACGAAAGGAGGCTGCGTGGCAGGCTGGAATCTAACCGGCAATGCCGTTTCCGCCGAGTTCGACGGTTCGGACGATCAGGAGCGCAAGGAGCTCAGCGTGAGCCAGGCAGTGGAGATCGCCGCCGGTGCGCTCGATGCCATTCCGCAGCTGAGCGTTCTGGGCGAGGTCACAGGTTTTCGTGGTCCTAACGCCCGAAGCGGTCACTGCTACTTCCAGATCAAGGACGACTCGGCCGCCGTCGACTGCATTATCTGGAAGGGCGCCTATCTCAAGCGCACCTTCGATCTGCGCGATGGCATGCAGGTGAGCTTTAAGGGCAGCTTCAATCTCTATAAGCCCACGGGTCGCATGAGCTTTGTTGCCCGCTCATTTTCGTTGGCGGGGGAGGGTCTGCTGCGTCAACAAGTGGCGCAACTGGCCGAAAAGCTACGCCGCGAGGGCCTGATGGACGAAGCGCGCAAGCGCCGCATCCCGGTGTTCTGCTCCCGCGTGGCGGTCGTCACCTCGCTTTCGGGTGCCGTAATCGACGACGTCAAGCGCACGTTGCGTCGTCGCAACCCGCTCGTCGAGCTCGTCTGCGTGGGCGCCAAGGTTCAAGGCGAGGGTGCGCCGGCCGAGCTCATCGAGGGCTTGCGCCGCGCCGCTTCCATTACGCCGGCGCCCGACTGTATTTTGCTGGTGCGCGGCGGCGGCTCCTTTGAGGACCTCATGACCTTTAATGACGAGGAGCTTGCCCGCGCAGTGGCGGCTTGTCCTGTGCCCGTGGTGACCGGTATTGGCCATGAGCCCGATACCTCGATTTGCGACATGGTGAGCGACCGTCGCGCCTCCACGCCAACGGCAGCGGCAGAATCGGTGGCGCCGGCTATGACGGAGTTGGCCGACGTGCTCGAGACGCGCCATCAGCGTCTGGGCGCCGCGATGGCTTCGATGATCGGGTCGGATCAGGTCGATCTGGAAATGCTCGACCAGCGCGGTCGTCGAGCCTGGGATGCCTATACGGCTCGTCTGGGCGACGCGCTCGATGCAGCCGCATGCCGCCCGTGCCTCAACGACCCCACGTTTATGGTCGAGCGTCGCGAGTCCGAGCTTGCCCTGACGGCCGATCGTCTGTCCGGCGCCATAACGCGTTCGGTTGGGGCCTTCCGCTCCAACTTCGAGCGTCTGCCCGAGCGCTTGATCGCAAGCACCTCAGGGCTCGATGGCAAGCGCCATGCGCTCACACTTGCGAGCTCCCGTCTGGAGCATCAGGGGCGCACGATGCTCAGCAAGCCTGCGTCCGACTTAGGCCGAGCTGCCGCGTCGCTCGATGCCCTGTCGCCGCTCAAGGTGCTTGCCCGTGGCTATTCCATCGCGTACAGCGATGATGGGGTGGCTACGACCGCCAAGACCTTTAAGCCCGGCGACGCCATCCGCGTGCGCATGGCAGACGGCAATGTGGCGGCAACGGTCGATGCGGTCGAGTAGGCCGCGTTACATAGCGATAAGCCTTTAGGAAAGGAAACAGATATGGCAGAGAAGACCCCGGTCGAGCAGCTTACGTACAAGCAGGCTTCGCAGGAGTTGGAACTCATCATCCGCAGCTTGGAGTCGGGCGATATGGAGCTCGAGGAGTCACTCGAGAGCTATACCCGCGGCGTCGAGCTCCTCAAGAGCCTACGCACCCGCCTGTCCGATGCCGAGCAGAAGGTCTCGGTGCTCCTTAAGGACGTCGACGGCAACGACGTGCTCGCCGACGGCGAGGCCGCCAACACCGACGACAAGCTTTCGTTCTAACCATCCCGACCAAATATAATTACCTTGGTCTGTGAGAAAGGAACCAGCCATGTGTGATTGCATCTTCTGCAAAATCGCCAACCACGAGATTCCCTCAACCGTTGTCTATGAGGACGACCAGGTCATCGCCTTCGACGACCTCAACCCCCAGGCGCCGGTCCACACACTCGTGATCCCCAAGAAGCACTACAGCGACATCGCCGACAACGTGCCCGCCGAGACCATGGGCGCCATGGCTCACGCCATCCAGGAGGTCGCCAAGGTCAAGGGCCTGGAGGACGGTTTCCGCGTCATCTCCAACAAGGGCGTCAACGCCGGCCAGACCGTCATGCACTTCCACATGCACGTCCTCGGTGGCAAAAACCTGGGCGAGAACCTCATCTGAGGACGCGTAGCCCGTCGACTTGGCTGCCTTTGGAGTAGTCTATGCAGCTTTCTCAACTCGAATACCTTCAAGCGGTAGCGAACTATGGCGGCGTGCGCAAAGCAGCTCGCGCCGTTCATGTGAGTCCGCAGGCCGTTTCGTCGGCAATCAAAAAGTTGGAATCTGAGTATCAGATTGTTTTGCTTGACCGATCGGCGGGTGAGGCTGTTTTGTCTTCGGCGGGCAGAGAATTTGCGCGTCGTGCACGCGTGATCCTGGCACAAGTCGACGATCTCAAAAAGTACGCTCAATCGAGGGACGACGGCGTCTCGCCCGACGGCCACTTTCGTCTTTACGCCCCCTGCCTTCATGGGCGGGGGCGACTTTTTGCCGAAAACTGGTATGACTCGTTTGAAAGCTCGCACCCTCATATTCACCTTGATGTGTGGCATCAGCCAACGGCTACATGCTTTGAATCACTTGTGCTTGGCATTTCGGATGCGGCCATCTCATTTGAGGAACCAAGGGATAGTGTCCTTTCTTCGAAATACTTGGGTGAAAAGGAGCTCAAGGTTCTTTCCTGCCCAGCGGGTCATCAATCCGTGGGCGCTATGACCGTTCGTGAGTTACTGGGCGGCAGGCTCGCTGTTCCCATTAATTTGTCACCCTGTCTCAATGCGATCAACCAATGCCCTGAAGCCCAGCTCGTCAATTTTCGCTTCCGTGATGTTGAATACGGAAGCAGGGCTCAGGCTGAGTTTCTTCAAGCCGGGGGATTGATATTGAGTTTGTCCGGGTCCTCTCTCGCATCGGATGGATCAGAAGTGAGTGAGTGCTCCATTGAAGGCTCGCGTGATGTAACCTTGCCTATCTACTTTTGCTATCGGCAAAATTCCTGGACTGATCGACACCAGACGGTTTTTCTGCACCTATTGCGTCATCTTGCTTCGCGAAATTAATTGGCTTCGAGACGTCAAGTGATTATTGACGCCTTGCAACACATAGCTGACAGCTTTGCCCTCATGCTTTTCCAAGATTCCGATTTAGATTGCTGACTCTTGGAGGGCGGAGCATGAAAAACCGTACGGTTTTGCTTTATATGACGTTCGTTTTTCTGTCGAACTTCAGCACCATTTTGTATTTTCTGACGGTTTACCTTGAATTCGTCGGATTCTCGATGGTGGCGATTTCTAGCATGATGATTGCATATCAAGTGAGCAAGTTCATCCTTGAAGTTCCTACTGGCTATATTGCTGATAGGTTTGGACGAAAGACAAGCGGTCTCGTTGGCGTCGTGGGGATGCTTGGATACTACGCCGCCCTGCTTCTCGTCCGTTCTCCTCTGCTTTTAATCGGTGCGTTCGCTCTCAAAGGTTTTGCCGTTGCATGTTGAGCGGATCCATAGAAGCGATTTACATTGACAGCGTCTCTCAGGACCAGCTCGTAAGACTTAATGTCGTTGAGCGATTTGTTTTCTATGCCTCTTATGCCCTCTCCGCTTGTGTGGGCGGTTTCATTTCGTCCGCTGGCGCGTATCTCATTGGGCTTTCGGTCGATATCATCACAATGGTGCTGACATTGGTTGTCGTTGTCTGTATTCCTGAGGCGAGAAGAGAGGGCGCTGCGGTGACACCTGGGCATGGAATGAGCCCGAAGATGATCGGTGCTGCTATTGCGGGTAATGGCATTCTTCGGTCAGCGTTCATCATGGACTGTTCTCAGGCATTTGCCTTCGTCGCCCTGGAAGACTTCTTCTCACTGTTGCTTGCAGGCCGCGGAATGAATGCCGTCGCTTCGGGCGTGACCATTGCGGTCCAGCTCCTTGCCTCCGCCTCCATAGGATTTATTGTGCCCAGTGTGATTGCTCGTGTCGACAAGGGCCGTTTTACGCGTATTTGCGGCATCATTCGCTTAGTATTGACAGCTTTGTTTTTGATTCCCCTTACTCCGGCTAATTTGCTGCCCGTGTTCTATGTGCTGCAGACGGTTGCGTACTCGTTGTTTGCCCCAATCAAATACTCGATTTTTCAAAATGCTGCCGATTCTTCGATGCGCTGTTCACTGATTTCGGTTCAAAGCCAGATGGTGGCGGTGGGTGCCATCCTTTTCTACCTGTTCAATGCTGCGTTGAGCAGCATCGCGGATATTCGAGTCATATTGCTTGTTGCGCTCGGGATTTCTTCTCTGGTGTATATCCCCGCGCTCTTTCGTCTTACAAGCCAAAGGCCATGAGTATTTAGGCACCGATAACTTATATATCAACGCAATAAACCCGAGCGCGAGGGCGTTTGGGTTTATTATTGAAGCGTATGTAACCTGGCGGCGCCACACCGCCTGTTAGTAGGGAGACACATGAACGTTCTGGTCGTCAACGCAGGATCTTCGACCCTTAAGTATCAGGTCATCGATACCAAGTCCCACAAGGTGTCCGCAAAGGGCTCCTGCGAGCGCGTCTGCTTCACCGGCGGTACCTTCACCCATGCTGCCAACGGTTCCAAGAAGGTGACCGAGAACATCGAGTTCCCCGACCACAAGGTCGCCATCGAGGTTGTCCTGAAGGACCTCGAGGCCAACGGCGTCAAGATTGAGGGCATCGGCCACCGCATCGTTCAGGGCGGTTGGTACTTTGGCGACTCCTCCCTCGTCGACGAGGACGTTCTCGCTAAGATCCGCGAGGTCGCCCCGCTCGCGCCGCTCCACAACAATCCCGAGGCCAACGTTATCGAGTTCTGCCTGGAGCAGTATCCCGACCTGCCCAACGTCACGGTCTATGACACCGCCTTCCACTTCAACATGCCCGAGGTCGCCAAGACTTACGCTCTGCCCAAGGACGTCTGCGACAAACTGCACATCCGTAAGTATGGCGCCCACGGCACCAGCTACCGCTACATTTCCAAGAAGGTCGCCGAGATGACCAACGGCGAGGCCCGCAAGGTCGTCGTGTGCCATATCGGCTCCGGCGCTTCCCTGTGCGCCATCGAGGACGGCAAGTGCATGGATACCACTATGGGCCTCACCCCGCTCGACGGCGTCATGATGGGCACCCGCTGCGGCTCCATCGACCCGGCTACCGTGTGCTACCTGCAGCGCGAGGGCGGCTACACCTTCGACGAGGTCGACGAGATGATGAACAAGAAGTCCGGCCTTTTGGCTGTGACCGGCGGCAAGACCAACGACTGCCGCAACGTCGAGGAGCTCGCCGCCGCTGGTGACCCCGAGGCTCAGCTTGCCTTCGACATGTTTGTCTACAAGATTGCCGCCAAGGCCGCCGAGATGGCTACTTCCATGTGCGGCATGGACACGCTCGTCTTTACCGCCGGCATTGGCGAGCACGCTCCGGCCGTTCGCGCCGGCGTGGCCGATCGTCTGGCCTTTATGGGTGTCAAGATGGATCACGCCCGTAACGCCCTGCGTGGCGACGGCGCTTGGTGCCTGTCCGCCAAGGATTCCAAGGTCAAGATTTTCGTCATCCCCACGGACGAGGAGTTCATGATCGCTTCCGACGTCGAGCGCATCGTCAACGGCAAGTAATTGCAAGAGGGGAGGGGCTGGACGACCGAGCGCCGTTCGGCCCCTCTTTTGTGCTCGTTGGGCGATATGCCTGATAGCTATTTATCAAGGTGTGATAACTTCTTATTAACATGCGGCCGCCTTAAGGGGTCTGCGCCGACCGTATCGCACTGCAAAGGAGTCTCATGAACGTACTTGTTGTCAACGCCGGTAGCTCAAGCCTTAAATATCAGCTTTTGGATACCGATACCCGCGAGGTTTTCGCCAAGGGCAACTGCGAGCGTATCGGTTCGGACATGGGCATCTTTGGCCACTCCGAGAACGGTGGCGCCAAGCAAACCGAGGAGGTTCCCTTCCCGGATCACCGTTCGGCTATCGCGCGTGTGCTCGAGGAGCTCGAGAAGACCGACTTTACGATCGATGGCATTGGCCATCGCATTGTTCAAGGCGGTTGGCACTTTAAGGATTCCGCGGTCGTCGACGACGAGGTCATGGCTAAGATTCTCGAGGTGGCCCCGCTCGCCCCGCTGCACAATTATGGCGAGGCCGCAGCAATCGAGTATTGCCGTGAGAAGTATCCGGAGCTGCCCAACGTGGCCGTCTTCGACACCTCGTTTCACATGACCATGCCCGAGGTTGCCTACACCTACGCCCTGCCCAAGGACGTGTGCGACAAGTACCACGTGCGCAAGTACGGCGCCCACGGTACGAGCCACCGCTACGAGTGGATGATGGCCAAGGAGATCCTGGGCTCGCGCTGCCACCGCCTGCTCTCGTGCCATTTGGGCAACGGCGCCTCGCTTGCCGCCATCGAGGACGGTGTATGCCGTGACACCACGATGGGGCTCACGCCGCTTGACGGCCTGATGATGGGAACCCGCTGCGGCTCTATCGACCCGGCTACCGTGTGCTACCTGCAGCGCGAGGGCGGCTACAGCTACCAGGAAGTCGACGACATGATGAACAAGCAGTCTGGTCTGCTCGCCATCTCGGGTATCTCCAACGACGCCCGCGACATTCGCACGCGCGCCTCCGAGGGAGATGAGCGCTGCCTGCTCGCCTTCGATATGTTCGCCTATAAGGCTATGCAGCAGGCCGGCTCCATGATCGCTTCTATGGCGGGCGTGGATACCATTACCTTCACTGCCGGCATCGGCGAGAACGACTGGTCGATCCGCAAGGCCTTCTGCGACTGCTTTGAGTGGTTGGGCGTGCGCATCGACAACAACAAGAACCGTGAGGCCGTGGGCAGCGGCCCGCAGGTCATCAGTGCCGCCGGTTCCGCCGTCACGGTCATGGTCATCCCCACCGACGAGGAATACATGATCGCCCACGACGTCGAGCGTCTGACCAAGAACAACTAACGCGCGCATTTACAAGTAAACGAAAGGCCTCCAGAGCAACAGCTCCGGAGGCCTTTTTACTAGCAGGCGGAAATACCAGTCCCAAAGTGACCATCGCCAGCAACGCTTGCGCCCCTAGCAACGGCACCCATCCATTCAGATCTTCAGCCCCAGCTCGTAGTCAAGCCGCCGTCCACTCCAGATGCCCTGATTGCTACGTAGCGGCAGGGACCCTACAGGGTAAAGCTCTGAAAACATTCCGCAGGACGGAGGAAGCCCCCGCCGCGCGTAGCGCGCAGCGGGGGCTTCCGACATGTCCGAGGACGTTTTCAGAGCTTTACCCTGTAGGGTCCCGAGGGGATATGTCCGCTACTCAGCCATCTGAGCCTGGACGGCGGTGATGGCAACGACACCCACGATGTCGTCGGCAGAGCAGCCGCGCGAAAGGTCGTTGACCGGCTTGGCGATGCCCTGCAGGATGGGGCCGTAGGCGTCGGCGCCGGCGAAGCGCTGGACGAGCTTGTAGCCGATGTTGCCGGCCTCAAGGTCGGGGAACACCAGCACGTTGGCCTTGCCGGCAACGGAGGAGCCGGGAGCCTTGAGCTGGGCGACGGTGGGGACGATAGCGGCATCGAGCTGCAGGTCGCCATCGATGGCGAGCTCGGGAGCCTTCTCGTGGCAGAACTTTACGGCCTCCTGGACCTTCTTGGCGACCTCGCCGCCGGCGGAGCCCATGGTGGAGTAGGAGAGCATGGCCACGTGCGGCTCAACGTTGCCCATGAAGGTGGACCAGGAGTGAGCGGAGGCGATGGCGATCTCGGAGAGCTCGTCGGAGGACGGGTTGATGTTGAGGCCGCAGTCGGCGAAGATCAGCGTGCCGTCGGTGCCGAACTGCGGGGTGTCGGTGCACATCACGAAGAAGGCCGAGACCAGCTTGGTGCCCGGGGCGGTCTTGAGGATCTGCAGCGCGGGGCGCAGGGTGTCGGCGGTGGAGTGGCAGGCGCCGGAGACCAGGCCGTCGGCATCGCCCATCTTGACCATCATGGTGCCAAAGTAGGTAGCGTCCATCACCTGGGCGCGAGCCTGCTCGATGGTGACGCCCTTCTTGGCGCGGAGCTCGGCAAACTTCTGCGCGTACTCCTCGTGCTTCTCGGCATTGCGCGGATCGATGACGGTAGCGCCGGGAACGTTGATCTCGTCGGGGTTACCCAGGATGACGATCTTTGCCAGGCCCTCCTCGATGATCTTGGTGGCTGCGACGATGGTGCGCGGATCCTCGCCCTCGGGCAGGACGATCGTCTTAAGGTCGGCCTTGGCGGCAGACTTCATACGGTTTAGGAAATCGCTCATGTTACTCCTTACAAGCGTTTCGCTAAGCTCCAGGCGCCCGGCTGTTCACGAATAAACCCGCTGCTAGCGGGTTTACCTTTCAATTATGTTCGCCGCGGTGCTTGAGCTTTCCTTGTGTGGCAAGCTCATTATAGGACGCATTAGCGCTATAATCGCTCTGATAAATATGTCTCGAAGAATGTTCGAGAAAAGCCCAGCTAACGAGCCCGTGGCTTTTGACAAGGAGTATCGATGCAGATTACCTCAGGCCTGCCTGAAGGCTTTAACGCCGGCGCATACGACATGATTGTCGTCGGTGCCGGTTATGCCGGTGCCGTTTGTGCCCGCCGTCTCGCCGAGACCATCGGCTATCGTGTTGCCGTTCTGGAGCGCCGTAGCCACATTGCGGGTAACGCCTACGACTGCGCTGATGAGGCCGGAATCCTGGTCCACGAGTATGGTCCGCACATCTACCATACCTTTAATGAGCGCGTCCACAATTTCCTGTCGCGCTTTACCAAGTGGACGGACTACCAGCACAAGGTGCTTGCCAACATCAACGGCACCCTCATGCCCGTGCCTTTTAACCACGCGAGCCTCAAGCTCGCCTTTGGCGACGAGCGCGGCGAGGAGCTGTATCAGAAGCTCGTGGAGACCTTTGGCAAGGACGTCAAGGTGCCCATCATGGAGCTGCGCAAGAAGAACGACCCGGATCTTGCCGAGGTCGCCGATTACGTCTACGAGAACGTCTTTTTGCATTACACCATGAAGCAGTGGGGCCAGACGCCCGACCAGATCGATCCCTCGATCACCGGTCGCGTTCCCGTCTTTGTGGGCGACGATGACCGCTACTTCCCGCAGGCTCCCTTCCAGGGCATGCCGCAGGACGGCTATACCGCGCTGTTCGAGCACATGCTCGACCACGATCTGATTGATGTGTTCTGCGACGTGGACGCCCGCGATCTCTTCGAGATCGACGAGACCACCGTCAAGATCGACGGCAAGGTCTATGGCGGCGAGATCGTCTACACCGGTCCGCTCGACGAGCTGTTCAACCTCGACTTGGGCGCTCTGCCGTACCGTACGCTCGACATGAAGTTCGAGACGCTCGATATGGACCAGTTCCAGCCCGTGGGCACCGTCAACTACACCACGAGCGAGGATTACACGCGTATCACCGAGTTCAAGAACATGACCGGTCAGGTCCTGCCCGGCAAGACCACCATCATGAAGGAGTACTCCAAGGCCTATACGCCCGGCTCGGGCGAGACGCCGTACTACGCCATTCTGGAGCCCGAGAACCGTGAGCTCTATGAGTGCTATCTTGAGCGCGTTCAGAACCTGACGAACTTCCACCCGGTGGGTCGCCTGGCCGAGTATCGTTACTACGATATGGATGCCGTGACCAACTCCGCCCTCGATCTTTCGGATGAGATTATCGCCTGCCATGCATAAAGTCATATCATTCGGTATTCCCTCGTATAACGCCGCCAAGGACATGGACCATTGCATCACCTCCATTCTGGAGGGGAGCAATTACGCCACCGATATCGAGATCATCATCGTCGATGACGGTTCCAAGGACGAGACGGCGGCCAAGGCCGATGAGTGGGAGACGCGTTACCCCGGAATCATCCGCGCGGTGCATCAGGAGAACGGCGGCCACGGCATTGCCGTCCTTTCGGGCTTGCGCGAGGCACAGGGCACCTACTACAAAGTTGTCGACTCGGACGACTGGCTCGATGGCGCAGCCCTGTCGACCATGCTTTCGATCCTTCGCGGTTTTGAGGAGCGCGACCAGCGCGTCGACCTCTTTATCTCGAACTATGTGTACGAGAAGGTTTACGAGGGTACGCACACCGCTATTGGCTACAAGTTTGCCCTGCCGCGGAAAAAGATCTTTACCTGGGACCAGATTGGTCATTTCCGTCTGGACCAGAATCTGCTCATGCACAGCCTGTGCTATCGCACGGATGTGCTGCGCGCGTCCAATCTGCCTATGCCGCCGCACACGTTCTATGTAGACAACATCTACGCCTACGTGCCGCTACCGCGCTGCAAGACCATGTACTACGCCGACATCGACCTCTACCGCTACTTTATCGGCCGTGAGGGCCAAAGCGTCAACGAGGCCACGATGGTCAAGCGTCTGGACCAACAGTTTCGCGTGACGCGCATCATGATGGAGTCGTTCCACCTGTACAGCGATGTCGAGTCGTCGCGTCTGCGCTCGTACATGATGGGCTATTTCACCATGATGATGGCAATCTGCTCGGTGCTCACTAAGCTTTCCGACGAGGATTGTGCCGACGAGCGCCTGAAGACGTTGTGGAGTGATTTAAAGGCCTATGACGAGCGTATGTATCGTCGTGCACGCTACGGTGTGGTCGGCTTCTTCACCAACCTGCGCGGTCGGGCTGGTGACAAAACCACACTCGGCCTATACCGTCTTGCCTCAAAGATCTTCAAATTCAACTAGCTGCTGAGTAATCGCTGCTGATGGGTTGACTGGGCCCCTTGGCCTTTAGTTTGCTACTGCGAACAGTCCTGCTCGCACGGAAAGCACATTAAGTGCTTTCCGGCTCGTGCGGAACTTGTATCAAACTAAAGGCCAAGGGGCCTCTGCTATAAGAATCGATTGTCAGGCAGCTGAATTTTGAAGATCTTAGACGCGCGGTACACAGGGGCCTGGGCTGAAAAGAATTAGGTTGGAAGTCGGTCGGAGACGGGCGGGCATTACGTTTGTCGCGAGTTCCGCATGCAAAGAAGGCCACTTAATGTGGCCTTCGTCTTGCATAGGACTGTAGAGCAGCAAACGTAATGCCCGCCCGCCTCCGACCGACGGTCGAGTGAGATTACTTCGCGGCGCCGGGGATGCCGTGGGAGGTTTTGGCGCTTTTGGCTCCGTTTACGATGGCGGTCTGTAGGGCCCTTACGGCGAGCATGCCCAGCAGGTCTAGGGGAACGGCGGCGCTTGCCTGGGCTCCCAGTTTGCCGCTGGCGAGGGTGTAGATGGTGTCGCCGTCGTTGGTGGTGTGTGTGGGGCGGATGGCGTGCGCGTAGGCGTCTGCTGCCATCTGGGAGACCTTGGTGGCCTGGGCCTTGGTGAGCTCCACGTTGGTGACGATACAGCTGATGGTGGTGTTGGTGCGGTCGAGCGGCATCTGCATAGAGCCGGCGGCGGCAAAGGCGGCGAGCTCCATGTCGACGATCTGGTCGCTATCGGCTGCGGCGCGCATGCCGGCGACCCACTCGCCGGTGAAGGGGTCGACGACGTTGCCGCAGGCGTTGACCGAGACCACGGCGCCCACCTTGACGGGGCCGAGCGCCACGGCGGCAGCTCCGAGACCGGCCTTCATGCAGGTGGCGGGCCCCATGAGCTTTCCGACGGTGGCACCCGTGCCGGCACCTACATTGCCCTGCTCGAGCGTGGTGGGGGTGTTGTCGAGTGCCTCATGCACGGCGGCGATGCCGGCCTCTATGTCGGGGCGCACGGTGGGATCGCCAAAGGCGAGGTCGAAGATACAGCTGGAGCACACGATAGGCACCTGCGTGGGGCCGACGGGAAGGCCGATGCCGCGGCTCTCAAGCTCGCGAGCGACGCCGCTTGCAGCCTCGAGGCCAAAGGCCGATCCACCCGAAAGGCAGACGGCGTGGACCTTATCGACGGTGTTTTCGGGGCGCAGCAGGTCGGTCTCGCGCGAAGCGGGAGCGCCACCGCGTACGTCAACGCCACCGGTGGCACCCTCGGGCGCCACGATTACGGTGCAGCCGGTGCCAGCCTCCTCGTCCGTATAGTTGCCAAAGCAAAAGCCATCGACGTTGCAAACATCGATGGCTTCGAGCAGTGTGTCCATATTATCTCCTATCGGTTTTCCGCCGGGCCTTATGCCCGGTCGGGATCCGTACGGTACGGCAAAATTGTAGGCGCTGGGGGATACCCAGCGCCAGATGCAATTACGAGAGTTTTTGAATCGCGCGTGCGACGCGGGCGATGGGCAAGCCCACCACGTTGTAGAAGTCACCCGAAATGTCGTGCACGAGCATGCGGCCGCCTGTGCCCTGGATGCCGTAGGCTCCGGCCTTGTCCATGGGTTCGCCGGAGGCAACATAGCGCTTGATCTGCTCCTCGGTAAGCTCATAGAACGTCACGTCGGTCACATCGACAAACGACAGGCTCTCGGCGGCATGCGGAGCTGTAGCGTCGCCGGCTTTAACGATGCAGACGCCGGTCGCCACCTGGTGCGTGCGGCCCGAAAGCTCGCGGAGCATGGTGCGCGCCTCGTCCTCGTTTGCCGGCTTACCCAAAATCATGCCATCGAAGGTGACGATGGTATCGGCCGCGACGGTCAGTTCGTTGGGCTCGGCATGCTCGGCCGCGACGGCAGCAGCTTTGGCACGCGCCAAGCGCTCGACGAGCGTAAGCGGAGCTTCGCCATCAAAAGGCGTTTCATCGATGTCTGCGGGAATTACGCGAATGTTATAGCCCGCCTCGCGCATCAGCTCTATGCGGCGCGGCGATTGCGAAGCCAAAATCATAGTTGGATGCCCTCGGCGACCTTCTCGACGGCCTTTTCGCCGGCGAGCGTGCGCAGCAGCTCCAAGGCAAAGGGGAGTGACTGTGCCATGCCGCTAGCGGTGATGATATTGCCGTCTTGCGTGACCTTCTCGCCGGTATAGGTGCCCTCGGGGAAGCTCTTCTCAAAGCCGGGGAAGCACGTGGCGCGGCGTCCCTCGAGTAGACCAAGCTCGCCCAGGATAAACGGGGCGGCGCAGATGGCGGCAACGTGCTTGGTCGCGGCGAAATCGCAGACTACGTCGCAGACGCGCTGGTCGGCGCGCAGGTTGGTGGCACCGGGCAGGCCGCCGGGCAGCACGACGCAGTCGTACTCGTCAAAGTTGATTTCGTCAAAGAGCGCATCACAGGTTACGGGAATCTGCAGCGAGCTCACGACCTCGCGCGTGGGCATGATCGAGACGAGCGTGGCGCGCACGCCGCCGCGACGCATGACGTCGACCATGGTCAGGCATTCAATCGTTTCAAAGCCATCGGCGGCGAGAACGGCAACGCTGGGCATGAGAGTTCCTTTCGTAAGGCGGCATACAATTAGGCGTCTTATACCCCGAAGACATGCGCTTGCCACGCTCGATTTCCCAATGTTTAAAAAGGGACGGGGATTAAATAATCATTTGGTACAAATTGATTATTTAATCCCCGTCCCAGAAAAATCATCGGGCGTGGCCTTGGGCAAACAGTCTAGTTGCGCCTAAGGTGGACGACGGTCTCGCAGTGGAAGGTTTGTGGGAACAGGTCGACTGGCGTGATCTTTACGGGGAAGAAGGTGCCTTCTTCGACAAAGCGTTTGAGATCGCGCGCCAGGGTGGCCGGGTCGCAGCTCACGTAGGCGACATCGCGAGCACTCGTGCTGGCGATAAGGTCGATCGCCTCGGGGGCGAGGCCTGCGCGTGGCGGGTCGACCACCAAGACGTCGGCATCCTGGTCGGGGAACTCGCGCACCGCGTCTCCGCCAATGACGTCGACGTTATCAAGCTTGTTGATCTCCAGGTTACGGCGCAGGTCGCGCACGGCGGGGCCGTAGGCCTCGACGGCGGCGACAAAGTCGCAGCGGCGGGCGAGCGGCAGGGTAAAGGTGCCGGCACCACAGTACAGGTCCACGGCAAGCTCGTCTTCCTGCGGGTCGAGTGCTTCCATGACAAGCTCGATCAAAATCTCGGCACCCTTGGTGTTGACCTGGAAAAAAGACGGGGCAGACAAGCGCATCTGACCCTCGGCGATATTCTCGGTCCATGAGCCCTCTCCGGCGAGCATTTCGACCTTGGAGACACGGCGGGCCTTCTTTTCGCCCTTGCTCATCACGCGCACGATGCTCGTGGGGTGAGCGGCGTCCGCCAGCACGCGGGAGACCTGCGAGCGCGGAAAAGAGCCTGTGGGCGTCCAGAGTGCGACCTCGAGTGCCTTGGTGCGGCGTGATGCGCGAATGCCCACGCGTTCGAGCCCCAAGTCATGGCTGCCGCTTAGATAGTTGAGTGCGCCGACGACCGATTTGAGCGCCTTCGGGAAGCGCTTGTCGAACAGCGGGCACGTATCGACGGTCACGATTTTGCTGGGGTCGACACCGTGCATGCCAAGACGCACGCGACCGTTGACGACGGTCGGTTCGAGCTCGATTTTATTGCGGTAGCCCCAGTCGTCCTTGGTGTGGCAGATGGGCTGTACCAACTCATCGACCTGCTCAGGAGCGAACTTGCCGATGCGCTCGAGCGTGGAGCGCAGGTTTTGCTCCTTGGCGGCGAGCTGTGCCGTGCGTGAGAGATTGCCCCACGAGCAGCCGCCGCAGATGCCCACGAAGGGGCAGGGAGGCTGAATGCGATCGGGGCTTGGCTCCAGAATCTCGGTGGTGCGGGCACGCATGAACGACTTGCCGTCCTGTACGACCTCGGCCTCGACGGTGTCGCCTGCCACGGCGCCCTGCACAAAGACGGCCTTGCCGTTGTCGGCGTGCGCCAGCCCGTCGGCGCCGTAGGTCATCGATTCTATAGTGAGCTTCATATTCCTGCCTGTCATTCGCGTTGTTATTCGCACCATGGTAGCAGGGAAAAGCGCCCCGCATCCGAGGCTTTCCTCAAATGCGGGGCGCTTCTACAAACGACTATTTCGTCTTGCCGGTAATGAGCGTCTTTAGACCCAGGCCGATCAGGCCCAGGCCTATGCGCACGCGACCGGGGCGATGGCGCTCGATGGCCTTGGTCTTGCCGGCGGGCTTATCGCGACGGGCGCTCGTCTCGGGTGCGGGCTTGGTGACCTGCGGCTCGGGCTGAGGTGCAGGTGCAGGCTTGGGCTCAATGACGGTCGCCTGGACCTCTTGGACCTTGGGTGTGGCCGGCTGCGGCTCAGGAGCAGGGGCGGGCTTTGCCTCGGCGGCGGGCTCCGGAGTCGCAGTAGCGGCCTCGGGCGCTTTCTCCACGGCGGGCTCTGCGGCAGCCTCGGGCTCATTCACCGGGAGAGCGGCAACCGCTTCCGGTTTGGCAGCCGCCCCATGTTCAATCTCGTCCTGGATAACTTTTTCGGCCACACGTTCCTTCTCCTGTGCGCGCTGCTGCGCGGCGGCCTCGGCGTTGCGATACGCGCGCTCCAGCAGGGCTTCCTGCGAGTTGAAGGGTTTCTCGTCCTCTTTGCGCTCCACCGGAACCCAGGTGCCGTCACTCGTCAGGCTGCGTGCCTTCACGTTGTCGCGCAGCTGCATGCCCATGTACTCGTGCACCAGGGCGCGGCAGGTGGGGTCGAGCACGGGGAAGGCGATCTCCACGCGGTGCTCGGTGTTGCGCGTCATCATGTCTGCCGAGCTCAGGTAGATCATGTCCGAGTCCACGCCAAAGGCATAGACGCGCGCATGCTCCAAAAAACGTCCGACGATGGATCGCACGTGCACGTTCTCGGTCTTGCCCGGAACACCGGGCTTGAGGCACGAGATGCCGCGAATGATCATGTCCACGCGCACGCCGGCACACGATGCCTCGGCAATCTTGTCGATGACCTCGCGGTCGGTAAGCGAGTTGAGCTTAAAGAACACGCGGGCGGGCTCGCCGACAAGGGCGCGCTGAATCTCGCGGTCCAGGCCGCGCATGATGAGCGGCTTGAGGCCCACGGGCGCCACGCCCAGGAAGCGGTAGTCGCCGCGCAGGTTGCCCAGCGACAGGTTGCGGAAGAACAGGTTGGCGTCCTCGCCGATGCCGGGATGCGCGGTCATGAGCATAAAGTCGCTGTAGAGCTTGGCCGTCTTCTCGTTAAAGTTGCCGGTACCCAAAAGCGTCAGGCGGGTAAGCGCCATGCCCTCGCGATAGGTGAGCTGGCAGATCTTTGAGTGGCACTTAAAGCCCTCGGAGCCGTAGATAACGGTGCAGCCGGCCTCTTCCAGGCGCTCGGCCCATTCGATGTTGTTTTGCTCGTCAAAGCGGGCACGAAGCTCCATGAGCACCGTGACCTCTTTGCCGTTTTCGGCAGCATCGATGAGCGACTCGCACAGACGGCTCTGCTTTGCCACACGGTAGAGCGTGATGCGCAGCGAGATACACTCGGGGTCATAGGCTGCTTCGTGCACCAGGTCCAAGAACGGGTTCATTGTCTCGTAAGGGTAAAAGAGCAGCTTGTCGTGCTGCAGCACCTGCTCGCGGATGGAGCGGGCCATATCGATGGTGGGATTGGGCTGCGGCTTAAACGGCGTAAAGAGGAGCTCATTGCGCAGGTGCTCGGGAATCTTACCCTCAATGCCAAAGACGTAGCCAAGGTCAAGGGGGATATCGCAGGTAAAGACCGAGCGGCGAGAAAGCTCGAGCGCCTTGCGGATGGTCTTGAGCGTTGCCTTCTCGAGCGAGCCCGATACGGCGAGCACCACCGGCTGCAGGCGCAGGCGCTTCTTGAGGATGCGCTTCATGTGCTGGCGGTAATCCTCTTCCTCCTCGACGCCTTCGCCGTCCGGGTCGATATCGGCATTGCGGGTGACGCGGATCAGCGCGCGGTCCAGCGGCTTATAGGAGCCAAAGCAACTGTCCAGGCAGGCGAGGATGACGTCCTCGAGCAAGATGTAGGAGTAGGTGCCGGTGGGCGAGGGGATCTCGACCACGCGGTTCATCGAGGTGGGAATCTCGATAAGGCCCAGCAGGCTCTCCTCGTCGGTGACGCCGTCCAGGCCACAAGCCAGATAGAGTGCGCCGTTGCGCAGGTTGGGGAAGGGATGGCGCGGGTCAATGACCAACGGCGAGATGACCGGCGACACGTAGGCTTGGAAGTAGCGGGTTACGAAGGTGCGCTCCTCGGGCGTAAGCGAATCGATGCGGGCGCGGTGAACGCCCAGAGCGTCGAGCTTGTCCTCGATGCTCTTAAAGATGGACTCCCAACGGGTAAGGAGCCCGGGCAGCTCTGCCATGACAGCATCGACCTGTTCGGAGGCGGTCATATTGCTCTTGTTGTCGACAGGCTGTTTTTTGAGCTCTGCAAGATCGGACAGGCCGCCCACACGCACCATGAGAAACTCGTCGAGGTTAGACTCGAAAATCGACACGAACTTTAGACGCTCGAACAGCGGAACGGTCTCGTCGAAGGCTTCGTCAAGCACGCGGTTGTCAAAGCGCAGCCAGCTAAGCTCTCGGTTTTGCGTGTACGAGAAGTCGCGCGGCGGCTTGCGCAGCTTAGCGGCCTTTTGTTTCTTTTCGATTTTGCTCGGCATATGCATCTGTCCGTTCAGTCCCCGCAGGGGACGGTAGCCTAACTCTAATTCACTATTGTCTCAATTTAGTCGACCGCTGGCACGGACGTATCGCGTGAACGGTATCTTTACCTACTTCTTACGCTGACAAGCCGAAGCACTAACGTCCGGTGCTTTGAGCAAGCGATCTATATCCTCACTCAACTGGTGAGAATGTATGAATAAGAATGATAGCAAGCTGAATATAATCGAATGTAGGTCGAATCGAGGGCAAGCGTCATTTATATGCAGAAAACCGTTTTCACTATGCAATTTTGAATCATGGATAACTTTGAGTGTTCAAGCTTGATTTCCTAGAAAAATAACGTTTACCTAGGAAAATCTGCTTTACGAAACTGAAGTGCATCATGGGAAATCATATGCGATATACCGTTCATCGTACTTTGCTGACCGTTCGGGGGCGAGGTAGCATTACGAATGGAATTTGGATATAACTAGAGCTGTCAGCAAGCAGCGTCCCATATGGAGGGGCGCTGATACATTCGGCCAGTAAGGCCCGAAAGAAAGGTAGGAGGCCATGACGAAAGGTCTGCACGTGCC
>NZ_QSIL01000008.1 GCF_003469185.1 Collinsella sp. AM34-10 | reverse complement strand
GGGAATGTAGAAGGGGGAGGCCTCGCGGCCTCCCCCTTTTTTGCGTTTGGTCGATATGAGCTAAACGCCTCTATGGCCTAATAGCCTTTTCTATTTGAAGAAAACAAAATGAATGACCAGCGCGATTGCCACGATGGCAATGATCAAGAGCGCAATTTGGAGACGGTGCTGTCTGCGCCGTCTGTTTGACGATGTAAATATCGATTTCCCCTGCTTAGGCGTCTCGAGATAGCGGGCGGAATGCGTTAGAGTTTGCTTGGGACGGGGCCCTCTACGATGTTGCTTTGTGGGTGTTTGTGTCTGCTCCTGGCTGCATGCGCTGTTTTTGGATAAGGGGGCATCTTTTAGATACACCGGATCGCTCGAGGCGACACCCATGTGTCTACGCGCTGAATGAGATTCTTCTAGGGTTTGATATCGATTGCGAGTTACATACTCAGGCTCTGCATCGCTAATGGGCTCTTGGGAAATATGGGGACGATGGTAGCGTATGGGCTGTGAGTAGGCAGAACTATCGTTCTGCAGCGGCTCAAACGAATTGTCGGAGGTCTGATCGTCCATGATGCCCTTAGGTTGTCATTAACAACGAGTATGCGCTCATTGTAAGCCCCCTGCTTCGTTTTGACAGGCGCGTATTTGGTATTCAGGGCTCTGTTCAAATAACCTTAACCTCGTTAAAACCTTAGTCAACCAGACTTAGATATGCTTATAGAAAGAGACTTAAAAAACTTTATAGCAAAATGTATATATACGTAATCGTTGGGCATATATTAGAGCGTCAAACGAAGTCCCTGCCACCTGGAAGATGGCTCGGCAGTCCCTTAAAGGAGTGGTAGTCATGGCAAGCATGGTTCCTTATCGTTCGGTCTTTGGTGTTCGTCCCTCTGCTAGCTCGTTGTTTGATCTCTTTGATGATATGAGCGACCTAGTGAACAGCTCGATTGCCTCTAAGGCGTTCCCCGTTGACGTTGAGGATAAGGGCGATGGCTATGAGGTCAAGGCTTATCTGACCGGCGTCGCCAAGGACGATATCGATGTCGAGCTTAACGAGGGCCGTCTGTCCATTAGCGTGAATGTCGAGGAAGACGAGGAGAACGAGGGTAAGAACTTCCTGCAGAAGGAGTTCAGCTCGTACAGCGCGACGCGCGGTGTGTACCTGAAGGATGCTTCGAGCGAGGGCCTTTCTGCAAAGTACGCTGACGGCATCCTTACCGTTACGGTTCCTAAGATTGTCGAGAAGAAGAACGTTACGAAGATTTCCATCGACTAACGCTATCGGCTATTAGCATCGGTGCCTGCGTTAAGGGGGCTGGGAAGTGATTCCCGGCCCCCTTTTCTATTTGGGCTGGCCTATTGAATGGTCATGGGCCGATATTGCCCGGCGGGACGTATTGTGAGTTTATGCAGCCCCTCAACGCGGGTGGCGGCGCTGCCAAGCTCGTTGTCGAGTGTTGCGCCGAGGGAGCTTGCGTAGCTTTTGACGGTCAGACTTGGGCGATTGTTGTCTTGGCTAATGTGCATCGCGATAAGTTGCTCGGTGCGATCGGTTACCAACGCGCGTGCGGCATCGGCGGCCTGATCGTTGGAGAGATGTCCTTTTACAGACAGGATACGTTCCTGAAGAAAGCGAGGATAGTCGCCTTGACGCAGCATGGTTACATCGTGGTTGCTTTCGAGTGCGAGAATGCGACAGTCCTTGAGCGTATCGATGGCATGCTTCGACAACTCGCCGGTGTCGGTGGCAAAGCCAATTGAATCACCCTGAGCGTCAAACCGGTAGCCGACGGGATTAACGACGTCGTGGGATGTCGAATATGTTTGAATGTGGACTCCGGCAATAGAGAGGGCGTCACCTGGGTCGAATTCCTCGACAGGTAGATGTGCGAGGCTTTCTTTGGACGTGAGCGTTCCTCTGCTGGAAAAGACTGGGCCATTCCAATGCTTGCACCATACCTCAAGCCCCTTGATGTGGTCGCTGTGTTCATGGGTGACAACAAGGGCGTACACGTCGTCTACCGACAGTCCGAGTTCCGCCATGCGTTTGAGCGTTTCGCGGCGAGACAGTCCGTCATCGACCATAATGAGCCCCTGCGGGCCCTCGATGAGTGCGCAGTTGCCTTTAGAGCCACTGCCGAGGATATGAAGGTGCAGACGAGACATAAGATTCCAAAGGATACAATGGGTGCGGACGAATAGAGGAGGAAGCAAATGCCTACGGTATCTCAGCATTATGGACACCATGCCGTGCCTGGGGCAGTCGATGAGACCCGGACGAGGCAGCAGGCTGCTCCTGTCGTGCTCATGGTATCAGGCGGCGCGGACTCGACGGCACTGCTTCTTATGGCGTGCACATCAAAGCTGGATATCCAAGACGGACGCGGTGTTGCCCCCATTGCTCGCGAGCGCCTGCATGTGCTGCATGTAAACCATCATCTGCGCGGCAAGGCGTCCGATGGCGACGAGGCCTTTGTGCGTGAGCTCTGCGCGAAATATGGTTTACCGCTGTGCGTGGAGCACGCTTTTTTTGATGGGGAGTCGGGCAATATTGAGGCCGCGGCCCGCGAGGTGCGCTATGCCGCGGCGCGGAGGTATGTTCGCGAGCTCTGCGCCCAGACGGGGGCACCGCGAACGGCGGCTCGTATCTGCACCGCGCACACGTCTTCGGATCGCGCGGAAACGTTTTTGATGAACGCGATTAAGGGTTCAGGGCCCGCTGGCCTATCGAGCATTCCTCGCCGGAGGAATATCGTGGTGCGCCCCTTGCTCGACCTAACTCATGGCGAGCTCGTGGGCTATCTACAGGTACATGGTCAGCCGTGGCGTGAGGACGAGAGCAATGAGGATATCTCGTATCTGCGAAACTACGTGCGCCATCGGGTAATGCCAGTGGTGGCACAGCGTAATGCGAGCGTGTGCAAGACGATTGGCGCCGCCTGTGAGATCTTGGGTGACGAAGATGCGTTTCTATCCCAGCTGTCGGCACAGGCGTTTCGAAGCTGCCTGCGCAAGGAGGCGGCGGGTGCGCTAGTGCTCGATGCCAGACGCCTTGCTGCGGCCGAGGTGGTAATCGCGCGGCGCATCGTGCGACTGGCGATCAAACGCATCGATCCGGACGCTCGTCCAGAGATGCGACATGTGGAGCGAGTCCTTTCCTGCGTTGCCGAGGGCGCAGGCTCGGTCACGCTTCCGGCGGGGATTGACGCACGCGTCGAATTTGGCATGCTGGCGTTTAAGGCTCCGGTGGCTCGCGAGGGCCTGGTCGCGGACTGGGTTACCGTACCCGGTCGTTTGTCGTTGGGCGGGGGACGTATGCTGGTCGCAGAGCCGATGGCCGTTGAACCGGGATGCGATATCGTGCGCCGCGCCCGTGAGCTTGCGGCTGCCGGGGAAGTGGCAGCTTTGGTAGACGCGGCTGCCCTGGGTTTTGCCGACAGCGATAGCGAGCGGATCCTGGCGGGCTCGCGTGGCGAGATTCCTGCCGAGGCGCGATTGGCGCGCCTATGGGTGGACGGTCCCGCACCGGGAGACGTGATGTGCCCGTTAGGAATGAGTGGCCGAAGCAAGAAGGTATCCGACTTGCTAGGAGAGGCTCGCATTCCCGTTTCCGAGCGCGCCGGCGTGCCCATGGTGAGGACGGCGCCGGGAGGTGCCGTGGTGTGGGTCGCCGGAGTTCGCGCGGACGAACGCTTTAAGTGCACGGCGGCGACGCGTGTGGCCTATCTGTTTCGCGTGGTTGACGCGGATTAGCCCCTCGTACCAGCTTTTCTGTGCGGCGTTGACGGTATTCCCGCGCTGATGATGCGCGGGCTGGAAAATATACCCCGTGCGCTGCTAGAATGTGTAGTTCGCGTCCATACGGCGGTGTGTGGGCGATTAAGCACAAGAAAGGGTTGTCATGGCTTCTCAACATCCGGATATCGAGAAGGTTCTGTTTACGCAGGAGGATATCGAAGGTATCGTTTCTCGCCTGGGCGAGGAGATTACGCGCGACTACGCTGGTAAGGATCTGGTGTTGATCGCGGTCCTGCGCGGCGCCGTTGTCTTTATGGGCGACCTGATGCGCAAGATCGAGCTGCCGACCAACATCGATTTCATGGCTGTTTCGAGCTATGGCGACGGTGTGAAGTCTTCGGGCATCGTGCGTATCATTAAGGACCTGGATATCGACATCCGTGGTCGCGACGTGCTGATCGTCGAGGACATTCTGGACTCGGGCCTGACCCTCAAGTACCTGATGAAGAACCTTGAGAGCCGCAAGCCCGCCTCGCTGGAGGTCGCTGCCTTCCTGTGGAAGGACGTTGAGGACCGCACCTCGGCCATCACGCCCAAGTATGTTGGAACCCATTGCCCCGATGCCTTTGTGGTGGGCTACGGCCTCGACTATGCCGAGCGCTATCGCAACCTTCCGTATCTGGGCATTTTGAAACCGGAGGTTTATTCGTAAGATGCCCGACGACCGTAACGACAACAATTCCCAGACTCCCCGGGAGCCTAAGATCCCGGGGATGCCCGGAGGCAAGAAGCCCACGCGTACGGGCTGGCTGTATTTTCTTTTGGCTTGCGCGCTTCTGGGCTATGCCTTCTTTAATATGGGCTCCGGTTTTGCCAGCTCCAGCAATACCGTTAAGCTCGCGACGAGCGAGATGGTCAGCGCCATTAAGCAGGATCGCGTCGAAGATTTGACCTATACGGTTCAAGACGGAAGCGTGGCGGGTCATTACTGGAAGACAAAAAAGGACAAGGGCGATACGAGCGAGCTCAAGAGCTTTTCCTCGACCTATGTCGGCTCCGATTCGCTTGCCGAGCTTATGGCGGAGCACCCCGACACCAAGTATATCGTCAACACCAACGACCCCGATTTTTGGGGCGACTTGGCGATGAGCGTGCTGCCGACGATCGCCCTGATCGCCATCATGTTCTACTTTATGCGCCAGATGATGGGCGCCAATAACAGGAACATGCAGTTTGGCAAGACCAACGCCAAGACTAACGAGGCTACGCGTCCCAAGGTAAAGTTCGAGGACGTTGCCGGCGTGGACGAGGCCGTCGAGGAGCTCGAGGAGATCCGCGACTTCCTGAGCGATCCGGACCGCTATCGCAAGCTGGGTGCCAAGATTCCGCGCGGCGTTTTGCTGGTTGGTCCTCCGGGTACCGGTAAGACGCTGCTGGCTAAGGCCGTTGCCGGCGAGGCAGGCGTGCCGTTCTTTAGCATCTCGGGCTCTGACTTTGTCGAGATGTTCGTGGGCGTCGGCGCCAGCCGCGTGCGCGACCTCTTTAAGGAGGCCAAGTCTCAGGCTCCGTCGATCATCTTTATTGACGAGATCGATGCCGTGGGACGTCAGCGCGGAGCCGGCCTAGGCGGCGGTCACGACGAGCGCGAGCAGACGCTCAACCAGCTGCTGGTCGAGATGGACGGTTTTGAGGAAAGCGAGTCGGTCATCCTGATCGCCGCAACCAATCGCCCCGATATTCTGGATCCGGCATTGCTGCGCCCCGGTCGTTTTGATCGTCAGGTCACGGTCGACCGTCCGGACGTAAAGGGTCGCGAGCAGATCTTGCGCGTACATGCCGAGAATAAGCCGATGGACGAGGACGTTAAGTTTGAGAAGCTCGCCCAGATGACCGTTGGCTTTACCGGTGCCGATCTGGCAAACCTGCTCAACGAATCTGCGCTGCTGGCCGCTCGCCGCCATCGTTCCGTGATCTCGATGGACGAGGTCGAGGAGTCGATGGAGCGCGTGATTGCCGGACCGCAACGCAAGGGTCGCGTGATGACCGAGGCCGAGCGCACCACGATTGCCTATCATGAGAGCGGTCACGCTTTGGTGGGTCACATCTTGGAGCACTCCGATCCGGTTCATAAGATTTCGATCGTCAGCCGCGGCCAGGCTCTGGGCTACACGTTGCAGCTTCCGCAGGAGGATCACTTCCTCAAGACCAAGAACGAGATGCTCGACGAGCTTGCCGTGTTCTTGGGCGGCCGCGTTGCCGAGGAGCTCATGTGCGATGACATCACGTCGGGCGCGAGCAACGACCTGGAGCGCGCGACCAAGATGGCACGCGAGATGGTTACGCGTTTGGGCATGAGCGAGGAGCTGGGCACGCAGGTGTTTGGCGAGGCACAGCATCAGGTGTTCCTTGGTCGTGATTACGCCGATCACCAGGATTACTCCGAGGAGACGGCACGCCGCATCGATATCGAGGTTCAGCGCATCATGCGCGAAGCCCATCGCCTTGCGGTCGAGATTCTGGATGCCCGTCGCGATCAACTCGATCTGATGGCGAAGGTGCTGCTTGAGCGCGAGACCGTCGAAGGCGACGCCGTGAATGCCCTGCTCGACAACGAGTGGGATGCCTACCTTGAGCGCGAGGGCGATATCCTGGCGGCCAAGGAGGAGCGCAATGCCAAGGCGGCCGGTATGCCGACCAAAAAGCGCGCGCCTCGTATGAGCGAGGAGGAGCTGGCGGCTGATGCCGCGGCTTTTGCGCAGGCGGCCATGCAGGAGGATGCCGAAGTGGCATCCGATGGCGCTGGCGATGACCATGCCGTCAACGCCGATGCCGACGCCGACGACGACAAATAGTCTTTGTGGCGAAAGCCTCCGCGGGGAAACCTGCGGAGGCTTTTTTAGCGATATGGGGCCATCTGTTGATTGGGGACAGACTTAAATGAGCGTTTTCACGCATTTAAGTCTGTCCCCAATTAACATTGCTGCGGCACTTTGCTCAACTAAAGCGTACAATACCGCCTATGCGAAAGGGGAACAGATGATCAACGAAACCATGTATGCTCGCGGTGCGGAAAGCTCCATCATCCGTGAGATTTTTAGCTATGGCCTTGAGCGCAAGGCGCAGATCGGTGCGGAAAACGTATTCGATTTTTCGCTGGGCAATCCGAGCGTTCCGGCACCCGCTGCTGTGGCGGAGTCCATTAAGAAGGCCCTGGAGCTGCCGAGCGACCAGCTGCACGGCTACACGCCCGCACCGGGCCTGCCGCAATGTCGTGCCGCTGTGGCCGAATCGCTCAACCGCCGCTTTGGCACGAGCTATGAGGGCAAAGACGTCTTTATGACGGTGGGTGCCGCGGCTTCGCTCACCTGCGCGCTCAACGCCGTTACGAATCCGGGCGACGAGGTTATTGTTATCGCCCCGTACTTTCCGGAGTATCGCGTTTGGATTGAGAAGGCCGGCTGCACGTGTGTCGAGGCGCTTGCCAACGAGGACACATTCCAGCTGAGCGTGGATAACGTATTCAAGGCGATCACCGACAAGACGGCAGCCGTCATTATCGACTCGCCCAACAACCCGACCGGTGCCGTATATACGCGCGACACGCTGACGCGACTGGCCAATGTTCTGCGCGAGGCCAACGCTCAGCGCGATCCCGAGAATCCGATTATGCTCATCTCGGATGAGCCGTACCGCGAGATCGTGTACGGTGCCGAGGTGCCTTGGGTGCCCTCGATCTACGAGCACACCATCGTGTGCTACTCGTATTCCAAGTCGCTGTCGCTGCCGGGTGAGCGCGTGGGGTGGATCTTGGTTCCCAACACCAATCCGCAGGCTGCCCGTCTGATGCCGGCCGTTGCCGGTGCCGCCCGTACGCTGGGCTTCGTGTGCGCGCCGGCGCTCTTTCAGCGCGTAATTATCGACTGCATCGATGAGCCGAGTGACGTTGAGGCCTATGCACGCAACCGCACCGCGCTTACCGACGCACTAGCGGAGTATGGCTACACCTATGTTGAGCCGGATGGCGCGTTCTACCTATGGGTGAAAGCATTGGAGCCCGATGCGAATGCGTTTTGCGAGCGCGCAAAGAAGTATGAGTTGCTTGCGGTTCCCTCGGACAGCTTTGGTATGCCGGGTTGGTTCCGCCTGGGCTATTGCGTGAGTTACGAAACGATTGTCAATTCGCTACCCGCTTGGAAACAGTTGGCGGACGAGTATCGTTAAAAGTAAAGCGCTCTGCCTACAATGTTTTACGTGAAACGGGGTTTGGTGTTAAGCCGGACCCCGTTGTCATGGACGTTGTGTCTTTGGGATGGAGTGGTTTTACGACTATCGAAGGCAATGCGTACAATGAATATAAGCGACGGCCGTGCCAGATAAGGAGACCTGATGCCCTACCTGCTTTCTTGTGACATTCATACCCATACGATGTTCTCTGCGCATGCATATTCGACCATTGAGGAGAATGTGTACTGGGCGGCAGAGCGTGGCCTGCAGGTGCTCGGGTCTGCCGACCATCTGAGCTCTATGGTTACGGCTTGTCCCAATGACCTGCGCAGTTACCAATTCTTTATCAACCAGGATATCTGGCCGCGCATTTGGAGCGGCGTGCTGGTGCTGCGTGGTGCCGAGGCCGATATCGTTTCGCTGGACGGAAGCCTGTTTGGCGAGGACACTCCTGTCACGCTCGATATCGCTGGCGATTCGTACAGTCGTCAGCATTCGCTCTTCGATTTGGTTACGCGTAATTTGGATTATTTGGTTGCAAGCGTGCATAATCCACAGATTGCTGAGGGCGCGACGCTGGCCCAGGCGACCGAGATGTATATCAATGCCCTGGAGCACCCCAAGGTGTTCATGCTGGGTCACACGGGGCGTTCGGGCGTGCCGTTCGATATCGACGAGGTGCTGTTGGCGGCTAAGGCCAAGCACAAGATTATCGAGATCAACAACCATAGTCTTGAACACGGTGTTGACACTGAGCATTGGGCCGTATGCCGCAAGATCGCTGAGCGCTGCGCCGAGCTGGGCGTGGGCATTGGCGTTTCGACCGATGCGCACATTGGCATGGCCATTGGTAAGCTCGATTACGCTCGCAAGATGCTCGACGAGATTCACTTCCCGTTGGATCTGATCGTGACGCGCGACCGCGAGACGCTGCTGCGCGAGATGGCGGCAGCCGGCGTGTGCGACCTGCGCAAGGGGATGTAGCTGAGTTTATAAACCAAGCGAAGGGGGCGGTCCAGGCGGGCCGCCCCCTTTCTTGTGCCGGACAATTAGCGGCGTTCGAGGACCGCTACGGTTTCGGTGTGGTCGGTGTGGGGGAACATGTCGACGGGCGTGATCTTGAGCAAGCGATAGCCTCCGTCGAGGAGCTGGTGCAGGTCGCGCTCTTGGGTTACGGGGTTGCAGCTGATATAGGTGATGCGGCGTGGCTTTAGTGCGCAGGCAGCTTCGAGGAACTCGGGGGTGGAGCCGGCGCGCGGTGGGTCGATGGAAAGGACATCGACCCGCTCGTTGTTGTCGGCGGCATCTAGGATGTAATCGGTGGCATCGTCGGCCATAAACCAGGCGCTGCGGGTGAGGCCGTTGAGCTCGGCATTGCGGCGTGCGTCGGCAATGGCCGCCGGGTTGCGCTCCACGCCGAGCAGCATGATGCCGATACCCTTGTTCTGGGCATCTTTAGCTGCGCAAAGACCGATGGTGCCGCTGCCACAGTAAGCATCCATGAGCACATCGCCCTGGTGCAGATTCATGCCGTCGATAGCGAGCTGATAGAGCAGCTCGGTCTGCTGCGGGTTGGTCTGGTAGAACGCGGTGGGGGAGATATCGAACTCGCAGCCGAGCAACTGATCGCGCATGCACTCGGCGCCATATACAATGCGGGTTTCCTCGCCGAGGATGGCGTTGCCGGGACGTCCGTTGATGTTTTGGGCGACGGTGACGATGCGCGGATCGAGTGCAGCGACGGCCTCAAAGAAATCCTGCGCATGCGGTAAGTCACGCTGGGCGGTCACGAGCGTAACCATGACCTGGTCGGTGCGCCAGCCGCAGCGAACGACGGCATAGCGGAGCAGCCCTAGATGCTTGTCTTCGTTAAAGGCAGGAATATGCAGGCGCTCGGCCTCGCGAGCGATGCCGTTGAGAATTTGACGAGCGCCCGGCGCCTCGACAGGACACTCGGGTACGGCAACGATCTTGTGCGTGCCGCGCTCAAAGAAACCGCAACGGACAGTGCCCTCCTTACCGGGAGCAAACGGAGTGGCGGCCTTATGGCGAAAACCACGCGGCGCAGAATACTTGCCCGGGTCGCCCAGGGTAACACCCATACCGCGAATGGGATCAACGGCAATACCCTCGCGCTCGCAAAGCGAGGCAAAAAGCTCCTCCATAGCAGCCTGCTTGGCTGCCAGTTGCTTTTTGTAAGGACGATTAAGCGCCGTGCACCCACCGCAGGTTTTCATGATGGAACAAGGAGACTTGGGGTCCACAGCCTTACGAGCAGGCGAAACCGAATCTTTATGCGAGCACTTGGAACGAGCCCGAGGTGCTTTGTCCCCGCCCCGACGAGAGTCAGAACGCTTGGTCTTAGCCCTGCTCTTGGTCGATTTGCTTTTTGCAGCTTTAGAAGACTTGGATTTCGTGGAAGATTTCTCCTCCGACCCCTCAGCCGCCTCGATCAAAGCACGACGAGCCTTACGCTCCGCACGAGATTCTGCCATCAATAACTCCACTAATTCATGAATTTAAGCTGCAAGTATTGTACCGTGCCAAGCCAGCAGACGATATACAAGCGGTTTATTCGTGTCGGTGATAAGCCCAACGACGGTTGCCCGCCGCGTGAGGGGTGTGGGGGTTAAGTTTATCGCGAGTTCCGCACGAACAGGAGGCCACTTAATGTGGCCTCCGTCGTGAGCAGGACTGTAGAGCAGGAAACTTAACCCCCACACCCCTCACGCGGCGGGCAAATTCGCCTTGTGCTCTATCACACTAAAGTGTATGATTCTGAACGTTACATGACTCACTTTACCTAACTAAAGTGCCACCAAGGGGGAATACCATGAATACCGATATGTCTCGTCGTGAGTTTGTTGGTCTAGCCGGCTCACTCGCTACGGTTCTAGGCCTTGGCCTGGTTGGCTGCGGCGGTGGTGCCGGCAAGGGCTCCGCTGCTGGCTCTGCCGCGGCCAAGGATGTGAAGGGCGCTGCGGAGTCCAAAAAGCTCGTCGTGGGCTTTGACAAGTCCTATCCTCCGTATGGCTTTGTGGGCGATGACGGCGAGTACACGGGCTTTGACCTCGACCTTGCCAAGGCCGTTGCCGATAAGCAAGGCTGGGAGGTCAAATACGAGGCCATCGACTGGGATGCCAAGGATACGCTGCTCAACTCGGGCGCCATCAACTGTATCTGGAACGGCTTTACCATGGAGGGCCGCGAGGACGACTACACGTTCTCCGAGCCGTACATGCTCAACGAGCAGGTGCTGGTGGTAAAGAAGGATGCAGGCATCAAGAGCTGGGACGATCTTGCCGGCAAGACGGTGATCACCCAGACCGATTCCGCTGCGCAGGATGTACTCGAGGGCGATCAGAAGGATCTGGCGGCGACGTTTGCCACGCTCGATACCATCGGCGAGTACAACACGGCCTTTATGCAGCTCGAGAGCGGCGCGGTCGATGCCGTGGCTTGCGACCTTTCGATTGCCCAATATCAGCTTGCCGCAAAGCCCGATGCCTATACGCAGCTTGATAAGCCGCTGTCCAGCGAGCACTACGCCGTCGGCTTTAAGAAGGGCGACACCAAGTCGGCCGACGCCGTGACCGAGTCGCTCAAGGCGCTCTACAAGGACGGCACGGTTAAGGACCTGTGCGACAAGTATTCAAGCTATGGTCTATCTTTCGATAATTGGGTGCTCAAGTAATGTCTATCCAGGTCATGATGCAGATGCTTGGCCAGGGATTCTTGGTCAGCTTGCAGCTGTTTGTGCTAACGCTGCTCGGGTCGATTCCGCTGGGAATTCCCGTGGCGTTCATGCGCATGAGTAAAATTGCGCCGCTTCGCTGGATTGCGCGCATCTACATTTCGGTCATGCGCGGTACGCCGCTCATGCTGCAGATGTTTGCCATCTACTTTGCTCCTTACTACGTGTTCGGCATTTCGCTCACGCCCGATTCCAAATGGACGGCGTGCGTCGTGGCGTTCATCATCAACTACGCCGGCTACTTTGCCGAGATCTATCGCTCGGGCTTGCAGTCCATTCCGCGCGGTCAATACGAGGCCGCCGAGGTGCTGGGCTACTCGCGCCTGCAGACGTTTTTGTACATTGTGATGCCGCAGGTCGCCAAGCGCATTTTGCCGGCGATGGGCAACGAGATCATCACGCTGGTCAAGGACACGTCGCTGGCGTTTGCCATTGGCGTGGGCGAGATGTTCTCGACCGCCAAGGCGCTGGTTGCCTCGCAGGTGAGCATGGTGCCGTTTGCGATTGCGGCGCTGATCTACTGGGTTTTCAACTTCGTGGTCGAGATGCTGCTGGGCGCTGCGGAGAAAAAATTGGATTACTACCATGATTAATTCGGTAATGAATATAGCGAACGCACGCAAGGCGTTTGGCGGCAATGAGGTGCTCAAGGATATCTCGCTCGAGGTAAAGCGTGGCGAGGTCGTGGCGATTATCGGGCCTTCGGGCGGCGGTAAGTCCACGCTGCTGCGCTGTGCCACGCTGCTCGAGACGCTCGATGGTGGCTCGCTCTCGTTTGGCGACCTTGCCGTCGCGACGGATGCGGGTTCGGGCGCGGTGTACGCAAAGGGCGATGTGCCTAAACAGGCGCGCTCGCGGTTTGGTCTGGTGTTTCAGAACTACAATCTGTTCCCGCACTATACCGTGATGAAAAACATCACCGATGCTCCGATCCGCGTGCTTAAGCGCCCACGCGAGCAGGCGGAAGCCCGCGCACACGAGCTTATTGCACAGATGGGACTTACGGGTAACGAGAACAAGGTACCCTGCGAGCTTTCGGGCGGTCAGCAGCAGCGCGTGAGTATTGCCCGCGCCCTGGCGCTCGATCCGGAAATCTTGTTCTTTGATGAGCCGACCTCGGCGCTCGATCCAGAGCTGACGGCTGAGGTGCTGCGCGTCATCAAGGATTTGGCCGCGCAGAATATGACGATGGTGATCGTGACGCACGCGATGCAGTTTGCCCGCGACGTTGCCGACCGCGTGGTCTTTATGGATGGCGGTCGTATTGTCGAGGAGGGTCCTGCCGAGCAGGTTATCGATCATCCGCGCGAGCAGCGTACCCGTGAGTTCTTGAGCCGTATCGAGGGGTAGGCTCAGCTATTTACTCAACTATTAATTGAGGTGATGCCGCCGCAGGTCTTATGATCTGTGGCGGTTTTTTGCATCCGCGGGGTTCAATAATCGCCTCGCAAGCTCGCTCTCTCCTCTCGCCGCCCGTATCCATACGCGTGCCGAAAGGTCTGCATGGACAGGCGACTGCAAGGGTAGGGTGGTGGCATAGGACATTTGGAGGGTGAGTCGGCTCGGCTGCCGACCATGCTGCTCCCGGGACGGCACCGACCGCGAACTCTCCCCGTTGGCGTCGCGCATCGCGCGCGACCCTGCAAGGAGGTCATCATGGGTGCTCCCAAGACCGGCAATGTAAGGAACGTGGTGCTCGTAGGCCAAGGCGGGGTGGGCAAGACTTCACTCGCCGAGGCCATGCTCCACCTTTCCGGTAAGACCGCCCGCCTGGGCGGCCACGACGGCACCAAGCCCACGCTCGACTATGACCCCGAAGAGGTCAAGCGTGCGTTTTCCATCTCGACGACCATCGCGCCGATTGACTGGAAGGGCGCCCGCATCAACGTGCTCGATGCCCCGTGCTACCCCGATTTTATCGGCGACGCCTTTGCCGCGATGAGCGTCTGCGAGACGGCGCTGTTTGTGGTCGACGCCGAGGCCGGCCCGCAGCCTACGACGGTTAAGCTCTGGTATGCCGCCGAGGACCTGCGTCTGGCGCGCGCGGTGTTCGTAAACCGCCTGTCGCGCTCCGAGGCCAGCTTTGCGACCACCATGGAACTGCTGCAGGAGCGCTTTGGTACGCGACTGGGCGCCGTGACTCTTCCCTGGGGCGAGGGCGAAGACTTTGACGGCATCATCGACCTGGTGCGCATGAAGGCGCGCCACTGCAACGGCACCGAAGCCGTTGAGTCGGAGATTCCCGAGGAGTATCGTGCCCAGGCCGAGGAGGCCCACGACCATCTGTGCGAGTTGGTGGCCGAGGCCGACGATGAGCTGATGATGAAGTACCTGGAAGGCGAGGAGACGCTGACGCAGGAGGAGCTTGAGGGTTTGTTGTCCAAGGCGATCGCCGAGCGCATCTTTGTGCCGGTCTTTGCGGGCGATTGCATTAAGGAGCAGGGCGTCAACTCGCTGATGGACGACATCGCCACGTACTTCCCGGCGCCGACTGACTACGGCGAGATGCCGCTCATCGACGGCGACTCGCTTAAGATCTCGAGCGACGATGACCGCCCGGTGGCGTTTGTGTTTAAGACCCTGGCCGATCCGCAGCAGGGCCGCATCAGCTTTATCAAGGTACTGACGGGTACGCTTGAGCCGGGCCTCGAGCTGGTCAACGCGCGTACCCGCAAGAGCGATCGTCTGGCTCACCTGTATGTGATGTGCGGCCGCGACATGACCGAGGTCGGTCACGCCTATGCCGGCGACATTATCGTGGCGCCCAAGTTGGCGGCAGAGACGGGTGACACGCTCTCCATTACCGGTAAGGTCGAGGCAGCGGCGTTTAAGTTCCCCAACTCGCAGTACCGCATTGCCATCGAGGCCGAGAATCGCGGCGACGAAGAGAAGCTCTACACGTTTATCGAGAAGGCTTGCAAGGCCGATCCGACCATGAGCATCGACCGTGACGAGGAGACGGGCCAGACTATCATCTCCGCCGTGGGCGAGGCACAGGTTTCGGTGCTGCTCAACCGTTTGGAGGACCGCACCAAGGTCGTGGCCAAAAGCGTGCCGATCCGCATTCCGTATCGCGAGACCATCCGCCGCACGGCAAGCGCCCAGGGTCGCCACAAGAAGCAGACCGGCGGCGCCGGTCAGTACGGCGACTGCTGGCTGCGCGTGGAGCCGCTCATTGGGCCCGACGGCACGAGCGACGGCTATGAGTTTGTTGACGAGGTCGTGGGCGGCCGCATCCCGCGCTCGCTCATCCCCGCCGTGGACAAGGGCGTCCAGGAGACCATGAAGGACGGTATCATTGCCGGCTATCCGCTCACGGGTATTCGCGTCGCGGTGTACGACGGCTCGTATCACAGCGTCGACTCCAACGAGATGGCGTTCCGCGCGGCGGCTCGTATCGGCCTGCGCAAGGCATGCGCCGATGCCGATCCGGTGGTACTGGAGCCCATCGAGGAAATCACGGTGACGATCCCCGAGAGCTACGCCGGCGCCGTGATGGGCGACATCTCGGCCTCGCGCGGTCGCGTGACGGGCATGGAGACCGATGAGCGCGGCGATACCGTGGTCATTGCCCAGGCGCCGCTGGCCGAGCTGACGGATTATTCGACGCGCCTGCGCTCTATCACGCGCGGCACGGGCGACTTTACTATGAAGCCCGCAGGCTATGAGCAGGTGCCCTATGACGTTCAGGCCAAGCTGGTCGAGCGCTATGAGGAGGGCCGCGCCAAGTAACGTGTGGTTTTGCCTGCAATGTAGGTGCTGACGAAAAGGCCGCCCTGGGTAACCGGGCGGCCTTATTTGATTCCTGGGGCTGCAAATCGATTCATGTCGCGGTTGGGGGCTAGTCCCCCGAGGCCTGGTTGCGGCCGGTGGCGTAGTCGATCTGCGCGTGCGGCTGCAGGTTGTAGCAGTACACGTGGAAGCACAGGGTCTTGCCGTGGTCCTCGATCGATTGTGCTTCCAGACGAACGCCACGACAGACGAGTTCCTCTTCGTTGTACATGGGCGTGACGCGGTAGAGCACATGGTTGCCTGTGTCGTGGATATAGTCGAGGATCTGCTCTTCAAACGGCAGCATGCCCGTTTCGTTGAGATAGCGCGTGCCGGTGAGGAGATTCTTGCGATTGGCGTTTTCGCCGCAGAGCGACCAGGCGATGAGGTGGCAACGGTTGTAGAGGCTTTGACCCGGAATAAAGTCGTAGCGCTGTTGGTGCCATCCGGCGGGGTGGATACGCGAGATATCCCCGCGCTTGCCTTGACCGAGCGATTCGGGGCCCACGCAGGCAAGCGCTTTGCGGGTGCGGCCCAGACTGTCGAGCTTGGAGAATTTCTTAAAGCAGCCCTCTTCGGTGGCACGATCGTATTCATCGAGTGTGAATGACGGCGTGCCGAGCGGGTGCGTGCTGTCGGCGCGAAGGGCAACGTAGGGGTTGCCGGCGTAGTCGGGAATGCTGCTGAGATAAACACCGCGGGCGCGGTTGAGGTCGGGGTTTTCGACCTCGTCGATGGGGGTGGCGACGCTGTCCGCGGAAGCAACGCTGCCGTTGGTGTTGGTCGCGGTGGATTCGGAGCCATCGCCAGAGTCTTGGCTATTTTGAGAGTCCTCGGAGCTCGCTGTTCCCGATTCGAGCCGTGCGACCAAGTCCGCTTCGTCGTCGGTACGGCTGGGACTCTCGTTTTGCTTTTCGGCCAGAGCCGCTGCCTGCTCATCGCTTTGCGGCGACAACAGCTTGGGCGCTCCGTCGAGCGACCCTGTGAACAGCGCAAAACCCAGCACCACGGCGGTGCCGATGGAAAGTACTTGCTTGTAGGCGGGCTTGCGCGACATTGGGGCTCCTGGATGGACGGTTAGGAATCTACCAGTCTAGCAGGAGCCGGCAGAGGCCGTTCTGTCGAACAAATACTTAAGATTTGGGACAAATGCCGCTGGTCCATTTGCCCCCATGTTGGGCTTATGGCTAGATTGAGGTGGAGCCGAGCCAATTGAGTTTGCATTCGAGAATGCGCTGCTCACCGGGCGTGCTGCTGCCATCGAGTAGTGCGAGGAGCATCTCGGCCGCCTCCCTGCCTTCCTGGTCGACGGGCTCGATGATGGTGGAGACGGTCGGCGTGGTGAGGTTGGTCCAGTCTTCGCAGTTGAGTCCCAAAAGACCGATTTGCTGCGGAAGTAGATGGGCCATGGGCTGGAGGGCCTTGTAGACACGGGGGAGTGCCCACTGATTTTGCACGAAGATAAGGGTTCGCTTGGCGGGGTTGAGCTTGTATTTAAAGTACTCGGTGAGCTCGCTGACCGACGGCTTGTTGTGGTCGATGGGAATCGCTTTGTAGAGCTGTCCGTTCGCTGCCAGTGCCTCGGCATATCCCTGAAAACGTTCCATGCGGGTGCGCATTTCGGTCATATTGGCGGCAATGGAGAAAAAGTCCTCGTAGTCGGCATCGAGAAGCGCCTGCGTGGCATTGTACACGCCGTCGTAGAGGTTGGTTTTGATCCAGCTGGTGCCTGGGCTGTAGATGGCCGCGTCAAAAAAGACGACGGGCTTGCCGGCGCGCTTGATGCGGTCGTGGACGGCCTTGAAATTTGCCGTGGGCTGGATGATAAAACCATCGACGCCCAGCGAGAGCATTTTGTCGACATACATGAGCTCGGTCTCGGGGTTAAAGTTGCTGGTGCAAACGACCGTCTGGTAGCCCGCGGGGAGCATGACTTGTTCCATGCCGTTGAGGACGAGGCCCGCCCACTTGTTGGTGTTATCCAAAATGATGATGGCAATGACGTGGGTCTGCTTGCCGGTGAGCGTTTGCGCTTGGGCGTTGGGAACGTATCCGAGTTCCTTGATGACGCGCGCAATCTTTGCCCGCGTCTTCTCGCTAAGCTTTTCTCGTTTGTCGTTGAGGTAATACGAGACGCTTGCCGTCGAGGTTCCCGCCTCCCGAGCGACGTCTGCGATTGTAACGCGCTGTTTTGCCACAGCGACTCCTTCCGACAGATGAGCATTTTCCAACATGATGACTTTGAGTCTTGGTGAGGGATGCGCTTCGGTGAGCGACTTTTTCCTTTCATATGAGTATGCAACAAATGCGGTATACGGGTGGGGTCGAAATTTGCGACCGGCATGCGCATCTGCCGTCTACCGAGAAAATCAAATACTTCTTGACTTTTGAAATCGAGGGTAAAATCGCAGGATTCATTTTTGGTTAAACGCATAACCAAATAGCATAACCAACGCTCTGACCTGCGCGTTTACCGAAATAAGCTAGCATTAAGAAAAACGAGCACCTATATTGGTCTTGTCGAAAAGACAGCAAGTCCAAACGGCAGGGGATGCTCCGGAGGCCTCCGCAAACGGTGTCTTGCGCACGCAACTCTATGAAAAGAGGGAAGCAATGAAGATCGTAGGCGTTGCCGCCTGTACCGTGGGTATTGCCCACACGTATATGGCCCAGAAGGCGATTCAGGATGAATGCGCCGCCCGTGGCATCGAGTGCAAAGTCGAGGCTCAGGGTGGCCTGGGTATCGAGAACGAGCTGACGCAGGAAGACGTGGATTCCGCCGACCTGGTGCTCGAGTCCGTCGACGTGGGTGTCGAGAACGAGGATCGTTTTGAGCAGAAGATGGCCGAGGGCAAGTTCCTGAAGGTCGGCACCTCGGATGTAATCGCCGATCCGGTAAAGATCATCGACCAGGCCGTTGAGATCATCAAGGCGACGGGTGGCGCCGTTGACGCGCCCAAGGCCGAGGCCAAGGCAGAGAAGAAGGCCGTCTCCGCTGCCCCGCAGGCCCCGACACCGGCGTCCAAGCAGTCTATCTTTGCCGATCCTGGCAAGACGCTGCTCAATGCATTCAATACCGGCGTTTCCTATTTTATCCCCATCGTCGTTATCGGCGGCGTGTTTCTCGCCTTCTCGCTGGCATCCGGTACCGCCGGCGCCAACGGCATGGAGGTTACGAACCCGCTGATGGTGAGTCTTAACACCATCGGCATGGCCGGCATCTCCATGATGATCCCGGTGCTTGCGGCATACATCTCCTACTCGATGGCCGGCAAGCCCGCGCTCGCCCCCGGTTTTGTCCTGGGCTACCTGGTCAACAACGCAGTCGTTACTCCTAACGGCAACAGCGTTTCGACCGGCTTCTTGGGTGCCATGATCATGGCGGTCATCTGCGGCTACTTTGTCCGCTGGATGAAGACCTGGAAGGTCAACAACACCATCCAGACCATCATGCCCATCCTGATCATCCCGATTCTGACCTCGCTTGTCCTGGGCATGGCCTATATCTACATCCTGGCCACGCCGCTTGGCTTTGTGATGGACTGGCTTACCGGCGTGCTCGGCAGCCTGCAGGGCGGTTCCGCGGTTGTCCTGGGTCTGGTCATTGGCGTTATGACCGCCTTCGATATGGGCGGTCCCATCAACAAGACCGCCTCGACCTTCACCATGGCCATCATGGCCTCCGGCATCTACGGTCCTAATGGTATGTTCCGCGTCGCCGTTGCCGTTCCCCCGATCGCCTGTGGCCTCGCTGCACTCATCGCCAAGAACAAGTTCGATGACGCTGACCGTCAGATGGGCATCTCCGCGCTGTTCATGGGCTGCATCGGTATCACCGAGGGCGCTATCCCCTTCGCGGTCAAGGACCTCGGTCACACCCTTCCCGGCATTTGCATCGGCTCTGCCGTGGGTGCGGCGCTTGCCGCCTTCCAGGGTATCGACTGCTACGTCCCGCACGGTGGCTTTATCGTCGCCCTGGCCACCAACAACGTCGCGCTGTTCTGCCTGGACATCGTGATTGGCTCCGTGGTCGCCGCTGCAATCCTGATTGCCATGAAGCCCACGCTCGATAAGCAGGCCAAGTAAACCTTTAAGGACTCCGGTTGTGCGGAGGGATGGATTTGACTCCGCACAACCGCCCCTACACAACAAAATCCATCCGTACTGATAGGGCCCACATCTGGGTCCCAGGGAACTTTTGTCAAAAATCCTCTGGAGAAGGAGAACAAAATGTCCAACCTCACCATCCGCCAGGCCGTTCAGGGCATGCTCAAGCTGCAGGATAGCGGCGATCACGCAACCATGGTCGGCATTGGCCCCATGAGCCCCAACCTGATTCAGGCCGTGTTCGAGCTTGCCAAGGACGAGGATTTCCCGCCCATGTTTATCGCCAGCCGCAACCAGGTCGATATGGACGAGATGGGCGCCGGCTACGTTAACGGTTGGGACCAGACGCGCTTTGCCGCCGACATCAAGAAGGTTGCCGACGAGGTGGGTTACACCGGTCCGTACTACCTGTGCCGCGATCACGGCGGTCCGTGGCAGCGCGACGAGGAGCGTAATGCCCACCTGCCCGAGGACGAGGCCATGGAGCTCGCCCGCAAGTCCTTCGTCGCCGACATGGAGGCAGGCTTTGACCTGCTGATGGTCGACCCCACCAAGGACCCCTATCAGATCGGCAAGGTTATTCCGCTCGACGTGGTGCTTCGCCGCACGATCGATCTTATCGACTACCTTGAGCAGTACCGTCGCGAGCATAATCTGCCCGAGGTTGCCTATGAGGTCGGTACCGAGGAGACCAATGGCGGCTTGACCTCTACCGATAAGTACGAGGAGTTCATTTCTCAGCTGCAGCCCGAGCTCGAGAAGCGTGGCTGCCCCATGCCCACCTTTATCGTCGGTCAGACCGGTACACTCACCCGTTGGACCGAGCAGGTCGGTCACTATAACTTTAAGAACGCCCGCGAGCTCGCCGACATGGCCAAGCGCTATGGCGTGGGCCTGAAGGAGCACAACGCCGACTACCTGGATGACGCGACGCTGCTCGAGCACATTCCGGCTCACGTGACCGCTTCCAATGTTGCTCCCCAGTACGGCACCGAGGAGACCCGCGCTTACCTCAAGCTCTGCGCTACCGAGCAGATTCTGGTCGACAACGGCCTGTGCGACGATCCCTCCGACCTGTATCACACGCTGCTGGTCAAGGCTATCAAGACCGAGCGCTGGCGCAAGTGGATGACCGGCGACGATGTCAACCTGCAGGTTGACGACATTCTGGCCGACGACGAGCTCAGCCTGAAGATTCTGGATGTCTCCGGTCACTACGCCTTTAACGATCCCGAGGTCAAGGAGCAGGTCGAGAAGCTCTATCGCAACCTCGCTGCCCAGGACATCGACGGTAAGCGCTTTGTGATCGAGCACATCAAGCGCCCGATCAAGCAGTACGTCGTCGGTCTTAACCTCAAGGGCGTCACGAGCCGCATCGAGAAGGCTCTCTAAGTAGCTTTTCCTACACGACGCCGGGCCTGGGGCATGTCCCAGCTGCAGGCCCGGCACATAGGACAAAGGGACATCCCCTTTGTCCTATTTTTTGAGTTTTGGATTCCTCCGAAGGAGTTTGCACCATGAAGTTCTTTATCGATACCGCCAACCTTGACGAGATCGCCGAGGCCAAGAGCTGGGGCTGCCTTGCCGGCGTCACCACCAACCCGTCCCTGTACGCCAAGACCGGCGGCAAGCTGGCCGACTTTGAGCCCCACATGCTCAAGATCGCCGAGCTTTGCGAGGGACTGCCCGTGTCCGCCGAGTCCACCGCGACTACTGCCGAGGGCATGATCGAGGAGGGCAAGCGTCTTGCCGCCCTGGCTCCCAACATCGTGGTCAAGCTCCCCGTCTGTGAGGCCGGCCTCGCCGCCTGCCGCGCCCTGGCCGATGCAGGCGTGCGCGTCAACATGACGCTTGTTTTCTCGCCGACCCAGGCCCTCATGGCCGCCAACGCCGGTGCCCGCTACATCAGCCCGTTCGTCGGCCGCTTTGACGACATCGCCGAGGACGGTATTTCGCAGCTCGACAACGTTGTGACCTGCATTAAGAACTATGACTGGACTGGCAAGAACGTCGACGACACCGTCGAGATCATCACCGCATCCGTCCGCACGCCCAATCACGTGACCCAGGCGGCGCTGCTCGGTGCCGATATTGCGACCGTCCCCATGGCTGCTCTTAAGAAATGCCTGCATCACCCGCTGACCGACCAGGGCCTTGCCTCGTTCGAGGCCGACTGGAAAAAGGTCGTCGAGGCACAGTAACGATGGTTCTGCCGGCCCAGCATTTGTTATGCCGGGCCGGCGTGCTCAAGAGAGGAAACTCCATGACCGATCAGGAACTGGCCAAGATTGCCAATGAGGTTCGCCGCGGTATTGTCACGGGTGTCCACGCTGCCAAGTCGGGGCATCCGGGCGGATCGCTTGGCGCCGCCGACATTATGACCTACCTCTACTTTGAGGAAATGGATGTCGACCCGGCGAATCCGAGCTGCGCCGAGCGCGATCGCTTTGTGCTCTCCAAGGGACACTGCGCTCCGGCACTCTATGCCGTGCTCGCCGAGCGCGGGTTCTTTCCCAAGGAGGAGCTCGAGACGCTCCGTCATATCGGCAGCCGCCTGCAGGGCCATCCCAATATGAATGACACTCCGGGCGTCGACATGTCTACCGGATCGCTCGGTCAGGGTATCTCCGCCGCGGTTGGAATGGCGCTCGCCGCAAAGCACTGGGGTGACAGCTACCGTGTTTACACGCTGCTGGGCGACGGCGAGTGCGAGGAGGGCCAGGTGTGGGAGGCGGCCATGTTCGCCGGCAACCACGACTTGGATAACCTCGTTGCTATCGTCGATCACAATGGCCTGCAAATTGACGGCAGTATCGATGAAGTTAACTCGGCTATGCCGCTTGCCGACAAGTTCCGCGCCTTTAAGTGGCATGTGATCGAGCTCGCCGACGGTAACGACATGGCGCAGATTGCCGCCGCCTTTGCCGAGGCTCGCAAAGTGAGTGCCTCGCCCGTGGCCATTATCGCCGAGACGGTGAAGGGCAAGGGCGTCTCCTTTATGGAAAACCAGGTGGGCTGGCATGGCAAGGCACCCAACGATGAACAGTTTGAGCAGGCCATGGCCGAGCTCGCAGCAGCAGGGGAGGAGCTCTAATGGCAGACGTCAAGAAAGTTGCCACGCGCGTTAGCTACGGCGAGGCACTTGTCGAGCTGGGCAATGAGCGCGATGACTTTGTGGTCCTCGATGCTGATTTAGCCGCCGCCACGCAGACCGGTAAGTTTAAGGCTGCGCACCCTGAGCGCTTCTACGATGCCGGCATTGCCGAAAGCAACTTGATGGGGCTTGCCGCCGGCATTGCGGCCACGGGCCACGTCGCCTTTGCGAGCACCTTTGCCATGTTCGCCGCCGGTCGTGCGTACGAGCAGGTGCGCAATTCCATCGGCTATCCGCACCTCAACGTCAAAATCGGCGCCACGCATGCGGGCATCTCGGTCGGTGAAGACGGCGCTACGCATCAGTGCTGCGAGGACATCGCGCTCATGCGCACTATTCCGGGTATGACGGTGATCGTTCCCGCAGATGACATCGAGGCTCGTGCTTGCGTGCGCGCCGCCTATGAGTTTGAAGGTCCGGTCTACATGCGCTTCGGCCGTCTGGCAACACCGGTCATCAACGACCGCGAGGACTATGAGTTCAAGATTGGTCGCGGCGTGGTCGTGCGCGAGGGGTCCGATGTGACCATCATCGCCTGCGGCCTGATGGTCGCCGAGGCGCTTGAGGCTGCCGAGGCGCTCGCTGCCGATGGTATTGACGCCGAGGTCATCAACATGCACACGATCAAGCCGCTTGATGAGCGCCTGGTGGTTGCCAGCGCCAAGAAGACTGGTCGTGTGGTCACTGCCGAGGAGCATTCGATTATCGGTGGTCTTGGCGAGGCCGTGGCCTCGGTGCTCGCGGAGCAGCATCCGGTGCCGATGCGTCGCGTCGGCGTGCGCGATGTGTACGGCGAGTCTGGCCCTGCGGTCGATTTGCTGCACAAGTACGGTTTGGATGCCGACGGCATCGAAGCTGCGGTCAGGTCTGTGTTGTAAGGAAGGTTTCCATGGGATTTGTATCTGCCAACCAAGTGACGATTGGGTATATCGCCGCCTCGCGCGAGGACGCCCTGCATTATTTGTCCGAGCAGGCCATCGAGCTCGGCTTTGCCGATGACGCATCTGCCGTAGAGGCTGCCTTTATCGCTCGCGAGAACGAGGCCGAGACCGGCCTTGTCGCCGGTTTTGCCGTTCCGCATGCCAAAAGCGACGCGATCCACACGCCGGGCGTTGCCGTGCTTAAACTGGCCGAGCCCGTTGAATGGCCGAGCTTCGATGGGGTGCCCGTCGATGTTGCGCTCGCGCTGTACGTGCCCGCCGGCGAGGCTGGAACCACGCATCTGCGTCTGCTCTCCAAGGCTGCCGTGATGCTGATGGACGCCGGCTTCCGTGACAAGGTGCGCGCGAGCACCGATCCCGTTGAGATTGCGGAGCTCATCAATAGCGGACTCGAAGACTAGAACGGTCATCCCGTTCAATCAATCGATCCTTCTCCAAGGAAAAGGGCCGCGACGCCATATAGGCGTCGCGGCCCTGCTTGCGTTTCCCCAGATAAAACCTGCCAAAACAAACCTGTCCCTTTTTGGTAGGTTGGTGACAGTTTACTTATGTAGATCAGGTTGAGCATACGCGAGCGAGCGGGCGTCGGGTGCGGCAAGGTGACGTGAAACAAGCGGGCGCTGACCTTTTGGTCGCGCCCGTGAAGTTGAGCGTCAGATTGCCGTGCCCGGGGCCTGCGCAGCGCCGAGCGGTTACGCCGTTTGTAAAACGGCGTAACTTATAGGTTCATGTTGCCGTGGATGTAGGGGGTGACCTCGGGGGAGATGTGACCGCAGCCCAGCTCGCGCAGCGCGGACTCGATGGCGGCGGGCAGCGGGGTCTTGCCCTCGGCATCGACGGTACTACCGCCTAGAGCGGCAATCTTGGTGATATCTGCGGGAACGGCCTCGATATGCATGCAGCCGCCGACCAAGCGCGCGCGAACCTGCGCCAGGTCAAGATCGTGCAGGTAGTCCTCGCAGGTACGGATTAAATCGATCTTATCGCGCGTAAGCTCCTCGCCCGTGGGGACGCGCGTGGCAAGACAGGCTCCCGCCGGCAGGTTCCAAACGGGATAGCCCCATACGCGCAGCAGCTCGCGCTCTTCGTCCTTGGTAAAGCCGACCTCCATGAGAGGGGAGCGTACGCCGAGCTCCTGGGCGGCGCGCATGCCGGGGCGATAATCGCCGCGGTCGCTTGCGTTGCTGCCATCGATGACGGTGAGAAAGCCGAGCGACTTGGCGTGGTTGACGATAGCGGTAAAGCCGGCATGCTTGCAGTGGTAGCAGCGATTGGCATCGTTGCAGGCTACTTGGGGGAGCTGCAGCTGATCGACCGAAAGATTGAGCACGGGGAGCTTAAAATGCGGCCCCTCATTGGCTTGTCCATCAACGGAGCGCTCAAACGAGGTCTGTTCGGGCGTGCCGATGAGCGGCGTGGTGAGGTGAACGAGAAGCGTGTCGGCGGGCATGATACGGGCGCAGACCGCGGCCAAAAAGCTGCTGTCGACGCCGCCGGAAAAGCCGATGGCGACGCGACCGTATGCCAAAAGCAGCTGCTCGAGCGCTGCGAGTTTGTCCTGAAGCTCCTTTGTGGACGCGGTGCTATCTGAAAACATGAAACGTTCCTTACCGTTGAGTACTCGGTCGAAAACTATAATCCTACCGAGCAGCTCGCCATAAGACTTCTATCTATGTAACGGAAGTTCAATATGCTATATACGTTATATACAAGTTTGTAAAGTGCGGTAGAGTGGCGGTAACGCAAGCCGATGAAGGGGACCGAGATGATTAAGGCTGTTATTTTTGACATGGACGGAACGCTGGTCGATACCGAGCGTTTGGGCATTAAGGCATGGAAAGCGGGCGCTGCCGAGCTTGGGGTCGCGATTGATGATGCGCTGATCCATCAGTTTATCGGTCGCACGCTGCCCGATGTCATGGACATTCTTGAGGCGCATTACGGCAGCAGAGAAACCGCTGAGGCGATCTATCATCGCCACAAGGAGATTCGCGACGAGATAGTTAAGACCGATTTGGAGCTTAAGGCCGGTGCCGCCGAGTGCATAGACGAGCTGCTGGCTGCGGGCTATCACGTGGGCCTGGCGACGTCGTCGCGTCTCGTTACGGCCGAGCGCAACCTTAAGATGGTCGGTCTTTTTGACAAGTTTGAGACGGTGACCTGCGGCGAGGACGTCGTGCACGGTAAGCCCGACCCCGAGATGTATCTGCTCGCCTGCGAGCGCGCGGGCTTTGCTCCCGAGGAGTGTGCCGTGGTCGAGGATTCGCGCAACGGCTGCGTCTCGGGCATTACGGCCGGTTGCCACGTCTGTGTCGTCCCCGATATCGTGCCGCTGCCGCAGGACGTGGTGGACGGCTGCGAGGCCGTGCTCGATACGCTGTTCGATCTGACGGCGGTGGTCAAGGCCGTGCGCTAGACAATTGCGGTGTTGAAACGAGCAATTACCCACGTTTGCGCTTAAGCAAAAGGGGCCCGGCAATGGTCGGGCCCCTTTTGCTTAAGCGGCGACTTAGCATACTTGCGGGCGTGCTATAGATACGCGCCGAGGTTGATGGCCGTGGCGTCGGTCTGGGTGCTTGCCTGGGTGCTGGCGCGCTCCAGTAGGAACGGACGTACCAGTTCTTGGCGGTTGATATTCTCGGTGGCCGTGACTGCGGTGACGGTGCGCGCTGCAGAGCCGACGCGGATATGCTTGGTCTTTGCCGGGGCCTTGTTCTCGATTTGCTCCATCAGCAGTTGGACGCCCTTGCGGCCAATTTCGTAGCCCGGGGGCGCTACCGTAGTGAGCGGGACCGATCCGCTCCAAGCGAGCGGGTTACCATCGCAGCCTGCTACGCGTACTTGCCCGGGGACAGAGATGCCCTTGTCGACCAGTGCCGAAACGACGCCAGAGGCCAGCACGTCGGTTAGACCGACGACAAAATCGGGGCGTTCGTCGGCGGGACGCTCGGCGATTTGGTTGCCGATACCATAGCCGTCGGCCGCCGTGTTCCACTCGCCGGCGTCAATGACTTCGATCTTGATGTCGGGATGTAGGGCGAGCGCCTTGTGAATGCCAAGGACGCGCAGGGTGAGTTGCATAAATGCTGCTCGGCCGACGACGACAATATGGCGCGCGCCACGGGCGATGGCGAGTTCGGCAATGATGCGACCCTGGGCCTCGTTGTCGGCCGCTACGTAGTAGCCGGGCTCGGAGCAATGGATGTCCAGATGGACGATCGGCACGGGCATCTTGGTCATGGCGGGGTGCCAGTCGGGGGATGCCATGGGCTGAACCATAACGCCGGACATCTGGGTGCCCATAAAATAGCGCAGGTAATGGTCCTGGAGAATATCGTCGTTATCGGCGTTGGCGATGAGCAGGTCGTAGCCGTGCTTGCGGGCCTCGTTGTGGGCGCCGCTGGCGATTTGGAGCGAAAAACCGTGATCGAGACGGGGGAGCACCAGGCCAAAGGACTTGGTGGCACCGCCCGCGAGCTGACGAGCGCTTTGGTTGGGCAGGTAGCCCAGTCGATTGATGGTTTCGTTAATGAGCTTGAGGGTCTCGGGACGCAACTTTTCGGGATGGTTGAGCGCGTTGGAAACTGTGCCCAACGAAACCCCGGCTTCGCGCGCGACGTCGCTGATTTTAACCTTTGCCATAGCGGCCCCTTTGATGCGTTTCAAGTACAAGCCAGATTGTAGCATCGCCCGCCCCTGGGGTGGCAAAACCTGCCAATTAGGGACAGGTTTATTTTGGCAGGTTTTATCTGGGGAAACGATGCTGCCAGACCAAGCCACCACAAAGGTGCCTGTTCCCATTGTGGTGGTTTGGACCGGCTGGACGTGTGTGCATCGGGTGGTATCTAAGTTGGGATACCACTTCTGGTATATCAGCTTGCGTCTGCGTGAGTACAATACTCGAACGTTATACGTCTCAGCGCCCCATGTGCGTGGACGTTTTGCAGTCACGCGGACGAAGGGATTTATCCTATGTGCGGAATCGTCGGCTACACCGGCTCTGATATTGCAAAGAACATCCTGGTCACGGGTCTTAAACGTATGGAGTATCGCGGCTATGACTCCTCGGGCGTCGCACTCGAGGTGGGCGAGGGCGCCGCGGCGCACCTCGACGTCATCCGTCGCGTGGGCAAGGTCGCGGGCCTGGAGAGCGAGCTTTCCAACATCGACAGCGACGCTACCTGCGGCATCGGTCACACCCGCTGGGCTACCCACGGCAAGCCTTCCGTCGTTAACGCCCATCCCCACACCAGCTGCGATGGCCGTATCGCCATCGTCCACAACGGCATCATCGAGAACTTCGCCGAGCTGCGCGAAGAGCTGGAGGGCCGCGGCCATCACTTTAAGAGCGAGACCGATACCGAGGTCTTCGCGCATCTGATCGAAGAGGCCTATGCCGAGACGCACGACCTGATGGCTTCCGTGCGCGAGGCCTGCACCCACGTGGTGGGCGCCTATGGCTTGGCCGCCGTGTGCGCCGACGAGCCCGGCGTGATCGCCGTGGCCCGCAAGGATTCCCCGATCGTAGTCGGCGCGGGCGAAACCGGCTCTTATGTTGCTTCCGATGTCATCGCGCTCATCGACGCAACCCGCGACGTCGTGGTGCTCGAGGACGGCCAGTTTGCCAAGCTCACGCCCGCAGGCGTCGAGTATACCGACGAGGCCGGCAATGTGATTGAGCCTAAGGTTACCCATATCGACTGGGATCTGGACATGGCCGAAAAGGGCGGCTACCCCGACTTTATGCTCAAGGAGATTCACGAGCAGCCGCGCGTCGTGCGCGATACCCTGGTGGGCCGCATGACCCCCGCCGGTGAGCTTGATATCGATGAGCTGGGCCTTTCGCTCGAGGAACTCAACGATATCGACCGCGTCTACGTGATCGCTTGCGGCACCAGCTACCATGCCGGTCTCATTGCCAAGAACCTTATCGAGGGCTGGGCTCGCATCCCTACTGAGGTTGAGGCGGCCAGCGAGTTCCGCTATCGCAATCCCATCATTACGCCGACGACGCTTGTCGTTGCCGTGTCCCAGTCGGGCGAGACGGCCGATACCCTTGCCGCCATTCGTGACGCGCGCATCAAGGGCGCCAAGGTCTTCGGCATCACCAACGTGGTGGGCAGCCCGGTGGCGCGTGAGAGCGACGGCGTTATCTACACCAAGGCCAACAAGGAGATCGCGGTCGCCTCGACCAAGAGCTTTATCGGCCAGGTCGTGAGCCTGACGCTTTTGGCTCTGCTGTTGGCGCAGGTCAAGTACCGCTTGACCACCAAGCAGGCGCGTATGCTGTTCCGCGAGCTTTCCGATACGGCCGAGCAGATCCAGTGGATTTTGGATACCCAGACCGAGTCCGTGCATGAGGCCGCCCTGCTGTGCAAGGACGCGCAGTCGGCGCTGTTCGTGGGCCGTGGCATGGGTGCCGCTATCTCCTACGAGGGCGCGCTCAAGCTCAAAGAGGTCAGCTACCTGCACGCCGAGGCCTACGCCGCCGGCGAGATGAAGCACGGCCCCATTGCCTTGATCGACCCGGGCTTCCCTGTCATCGCCGTGGCCACCAAGAGCGCCACCTATGACAAGACCGTGTCGAACCTCATGGAGTGCAAGGCGCGTGGCGCCAAGGTTATCGTCGTTGCCACCGAGGGCGATGAGGAGATCAACAAGATTGCCGATTGCATCATTCGCGTGCCGGCCGTCCGCGACGTGTTCAGTCCCATCACGGCGAGCGTTCCGCTGCAGCTGCTCGCCCGCGAGGTGGCCATCCTGCGCGGTTGCGACGTCGACCAGCCTCGTAACCTGGCGAAAAGCGTTACTGTCGAGTAATTGTTGTTCCGCCGTTCTGCCGAACGGCGGACCGGTCGACGCTGCGCGAGCCGCATTCACGCCAATCTGACGTTCAATTTCGAGGGCGCGACCAGAAGGTCAGCGCCCTCTCATTTCACGTCACCTTGGCGCAAATGCGGCTCGCTCACTGTTGACGACTGACATCGAGTGCTCTGTTGTCGAAACGCGCCAACAACAAGGCCCGGCTCCGTTGTGGCGGAGTCGGGCCTTGTTGCATTTGCCCAGATAAAACCTGCCGAAATAAACCTGTCCCTTTTTGGCAGGTTAGCGGAGCTTGCTGGTCTCGAAGTACTTGGGATATTGGTCCAGGACCTCGGTCTGGTTGCGGAACATCATATGCAGGTGCTTGCTGACCAAAAAGCTCGCCTCGATGGGGTCGCGGCCGGCGATGGCTCGGCGGATTTGCTTGTGCTCGTTAACAATCTCCTGATTGTCGAGCCTCTGCGTGGCGGCGCGCAGCCAGCGGAAGCGCTCCAGGTCGGCATTGGTCGCCTCGAGCCACGACCACACGGTGCTGCGGCACGCGATGCTAAAGATCATGCGGTGCATGAGGTTGTCGCTTAAAAAGAATCCGATGCGATCCTCTTCGGCCATGGCCTTTTCCTGCAGCGCGATGGCTCGGTCGAGCTGCTCGATGCCTGCCGAGGTGGCACGGGCGCAGCACTCCACAATTACCTGTTTTTCCAGGTGTTCGCGAATGTAGCAGGCGCTCTCGGCAAAGGTGAGGTTGATGGGCGAGACATAGGTGCCGCTTTGGGGCACGGTGCGCACCAGGCCCTCTTGCGCCAGACGCACCAGTGCCTCGCGCACAGGGGTGCGCCCCATATCCAGGTCGTCGCAAAGCTGCTTGACGCCTAGCTTTTCGCCCGGCTTGTAGTCCAGGTAGACGATTTTGCGTCGAATGGTGTGGTAGGACTGGTCCTGTAGGCTCGTTTCCTGCTCGCCGACGTGCATCGATTCTTCCATAGTGCCTCACAACCGTTCTATCACACTCATATATCAGCTGTTAATTATGCCGCGAATCAGCTCTCCGCGGCGGGTAATTCGGCTGTTGCCCAAGAACTATTGCGGCATCTTAGTCTGTATTTGCGCAGGGCTGTGCCCAATGTTGCCGTATCATAAGCCGTCGCAAACGTGAAATAGAAAGAAGGAATCCCATATGCAACTGGCAAATATCGTACGCGAGCGCTGGAAGGGCGTCTTGTTCTGCCTCATCATCGCCATCCCCGCGACGTTGTTTGGCAAACAGATTGAGGTGGTCGGTGGGCCGGTATTTGCCATCCTCTTTGGCATGGTTCTGGCGCTTGTCTTTCCCAAGAATCGCCGCGAACAGCTCGCCGCCGGTGTCACCTATACGTCTAAAAAAGTCTTGCAGTACGCGGTTATCCTGCTTGGCTTTGGCATGAACCTCTCGCAGATTCTGTCCAAGGGCGCCCAGTCGCTGCCGATTATCGTGGCGACGATCTCGACCTCGCTTGTCATCGCCTTTGTGCTCTGCCGCGTTATGAACGTGCCGGGCAAGATCGCGACGCTTGTGGGTGTGGGCTCGTCGATTTGCGGCGGTTCGGCCATCGCTGCGACCGCGCCCGTTATCGATGCTGATGATCGCGAGATTGCCCAAGCCATTTCGGTCATCTTCCTGTTTAACGTTATCGCGGCGCTCGTGTTTCCGACGCTCGGCGGCATGCTCGGGCTGACCAACGAGGGCTTTGGCCTGTTTGCCGGCACCGCCATCAACGACACCTCGTCCGTAACGGCTGCGGCGAGTGCCTGGGACAGCATGCATCCCGGCGCCAATGTGCTCGAAAGCGCCACAGTGGTTAAGCTCACCAGGACGCTGGCCATTATTCCCATTACATTGGCTCTCGCATGCTGGCAGATGCATCTGGCGCGCAAGGCCGGCGGCGACGCCAAAAGCACGTTCTCGCTTAAACGTGCGTTTCCCATGTTTGTGTTGTTCTTTGTGCTGGCGAGCGTGATCACCACGGTGCTTCAGCTTCCTGCATCTATTACGGCGCCCATCAAGGAGCTGTCGAAGTTCTTTATTGTGATGGCCATGGCGGCTATTGGCTTTAATACCGATATCGTCGAGCTGGTCAAAAAGGGCGGCAAACCTATCGCATTGGGCTTTTGCTGCTGGATTGGCATTGCATGCATGAGTTTGGGAATGCAGCACGTGCTGGGAATCTGGTAGAGAAGTAGCTGATTTGCGTGTTGCGTGCTGGCGAGCGCATTCTCACGGTGGAGCGATAGGAGCTCTTGCGGGTATGGCTTGTCCGCAGGTTGATAGGTCCCGAAGAGCTCTTATCGCCCCGCCAGGATGGCGATGCGGGGCAATTCATATACTCGCAGGACGGCGACTTTTGCCCTATAGTGTTTGGTGAGTAATATCGTTCAATTTTGAAACACTCGGTCGTGCGACCGTCGGCGGTTGCACGTCGCCGCGGACAGGGACAAATCATGGATAGCGATGCCAAGCTGCAGATTCTGATTGAGGCATTGTCCGCAGCCGGAGCATCGGCGCTGGCAATCGACGAGCGCGGTGGCGTTGTGATCTCGACTATGAGTGACGCGGCGCTCGAGCAGGATATCGCTGCTTTTGTTTCCGAGCGTCTCGCTCGCGTGGGCGATGGGGCGCGCCTGGTGATGGGCCACGAGGGCGTGCGGTTGAGCTTGACGGTGCGCCCGACGGCCAAGGAGCGCGGAGCGCTTTGGGTGGTCGTGGCGCATGAGGTGCGCGCCGCTGCGACGCATGCGGGCATCGAGTGGCTCAATGCCGACGAAGTCGAGGCTCGCTACGCGTCGAGCACGTACGGCATCGTCGAAGACGCGGCGGCGGTCGCTGTCCCCGTACGGGAGAGCTATGCGCGTGGGGTGCCCCTTATGCTCGAGGGCGAGCTGGGCGCGGGACAGGATCAGATTGCAAGACGCCTGTACCTGGATGGACCCTATGCCGATCAGCCCTTTGTGTCCGTTGCGCTCGATGAGCTTACGGATCGCGGCTGGCGCCATCTGCTCAAAAGTTCCGAATCGCCGCTATTCCAAACGGGGCTGACACTTTGTATGGGCGGCTGGCATGCTGTTGGCCCCCAACGTCTGCGCGAGCTCGTGTCCGCAATGATCGACACGGCGCTCGCAACTCGTTGCCATGTGGTGTTGACGGCAAACGATATGCCGGGCGGCGGCGAAAGCGATCAGGCTGCTTTTGTAACCGAGCGTCTGGCCTGTGCCGTGAGTGTGGCGCCGGCGATTGCCGAGCAGGGCGGCGCGTCGGAAAAGGTTGCGCGCTATCTGGGGTATCTGGCAGATATGTTTAAGACGGGTGCCCCCATGTTGTCCGCCGCCGCGGCAGAGACGCTCGATGCGTACCGTTGGCCCCGCAATTACCTGCAGCTGCGTGAAGTCTCTGAACGACTCTATATATTAGTGGGGGCTGGAACGGTGGAGCGTGCCGTGGCGAAAGAGGTGCTTGCCCAGGAGGACGTTATCAAGACCGCGACCTTTGGCGCCCCGGCGCTCGAAAGCGATTTGTACATCTTGCGTCCCCTGGCCGATACCGAGCGCGATGTCGCACGGTTGGTTCTGCAGCACCTTCACGGCAACAGGACACGTGCGGCAGAGGTGCTCGGTATAAGCCGCACGACTTTATGGCGCCTGCTGAAGGACAACGACCGCTGAGCGAGGCGCCGTGACCGCGTGCGGCGCGTGTGATACAGTCCAAAGAAGCATTGTTTCGATTGTGTTACGGCGTGCGGGGGAGTATGGCGGAGACTTCAAAAACGAACCGAACAAAGCGAAGTGCGGCGCCGGTCGGCCGGCGTACGACTTCGCGGACGTGGGGCAAAAGCGCCTCGGGGTTCGACGGCTCGTTCAAGCGCACAAAATATGGCTATCCTTCGGCAAGCGCTCGCTTGGCCATGCAGGCCGAGTCCTCGTTGTGGGGACGAAGGCGCGTGGTGGGCTCAAAGCTCAAGCACGATGGAACGCTTGGCTACATTAGCCGCGGTGCTGCCCGCCGTAGCGGCCTCAATCCTGCAGGCTGGCATCGTTACGTGCCGATCGTGGTCGTTGCCGCGATAATCGTCATCGCGCTCGCGGCGCTCGGATATGCCGGCGACGGCGCGAGTCTGGGCGCGATGTTCAAATCGCCTGAACTTGCGCATGCTGGCACGGAGCTTGTTGAAGGCGCACAAGACCAGACGGGTGTGGCGCCCCAGCGCGGTATGGTCGCAGCTGCTGCCACCATTGCCGATGCTCAAAAGGACGAAGGCGGGCAAAGCGACGACGCCGATGCGAGTCAGACGAGCGAAACGGCAACAACTCCATCGGCAAGATAAGTTGCGAGTGGGGCAGCAAATATGGGACGGGGCCTTTCAGCGGGTCCGCCGTTCGTTAGAACGGCGGAACATACACCACGTTTTCGCGGCGGGGCTTGGCCTCGGGAAGCGTGCCCTCGGCATAGCCCAGGATGCAGTTGCCAACACCGCGCAGGCTTCCGTCGGCGGACAGACCCCAGCTGGCCAGCAGCTCCAGGCCCTCGGGCGAATCGAAAACCTCGTGGGCGCGATGAATCCAGCATGAATCAACGCCCAGCGCATAGGCTGCGTTGAGCAGGTTGCCCATGGCGAGCGAGCCGTCTTCCAGGTGCGTGGGCACGCTGCGGTCGACCAGCACCACCACAACGGTCTTGGCGCCGTAGAAGGGATCTCCCTCTCTGCCCATAACTTGGGCGTTGAGCTGCGAGAGGCGCTCGACGGTTGCGGGGTCGGTGACGGCGACGAACGTGACCGGCTGGCGTCCCATGCCGCTCGGCGCGTACTGGCCGGCTTCGATAATGCGTGCGAGCTTCTCGGCCTCGACAGGGCGATCGCTGTATTTGCGGCAGCTGCGGCGGTGGATGAGTGCTTCGATGGTCTCCATGGGTCCTCCTGACGTTGGTTTCGATGCCTCGCTCTTACCCGCCGAACCAAAACCGTAATCGCGTAGTCGGCCCCAAACAACGCAAGCTACCAAGTGGAAAAGTTGGTTTGCATAAAACTTCAGCCAGAATGTGACAAACCGGTGGGATGGTTAAACGTTTTATCCCGTCTACCCTGCGGTTTTTTACCACTTGCCTAAATGATGCGCGCATAAGCTCTGATAAAGGTTTTACTAAAGGAGCACCAACGTTTATCAACGCGCCATGGTGGCGCCGGGCCAGGAGGTAACTATCATGTTCCAGGCTGGAGATGTCGTCGAGACCGACTTCGAAGGATTTCTGAAGCTGCTGCGTTCCAAGACGCGCGCTTTCGTGTCGATCAATGATCACGAGTACTACATCACGCACACCGATGGCTATTGGCGTGTTCAGGATTGCGAGGCCCTCAACGATAAGGGCCACTTTACTGACTGCTCCGAGCTGGTCAACACGGTCTGCGAGGTCGTCGAACTGCCGTGGATCTGTGGCAAGAGCCTGCACGACAGCTTCTCGGGCGCCACGGTCTACGAGGCCGTCGCTGCGTAACAGCCAACAATCGATATTTTCTTGCAACCGCCGGCGCCGCCCCCGCGCCGGCGGTCTTTTTTGTCGACATGTTGTTATGGGTCGCACGTCTTGCACGGCCGCCCTTGACGATAGTCAAAACTCGGACTAACCTGAAACCCTAATTAGTCAAAACTCGGACTATCGAATGGCGGGAGAGATGAATAGTACAGTTAGCCCGGTCGATTTCGACCGGATGCTCAACGGGCTTGTCCGTATCTATTCGGAGTTCGCGCGCACCTGCGGTCTTTCGGATTGCGCCTACTGGATGCTCGTCGACACGAGTGCAGCGGGTGGAAGCGTTGCCGTGAGTCGGCTGACGAGTGAATGGTTCTACAGCAAACAGACCATCAATTCGGCGATCAAGACGCTTAGGGCGCGAGGGCTCGCGACGTTGGAGTTTGCCGAGGGCAGTCGTAAGAACAAGGTTGTGCGACTGACCGAAGAAGGCGTGCAGTTTGCCAAGCACTACGCGTTGCCGGCGCAAAAGGCCGAGCAGCAGGCATTCGAGGCGCTCGAGCCGTGGGAACAGCGCGAGATCATGCGCTTGGTCGGTAAGTTTTCCCATGTTCTTAACGAAGAGTGCGAGGCATTTAAACGGCAAGTTGCCGCCGAGAACGAGGCTAACGATAAGGGCGAGGGGGAGACATGCGACTCTTAATGAGGTTTATGAGGCCGTACCGCGGTCTGATCGCGGTGACGCTGCTGGTGCTGCTAATCGACAACGTCGGTACGCTGCTCGTGCCCACGATGTTGGCGAACATGGTCAACACGGGCATCACGACGGGCGACGTCGATTACATCTTGCGCAACGGTCTGTACATGCTCATCGCGACCGGCATGGCCAGCGGCGGCGCGGTGCTGGGCTGCTATCTTTCGGCCCGTCTGGCGGCCAATGTGGCCTGCGACATCCGCAACGCCGTCTACGATAAGTCGCTCGAGCTGTCCGCCAGCGACTTTGAGCGCTTTGGCACGGGTTCGATGATCACGCGCTCGCTCAACGACATCAACGTGATCCAGCAAGCGATCCTGCAGACGATTCAGCTGGTGCTGCCGGTACCGTTCTTGGCCGTGGCGGGCATTATCTTTGCCTGGTTTATCGATCCTGCCATGGGCACGCTGCTGGGCGTGGTCGTTGCGATCGTGCTGGTGGCGGCGGTCTTTACCGTTGCCAACGCCGCGCCGATCTTTATGCGCCTGCAGAGCTTTATCGACCGCATGAACGTGGTGCTGCGCGAGAACATCGTGGGCGTGCGCGTCATCCGCGCATTTAACAAGGAGCGCCACGAGGAGCAGCGCCTGGACGAGGTGTTTAGCGATTACGCGGCCAATGCCATTAAGGTCAACCACCTGTTTGTGGGTCTCGACAGCTCCAGCTTCTTTTTGATGAACATCGCCGAGGTGGCGGTGCTGTGGGTGGGCGGCAACCGCGTGGGCGTCCATGCCATGCAAATCGGCAGCATCTCGGCCGTGCTGGAGTACGCGATCCTGATCCTGTTCTTTGTGATGATGGCGCAGATGGTGGTGCTGACGCTCCCGCGCGCCGCGGCGTGTCTCAACCGCGCGCAGCAGGTGCTCGAAATCGAGCCGAGCATTGTGGACGGCAAGGCTACGCTGGGCGACGGGGCGCCTGAGTCCGCAGATAGGGCCGACGTGGTGGCCGTGTTCGACCACATGTCGTTCCGTTTTGACGATGCCGACGAGGACACCCTGTGCAACCTGAGTTTTGCCTGCCGCCGTGGACAGACGACCGCGATCGTGGGCTCAACGGGCTCGGGCAAGTCAACGGTGGCCAAACTCTTGCTTCGCTTCCACGATGCCACGAAGGGCGCCATTCGCCTGAACGGCGTCGATCTGCGCGACCTTTCGCAAGACGACATCCGCGGGCGTATCGCCTATGTGCCGCAGAAGGCATGGCTGTTCTCGGGTACCGTGGCAAGCAATCTGCGCTTTGGCAACGAAGACGCGACTGAGGCTGACATGCTCCATGCGCTCCAGGTTGCCCAGAGCACCTTTGTACTCGATCAGCCGCAGGGGCTCGATACCCCGGTGGCGCAGGGCGGTACGAACTTCTCGGGCGGCCAGCGCCAGCGTCTGGCCATCGCCCGTGCGCTCATGAAGCATGCCGATCTATATATCTTCGATGACAGTTTCTCGGCCCTGGACTTTAAGACCGACGCGGCCCTGCGCCATGCGCTGCAGGACGAGACGCGCGATGCCGCGGTGCTCATCATCGCACAGCGTATCTCGACCATTCTGCATGCCGACCAGATCGTGGTGCTCAAGGATGGTGAGGTCGTGGGCTTGGGCACGCACGACGAGTTGATGGAAACCTGCGAGGTGTACCGTGCCATCGCGGAATCGCAAATGAAGGGAGGTGAGTAGCATGACCGAGGAGCTCGAGAAACAGGGCGGTGTTGTCGATGCCGCCGCTGCGGACGCTGCCGATAAAACGGTCGACCAGACTGCCGTAGCACCCGAGCTGGATGAAGCTGCCAAGGCTGCAGCCGCGCGCGAGGCTCGCCGCCAGGCACTCTACGAGGAAAACGAGCGCGCCGAGGACGAGCGTGCCCGCGCCGAGGCGGAGCGCATGCGCGACGTTGACGACGAGGACGAGGACGAGACGCCCCGCGACACCTGGGCGACGGTGCGCCGCCTGTGGAGCGAGGCCGCCGGCGACCATTGGCGCTTCTATATCGTGTTCGCGAGCATTGTGTTCTATGCCATCTTTAACACCGCTGCGCCGGCATATAGTGCCCGCGTGATCGATGAGCTGTGGGGGCACATGAAGGTGGCGTTTGCCAACAACACTACCTTCAGTATTACCTGGGAGAACTGCGGCAGGACCATCTTCATCTACTTTATGATCTGGACCGCCGCCGCCTCGTTCTACGCACTCCAGAGCTTTTTGATGTCGAGCGTTGCCGAGCGCCTCAACCTGCGCCTACGCAACCGCATCGCACAAAAGCTCAACCGCCTGCCGCTTGCCTACTTTGACGCGCATCGTCCCGGCGAGGTCGTCAGCCGCGCGACCAACGACTTGGACAAGATGTCCGAGAGTATGCAGCGCGGATTGCTGCAGCTGCTGGTGTCGATCGGTACCGTAGTGGGCGCCGTGAGCGTGATGTTCGTGTTTAGCGTGCCGCTCACGCTCGTCTTTTTGTTCTTTACGGCGCTTTCGCTGCTGGTGACGAAGGTCGTGTCGCGCCGCACGCACGATGTGACGGGCGAGCGCCAGGAGTGGGTATCCAAGATTACGAGTGCGGTCGAGGAAGGCTACTCGGGCCGTCTGGTGATCCGTGCGTTTAACCGCGAGCGCCAGAGCTCTGCCGAGGTACACGAGGCTTCGAAGGAGCTGGCGCGCGTGAGCACCAAGGCCGACTTTATGATTAACGCCGTCGGCCCTGCGGTGCGCTTTGTCGGCCGTTTGGCGCAGATCGTGATTGCGCTGGTGGGCTGCAGCATGCTGGTTGCCGGGCATATGACCGTCGGCGTGTTCCAGGCGTTCTTCCAGTTTATCTACGAGGCGTCCGAACCCATGACGCAGTTGTCGCTTACCTTTAACTCGCTGCAGAGCGCGCTGGCGAGCGCAGAGCGCGTGTTCGACCTGCTCGATGAGCCCGAGATGGAGGCCGATCCGCAGCCGGGCGAGGCTGCCAAGCTGCCGGGCAAGGTGGAGGGTCGCGTCGCTTTTGAGCACGTGCGCTTTGGCTATGCGCCCGACAAGCCGCTCATGCGCGACGTGTCGTTTGCCGCCGAGCCGGGTCAGAAGATCGCCGTGGTGGGAACCACGGGTGCGGGTAAGACCACACTCATCAATTTGCTCATGCGCTTCTACGAGATCGACGGCGGCCGCATTACCCTCGACGGTGTGGACACGAGCCGCATGGACCGCGGCGAGCTGCGCCAGCAGTTTGGCATGGTGTTGCAGGACGCCTGGCTGTTCGATGGCACCATTGCCGAGAACATCGCCTATGGCTGTCCCGAGGCGACGCGCGAGGAGATTGTCGCGGCCGCACGTGCCGCTCAGGTCGACTTCTTTGTGCGCACTATGCCGCAGGGCTACGACACACGGGTGGCTAACGATGCCGAGAGCATCAGCCAGGGCCAGCGTCAGCTGCTGACCATCGCGCGCGTGCTGCTCAACAACCCGGCGATCCTCATCTTGGACGAGGCGACGTCGAGCGTGGACACGCGCACCGAGCTCGCCATCGGCCGCGCCATGGACGCGCTCATGCGCGGGCGCACGAGCTTTGTGATCGCGCACCGTCTGTCGACGATCGTCGATGCCGACCTTATCCTGGTCATGGATCACGGCAATATCATCGAGCAGGGTACGCACAAGGAGCTGCTGGCTGCCGAGGGCGCTTACGCCGACCTCTACCTAAGCCAGTTCGCATAAGGTGACAAAGGGGCAGTCCCGCATGTCGCATCGAAAAGAAGGCGCGCCGGGGGCGGATTCCCTGGCGCGCCTTTTGTGTTGGCGTTCATGCTGTAGCGGTTGCCCGCGGCCCTAACGCTCGTCCACGAGCTTGGCGACGAGGGCTTTGAGCTCGGCCACCTCTCGCTCGAGTTCCTTGACGCGACGGGCGTTTTCGGTGATGCCCTGGCGGTTGAGCGCGGACTGCTCGGCGGCGTCGTCGGGCATGTACTCGCGATGCTGCTTGGCGTCGAAGCTCTCCTCGAACACGCGGCAGCCGTTGCGCTTGATGATGCGGCCTGGCACGCCCACGACGGTGCAGTTGTCGGGCACGTCCTTGACGACGACCGAGTTGCCACCGATCTTGACGTTGTTGCCGATGCGGATGTTGCCGAGCACCTTGGCGCCCGTGCCCACGGTGACATTGTTGCCGAGCGTTGGGTGGCGCTTGCCGGTCTCGTTGCCGGTACCGCCGAGCGTGACGCCCTGGTAGAGCACGCAGTTGTCGCCCACGATGGTGGTTTCGCCGATGACGACGCCCATGGCGTGGTCGATAAAGAAGTGCTTGCCAATCTGCGCAGCGGGATGAATCTCGACGCCGGTGATGTGGCGGGTGAGCTGCGAGAGCACACGGGCGAGCGATCGATGGCCGTGTTCCCACAGCCAGTGCTCGGGCACATGATTCCACTTGGCGTGAAGACCGGGGTACGAAAGGAAAATGACCAGACCGTTTTGCGCGGCGGGGTCCTGCGCTTGGACGGTCTTGATGTCCTCGCGAATGGTATTGATAAAGCTCACCGGCCGCCCTCCCTTAGCGCCATGGCAATGCGATTCAATAAAGTATAGCGATTCGCTAGGGATTAGGAAGAGCAATCTTTCATGCTTAGCGTGACAGGTGTCAGTTATGCAAACTTGCTGGTAATGGAGTCATGCTTTTGTGGGGTTGCGCACGAGGGGGCGCCGCAACCGTATACTGGTCAACTTGGACGTATCCGCGCCCACAACTGAGAGGTTTTACTTCATGGGTTTCATCAATTTCATTGCCGAGCTGCTTAAGGATCCGCGCACTGCGATCGCCAGCTGGATCGCCGCCGGCCCGCTTATGGCCTACGGCTGCGTGTTCCTGATTATCTTTATCGAGACGGGCGTGGTGTTCTTCCCGTTCCTTCCCGGCGATTCGCTGCTGTTTGCCTCGGGCTTCTTTGCCCACAACGGTGGCTTTAACATCGTGGCGCTTCTGGCCACCGCATGGGCCGCAGCCATCCTGGGCGATCAGTGTAACTTTATGATCGGTCACTTCTTTGGCAAAAAGATCATCGCTTCGGGCAAGGTCAAGGCCATGACGCCCGAGCGCATCAAAAAGTCCGAGGATTTCTTGGACAAGTGGGGTCACCTGGCCATCTTCCTGGGTCGTTTCTTCCCGTTTATTCGCACCTTTGTGCCCTTTATCGCCGGCATGGGCGGCATGCACTGGCGCAACTTTGTCATCTTTAACGTGCTGGGTGGCATTACCTGGTCGACGGTCTTTACGCTGCTGGGCTACTTCTTTGGCGGCATCCCCTTTGTGCAGGAGCACTTTGAGCTGCTGATTATCGGCATCGTCGCCGTGTCGATTATCCCGACCGTGGTCGGCCTGGTTAAGGCAAAGCTGGGCAAATAGAACGCGTAGCTCGAACCAGCGCGCAAACCGTGCCGTTGAGGCCCGTCACCGATTACGGTGGCGGGCCTTTATGCTTCGGTCAAATGAAAATACTTTAGTTAGTTAAAGAAAAACGTTTTATCCGACGCGTGTGCGGAGTACAATCTCGTGCATGCGAATCGACGTGCCATCGGCTTTGATGCCGTTCGCGTGTCCCGTCCGGCACTACGCTCCGGGCGTGCGACGTTGCGACGCGGTCGGCCTCGGTCCTTGCGTGCGGGTTCGCGAGTATGCAACTGTGTATGTAAGGAGCGACATATGGCTGTCGAGAAGAAGGATATCGATTGGGGTAGCCTCGGCTTTGGCTACATGAAGACCGATTATAGCTACGAGGCCCATTGGAAGGACGGCGAGTGGGACGAGGGCGGCCTGACCACCGACCACACCCTGCATGTCTCCGAGTGCGGTGGCATCTTCCACTACTGCCAGGAGGTCTTTGAGGGCCTGAAGGCCTACACCGCCGAGGACGGCAGCATCGTCTGCTTCCGTCCCGACATGAACGCCGAGCGTATGTACAACTCTGCCCAGCGCCTCGAGATGCCCCCGTTCCCCAAGGACAAGTTTGTTGAGGCCGTCAAGCAGGTCGTTTCTGCCAACGCCGCCTGGGTTCCGCCTTTCGGCTCCGGTGCAACCCTGTACGTGCGTCCGTTTATGATCGGCTCCGGTGACGTGATCGGCGTGGCTCCCGCTCCTGAGTACACGTTCCGCATTCTCGTGACCCCGGTCGGTCCGTACTTTAAGGGCGGCCTTAAGCCCGTCAAGCTGCGCGTTTCCGAGTACGACCGCGCCGCACCGCACGGCACCGGCAACATCAAGGCCGGCCTCAACTACGCCATGTCCCTCAAGCCCACGATGGAGGCTCACCGCGAGGGCTATGCCGAGAACCTGTATCTCGACTCCGAGTCCCGTACCTATGTCGAGGAGACCGGTGGCGCCAACGTCCTGTTTGTGAAGGAGGACGGCACGCTCGTCGTTCCGCAGTCGCACACCGACTCCATCCTGCCCTCCATCACCCGTCGTTCGCTCGTTCAGGTTGCTCAGGACCTGGGCATGACCGTTGACCAGCGCCCCGTTGAGTGGGCCGAGGTCAAGGCCGGCACTTTTGTTGAGTGCGGCCTGTGCGGCACCGCTGCCGTTATCTCCCCGGTGGGCGAGATCGACAACAAGGTTTACGGTGCCGATGAGACCGTGACCTTCCCGGCTGGCTACACCGAGATCGGCCCCGTGATGAAGAAGCTCCGCGAGACCCTGACGGGCATCCAGTCTGGTGCTGTTGAGGATAAGCACAACTGGGTTTACACCGTCGCGTAAGCTGCCTTAGCTGTCCGGCCCGAGGGCGACCCTCCTTTCCGGCGCGTCCTCGGACATGAAAGAACCTCCGCTGCGCACTTCGTGCGGCGGAGGTTCTTTCGTCCTGCGGAGTGCGCCGGAAAGGAGGGTCGCCCTCGAGCCTGCGTTATCTCGGCGCTGCGTTACGGGCAACATAGATCTGAATTAAAGATGGTGCGCGGCCTTTTAGGCCGCGCTTTTGTTTTGGTTCGCGCCATGTGGGGGTGGTGGCGACGTGCATTTTTGCGAGTATTCTGCAATCGAAGGCCCTTGCATACCGACTTCGGGCGAAAAATCGGGATTTCTCGACGTTTTCCACGAATGATGGGCGGGGTTATAGGCTGACAGCGTTTGATTTGCAGGGATATTCGCGGTCTTTGGCATTTATCGTGGCGCCCGAAGCTGTCGGGCATGCTGAATACTCCCAAAAATGCACGGCGCCTTGAGGGGGACCTTTGCGACAAAGGAAACCGCCCCGTCGAAGTATGCATTCGACGGGGCGGTTTATGCATATACCCGATTAAAGATACGCTGCGGATCTGTTAGAACTTGACGGTTGGAGCTTGGCGGGCGGCCTCGGCGGCCTCGAAGCCCTGGCGCTCCTTAAACTGGAAGATGCCGGCAAAGATAACGGCCGGGAACGTCTGGATGGCATTGTTGTAGCTGAGCACGCAGTCGTTGTAGCTCTGGCGTGCGTAGCTAATCTTGTTCTCGGTATCCTCGAGCGACGCCTGCAGCTGCGTAAAGTTGGTGTTTGCCTTAAGGTCGGGATAGGCCTCGGCTACGGCGAAGAGCTGGCGCAGCGCACCGGTCAGCACGTTATCGGCTTCCATCTTGGCCTCGGGCGTGGTGGCCTTGACGGCGGTGTTACGCGCGCTGATCACGGCGGCGAGCGTGTCCTGCTCGTGTTTGGCGTAGCCCTTGACGGTCTCGACCAGGTTAGGGATCAAGTCGTTGCGGCGCTGCAGCTGCGTGTCGATGTTCTGCCAGGCGTTATCAATGCGATTGCGCTTGGTGACCATGTTGTTGTAGATGCCGGCGATGGCGCAGACAATCACAACGACAACAACGATGCCGATGATGATGGGAATCATGGTGTCTCCGTTTCGAATGGCCGCGGCGGCATGCGCCAGCTGCCGTTGGTGTAACGCTACTAGTATACCCGCAACCTTTGGCGATACCGAACTTTCCGGTAAGCGTTATGTTTCCACCAAGGTGAGGCCATTCGCCAGGGGGCGGGCGATACAGGTGTAAGATATGCGACAGATTAGTGAGCGATGTCTTTTCCTTGAGGAGGGCGATACGTATGGACCTTCGCATCAAGAAAACCTATCGGGCCCTGTTCGAGGCCTTTACTGAGCTGCTCGAAGAGCATCGGTTTGAGGACGTGACGGTTGCCATGCTGTGCGACCGCGCTATGATTCGTCGGACGACGTTCTACAAGCACTTCCGCGACAAAAACGATTACTTTGCCTTCTATATCGATGAACTCATGTCGGGCCTGCCGCAAAAGCGGGCCGATGCGGATGGCGCGGAGGGCGCCGAGGACGTGCGCGCGCTTCGCCACGAAGTGTTCGCCGATGCCATGGATCTGATTCTGGCGCATGAGCAGCTCATGGATAACATTTTGGCGAGCAGTATGTCGGGCATGCTGACCAGCATGATTTGCGATCGCATTGCCCGCTCTATCCGCGATCGTGTGATGAGTGCGCTTGACGAGGACGCGCTTGCGCCCGTATCGCTCGAGACGACGTCTGAGTTTGTCGCCGGCGGCATTATTCGGCTCTTTACCATGTGGTGGGAATCGGGCCACGTACTAGAGCGCCGATCCGAAATCGCCGACGTGGTCGATGCGCTGTTCGAGCGGACCATGACGCCGGTGCATCACTAAAAGTGGCGGAGAGAGGGGGATTCGAACCCCCGGAACGCTCTCGCGCTCAACGGTTTTCAAGACCGCCGCATTCAACCGCTCTGCCATCTCTCCGTGAGTCGTAATGATAGCATCGTTTTGGATTTGCAACAGGGAAGGCGAACGATGACGATCACCGAAATCGACGAGAAGTTCATGCGCGAGGCGCTGGCGGAGGCGCGAGCCGCCGCTGCGGTGGGCGAGGTACCGATTGGTGCCGTGGTGGTGCGCGCGGGTGAGATTGTTGCGAGGGCTCACAATCGCCGCGAGCTCGACCAGGACCCTTCGGCGCATGCCGAGTTTGCGGCCCTATGCGCCGCCGCGCAGTCGCTCGGTCGCTGGCGCCTTTCCGATTGCACGGCCTACGTAACGCTCGAGCCTTGCTGCATGTGCGCGGGGCTTATGGTTAACGCGCGCGTGGGGCGCTGCGTGTACGGCGCGGCCGATGCTAAGGCAGGCGCGTTGGGATCCCTATACGATTTGAATGCCGACTCGCGCCTGAATCATCGGTTTAACGTGACGGCTGGCGTGCTGGCAGACGAGTGTCGTGAGGTGTTGAGCAGCTATTTTAGTGGACTGCGTGGCACCGATGGTGCTGGCTGCGGTTGTGGGGCCGATCTTGAAGCGCACGCCGCTCACGCCGCAGCGCTTGCAGGCGCCGGTGAGGATGCTGGCGCGGCAGTTGACTTTGGTCCTGCGTGCCGCCGGCCCCGCCGTGTGCTGCTGGCGATCGACTCCTTTAAGGGCAGCGTGTCGAGTGCGCAGGCGGAGGCGGCGGTTGCCGAGGGCGTGCGCCGCGTGTGGCCCGATGCCCAGGTAAGCGCGCTGCCGCTGGCGGATGGTGGCGAGGGGACGCTCGATGCCGTTGCCGCGTGCGGCGGTGAGACTGTGGCCTGCGAGGTGGTAGGTCCCTTGGGCAAGCGCGCGTCTGCCCGGATGCTGGTTGATGTCGAGCGCGAATCTGCTGTTATTGAGATGGCCGAGGCGGCGGGTATTGGGTATTCGCCTTGCACAGAGCCGGCGGCGTTGACCGCTACGACCTATGGCGTGGGCGAGCTGATGCTTCGTGCGGTTCGCGCGGGGGCGAGGACTCTATATATAGGACTGGGCGGTAGTGCCACCAACGACGGTGGCGCCGGCATGCTGCAGGCGCTGGGCGCGCACGTTGTCGATAAGCGTGGCTGCAATATCGCCCCCGGTCTCGCAGGCCTTGAACACGTGGCGAGTATCGATTTGGCACCAGCGCTTCGGGCGCTGAATGGTGCGCGCGTCGTGGTGCTTTCCGATGTCGAGAATCCGCTCGTGGGGCGTCGCGGCGCGCTTGCGGTGTTCGGCGGACAAAAGGGCCTGCCGGCGGACGACGCTGAGGTGCTGCGCAGGTGCGACAGCTGGATGGTCGGCTACGGTCGCCTGCTCGATGCGGCAATTGCCGAGGCACGGGCTCAGGGGTTGTTGCGCACACCCGAGGGCGCACGGACATTTGGCTCAGTGCTCGGCGTGCCCGGTGCCGGTGCCGCCGGCGGCCTGGGTGCCGCGCTGCTGGCGCTCGGTGCGGAGCTATGCTCGGGCGTTGAGACGGTGCTCGACCTCGTTGGGTTTGACGAGCGCGTACGCGATGTCGACCTGGTCATAACGGGCGAGGGCAATATGGACGAGCAATCCGCTGCCGGCAAGACGCCGGTGGGCGTGGCCCGTCGTGCGAAACGCTATGGCAAGCCGGTTGTTGCCGTCGTGGGCGGTCGCACGGATAACTTGGATGTAGTGTATGAGCGAGGTGTCGATCTAGTGTTGCCGATCTGCCGCAAGCCCATGCCCCTCGACCAGGCACTCGGTGTGCAAGAAGCCACAACCAACCTCATCTGCGCCGGTGAAGCAGCCGCTCAAGCCTACGACCTCGCCCGCCTCTAAAACCCATCCCCCAATAACTTGCGGTGGAATAGTTCCTGTTTTTGGCCTTGAGCCGCAAAACAGGAACTATTCCACCGCAACTCAAAAGTAGTCAAATTAGCCCCGTCCCAAATTAGCTACCTTGCCCCATCGGGCGGGAGCGGGTAAGATATATCGAGCGCCTAGCGCGTTCGATGGGTTCGGATGACGACATGTTCCGAATCTGGTCAGGTCCGGAAGGAAGCAGCCATAAGGAGCCTCTGTCGGGCATCCGGATCCATCGAGCGCACGGGCGCTTTTTGGTGCCGCGACATGGCCCGGCCGGCGACGAGGTATTTGGTGTCTCGCTGGTCCTCGGCTGCGCCTGCGGGATCGCTCGACTACCAAATACCTCGTCGCCGGCCGGGCCCCGTCGTCCAAAAATCACCCGTAAAGTCGCGTTTATCGGATAACTTAATCCCTTGCTTTGTGTTGCTCGCTGGCTTTGCCAAAACAGCGGCGGATACATGCCTTGGGCGCTGGTAGCCTTCGTGCTCACTTCGCCTTAACATCTGTAACGAGTTGCTTACGCATCTCCAGGGCTCTCCGTACTATCATGAATCAGATTGAATAGAGATGATGATAGGGAGCGCCTATACATGATTGAGTTGCTCAGGCGTTTTGGTGGTAAGTTTCGCCGGTATATGGTGATTGGACCTGCGTGCAAGTTGATCGAAGTGATCTTTGACCTGCTTACGCCGCTGGTGATTGCCCAGATGATCGATTGCGGCATCGGCGCGCACGATGTGAACGCCGTTGTCCGTTACGGCGTGGTGCTTGCCGCCATGGCTGTGATCGGTATCTCGTTTACGCTCGTCTGCCAAAAGATGGCGGCGCTGACCTCGCAGGGCATGGGCACCGACATTCGCGGCGCGCTCTACGAGCACATCAATAAGCTGAGCTATGCCGAGCTCGATCGCTTTGGCACGCCGTCGCTCATCACGCGCATTACCAACGATGTCAACCAGGTGCAGCTCGCTGTGGCGCTCGGTGTGCGTATGCTCATCCGTTGGCCCTTCCTAGCAGTGGGATCCATGTGCGCGGCCCTTGCCATCGACCTTAAGCTCGGCATGATCTTTTTGATTTGCACGCCCGCCATCGGCCTGGTGTTCTGGTTTGTCATGGCGCGCTGCATTCCGTACTACAAGCAGCTGCAGGCAAAGCTCGACCGCATCGCGCTCATTTGCCGCGAGGGCCTTTCGGGCGCCCGCGTGGTTCGCGCCTTTGTACGCGAAGATCACGAGCGTGAGCGTTTTGCCCAAGCCGCCGATGACCAGGCCAATACTGCCATCGCGGTGGGCAAGCTCTCGTCGGTGCTCAACCCCGTCACGTTTCTTGTGATGAACCTGGGCGTGTGCGCCATCCTGTGGGTGGGCGGCATCCAGGTCAACGTGGGCGAGCTTACGCAGGGCCAGGTTATGGCGTTTGTGAACTACATGACGCAGACCCTGACCTCCATCGTGTACGTTGCCAACCTGGTCGTGGTCTTTACCAAGGCGAGCGCCAGCGCGTCGCGTATCAACGAGGTGCTCAATTGCGTGCCGAGCATCACCGACGAGGACAACGAGCCGGTCGCACTGCCCAAGCCGGGCGCGACGGGCAATGCCGCCCTGGTCCCCGCGCTGAGCTTGAGCCATGCGAGCTTCTCCTTTGGCGCGGGCGCCGCCAACGCCGTCAACGATGTGACGCTGGAGCTGCCGCTGGGCAAGACGCTCGGCATTATCGGCGGTACGGGCAGCGGTAAGTCCACGCTCGTCTCGCTCATTCCGCGCCTGTACGATGCGGGCACCGGCAGTGTGAGCGTGATGGGCTCCGACGTGCGCGCTTGGCCGCTCGACCAACTGCGCCACGTGGTCGCGACCGTCCCGCAGCGCGCGTCGCTCGTGAGCGGCACGATCCGCAGCAACCTGACCTGGCGCGACGAGTCGGCAACCGATGAGGAGCTGTGGGCGGCGCTCGATATAGCGCAGGCCAGCGAGTTCGTGCGCAACAAGCCGCAGGGGCTCGACGCTCCGGTTGAGGCGGGCGGCAAGAACTTTAGCGGCGGTCAGCGCCAGCGCCTGACCATCGCGCGCGCCCTGGTGGGCTCGCCGCAGATTCTGATCATGGATGACTCCGCCTCGGCGCTCGACTTTAAGACCGATGCGGCGCTTCGCCACGCCATCCGCGAGCGCAGCGTACACGGTGCCGCCGCGGGCGGGCTCCCGCTGACCACGGTGATCGTGAGCCAGCGCGTCTCGACCGTGCGCGATGCCGACATGATCTGCGTGCTCGACCACGGCTCGGTCGCGGGCCTGGGTACGCATGACGAGCTGTACGCAAGCTGCCAGCTCTATCGCGAGATTTGCCAGTCGCAACTTCGTCGCGAGGAGCTCGAGGGCCAGCAGGGGAGTGCGGTGCCCGCGTCCGTTTCAAGTCCCGCATCCGCCCCGGCTGGCCCGGCATCCACTTGCGCAAAGGAGGGCTGCTAAATGAATCCGTATACTTCTTCCGGTTCGGTCGCCACGATGACGGCTAACGTGTCCGGCAACGATAGCCTCAACGACTTGGGTGACGGCCCGCGTCAGCCCGGCGACCCCGAGCGCTACCCCGTGGGCGCGGTGACTCGCCGCCTGCTGGGCTACGTCCGTCCGCATCGCATTTCGTTTGCGGCGTCGTTTGTGAGCGCCGCCATCTCGGTGATCTTGCAACTCTATACGCCCATCCTCATCGGCGATGGCATCGACCTGATCGTTGCCGCCGGGCAGGTGGACTTTGACGAGCTGTTGCCGCTCGTTACCAAGCTCGCGATTGTCGTGGTGGGCGCGGCGGCCTTCCAGTGGCTGCAGGGCCACTGCGTCAACCGTCTGTCCTACGAGACGGTGCGCGACATGCGCGTGGAGGCGAGCGACAAGCTCAGCCGCATGCCACTCAGCTTTATCGACGGCCATGCCCACGGCGATCTCATGAGCCGCGTGGTCAACGACGTCGACCAGGTGGGCGACGGTCTGTTGCAGGGCTTTACGCAGCTCTTTACCGGCATCATCACCATCGTTGGCACGCTTGCGTTTATGCTCTCCATTAACCTGACCATGACGCTCGTGGTGGTGCTCGTCACGCCGCTTTCCATTTTTGCAGCCGGTGCTATTGCCAAGCTCTCCAACAAAAGCTTTACGGCACAGCAGCGTATTCAAGGGCAGCTCGGTGGTCATATCGAGGAGTACGTAGGCGAGCAAAAGCTTGTCGACGCCTTTGCCTATGGTCCCAACGCCCAGCAGCGCTTCGATGCCCTCAACGCTGAGCTCTACACCGCGGGCGAGCGCGCGCAGTTTATGGGTTCGCTCTCCAACCCCGGCACGCGCTTTATCAATAACATCATCTATGCCGTGGTCGCTGTGATCGGCTGCGTGGGCGTGATCACGGGCGTGCCCGCGGCGCTTACGGTGGGCGGCGTGCAGATTTTCCTGTCCTATGCCAACCAGTACACCAAGCCGTTCAACGAGGTCACCAACGTCATTACGCAGATCCAGACCGCGTACGCCTCGGCGCGCCGCATGTTCGCGCTGCTCGATGCCCGCGAGCAGGAGCCCGATGCGGCGGATGCCGTGGAACTTGCCGCCCCGCAGGGTGAGGTGACCTTTGAGCATGTGGACTTTAGCTATGTGCCCAACCGCAAGCTGCTGCAGGATATCTGCATCGAGGCCAAGCCCGGCATGCGCTTTGCCCTCGTTGGCCCCACGGGCTGCGGCAAGACAACGCTCATCAATTTGCTGCTGCGATTCTACGATATCGATGCCGGGCGCATCTTGGTGGACGGTCGCTCGTCGCGCGACTACACGCGCTCGAGCCTGCGCCGTTCCTTTGGCATGGTGCTGCAGGACACTTGGCTGTTCGAGGGCACGGTGGCGGATAACATCGCGTACGGTTGTCCCGACGCCACGCGCGAGCAGATCATCGAGGCTGCCAAGCGCGCGCATGCGCACAAGTTTATCGTGCAGCTGCCGAAAGGCTACGATACGGTGATCGGCGAGGACGGCGGCACGTTTAGCCAGGGCCAAAAACAGCTGCTGTGCATCGCTCGCGTCATGCTCACCGACCCGGCGATCTTGCTGCTGGACGAGGCGACGTCGAGCATCGATACCCGCACCGAGCTGCAGGTTCAGGCGGCATTCGACGAGCTCATGGCAGGTCGCACAAGCTTTGTCGTGGCGCACCGCCTGAGCACCATCCGCAACGCCGATTGCATCCTGGTCATGCGCGACGGCGAGATTATCGAGCGCGGCACGCACGACGAGCTGCTAGCGGCAGGCGGCTTCTACGCCGAGCTCTACCGCAGCCAATTCGCCCAGTGAGCAAGCCCGTGGGGCAAATTAATCAATCGACAGACGGTGGTTTACATCTGTCACGTTAGTACTAAGATATTCATCTAATAAATTGCATTAGTGGCTTTAGTTTTGGGGGAAACGAGGCAACGTGACTATGACGTGCTCTTTGGTGGTTAACAGCAAGAGCGGTAATACTAGGATGGTTTCGGGTGCGATCAAGCGCACTCTGCAGGCTGCGGGCGTTGAGTTTGTCCATGCTGCGGCGTTGAGCGACGATGCGGATGCAGATCAGGTTGCGCTCGAGGCGCAGGGCGCCTGCGCGGCCGACACGGTGCTCGTCGGTTTTTGGTGCGACAAGGGCGCGTGCACGCCTTCGGTCGCGGCGTTGCTCTCCGCCTTGCACGGCAAGCGCGTCTTCCTGTTTGGCACCTGCGGCTTCGGTGCCGACCAGAGCTATTTTCAGCAGATTATCGACCGCGTTTCGTCCAATTTGGCCGAGGATGCCGAGCTTGCGGGCTGGGCGATGTGCCAGGGCAAGATGGGTCCTGCGGTCAAGCAGCGCTACGAGGCAATGCTTGAGCAAGATCCCGACAATGCCCGCTTTAAGATGCTGCTCGACAACTGGTTTGCCGCAAAGGACCATCCCACCAAGGAGGACCTGGACAACATGGCCGCAGCCGCCAAGAAGGTCGTGCTGGGCGAGTAGCTTCGCTGTTCGCGGTGCCGTGCATTCAATCGTACAAACGTGAAAGCCTCGAGATTCTCGAGGCTTTCACGTGACACGAGGGCGCCCCTTTATTGATGGAAGGCCTAATAAGCTGATTGTTCTATGCCCTGATGTAGGCGGGGTGGGACGGACTTTCCGAATGGGTGGGGTTGCGGAAGCTGCGTCCCGGAATTTGCCTTTGGAATGGGATGCACTTTCCCAACGGAGCCACAAGCGGAAACTGCATCCCACTCCGGACGTGAATTCTGGGACACGGCTTCCGGATGCAAAAAGGCCACAAGACGTGGCCTTCGACTTATATATTGACTTATATATGTTCAGCGGATACCCCTATGACAAGCCGCGCTCCAACAACAAGGCGTCTGTCCGGGCGGAGGCATATAAGGTTCATCGCGAGTTCCGCACGCAAAGGAGGCCACTTAATGTGGCCTCCGTCTTGCGCAGGACTGTCCGGGCAGGGAAACTTATATGCCTCCGCCCGGACAGGCGTTTCAGTTATGAACTCGCAGCTAGTCGCTACTTGATCTTGGTCGTACCCGGTGCCAGGTTGGGGTCGGTCTCGTTGGCCTCGGTCTGGAAGTGCTCGGTGTACACGTTCTTGCCGTCGCGGAACATCTCGTAGTACTGCATCTTGGCGTAATCCTCGCGTGCCTTGGTGGCGGCAGCGGCGGCGGCGTCGTCACCGGTGACGTTGGAGGAAAGCGCCCAGCGCAGGCTGGCGTCCTCGTAGCCCACGGAGTTGATGGCGGGCAGCGACTCGCGCAGCGTCATGTGCGCCTTCTGGTAGTCTGAGAGGGGTGCGCCGATCAATTGCATCAGCTGGGTGGACAGGTAGTTGGTGGACAGGTCGTCGACCTCACTCGTCTGGTTGCAACCGGCAACGTCGTAGTTGGCCCAGATGATGTAGTCGGTCTGCCACAGACGTTCCTGGTGCGTGGCATCGTCCTCGCCGGTAAACCACTTGTCATTGAACTTGGACGGGAAGAACGGCTGGTGATCGCCCCAGAACACCACGACCACCTTGCGATCGAGCTTGCTCAGGGCGTTGAGGAAGTAGCGAAGCGCCTGGTCGGACTGCTCGATGCACGAGACATACTCGTCGACATCGGAGAGCGTGCCGTCCTCGACGGTCTTGGCGTCCAGATCGGTCGTGTCGATATTGAGGTGCATCTGCTTATCTGCCGGCAGCAGGCCCGTGTCGTAGCCCGAGTGGTTCTGCATGGTTACGTCGAAGATAAACTGCGGATCGGCGTTCTGGTCGAGCAGCTCAAGAATCTTGTCGTAGGTGGCCTGGTCGGTCACCATGCCGCGCAGGGTGTCGGCTCCCTGGAAATCGTTGATGGACAGGAACTGGTCAAAGCCAAAGTCCTTGTAGACGTTCTCGCGGTTCCAGTTGGTGGCGTGGTTGGGGTGCATGGCCGTGGTGGAATATCCGAGCGACTTGAACTGCTCTGCCAGGTTCCCGGTCGTTTCCATGTTGTAGATGGTGTAGGGGTACACGCCCGAGCCCAGGTTGGCCATGGAGTTGCCGGTCATAAACTCAAACTCGGTATTGGCCGTGCCGCCGCCGTAGGCGCTCACATAGAGCTTGCCGCGGCTGAGGCAGTTGGACAGGTTCTTAAAGTACTGCGGGCCCTCGTAGCCGGCGCGCATGTTCTGATAGATCGACAGATCCGAGAAGGTCTCGTTCATGATGGCGATGACCGTCGGCTTCTCGCTGTCGAATTGCTCCTTTGCAGCGGTGCGCTCGTCACTCTTGGCGACGTCGGATTTGTCGTAGGCCTTGGCGTACTTTTTGAGCGTGGCCTTGGCATCGTCGACGGAGTAGTCGGCGGGTTTGGGCGGCTTAATGGATTGCGCTGCACTAATAAAGGCGGGCAGGTAGCCCTCGCGCCAGTAGCTCTCGAGCGGGCGCCAGGTGTAGACGGTGATGCCGAGGGTGTTGTAGTAGTCGATGAGCGTGACATGCGCGGTCACGCCACCCAGGCACAGCACCGCCACGAGCAGGTTGGTGAGCAGCATGCGCTTGGCGTTGGCGGCACCCTTCTGACGGTGCGGTGCCACCAGGCCGGCGTACTCGCATAGCAGCATGGCGATGGCGGTAAAGCCCATGGACAGCACGCAGAACAGCGAGATGGAGAAGGTGTAGCCGGTGCCGGCGACCGCGGCGGCGGTGGAGATGGCCGAAAGGTCGCCCGGCTGGATGGGCATGGATTTAAACGTGATGACGAAGAACTCGGCAATGCCCAGGACAAAGAGGGCAAAGGTCAGGACCGCGGGAGCTGCGCCGTGGCGCTGGAATAGGAAGAATAGGCCGACCATGAGCACGGTGATGATGGCCCACTCGAGCAGGATGCACAGGGGGTAGACCCAGGTAAAGTCGTGGTTGGATGAGACCTCCATGCCCAGCAGCGCAAAGACGCCGGCGAGCAGCAGGCACAGGACGGCGGCGACGAGCGGTTTACCCACAAAGGCGCCGCGCAGGCGGGCGAGCTTGCCAGTGGGGGCGGGCGCATCGGTGGCAGCGAACGCAAAGACGCGCGGTGCGATGCGGTCGCGGGCGATGCTGGCCCAAGCGCATCCGGTGAGAATGGCGTTGGTCAGGATGAGCATCACAAAGGCGAGCGGCTCGTTTTGAGCGACGAGGCCAATGGCGCCCCAAATGGTCAAAAAGAGCTGGAACAGGCCGAAGGCGACGCTCCACCCAAGAGCGCTTTTGGCAACGGTGCCCGACTTTGCGCGAATGGCCTTGGCCTCGCGCAAGACAAGGTAGACGGTCACCGCAAGACCGACGAGCGAGATGGCGGCAGCGAACATGCTGAGACTCCTCACAAACTAAAACCTACGAAAGCGGGGGTTTACCCGATTGTTACCTAAATATGCGCTGCATTTGCGGGCTGCGCACAACAATCAGCCATATTAACGCGCATGTGTGGCGTTACGGCGCAATGTAGTGGCGACCTGCGCGATAATGGACGGGAATTACACGGAAACGTAAAGGCTTCTTAAAGAATTGGCGAGGGTAGGGCGATGAGCGAGCAGGTTTGCAAGGCGGACATGGGCGGCGACGGAGCTGCGGTCGTGGATACGTGCGGCTATCCGGTCGAGACTACGGGCAACGCGGTGCTGGACATCTTGGAGCATCGTTCGTCTACGCGTGCCTTCGCGCGTGACGACAACGACCGTCCCGTGGCGGTGACCGACGAGCAGCGTGCAGCGATTCTGCATGCGGCGAGTCGCGCGCCGTCGGCGGGCGCCATGATGATGTATTCCATTGTGAGCATTCGCGAGCAGGCTACGCTGGACCGTCTGGCCGACCTGTGCGACCACCAGCCCATGATCGCCAAGGCGCCCTGGGCACTCATATTTGTGGTCGATTATGCCAAGTGGATCGATCTGTTTGAGCACGTGGGCTGCTTTGAGCCCGAGTTTGTCGAGCGCACAGGTAAGGCACCTCGCCGTGCACCGGGTTTGGGCGACTTTGCCATCGCGGCCCAGGACGCCGTGATCGCCGCGCAAAACGCCGTGGTTGCCGCCGAGGCCCTGGGCCTGGGGAGCTGCTACATCGGTGATATCGTCGAGAATGCCGAGGAAGTTGCCGAGCTGCTCGATCTGCCGCCCTATACCATGCCGCTGTCGATGCTCATCATCGGCACGCCCCGTAAGGAGTGTCCGGCCATTGCGCATCCCGTGGTGAACCTGGTGCACGAGGAGCGCTACTGCCGCGCCGATGCCGCGACGATGGACGCGCAGGTGGCCGAGATGGATGCGATGTTTCGTCCGCACGCCCGCGAGGTGGGGGAGCGCGTCGTGGACATCTATACCCGCAAGCACACGAGTCCCTTTATGGCCGAGATGAGCCGCTCCATGGAATGGTGGTTCAAAAACTGGCTTGGAAAATGACGAATGTGACAAGGGGGCAGTCCCTTTGTCACATTCCATATCGCCGCGGTAGCCTAAAGACTGTATAAATCTTTATCTAGCTGGGAAAACAGCGCATTAAAACATGGGCCGATTGCCTATAATCCCTTCGAACATTAAAGTTGGGAGGAAACCGGCTTATGGAACAAAAGGCCAAGGAGGCAGCCTCGCACGCTGCGATTCCTGTGAGCATCTCGGCGATGCTCGTCACGCTGGGCGTGGTGTACGGCGATATCGGCACCAGCCCTATGTATGTAACCAAGGCGCTCGTTGCCGGCAACGGCGGCATCGGAAGCGTCACGCAGGAGTTCGTGCTTGGCGCGCTCTCCCTTGTCGTGTGGACGGTCACGCTGCTGACGACCGTCAAGTACGTGCTGATCTCGCTGCGCGCCGACAACCACGGCGAGGGCGGTATCTTTGCCCTGTACAGCTTGGTCAAGCGTTGCGGCAAGTGGCTCATCATCCCCGCTATGCTGGGTGGCGCGGCACTGCTCGCCGACGGCATCCTGACGCCTGCCGTTACCGTGACCACGGCCATCGAGGGCCTTCGCACCATCCCGGCGGTCCACGCCGTGCTCGGTGACGACCAGGGTCGCGTTGTCGCGATTACGCTCGCCATTATCATTGCGCTCTTCTTGGTGCAACGCATCGGCACGGCCAAGATCGGTCACGCCTTTGGCCCCATCATGACGCTGTGGTTTTTGTTCCTGGGCGGTACGGGCCTATTCTTTGTCTTCCAGCATCCCGCGGTGCTGCTGTGCCTCAACCCGGTGCGCGGCATCGCCTTTTTGCTGAGCCCCAACAACCACGCGGGCATCATGATTCTGGGCAGCTGCTTCCTCGCCACCACCGGTGCCGAGGCGCTCTACTCCGACATGGGCCATGTGGGTCGCGGCAACATTTACGCCACCTGGCCGTTCGTTAAGTGCTGCTTGCTGCTGTCCTATATGGGCCAGGGCGCTTGGCTTATGAACAACGCTGCCAACCCCGAGCTCATGGGCATTGCCGACCTTAACCCGTTCTACCAGATGCTCGCCCCGGGCCTGCGTCCCTTTGCCGTCGGCCTTTCCACCGTCGCCGCCATCATCGCCTCGCAGGCGCTCATCACCGGCGCATTCTCGCTGGTGTCCGAGGCCAGCCGCCTGGACCTTATGCCGCACATGCAGGTCTTCTACCCTGCCGAGACCAAGGGCCAGCTCTACATCCCCATGGTCAACAACGTCATGCTCGTGGGTTGCGTCATCGTGGTGCTGCTGTTCCAGAACTCGGCGCACATGGAGGCTGCGTACGGCTTGGCTATTACCCTGACCATGATGTGCACGACGCTGCTGCTCTTCTTCTATCTGCACGTGGAGCGCAAGCTTAAGATCGCGCCGTGGATCTTTGCCGTCTTCTTCCTCATGCTCGAAGGCTTCTTCTTTGTGAGCTCGCTCACCAAGTTCTTCCACGGCGGCTACTTCACCATCCTTATGGCTGCACTCATCATGGGCGTTATGGTGTGCTGGTACAACGGCACGGCGGTCGAGCGGCGTCAGTTTACGCTGCTGCCGCTGCGCAGCTATCTGCCGCAGCTCAAGCGCCTGCGCGACGACGATCGCTACGAGCCTATGAGCGACAACATCGTGTACCTGACCAAGGACACCAACACCGACTACATCGACCGCGATATCGTCTACTCGATTCTGGACAAGCATCCCAAGCGCGCCCGCGCCTGGTGGTTCGTGAACGTCGAGACCATGGACGAGCCGCATACCTTTGCCTATTCGGTCGAGACGTTTGGCACCGACTACGTGTTCCGCGTGCATCTGTACCTGGGCTACAAGGTTAACCAGCGCGTGAACGCCTACCTACGCCAGGTTGTTCAGGATCTGGCCGCCACTGGCGAGCTGCCGCCGCAGATGCACGACTACTCGGTCTACAAGGATCCGGGCAACATCGGCACGTTCAAGTTCGTCATGATCCGCAAGCTCCTAGCGCCCGAGAGTGACGTGGAGCCGAGCGAGCGCACGGCCATCACGCTCAAGTACATCATCCGCCGCTTTGCCGGTACGCCGGCGCGCTGGTATGGCTTGGAGAACTCCAACGTGAGCTTTGAGTATGTGCCGCTGTTCACCAAGTTCAAGGCTGTGAACAAGATGCAGCGCCTGGCCCCCAACGAGCGCCCGTAGTCGACACCCGAGATTTGACTGTGAACGGGCAGGTTTGCAATGACGGGAAATGAGTCTGGGGAGAAAACCATGGACGCAAAGACGCTTGACGGTCGCGATCTTGCGGCCGAGCTGGTGCGCGAGGCACGCGTCGACGCCGCCGAAGATCGGTTCTTTACGGATCGGGCCAACATGGACATGGCCGATCGCGTGATTTCGATCGCGGCACTGGTGTTTGTCGCGGCGTGCGTGTGCGCCCTGCTCGCGCACGTGCTGTTTGTCTAGCGACCGCGGGCTGCAAAGGCTATACACTTGAAACCACCACAAGGGAGAACCACCACAAAGGTGCCTGTCCCCTTTGTGGTGGTTTTTGTTTTTGAGAGAGGGGCGGGGCGCTGATGGACGTCCGTGCGGACGGCGATATTGCCGAGAACTTTTGGTGGCGGCGTACAACGCTGACGCGTCGCAGCCCCCTGTATGACGCCTGCGTATCGGCGGGGCTGCTGGTCGCGGCGACGGTTGTGGGCGCGCTGCTCGATCATCCGGGGCTCGCGCCGAGCATCATGATCGTCTATGTGTTCGCCGTGCAGCTGTGCGCTTTCTTTACCTGGAGCCGCCTGTACTGCCTGCTGACTTCTGCCGCCGCCGTGGCGCTCTACAACTTCTTGTTTGTCGACCCGCGCTGCTCGCTGTCGTTTATCGACCGCGTCTATCCCGGCATGTTCTTTATCATGTTTGCGGTCTCGCTCGTATCGAGCTCGATCGCGCTGGCCCTGCGCCGCGCCTTGGCGCAGGCTGCCGCCAGCGACCGTCGCACGCAGATGGTGCTCGAGACCAACCGCATGCTGCAGCGGTGTGGCGATCAGCAACAGATTGTGCACGCTATGGCAACGCAGCTGGCGCGTCTTTCGGACTGTCCGGTCATGTGGTATAGCGCCGATGCCGATAACGATGACCTGCTACCGCGCACGACGTACACGGCCGTGGGCGATGCCGCGCCGGTGCACCAGTTGGCGCCCCAGATGCCGCCGCGGCTCTCGGCATCCGCCTATGTGGGAACGCCACTCGATGCCACCTATGGCGCTTCGGCGTTCTACGGCATATACCTGACCGTGCGCTCGGGTGACACCATGGTGCGCGCGGGTGATCCCGCCTCGGTGGTGGGGGTGCTCGCCATTGTCGCCGAGCCCGATGCGCTGACGCCCGAGGAGCGGACGCTTGCCGATGCCATCGTGAGCGAAGGCGAGCTGGCGCTCGATCGCGCCCGCGCCATGGAGGCCCGCGAGGAGGCGGCTGTGCTCGCTAAAAACGAGCAGCTGCGTGCCAATTTGCTGCGCTCCATCTCGCACGATCTGCGCACGCCGCTTACCAGTATTTCGGGTAACGCCGACGTGCTGCTCGACCAGGGTTCGACCGGTACGGCCGTGCTCGACGACCAGACGCGCCGCGGCATGCTCCTATCCATTCGCTCGGATGCACAATGGCTCAACGCCACTGTCGAGAATCTGCTCGCCATCACCAAGCTCGAGGGTGGCGGTATGCGCCTGTCGACCACGCTCGAGCTCATGGACGATATCGTCGAGGAGGCGCTGCGCCACGTGAACCCTGCCGTGCGCGAGCACGACCTTAAGGTGGTGGCGTGCGATGAGCCGGCGCTCGTCAACGTCGATGCACGCCTGATGGTGCAGCTGGTGGTCAATCTGGTGAACAACGCCATCACCTATACGCCCGCGGGCTCGCATATCATGATTTCGATTAGCGTCGACGATGGACGCGTGGCGTGCTCGGTGGCCGATGATGGTCCGGGCATCGCACCCGAGGATCGCGAGCGGATCTTCGAGTCGTTCTATACCGCCAACCATGGTCTGGCCGACAGCCACCGCAGCGTTGGCTTGGGTCTTTCGCTCTGCCGTTCCATTGCGTTGGCACATGGCGGTAGCATAGAGGTTGCCGCGGCGGACCCGCACGGTTCGGTCTTTACGATTGAACTTCCCGCCGCCGACGTTTCGTTTGATAAGGAGTAGCGCTGTGCCGAACTCTGCCGTAAAACCGCTCATCTTGGTCGTTGAGGACGATCCCGCCGTCCGCAATCTTATCGTTGCCGCGCTGGAGGCGCACGGCCTGCGTCATATAGCTGTGGAGACCGCCCACGCCGCCATCGCCGCCGCCTCGTCGCAGGCACCGAGCATTGTGCTGCTCGATCTGGGCCTACCCGATATGGATGGCGTCAAGGTGGTGGAGTCGGTGCGCGCATGGTCGGGCATGCCGATCATCGTGGTCTCGGCGCGCAGCGAGGACGCGGACAAGATCCGAGCGCTCGATGCCGGCGCCGATGACTACCTGACTAAGCCGTTTTCGGTCGAGGAGCTGCTCGCGCGCATTCGCACCACGCTCAGGCGCCTTTCGTATGCGCAGGCGGGCAGTGTTGTCTCCGAGGGCTCGTTCGATACCGGCGAGTTGCATATCGATTTTGATGCCGGCATCGCCACGATGGATGGCGAGGAGCTGCACCTGACGCCGATCGAGTACAAGCTCTTGTGCCTGCTGGCCCATAATGCCGACAAGGTGCTGACGCACCAGTTTATCCTGCACGAGATTTGGGGCACGGCGACCAAGAGCGACCTGGCGAGCCTGCGCGTCTTTATGGGTACGCTGCGCAAGAAGATTGAGTCCGACCCCGCGCATCCGCGCTATATCCAAACGCACGTGGGTATTGGCTATCGCCTGGTCACCCAAGGCTAGATCGCCAACCATCATCCCAATATGAGTTGCGGTGAAATACGGTCTAAATTTGCCTAATTCCAGGCAAAACAGTCCGTATTCCACCGCAACTTTGTTATTTGCCCTTGGGCTTGCTGGCGTAGAACTTCTTCTTTTTGGGCTTACCTGCGCAGGCGGGCTTGCCGTCGCCGCGCGGCCCTCGGTCTCCGGCCTGCGCGTGCGCGGGCGCCGTTGCACGAGGCTTGCGGGCGTCGGGGTTGCGCAGCTCCTCGGTTCGCTCGGCAATCTCCTCGGTGCTAAAGCCGGCCTCTGCCATGGCGTCCTCGATGGGCAGGCGGCGCACGATATAGCAATGGTGCACCTTCTGGTTGCGCGCGAAGTCCTCGGGGATGGTCTGTGCCGTAATGTCCTCCAGCACTACGCCCGCGCGGGCGAGCTTGCGCGTCTCGGGGCGGAAGCCGCGCAGGTTGCAGCTAAAGATGGCATGGCCGCCCTGTGCGAGCAGGCGAGATACGCCGGCCAAAAGCTCAACATGGTCGCGCTGGACATCCCAGGTGCGGCGGCCCATCTTGGACGAGTTCGAGAACGTGGGCGGGTCGACAAAGATCAGGTCCCAGCGGTTGCGCGTCTGGCGCTGGTCGCGAATCCAGGCGAGCACGTCGTCGCGCACAAAATGATGCTGCGGACCAACAAAGCCGTTCTGGCGCATGTTGCGCTCGGCCCAGTCCAGATAGGTGTTGGAAAGGTCGACCGTCACGGTCTCCTCGACGCCGCCATCGGCCGCGTAGCAGGTGGCGGTGCCGGTGTAGGCAAACAGGTTGAGGAAGCGGCGCGCCTGCTTGGCGTGCTCACGCACCAGGTTGCGGGTGACGCGGTGATCCAGGAAGATGCCTACATCCAGATAGTCGTCAAAGTTGACGGCAAAGGTAAGGCCGCCCTCTTCGATGAGCGGCAGACGGCGACGTGCGATGTTAGCGCGCTCGCTCGAGCCGCCCTTGCCGGCGCCCTGTTTGCCGTACTGCGAGCCGCCGCGCGAACGCATGCGGGCCTTGGCGTGCACATGCTCGGCCGGAACATCCAGGATGCGCGGCGCGATGGCCAGAATGTCGAGCATACGGGCCTGGGCCAGTGCGGGGTCGATGGTCTTAGGCGCGGCGTACTCGGCGATGACGAGCCAGCGGCCCGGCGTCTGCGGGCAGCCCTCGTACAGGTCAATGGCGGCGGAGTAATCGGGCAGGTCGGCATCGTAGACGCGGTAGCAGCTCACGCCCTCGCGCTTGGCCCACTTGCGGCGCAGACGGGCATTCTTGCGCAGGCGGTTGGCGAACTGCTCCGACTCGGGGATGAGCACGGGCAGCGGCTTGCCGTCGCCCAGGTCGAGCGTAGCGGCAGGCTCGGGCATGGCGGGGGCGGGGGCTTCGTCGCTGATGACGTCGTCGGCGTCCGAGGTCTCGCCCTCAGCATCCGCGCTGGTCGCAGCCTCAAACGCTGCGGCGGCGTGGTCGAGCGAGGGCCAAACCTCGACGGTCGCCTCCTCGTTGTTGGGCATGACGGCGATGGAGCGCGCGGGCTCAGCGTGGAGCGCGCGGGCCAGCAATCCGTCGCGGGTGAGCGCGGCGACCGGTGCCGAAGTGAGCTCGGGCGCACGGCGCAGCTCGCCGACCAGCGTCATGGCGTCATGCATAAGCGACAGCGGTGTCTCGGTCGTATTCGCGACGAGGGCGGCACCGGCGACGGCGCCCGCGTGGTCCAGTACGGTGGCAGATTTGGCAGCGCAAAAATCGACAAAGCGCTTGTAACCGGCGCACTTGACCATGCGCTCGGCGGTCTGGCGGGCGGCGGGGTCGATGTCTACGGCCACGATGCGTGCCTGGCGCTCGCGTGCTGCCGCCTCGCACTCGCGTGCCTCGGCGAGCAGCTGCTCCCATAGGGCGGCGTCGTGCAACTGCCAGCCCTCAAAGCCCCAGCGCTCGCGTGCGGCGCCCGGGGCGCGGTCGGTCAGAATGTTCACGGCCTCCAACAGCAGGCCGCCGCCGGCGCACGAGGCATTGACCAGCGTGGGCAGGGCTTCGTTCTCGTAATCGTCGGCCGTCAGCTCGTGCTCGCACAGTGCAGTCCAGCCGACCTGCGCCAGCACCAGGGCGGCGTAGTCGGGGCGCAGCACGTGAGTGCCCTCGCCGGCGCGGGTCGCGGCAGGCGGCAGGCGCTTGAATAACGGGTCGCCCGAAAGGTCCAGGCTGATGCTCGCGCGACGCTGGCGCAGCGAAAGCAGCAGGTGAACGTCGGGATCGGCAGCGTCGACATCGGCGCGACGGCCCGTGGTCTCGGCCAGACGGTCGCACAGCGCGTCCTTGGCGCGTAGGGCCGAGAAGCGCGTGTTGCGCAGCTGCTCGGTCACGCCGCGGGCGGTGATGGCGATGGTGGCGCCGGGGCGGACGATGGTCTCCCAAGCGATGTCGTAAACGCCGTCGTACAGCTCATCGGCATCCTGCGCCTCAAAGCGCCCAAGCACTACGAACACGCGGCTGGCCAGGCGCGACCACAGACAGGCGCGGTAGCCCTGCTCAAGCTCGCCCTCAAACGTAGCGCGGCCCTTCAGGCGGCGGACATGCGAAAGCCCGAGGCGTTTAAGCTCATCGGCGAGTGCGGACTCAAAGCCCTCGGGGCAGCTTGCGTAAAATTCCATGGGTGACCTCTCTGGTTGCGTCGCTCCATTATATGATGGATGCTTCGTTTGCCCTTATCCTCGAAAGGAACCCATATGATTGATGCGTGCTCCTTGATTCCCATTTTCATTGCAACAGCCTCAGGACTCGGGGCCTCGCACAGGCTCCCGCCGCCTTACAGAACTGAAAGCTGGGCGTAGGGCAAATCCATGGCACGTGACCTGCGATTGCTCGGCCATAGATGGCGTAATCGAGGCCAAGGAAGGGCATCATGTGCGAGGGAAACGAGAGCTGGTTCTGGCACGCGAACGACATGGTGGTGGCGGGCGACATGAACCTCGTGGTCCGCGTCCTGTGGGTCGCGCTCATCGTAGGCATCGGCGTCGCGACGATGGCCACGCTCTGGATCGTCACGAGGTAGCGCGCCACGAACGGATGACGAGGCACGCGGCGCATGCCACGCTGGCGGAACCCTAGCCTCGCTGCTGGACAATCTGTTCGATGAGCTTCGCGACGGAGTCCTCGGCTGCGTCCCCGATCAGGTGATGGGCCGCGGCCTTCGCCTCTGGCATCGCGCCCGCGACTGCGTAGGAGTTCGGCACCTTTTCGAGGAGCGTCACGTCGTTTTCCGAGTCTCCGATAAAAGCGACCTCGTCCAGCGTGACCCCAAGGCTGCCGAGAAGCGCGTCGAGTCCGTTTACCTTGCTCCAGCCAGCCGGAACAACATCGAGGAAGAATGGGACGGGCGAGGGGAAATCAAGCTCTGGGCAGGCTTCCTTGCATCGACTCCGAACGACTTCCGTCGGGGCGGAGCTGACGTTGACGAAGATGCCGGCGGTGGTGACGTCACGGTTCGTGGGCACGTCTCCGAGCGCCATGTCTCTTCCGGAGTCCTTAACGATTTCCAGGGCGAATTCGTCGCCAGGCTCGACGGCGCAGAGGAACTGCTCGCAGCGTTTGCCTGTCTCATCGACATCGGCGACTAGCCAGAGTGACGTCCCCGCGTAGGGGCGTACGGCGCTATCGAGCTTGACGAGGGCCTCCGTCGAGAGCGTCTTTTTGAACGCGAGTTCGCCGCTGGAGAAGACCTTCTTTCCGTTGGCCATGATGCCGGTCGAGAAACAGCGCGCGTCGCCGTCAAAGGCATCGGCCAGGTCGGCGTAGTCGCGGCCGCTTGCGGGGCCGAACGCGATGCCCGCATCAAGCGCCGAAAGAATCGCGCTGTGCGTGCGCTCCGATACGACCCTTGAGCCAAACGGCAGCAGGGTCCCGTCCATGTCTGCGAGGATGAGCTTTATCAAGGGGTCCTCCCGTTTCGGTCTGGGCGTCGGTGCGCCGGTGTGCGTCGTCCTAGCTGTATTGCCTGTCTCCCAAGAGATTCTTCGAGATGATCCTGTTAAACTCTACCGGGTCATCCCAGCAAGAGGTCAGGAAGAGGAACAGCAGCTCGATGACGAAGTTGATCGAGCTGTGCGAGAAGGCGACCTCGGTTCCGGTGATGGCCTGATCTCGCGAGATGGCTCGGATGATATACGTGGCACGCTTCGCGAGCGGCGTATCTGGGTTGTCTGTGATCATGATGATGGGGGTGTTCGAATCCTCGGCAGAGTCGAATATGTTGACGAGGCGCTTCGAGTATCCGGACGTCGAAATGACGAGCAGGATGTCATTCTCCTTGAGGCTGGTTGCGGCGGAGACCATGGCATCGGTGGTACTGGGGCAAAACGCCCTGACTCCAACCTGTGAGAGCTTGAACGCCGCGTTTACGCCCATGCTAATCGAGTTGCCGACGCCCGCAATCAGGACGAGGTTGGCGTTGTGGAGCAGATTGACGACTGTCGAAAAGTCATCGGAGTCAATGAGCGAGGCGGTTTGGGAGAGCTCCTTGACCTTGTGAGACAGGACGTACTTAATGGAGCCCTCGACGTCGTCCAGAGTAACCTTGCCGCCCGTGGCCTTTTCCTCGCCGGAGGCCCTGCTGATGGATATGCCGAGCGCCAGACGCATGTCCGAATAGGTTCGGTAGTCAAGCGTCCTTGCGAACCTCGAAACAGACGCCGGTGACGTACCGGTTCCTGCGGCGAGTTCGCGGACGGTCATCGTTGCGACGTCCGACGGGTGGTCGAGCACATACGTTGCGATTGCCTTCTCCGAGGGGGATAGGCTGTTCATGACCGCGCAGATGTGGCTGAGCACATCCCCTGTCTTATCCATGGTTACTCCTTGGCCCTAGTTTGCTTCGTATCTTAGGTCAAGAGAGGTGAAAATAAAGCAAAATGTTTCATAAGCGGTGAAATAGCGTTTCACCGCTGATTTCCTACCGTTCACGGTAAATCGGTGCTTCCCCGGCGCAATCTCATCTTGAGCTGCTATCTTATGAGCCGTGAAACAACGGCACGAAAACGATGAAACAACAGAACATTGTTCCAACGCCTCACAACTTTGTTTCACGCTAGATGGCGAATCACTTCGAAGCCCAGACAGGCACCCGGCGAGCAAGAAGGGAGAAGCACGATGCACAACGCCAGGACAAACGCAAGCATGACTTCGCTGTTCTTCGCGAACGTCCTCTACTGGGTCTGCGCGGGCGTGTACTCGCCGTTCCTCTCCGCTCACTACACGAGCCTCGGCCTCAGCGCAGCCCAGACCGGCATCCTCCTCGCGGCGACCCCGGTGTGTGCGCTCGCCATCCAGCCGCTCTGGTCGACGATCGCCGACAAGCTCGGGCGCCGCCGCGCGGTCATCGTGATCCTCTGCCTTGCGGCGGCGGTACTCGCTCCGCTGTATTACCTGGCGTCGACGTTCGTCCCGGTCCTTCTCGTAACCTTTGCGTTCTCGGCGTTTTTCTCGGGGCTCCTGCCCCTGAGCGACTCCCTCGTCATCGAGCTCGCGGATCGCTCTGGCCTGGACTTTTCTCGCATTCGCATGGGTGGCACTATCGGCTATGCCATCGTCGTCCTGATCGTCGGTCGGCTGCTCGACATGGCTCCTCAAATCCAGTTCGCGGTGGTCTCTGCCGCGCTGGTGGTCTTCGCGGCTCACATGTGGCGCCTCCCCGAGGCGGGAATTCGCGCCAATGCCGCGGACGATCCCAAGGTCTCCCACGGAAAGGGCCTCCTCTCGCTGTTTACCAGCAATGAGATCGCCTTCGTCTTGGTCTTCGCCTTCATCAGTTCGGCCGCGATTGGCTTCATCGGGGCGTTCTTGGGCCGCTACGCGGTCGAGCTTGGCGAGGGTCAGAACCTCGTGGGCGTCCTGAGTGCGGTCTCCGCTGCGAGCGAGATCCCCATCCTGCTCGTTTCCTCCAAGCTGGTCAGGCGCTTCGGCGAGATGAACCTCCTGATCTTTTCCTGCTTCATGGCGGCGCTCAGGCTCGTGCTCGTGGGCACCGGCATCGTCCCGGTCATGATCTGCGGCCAGCTGCTGCAGAGCGTGAGTTACATGACCGTCTACTACTCCTGCGTTACCTACATTGCCAACCACACTTACGAGGATTGTCGCGCTCGAGGTCAGAGCGCCTTCGCGATGGTTCAGAGCGGTCTGTCCGTCGTGGTTGCGAACCTGTTTGGCGGTTGGGCGTGCGACGCGCTCGGCACGCACGCGGGTTTTCTGGCCTTCGCCCTCGCTTCAACGATTGCTGCGGTCGTTGCTTTTGTGGCGTACGTGCTGTGGCGTCGAAGCGCAGCGCCACAGCCTGAGGGCCAGTCGGCCGCATAGGTTCCACCGCGTTTTGCAAGCGCCTGCCTGCTTCGCGCTTCTCTTTGTGTTCAACCAGCTGACGAGCTGAGAACTGTCCAATCCAATGGTTATCCAAGTGAAAGGAAGACAAAGATGTCTCTCATCAAGGTCAACGAGCTTCTTCAACATGCGACCGAGCACCACTATGGCGTGCCCGCGATCAACGTCATCAACACGGAGACCATCCGTTATGCGATCCAGGCCGCCGAGGATGAGCACATGCCTATCATCATTCAGTACTGGCCCGGCTTCGAGGACCACTGTGCCCTCGACATCATCGCCTTCGCCGCCCGCTATTACGCCGAGCGCGCGAGCGTGCCCGTCGCCGTCCACCAGGATCACTCCGCTGGTTACGAGATCGCCGTCAAGGGCGTCAAGGCCGGTTTCCCCTCCGTCATGGTCGACGGCTCCTCGCTTCCCTATGAGGAGAACTTCCAGCTCACGAAGGACGTCGTCCAGGTCGCCAAGATCTTCGACGTTGACATCGAGGCCGAGCTCGGCCACGTCGGCAACGGCTCCGACGCCAACGACTTCGTGAACAGCGACCACTATACCGACCCGAACCTCGCCGAGGAGTTCGTCGAGGGCACCGGCTGTGGTTCGCTCGCCATCGCCGTCGGCAACGCCCACGGCCCCTACGTCAAGGTCCCGAACCTCGACATGGAGCGCATCAAGGCCTGCAGGGAGGCCGTCAGCGTCCCCCTCGTCATGCACGGATGCTCCGACATCCCCGACGAGCAGCTCCAGGAGGCCGTGAACCTCGGCATGAGCAAGTTCAACATCGCCACGGAGTACTTCCGCTCCATGTACCGCGCCTTCGAGAAGGACATCAGCTCCGGCAAGAACGACGGCAACGGCGTTGGCCTCCTGATGGACGCCGCCCCCGACATGCGCGCGTTCGTCGCAAGCAAGATCCAGCTTCTGAACCCCAACCACTATTCGCTCTAGGAGAGACTCGATGAAGAAAGTTCTTGTCGCGTCGCACGGTCACCTCGCAAGCGGAATCAGGAGCTCGATCGAGATCCTGACCGGTATGGCGGACATGGTGGAAGCAGTTGACTGCTACGTGGACGACTCCGATTTCACCCCTCGCATCCAGGCGTTTATTGACTCGGTGGGCCCTGAGGACGAGGCCATCATTTTCACCGACATCTACGGTGGCTCCGTCTTCCAGAAGGTCGTCCTCATGGAGCCGGAGAAGCGCGGGATCGTCCATGTTACCGGTATGAACCTCGGCCTCGTGATCGAGGCGCTCCTCGGCGCTGAGCCGGTCACGGCAGATTCGATCAAGCAGAGCGTCGAGCTGGCGAGGGCGACGATGCAGGTCGTCGAGCCTCCGAGCAAGGCCGCGGACAACGAGGGGTCCGACGGAGACTTCTTCGATTAGAGAGCACTAATAAGTAAGGAGAGGAAACAATGATTGTTCAGGTTCGAGTCGATGACCGTCTGATTCACGGGCAGGTCGCCCTGGTGTGGACCAAGGAGCTCAACACCACCAGGATCATCGTCGCCAACAAGCACGCCGTGGAGAGCGATGCCCTTCGCATGACGCTTTCCATGGGTACGCCGGCGGGCCAGAAGCTCCTCGTCAAGGATGTTCCGGATGCTTGCCGCATCGCGAACGATCCGCGTGCGGACTCCATGCGCATCTTCGCGCTCACCAACTGCGTGCGTGACGTGCTTGAGCTCGTTAAAGGCGCACCGGGCAAGATCGAGGGCGTGAACGTTGCCAATGTCGGCCGCTTCGACAAGTCCGATCCGGATAGCAAGGTCGCCCTCAACTCCACGATCATGCTCAACCCGGATGAGCTCGAGGCCGCGAAGGAGCTTTGCGAGCAGGGTATTCCGGTTTTCCATCAGCTTATCCCGTCCAATCCCAAGACTCCTCTCAAGAGTCTGATCGAGGCGGCGGAGAAATAAGGGGATTTGGCCAGGCGGTCAAATGAAATGAGAGAAAGGAAGTCAAATGATTGGGTTAGCAGTAATGGCCTGGTTGACCGTGCTGATTTGCTACGGCGGCAACTGGGTTCTCGGTCAGTGTATGATCGAGCGTCCTCTCGTGGTCGGCCTCGTTGCGGGCCTTCTGATGGGCGACGTCAAGACCGGTGTCATCATCGGTGCCTCTCTCGAGGCAATCTTCATGGGCGCGGTTAACATCGGTGGCGCCATCTCCGCCGAGCCCGTTACCGCGACCGCCCTCGCCGTCGCCTTCACCGTTGGCGCCGGCATCGACCAAGGCGCCGCCATCACGCTGGCCGTTCCCGTTGGCGTCGTCACCGCGTTCCTCTCGATCTTCATGAACAACGTGTTCCTCGCGTTCTTCGCCGCCACCTTTGACAAGATGGCCGCCGAGGGCAACGAAAAGGGCCTCGCGCTTCAGCACTTCGTTCTCTGGTTCGTTAAGTACGCCGCCTTTGGCCTCATCGCCTTCCTCGGCGTTTACCTTGGCGCTGAGCCCGTTGCCGCCATTGTCAACCAGATTCCGGCCAATGTCATGAGCGGCCTCAACGCCGTGGGCGCCCTCCTGCCCGCCGTTGGTATGGCGCTCCTGCTCCAGATGCTGTGGAGCACCGAGCTCAGCATCTACTTCTTCCTGGGCTTCACGCTCTACCAGTACCTCGGCCTCCCGATGATCGCCATCGCGGTTCTCGGCGTCATCATCGCGGTTGCCTCCGCCCTCCGCGACAAGGAGATTTTCGATCTCACCAAGAAGGGCTTGGCCACCCAGGCCGTTTCCAACGACTCTGTAACCAGCGACGAGGAGGATTTCTTCGCATGAGCAACCTGACCAAGAATGTGAGCCCTGAAGACAAGAAGATGCTCAACAGCATTTTCCTGCGCTCTTTCTCCGTGTTCGCCTCCTGCGCCGGCGGTTCCGTCAAGGCTGGCGCCGACGGCTGGCTGTACTCCGTCCAGCCCGCGCTTAACCGCTACTACGCCGATGACCCCGAGGCCCGTGCCGAAGCCATGAAGCGTCACACGACTTGGTACAACATTACCCAGAACGTCGGCACGTTCGCCATGGGCCTCGTCGCCTCCATGGAGAGGGAGAACTCGCAGCACGAAGACTTCGACACCGAGTCCATCGACGGCATCAAGGTTTCCCTGATGGGCCCGATGTCCGGCATCGGTGACGCAATCTTCTGGGGCGTCCTGCGTGTCATCGCTGCCGGCATTGGCATCAACCTCGCCATGAGCGGCTCGCCCCTCGGCGCGATCATGTTCCTGCTGATCTACAACATCCCGTCGATCCTCTGCCGATACTTCATGACCTACCTCGGCTTCAGCATGGGCACCAACTTCATCTCCGAGATGTACGAGGGTGGTCTCATGAAGCTCATCACCAAGGCGACCTCCACGGTTGGCCTCGTGATGATCGGTGCCATGACTGCGGCGAACGTCCAATTCAACACGATCCTGTCCATTCCGGTTCAGGACTCTGACCCCGTCATGATCCAGACCTACCTCGACTCGATCTTCAAGGGCATCGTGCCCCTGGGGCTTACGCTCGTCGTCCTCTGGCTCCTGCGCAAGAAGAACGTGAACGTCAACATCATCCTGGTTGGCATCATGATTCTGGCGCTCGTCCTCGGCCTCGTGGGCATCGTGTAGGGCGGCTTCCGGATCATTCGAAGCTTGTTTAAGGCAATTCCCGGCGGCACGCGATCGAGGACATTCGACGCGTGCCGCCCCATTAGAAGGAGAGAACATGCGCTACACGCACCTCAAGAATTCCGATGTCGACGTCTCCCAGCTCGCTGTGGGCACCTGGGCGATCGGCGGCGACTCCTTTGGTGAGAACGATGACGCCGCCAGCATGTCCGCCATCCGCACCATGCTCGATCACGGCGTCAACCTCATCGACACCGCGCCGTGCTATGGCAACGGCACGTCCGAGAAGGTCGTCGGCAACGCGCTCAGGGGCGTCGACAGAGAGAGCTACCTGCTCTCGACCAAGGTTGGCCTGATCACCAGCGCCGCCGGCTATGACCGCGACTCCTCGTTCAAGAACATCATGAGGGAGGTCGAGAGCTCGCTGCGCAACCTCCGCACCGACTACATCGACTTCTACTTCGTGCACTGGCCCGACGCTAAGACTCCGTTCTCCGAGACGATGTGCGCCCTCCAGCTCCTCAAGGAGCAGGGCAAGATTCGCCACATCGGCGTCTCCAACTTCACGACCGAGATGATCGAGGAGTGCGAGAAGGTCGCTCAGATTGACGTCCAGCAGCCGCCCTACTCTATGGTTGACCGCTCCTCCGAGGACCTCATCAAGTGGGGCTACGAGCGTGGCATCGACTCCTTCACCTATGGCTCCCTTGGCGCGGGCATCCTGTCGGGCAAGTTCCGCGAGCTGACGAAGTTCGAGGAAGGCGACGTCCGCGGTGGCTTCTACGACTACTTCCGGGAGCCCAAGTTCTCGCGCGTCCAGGAGCTGCTCAAGGTCATGGACGAGATCGCCGAGGCCCACGACAAACCCGTGGCGCAGGTTGCCGTGAACTGGAGCACCCAGAAGGAGTACGTGGGCACCGCTCTCGTGGGCGTGCGCACGGACGCCCACGCGATTCAGAACTGCGAGACGTTCGAGTGGGAGCTTTCCGCCGACGAGATGGCCAAGCTCGACGCCAGGCTCGACGAGCTGAAGATCGGCTAGCCATGAGCGCCGAGGATAGGAAGTACCCCACTTCCGAGCTTGAGGTGCTTGAGAGTGGCGCGAGGGAGGTTGTCGAGCCTAACGGCCTGAGGCTGATGCTGAAGCCCGTGCCGGGTGACGACCGCGAGCACGTGCTCGATCCGCGCGTCTATGCTCGTGCGCACGCGAAGCTCGCTGCGACTCCTGCGGCGGGGTCGGCGCCGGCCGGACCGGTGGACGTGATCGCGTGGCGCTCCGCGCCCAACAAGGAGACCCACGTCGTGAGGGGCGCGAACGTTGCCAAGAAGACCGTCGTCATGAACTTCGGCGACAAGGGCATTCCGCTGCACATCTTCACGCCGGAGGGGCACGAGGATGGGTCTGCCGCGCTCGTGTTCATCCATGGCGGCGGGTTCATGGTGGGCAACATCGGCCAGTACGAGAACTGCCTGCGCGACATCGTGGAGCGCACGGGTTGCGTCGCGATCTATCCGGAGTACCGCTTGTCTCCCGAGACGATGTTCCCCGGTGGCGTCGAGGACTGCGTGAAGACGCTCGACTGGCTTGTCGATCACGCTGACGAGCTGGGCGTTGATGCGACTCGCATTGCCGTGGCTGGTGACTCTGCGGGTGGCAGCCTGTCGAATGCCGTCGTGCTCGAGGGCTCTCACGCGGATAGGATCAAGGCGGTTGTCGAGCTTTATCCGCTCGTTGATGGCGGTCCCGTTCCGGATGAGTGGTCCTATGACCTGTACGAGGTCGTGGATGAGCAGAGGCCCGAGGCGCTGAGCAGGGTTGATCGCATTCGCCTCGCCAACAACGACCTTCCGCCCATGTACGTCAACGGCGATGCGGACAAGATGCTCGACCCGCTGATTTCCGCGCTGTTCGCGGAGGACGTGAGCGCGTTCCCCCGCACGGTCATCATCTCTTCCGAGTATGACTATCTGCGCTATCAGGACGAGCTGTTCGCGAAGAGGCTGCAGGATGCGGGCGTTGACGTCACTGCGATTCGTTATCGCGGCTGCGACCACGGCTTCTTCGAGATGTACGGCGTGATGCCTCAGGCTGAGGATGTCTGTCGCGTCATCTCCGAGGAGCTTGCGAAGATCTAGGGGCTCGTCGCGGCGACCTCCTGGACGAGTGACGGTCCGGCGGGATGCTAGGTGCGTCCCGCCGGACCTTTGCGTTGGCGGGCGCGTGCCGCTTGCCGGCGGGCGTGTGTGGGGTTCGCTTCGGCGGTGCCGGATTAACCGGGAGATGCGTTTACCGCCGCTCTTCCAAGTGAGCCCAGCAAACAAATCGCGAGTTGAGCCCCAAGGGCATCGACAAGGGCGTGGGCCTGGCGCGGGCGCTGGCGTATCTAGGTCGCACCGGCAACGCGCGCACCTTTGGCTTTGGCGATTCCGGCAACGATCTGGGTATGCTCGCCGCTGTCGAGACGGCTGTCGCCATGGACAACGCCATGCCCGAAGTCAAGGCGCTCGCCGACTACGTGACCGACGATGTCGCACACGACGGTACCGTCACAGCGATGCAGCATTTTGGGTTGATTTAATAAATGGCCGGGTCGCCCGCAGTGGGGGCGACCCGGCCATTTGAGCTATTTTGCAATATAGAGCTTGGGATGACTGCGACTGCTCTCGATCGCCGCCGTCATGATGCTCTCGTCGTCTCCATCAACGATGATGCCGTCGAGGTCATCGATCTGCGCGGACTGATAAAAACTGGTTTTGTTGAACTTTCCCTGGTCAACCATCATGTAGCCCTGGTTTGAGTTGGTAAGGTACATATGCTTGATCATGGCCGAGAAGTCGTGCTCGACGGTAAAACCGTGGTCGGGGTGGAATCCGTCGGCACTGACAAACGCCTTGTCGGCATGTAGTTTGCTCATGCAGTCGAGCGTTAGTGCGCCCGCGAGATAGAGGTGGCCCTTGCGCACGGAGCCGCCCAGCAGCACTACCGAAGCATTGGGGAGATTGAAGCTGGCGTAGTTCGCGATTGCAAGATCGCCGGTGATAATGGTGATCTCACGCTTGTCCATGAGGGCCTTAGCGAAGTAAAAGCCTGTGGTGCCGATATCAATTACCAGAACATCGCCATCATCAACAAGAGTTGCTGCGGTTGCGGCGATGGCTTCCTTGGCCTCGACTTGGACATTGATGCGCTCTTCGGGATACGAGATTGCGTTGGAGCGAGAAAGCGATACCGCTCCGCCGCGTACGCGACGCAGCTTGCCTTCGGATTCCAGCGAGATGAGGTCGTGTCGTGCGGTGACTTCCGAAACCGAAAAACGGCGAACGATGTCGGATACCGAGATATTTGGCTTTTCGGCCAGCCAATTCATGATAAATCGCTGACGCTCGGCCGGTGAAAGGTCTGAAGTAGATGACATATGCCGCTCCTTTTGAACAAAAGGTAAAAGATGCGCCTTTCGTAATCGAAATATAACGTATCGATATGAAAAGAACAAGGCAAATTCGAATGAATCAAAAGAACGGAATGGCATGTCACAAATGCATGCGTAGCAGATAGTTCGCACGTAGACGGGCTATAAAGAGTCTCATTCTGAAGGTGCCGCCCAAAAGAAGTACGTTCACACCCGATATTCGACCGTTCACGGAAAGTTGACAATTGAGCTTTCGATGGCTTTTGAAATAGTTTATAAAAGAAAGCCGAAAAGCTTTTGAAACAAAGAAGAAGGCTTTCGATAGCAATAGTGCTAGATGAGAAAGGACCGAACATGGCGATTAAGGTGTTTGCCGACGGCGCTAACCTCGAAGGCATGCTTGACATGCATGACAATGGCAACGTTCAGGGCTTCACGACCAATCCTTCCCTTATGAAGGCCGGTGGCGTGACTGACTATCGCGCTTTTGCCAAGACGGTTCTTGAGCACATTACCGATGTGTCGGTTTCTTTTGAGGTGTTCGCCGACGACGAGGCTGGTATGGAAGCCGAGGCTCGCGAGATTGCAACCTGGGCAGACAACGTCTACGTTAAGATCCCGGCGCTCAACACCAAGGGCGAGTCCACTGCCGCGCTGGTCAAGCGCCTTTCTGCCGACGGCATCAAGGTGAATGTCACCACGATCTTCACGCCCGAGCAGGTCGACGAGTTTGTCGATGCCGTCTCTGCCGAGACCCCCTCTATTCTGTCCATCTTCGCCGGTCGCATTGCCGATACCGGCGTCGATCCGCTGCCCCTCATGGCGGAGTCCGTAAAGAAGGCTGCCGTTAAGCCTGCTGCCGAGGTTCTCTGGGCGTCTACGCGCGAGGTCCTCAATATCTTCCAGGCGGAGTCCGTTGGATGCCAGATCATTACGGTCCCCAATGCCATTCTTGCCAAGCGCAAGAATTTCGGGAAAGATTTGCTTGAGTACTCGCTTGATACGGTCAAGGGCTTTGCCCGCGACGTTCAGGCGCTTGGTTTTCATATCTTGCCCGAGGAGTAGGGGACGAGCATGCTGACCGATCTTCTTAAGCCCGAGCTTGTTGCCTGCCACGTCGAGGCCTCCGATTGGGAGGAAGCGATCAGGGCATGCGGTAAGTTGCTCGTAGGCGCTGGCAAATGCGACCAGAGCTATGTTGACGCCATGATTTCATCGGTTCACAAATTCGGCCCCTATATGGTCTTGGAAGAGGGCATCGCCATGCCCCACGCTCAGGCAGATGGCAATGTGAGTGAAGCGGGAATCTGTATCGTCACGCTTGACCCAGCCGTTGCGTTTGGACACGAGGATTTCGATCCGGTTCACGTGCTCGTGGGTATTTGCGCGCCCGACCCTAAGGCTCATCTTGGTTGCTTGGCGGAGCTTTCGCAGATGTTCGAGGACGATGACTGCGTTGCCAAACTCAGCGCATGCGATACGCCCGAGCAGGTTTTGGAGACCATGCGTTCATTCTTTTAGGCCTTAATGGCACGGCGATGCGTCGCCGCTTTTGGATAGACGGAAAACCGTCACGTGTAGGAGAGGAAGGTTGCCATGCATATCATCACCGTATGCGGAAACGGCATCGGGTCTAGCCTGATGCTCGCTGGCAAAGTCGAGGAGCTTTGCGAGGAGGAGGGCATCAAGGCCGACGTTGAGTCTATGGACCTGAACGGTGCTTCTTCCGCAAATCCGGATCTGTTCATCACCGTTAAAGAGCTCGCACCCGAGCTCCACGGCAACGTTGTGATCGTTCGCAGCTATGTGAACAAGAAGAAGATCCGCGAAGACGCCCTCGAGGCAATCAAGGCGGCCGCCGCTAACGCCTAAAGCGGCACAAAAAAGGGCGGTTCCCTGTGGAAGAGGGAAACGCGCCCACGTTAGAGAGAAAGGAAGCGCAGATGCAAGCCATCCTTCCCATACTTGAGTTTATCCAATCGATTCTGACCAAGCCAGCGTGGATTATGGGTCTATTTGCCTTTGTGGGCCTTGTCGCGCTTAAGCGTCCTGCCCACAAGGTGATGACGGGCACCCTGAAGCCCATTCTTGGTTACATCATGCTGTCTGCCGGCGCCGCTGTTGTTCAGGAGAACCTTGCTCCGCTGGGTACCTTCATCGAGACCGGTTTCCACATCACCGGCGTCGTGCCCAACAACGAGGTCGTCGTTTCGATGGCTCAGAGCGTCCTCGGCGTTCAGACCATGATGATCCTGATTCTCGGCTACGTCGTGAACATTATCATTGCCCGCTTTACCAAGTTTAAGTACATCTTCCTGACGGGCCATCACAGCATGTTTATGGCCTGCCTGCTTTCTGCCGTTCTGCAGGCATCTGGCTTCCAGGATGTCCAGCTTGTCATCGTGGGCGGCATGTTCCTGGGCCTCGTGAGCGCTATGCTTCCCGCCGTTGGTCAGCGTTTCACCGAGAAGGTTACCGATGGCGATGAAATCGCCATGGGCCACTTCGGTTCACTCGCCTATTACATCTCCGCTGCAGTCGGTACGCTTTTTGCTAAGGACGCCGAGGAGAACAGCACCGAGAAGATCGAGGTTCCCGAGAAGTTCTCCTTCCTGCGCGACACCACCATCTCCACGGCTCTTACCATGGCCTTCTTCTACCTGGTTACCGCTTTCGCCGCTTACATCGCAGATCCTGCGGTCGTTACCAAGATCGCTGGCGGCGACAATGTAATCGTCTATGCCCTGACCTGTGCCCTGTCCTTCGCCGTCGGTGTCACTATCGTCTACAACGGCGTTCGTATGATCCTTGCCGACCTGGTCCCGGCTTTCCAGGGCATCTCCAACAAGCTGATCCCCGGCGCCATCCCCGCCGTCGACTGCGCCGTCTTCTTCCCCTATGCTCCCACCGCCGTCATCCTCGGCTTTGTTGCCTCCTTCATCGGTGGCGTGGTCGGTATGTTCATCGTGGGCGCTACCCTGGGCATCTTCATCATCCCGGGCATGGTTCCCCACTTCTTCTGCGGTGCTACCGCAGGTATCTACGGCAATGCTACCGGCGGTCGCAAGGGCGCAGCTCTTGGCGCTTTCGTCAACGGCCTGCTCATCACCTTTGCCCCGGCTCTGCTCCTGCCCGTTCTTGACGTCTTTGGCTTCAAGAACACTACGTTCGGCGACTTCGATTTCTCCGTCATTGGTATTACGCTTGGCCGCGCTGCCGAGGCCTTCGGTACCACCGGTGTCTACGCGATTCTCGCTGTCCTTCTGGTCGTTGCCTTCGTCCCCAACTTCATCCACACCAAGGGTGCTGTGATCAATCACGTTGAGGAAGAGTAATCCAGGCATACGTTAAGCCCTAATCGGGCGGAGCTCCGATAACCGGCTCCTACACGGAAGCGGTGACGTCTCAAACGAGGCGTCACCGCTTTTTATTTGGAGCGGTTGTGAATATGAGCCGGTGAGGCGCTGCTTCTGTTCCGTGAACGGAACCAAACGCAATGATCGGCAAAAACGTTTTGCCGCTGGGGCGTCGATAAAAAATGGTAAATCTGCAAAACCGTTCGCCGAGAAGATAAAAAAACCGCAGCTCACGCCTTGATAAACGTAGGTAAAGTGTTTAGCAGTTTATCGGCCGTATGCTAACGAAAGGAATCAGGCAGATGGCAATCAAGGTGTTCGCTGACGGTGCAAACCTCGAGGGCATGCTCGACATGTACGAGAACGGCAACGTTCAGGGTTTCACGACCAACCCGTCCCTTATGAAGAAGGGCGGCGTGACGGATTACCGCGCGTTTGCCAAGGAGGTCCTGGCCCACATCACCGATGTGTCCGTGTCGTTTGAGGTCTTTGCCGACGACGTCGAGACCATGGAGGTCGAGGCCCGCGAGATCGCTACCTGGGCCGAGAACGTCTACGTCAAGATTCCGTGCGTGACCACCAAGGGCGAGTCCACCGCCGAGCTGGTCCGCAAGCTTTCGGCCGACGGCATCAAGGTCAACGTCACCACCATCTTTACGCCTACGCAGGTCGACGAGATGGTCGAGGCCGTTGACGCCGAGACGCCGTCCATCATCTCGCTCTTTGCCGGCCGCATCGCCGACACCGGCGTCGATCCCATTCCGTTTATGACGGAGTCGGTCAAGAAGGCCGCCGCCAAGCCCAACTGCGAGGTCCTATGGGCATCCACGCGCGAGCTCATCAACATTTACCAGGCCGAAGCCTGCGGTTGCCAGATCATTACGGTGCCCAACAGCATCCTGGCCAAGCGCAAGAACATCGGCCGCGACCCGTACGAGGTCTCGCTCGACACCGTGCGCGGCTTTGCCAAGGATATCGCCTCGCTCGGTTTCCATATCCTGCCGTAACGCGAACGCTGACTACATCGCGGGTTGTTCGCCCCGGCCTTTCCTTTCCCTATCGCTCACGCGCTTCGCGAGGGTCGCGCTAGGCAAAGGAAAGGCCGGGGCTGCCGACACGAACTTGCCGGTAGGTTGGTGATAGGCTTCCATATCCTGCCGTGGACAAAGGTACCCCCGCCTGCGCCGTGCAAAATTGAGAGTATTCAGCAAGGTAAAGGCTTTTACCAGCTGGGTGAAGCATGGAACAGCCCCCGTTTTGGCTCTGATGACGCTAAAACGGGGGCTGTTTCTTGCTTTTTCGTCTCTGAGGGGCATACGGAACGGCGGAAATTGCAGAATACTCGCGATTTTGCACGCTGCTACAGGGGGTACCCTTGCTTTGGCGGTTTACTTTCCCTGCACCATGGTGAGCGAGATCTTCTTGCGGTCGCGGTCGACCTTCTCGACCCACACCTTGACCGTGTCACCGACGCGTACCACGTCGCTCGGGTGCTTGACAAAGCGGTTGGCGAGCTTGGAGATGTGTACGAGGCCGTCCTGGTGCACGCCCACGTCGACGAACGCGCCAAAGTCGACGACGTTGCGCACCGTGCCCTTGAGCTCCATGCCGGGTTCCAGGTCGTCGATGGAAAGCGCCGAGCGGCTAAAGACCACCTCGGGCGCATCGTCGCGCGGGTCGCGGCCGGGCTTCTTGAGCTCGTTGACAATGTCGATGAGCGTGAGGGTGCCGCAGTCCAGGTCGCTTGCCAGCGCCGAGATGCTGCCCAGGCGGCGCTCGATGTCGGGCACGCCGCCGCGGCTGAGCTCGCTGGCTTGAACGCCGGCGCGCTCCAGGACGGACGTGGCCACCTCGTAGCTTTCGGGGTGGACGCTTGTCGCGTCGAGCGGGTTCTTGCCGCCGTTGATGCGCAGGAAGCCTGCGGCGTTGAGGTATGCCTTGGGTCCCAGCTTGGGGACCTTCTTGAGCTGGCGGCGATCGGTAAAGGCGCCGTTTTCCTCGCGGTAGGCCACGATGTTCTTGGCCACGCTCGGCGTGATGCCCGATACGTATCCCAGCAGGCTCGCGCTTGCGGTATTGACGTCGACGCCCACGCGGTTGACGACGTCTTCCACCACGTGGCCCAGGGTGCGCGAGAGTTCGGCCTGGTCAAGGTCGTGCTGGTACTGGCCCACGCCGATGGACTGGGGCGGAATCTTGACGAGCTCTGCCAGCGGGTCCTGCAGGCGGCGGCCCAGGCTCATGGCACCGCGCACGGTGACGTCCAGGTCGGGATATTCCTGGCTGGCGAGCTCGGAGGCGGAGTACACCGACGCGCCGGCCTCGTTGACGATGGTGTAGCGAAGGCTGGGCGCCTGCTCGGCAATGAACTCCGAGACGACTTCCTCGGTCTCGCGGCTGGCGGTGCCGTTGCCGATGACGATGGTGTTGACGCCGTCCTTCTTGACGAGGCGGGCGAGCTCGCGCTTGGTGCCGGCGACGTCGTGGCGCGGCTTGGTGGGGTAGACCACGCCGTGGTCGAGCAGCTTGCCGGTCTCGTCCATGACGGCGACCTTGCAGCCGGTGCGGTAGCCCGGATCGAGCGCGAGCACGCGGGCGCCGCGCACGGGGCGTGCCGAGAGCAGGCCTCCGAGATTCTTGGCAAAGACATTGATGGCCTCGGTTTGGGCGCGAACGGTGAGTTTGGCGCGGGCCTCGCGCTCCAGCGAGGGGGCCATGAGGCGCTTGTAACCGTCGGCGATGGCAGCATCGAAGATGGGGGCAAACACGCCCTGGCGTCGGGGCCAACGGCTGCCGAGGCGTGCCGTGGCGGCAGCGCCGTCGACGTTCACGCGCACGCGGAGCTTGCCCTCGCGCTCACCGCGGTCGATAGCCAGCACGCGGTGGTTTGGGATACGGCGCAGCGGCTCGTCAAAGTTGTAGTAAGGCTCGTAGGGAGTCTTCTCCGCGGGGTCGGTCGCCTCGACGACGATATCGGCGGTGTTTTGCGTAAAGGCGCGCAGGTCGGCGACGTTCTCAGGGTCCTCGGCCACCGTCTCGGCAACGATGTCGGCGGCGCCGGCGAGCGCCTTCTCGGGCGTGTCGAAGCCGGCCTCCTCGTTGACGTATGCCGCGGCGGCGTCGAGTGCGCTGCCCTTGGCCGAGGCCTGCATGATGATCATGTTGGCGAGCGGCTCCAGGCCGGCCTCGCGGGCCTTCTGCGCGCGGGTCATGCGCTTTTTGCGGTAGGGCTTGTAGAGGTCCTCGACACGCTGGAGCTGCGTGGCCTCGCGAATCTGCTGCTCGAGCTCGGGCGTGAGCTTGCCCTGGGCGTCGATGAGCAGAATGACGTCCTCTTTGCGCTGCTCAAGATTGCGCAGGTAGGACAGGCGCTCGTCGAGCGCACGCAGGGCGACGTCGTCCATGCCGCCCGTGGCTTCCTTGCGGTAGCGCGAGATAAAGGGGATGGTGTTGCCCTCGTCGATGAGCTTGACGGCTGCCTCGATGTTGTCAGCCTTAAGGTTGAGCTCGCGGGCGAGCTGGGCGATAAGATCCATGAAACTCCTTGCGTTTAAGGTGCGTTTGCAGCACAGGGCTACCAAGGATACCACCCGTCCCAAAAGACTGTTTTGGGGCCGCGCCACGAAAATGACCTATCTACTACGTTTGAACCGTATGGGTCGACCATGCCTGGTTTTACAGAAAATCGGCAAGCCGTTTACCTGCGGTTTTTATTTCGCGAAATTTGGCATGGTTGAGGGCGATCGGTTAAACGTAGTAGATAGGCGCATTTCGTGGCGAACGAATCAAGCCGAGGTGCAAAATAGCCCCCGTCCTAGAAAAATCATCTGGTAGAGTTGACCCCGCATGATTTACAAGACGCTATGCGCCACCTACTCTTTTGTCATTTAGGGGATTGAACTCGTGAGTACTTCTGTCGCCAAGAAGGCCAGCCAGGCGGTGCGCCTGCTCATGATGGTGCTCACGGCAGTTCTCATCTTCTTCTTCATCAATGTCATGCTGCTCGTCTCCGATATCCAGGGCACGGCGCGCGTGGTCAACTACGCCGGTCTGGTGCGCGGTACCACGCAGCGAATCGTTAAGCTCGAGGATGCGGGCCAGCCTCAAGATGACCTGCTCAAAGCCGTGGATTCATACATCAACGGTTTGCGTTACGGAAGTGACGACCTCAACCTCGTCCGTCTCGACGACGATGAGTATCAGGCAAAGATGACCGAGCTTGCAAACTATTTTGATGAGCTTTGCGCCGAGATCGTCCGCGTGCGCGAAGTCGGCTACGAGAACACTGACATTATCGCCATGAGCGAGGAGTTCTTTGGCATTTGCGACGATGCTACGCGACTCGCAGAGGACTACTCTCAGGAGAAGGCGTCGGCGCTCAACTATCTCGAGGGCCTGGTGATCATCGACATCATGGGCTTGGTGACGACCTTTGCGGTCGAGCTTGTTCGCGCGGTGCGAACTGCCGCGCTCAATCGCGAACTGCAGAGCAAAGTCTATCTCGACGAAGCCACGGGACTGCCCAACAAGAACAAGTGCGAGGAGATCTTGGGGCAGGAGCAGCCCGTTTCCGCTGAAGCGCCCGTTGCGCTGTGCGTCTTCGATCTTAACAATCTGCATACGGTCAATAACACCTTTGGCCACGAGAAGGGTGACGAATACATCCGTTCTTTTGCCCGGCAGCTGGGGCGCGTGGCGTCCGAGACTTGCTTTGTGGGCCGCGACGGCGGCGATGAGTTTATCGCGGTGCTGTGGGATGCCGATCGGGCTGCCGTGGAGTCCTGTCTCGCTCAGGTTCGTGCGAACGTGAACGAGTATTCCGGGGCCCACCCCGACATGCCTATCAGCTATGCGGTGGGCTACGCGCTTTCCAGTGATTTTGACGAGCCGCCTACCATGCGTGAACTCTTTTCCCAGGCCGACAAAAACATGTACATCGACAAGAACCGCGTAAAGACAGCCGAGGCAGCCGGGCCGCAACGCGAGGAACGGTAAGCCCGTAATAGAAGGTATAGAAAAGCCTCCGCGGCTCGTGTGGCTGCGGAGGCTTTATTCGTTGCGGCGCATCGTGTTTGGGTCGTTGAGATGAGTCGATTTACCGCGAAAGAGGAGGGCATTGATTAGGGTCGTGCCCGACGAATGAGCGGCAAATCGGCCATCTCGGCGAGCCGAACTACTCCAGCTCAAACGCTCCGGTATAGAGCTGATAGTAATATCCGCGCTTGGCGATTAGCTCGTCGTGGTTGCCGCGCTCGATGATGCGGCCGTGGTCCAGGCAGATGATCGCGTCGGAGTTGCGCACGGTGGACAGGCGATGCGCGATGACAAACGTCGTGCGCCCCTCCATGAGCTTGTCCATACCCGCTTGCACGATAGCCTCGGTGCGGGTATCAATGCTCGATGTGGCCTCGTCCAAGATCATCGCCGGCGGATCGGCGACGGCGGCGCGTGCGATCGAGATCAACTGGCGCTGGCCCTGCGACAGCTGCGCGCCGTTGCCGGTGAGCATGGTGTCGTAGCCGTCGGGCAGGCGGGTGATGAAGTCGTCGGCGCCCGCGAGCTTGGCCGCCGCGATGCACTCCTCGTCGGTAGCGTCCAGGTTGCCGTAGCGGATGTTATCCATCACGGTGCCGGTGAACAGGTTTACGTCCTGCAGCACGACGCCCAGTGAGCGGCGCAGATCGGCCTTACGGATCTTGTTGACGTTAATGCCGTCGTAGCGGATCTTGCCGTCGGCAATGTCATAGAAGCGGTTGATGAGGTTGGTGATGGTCGTCTTACCGGCACCGGTGGCGCCGACAAACGCGACCTTCTGGCCCGGCTTGGCAAACACGGACACGCCGTGCAGCACCTCGTGGTCGGGCGTGTAGCCAAAGTCGACGTTGTCCATGACCAGGTCGCCGCGCAGTGGCACGTACTCGATCTCGCCGGTTGCGCGGTGCGGATGTTTCCATGCCCACATGCCGGTATGGTGGTCGGCCTCCTCGAGCTGCCAGGTATCGGGGTTCACCTGCGCGTTGACAAGCGTCACGTAGCCTTCATCGGCCTCGGGCTTCTCGTCGATGAGCTCAAAGATACGGTCGGCGCCGGCGAGGCCCATGACCACGGCGTTGATCTGCTGCGAGATCTGGCCGATCTGTCCGCAGAACTGCTTGGTCATGTTGAGGAACGGCACCACGACGGCGATGGACAACGCCATGCCCGAGATGCTCAGGTTAGGCACGCCCAGCGCCAGGAAAATGCCGCCGGCAAGGGCCACCAGCACGTAGAGCAGGTTGCCCAGGTTCATAAGGATGGGCATGAGGATGTTGGCGTACATGTTGGCCTTCTGGGAAACCTCGAAGAGCTTTTCGTTGCGCTCGTCAAAATCGGCCTCGGCGGCAGACTCGTGGCAGAATGCCTTGACGACCTTCTGGCCGTTCATGACTTCCTCGATATGGCCCTCGACCACGCCGAGCTCGGTCTGCTGCGCAATAAAGAAACGCGCGGAGTTGGAGCCGAGCAGCTTGGTCATAAAGGTCATAAAGGCGACGCCGGCCACAATGACCAGGCACATCCACACGCTGTAGTACAGCATGATAAAGAACACCGTGACGATGACGATGGTCGTCATGAGCAGGTTGGGCAGCGACTGACTGATCATCTGGCGCAGCGTGTCGATGTCGTTGGTGTAGTGGCTCATGATGTCGCCGCGCTGGTGCGTGTCGAAGTAGCGAATCGGCAGGTCCTGCATGCGGTTGAACATCTTCTCGCGCAGCTTCTCGAGCGAGCCCTGCGTGACGATGGCCATGGCGCGGTTCCAGAAGAGCGAGGACAGGATGCCGACGCCGTAGATGCAGGCGAGGGTGGTCACGAGCTGTGCGATCTTGGGCTGTGCGGCTTCCCAATCGCCCGACTGCCACGATTCGCTAATAATCTGCAGAGCGCTCTGAAGGAAGGTCGCACCGATGGAGTTGATGATGGCGCAGAGCACCACGCCGACAACGACGAGGGGCAAAAGCACGGGGTAGAAGCCAAAGAGCGTCTTGATGAGGCGCGACATGGTGCCGCCCTTGCGGTTGAGTGCGCGCTCGGCGGTCGTTGCCTTACTCATGTGCCTCGCCTCCTTCCTGGGTCTGGGCTTGCGTTGCGGATGCCTCGGTGTCGGCCTCGACGGCCCCTTCGCCCTCGGCAGACATCTTGTTTTGCGAGGTAAAGGTCTCGCGGTAGATCTCGCTTGTCTTGAGCAGCTCGTCATGGTTGCCGATTTGCGCGATGCGGCCACCCTCCATGACGATGATGCGGTCTGCGTCCTGCACGGAGCTGATGCGCTGGGCGATGATGAGCTTGGTCGTGTTGGGCAGATAGCTTGCCAACCCTGCGCGGATCTTGGCGTCGGTCTTGGTGTCGACGGCGCTGGTGGAGTCGTCCAGGATCAAGATCTTGGGGCGACGCAGCAGGGCACGCGCAATGCACAGGCGCTGCTTCTGACCGCCGGAAACATTGGAGCCGCCCTGCTCGATCCAGGTGTCATAACCCTTGGGGAAGCCATCGACAAACTCATCGGCGCAGGCCAGATGTGCCGCCTCGCGGACTTCCTCGTCGGTGGCGTTCGGGTCGCCCCAGCGCAGGTTTTCGGCAATGGTGCCGCTAAACAGTACGTTTTTCTGCAGCACCATGGCCACCTGGTGGCGCAGGGCGTCCAAGTCGTAGTCGCGCACGTCCATGCCGCCCACGCGCACGGTGCCCTCGGTGGCGTCGTACAGGCGGGCGATGAGGTTAACGAGCGTGGACTTGGCCGAGCCGGTACCGCCGATGATGCCGATGGTTTCGCCGCTCTTAATGTGCAGGTCGATATCGTCGAGCGCCTGGCGCTTTGCATGCGCGGAATACTTAAAGCTCACGTGGTCAAAGTCGATGGAACCGTCGGTAACCTCGAGCACGGGCTCGGCGGGATCGGCGATCGTGGGCTCGGCGGCCAGCACCTCGGTAATGCGGTGCGCCGATTCGTCGGCCATGGTCACCATGACAAAGATCATCGACAGCTGCATCAGGCTCATGAGGATCGCGAAGCCATAGGTAAAGATCGAGGAGAGCTGGCCCACGTCGAACAGCGTGCCCTGGCTCGTGATGATGAGCTTGGATCCCAGGTAGATGATGACGACAAATGCGCCGTTGACGCAGATGTTCATCATGGGGTTGTTAAAGGCGAGCAGCTTCTCGGCGCGGGTGAAGTCCATCTGGACGTCGCGCGCGGCGGTGGCGAACTTCTCCTTCTCAAAGTCTTCGCGCACATAGCTCTTGACCACGCGCATGCCGGTGACGTTTTCCTCGACGGACTCGTTAAGGGCGTCGTACTTGTGGAACACGCGCGAGAAGATGGGGCGTACCTTAAAGATGATAAAGAACAGTCCAAAGCCCAGCAGCGGAATGATGACCAGGTAGACCATGGCGACGCTGCCGCCCATGATAAATGCCATGGTAAAAGCGAAGATCAAGACCAGCGGCGCGCGCACGGCGATACGGATGATCATCATAAAGGCCTGCTGAACGTTGTTGATGTCAGTGGTCAGACGCGTGACGAGCGAGGAGCTCGAGAACTCATCGATGTTGGCAAAGCTGAACGTCTGGATCTTGTAGAACAGGTCGTGACGCAGGTTCTTGGCGAAGCCGCAGCTCGCATGGCTGCAGGTGACGCCGGCAGCGGCACCAAAAGCAAGCGACGTCAGTGCGATGAGCACCAAAAAGCCTGCGGTGGGAAGCATCTCGGCTACGGTGGCACCGTCTTTGATGGCGTCGATCAGGTTGGCGGTGATAAATGGAATTAGCACCTCGCAGAGCACCTCGCCAAGCACGAGCAATGGCGTGGCAACAGCGACTTTCATATAGTCGCGGATGCTGCCCATGAGGGTTTTAATCATCCAGTTCCTCCCAGGTTACACGGATTTTCTCGAGCATTTCGGCGAGCTGCTCGCGCTCGTCGTGAGTGAGGGCACTAAAGGCCCGTTCTCTAAAGCGGATGCGGGCCGCCTGGTCGATGCGGGCGTTTTCCCGGCCGGTTTCGGTCAGGCGAATGGTGAGTTGCCGTCGATCCTTGGGGTTACGGCTGCGCTCGATGAGGCCGTTGACCTCGAGCTTGGACAGGATCTCGGAAAGCGACCCCGGCTTGAGGTCAAAGTGCATGCCGAGTTCCTGCTGCGACATCTCGCCGCCGGGCTGCTTGGCCAGCAGGCAGATGATGGGCGCCTTGCCGGACACGCCTCCGCCATGAAAATGCATGTAATGGCCGCAAAAACCCAGGCCGCTCAGGATGCGCTTGGCGAGTTTGTCTTCGGCACTGACCGCTTCGGGTACATCCGCCGGCTGTGACGGGTCGCCGCCGGGCTCGTGCGAACAAAGGTTAAGAGGTTCATCGCACATGAATTAGTGTTGCTCCTTTCTTTAGTTAGGTAGTGGAATTGTTTTGTGCCTAACCAATCTAGGAGCATGAGAAATGAATGTCAAGGTACCAAACTTATTAAGTTACGGCGTTTTGCCAAACGCCGTAACCGCTCGACGTTGCAAACGTTCCTAAGCGGCAATCTGGCGTTCAATCGTCGGGCATGGCCACAAGGCCTATGCCCTCCTCTTTCACGTCACCTTGCTCGCTTAGGAACGCTTTCGCTGTCCGTCCTCAATCTGCAGCGCTGCCTCGGTTGGCATTTGAGTGATCCGTGGGGGACGGAGGAAAACGAATCATTTTGGGCTGCGGTGACACCCTTTCGAAGTTGCTTTGTCCAAAACTATGCCGGATTACTACGATGAATTCGAAATATCAGACCTCGGCATTGTTTTTCGTATAATCACAAGCTGTCTACCTGCGGTTTTTCCGGAGTGCAATTCGTTGTGGTTGGAAGCTGACGGTTTATCGTAGTAATCCGGCATAGTTTTGGAATGGTAGTAAATAGATGGCAGCTACTGTGCCGCTACCGCCGCGATTTTGCCTCCCATTTCCGTAACCTTTCCGCAACAATGTGCCCTCCTCGGCGCCTGCGCCCGCTTGCAACGTCCCCTGCGCTACACTTAGTCGCACTGTGGCGCCGTCGCGTCGCACCCGACCCAAGGGGGACACTCATGAAGAACACTCAGCTGCTGCTGATCAACGATATGTGCGGTTACGGCAAGGTCGCGCTTTCTGCCATGCTGCCGGTGCTGTCGCACATGGGCTATCGCATCCACAACCTGCCGACGGCCCTCGTATCCGATACGCTCAACTACCCCAAGTTCTACATCCACGACACCACGGAGTATGTCCGCCAGAGCCTCGCCATCTGGGAGGAACTCGGCTTTGAATTCGACGCCATCTCGACCGGCTTTATCGTGACCGAAGAAGAGGCGCGCATCATCTCGGACTTTTGCCACCGCCGCGCGCAAAAGGGCACCAAAGTGTTCGTCGACCCCATCATGGCCGACAACGGCAGGCTCTACGCTGGCGTGCCCGAGTCGACCATCGGCCTTATGCGCAGCCTGGTCGAGTGCGCCGACTACGCGGTGCCCAACTATACCGAGGCGTGTCTGCTCACCGATACGCCTATGGCCGAGCAGATTACGGCCGACGAGGCTCGTACGCTCGTGGATGCCATGCTCGCGTTGGGCGCCAAGTCGGTGGTCATCACGAGCGCAAAGGTCGACGGGGCGAGTGCCGTTATCGGCTACGACCATGTGGCGGGAGAGTACTTTACGATTCCCTTTGAGCTGATCCCGGTGTATTTCCCGGGCACGGGCGATACGTTCTCGTCGGTGCTCGTGGGTCGCGTTATGGCCGGCTGGAGCCTGCAACGTGCGACGACCGACGCTATGCGTGTGGTGGCCGAGCTTATCGAGCGCAATGCCGACCAAGAGGACAAGTCGGCCGGCCTTCCCATCGAGGCCTGCCTGGATGTGATTGACCATGAGTAACGCCGGCGAGGGCGGCGTCAAGCCTGCGGGCGAGAGCAAGCCGTTCGGTGCGCCGCGGGGCAAGCGTCCGCGTATCCGCGTGAGCTGCGTGGACCAGCTGGGTGCGTGTCGCTGCCACCATGGTCATAAGCCGGGCGATGTCTTTGACTTCGACCGAGACCGCGGCAAGATGTGCGCCATGGCCTGCCATGTGGGCTTTCCCTATATCGATATCCTGCGCTACGGCGGAACCGTGCCTGGCAACGAGCCCGGTACGGCAAAGTTCTGCTGCCCCGAGGTCGATACGCTGAACGTTTGGCTTGCCGAGGTCGTCGACGAGTAGCTGAGCGCAATGTGACAAAGGGACAGTTCTTTTGTCACATTCGCGGGTGGTGTCCCTTCTTTTTGCTTATAATCTCAAATCTCTGCATTTCATCAGATTTTAGGTTCTAAAAATTCTGCGTTTCATCGATAATCAAGCGTATAAAACTTTGCATTTCATTTGATGACACCGAGGGGAGAGCCTATGCTGCGCAGGAAAATAGCGGCAGAGCTGGAGCGTTGGCTGAAGTCTTCCGAGCAAAAGGCCTTGTTCATTACGGGTTCTCGCCAGATTGGCAAAAGCTATTCGATTCGCGCATTTGGCAAAGCCAACCATGCAACCTACATCGAGCTTAACCTCATGGAAAACCGCCAGGCAAAAGATGCTCTTCTCGAGGCGCGGAATGCCGATGATTTCATCAGCAGGGTGACGCTTCTTTCGGGAAAGTCGATTGCGCCAGGCAAAACGCTCGTGTTTATCGATGAGGTCCAAGAGGCCCCCGACATCATGACGATGGCAAAGTTCCTTGTTGAGGACGGGAGGTGCCGCTGGGCGTTTTCGGGGTCAATGCTCGGGACTCAGTTCAAGGGCGTCAGGTCCTATCCCGTGGGGTATGTCCACGAGCTTAGGATGTTCCCGCTCGATTTTGAGGAGTTTTGCTGGGCAACCGGGGTGAGCGAGGGGGCTCGCCAAACGATACGTGACGCGTGTATCAGCGAGAGGCCCGTTCCTGATTACATTCATGACGCGATGATGGCAAACTTCAGGACCTATACCGTTGTCGGCGGAATGCCGGAGGTCGTGCAGCGTTTCCTTGACACGCAGGGCGACCTTGCCTCTGTTCGTCAGCTACAGTCAGAGCTCAACGAACAGTACCGGCGGGATATCTCCAAGTATGCAAGCGGGCGAGCCCTTCAGGTGCAGAGCATTTACGATCAGCTCCCTATTATGCTCGAGGGCGAAAACAAGCGCTTCGTGCTCAATTCCATTGACCCCAAGGCTCACTACGAGAAGTATCAGCGAGATTTTGTATGGCTTGTCGATGCCGGCGTTGCTCTCAAAGCCGATATCGTAACCGAGCCAAAATCGCCCTTGCTCAAGACGGCACGGCCATCGCAGTTCAAGCTATATCAATCGGATACGGGCATGTTGATGGCGCGCTACCCCGTCGGAGTCGCCCAAGCGGCGTATCTTGATAGCAAGGAGCCCAATCTGGGCGGCATTTACGAAAACGTGGTGGCCCAGCAGCTGGCTGCCCAAAATCGCCAGCTTTACTACTATCAGACAAAAAAGCGCGGTGAAGTGGACTTTGTGGTCGATGGACCGGATGGGACGGCTGTTCCGATCGAGGTTAAATCGGGCTCCTATTACCACGCGCACGCTGCGCTCGGTCATGTGCTTGATACGGCTGAATATGGCGTAAGGCTCGGGATTGTTTTCTCGAGAGGCAACGTTGAGCGCAACGGAGCGGTTCTCTATTTGCCGCTATATGCGACCTGGGCCCTTTCGGATGTTTTGGGCGACTCCTGCGCCGAGGGGATAAAGCTGGAGGTCAAGCCGGTCTAGGGCTAGTCCCGGATGTGACAAAGGCGTGGCCCGCGACCTCGATTGCCTACAGCTGCTCGAGCATAGCGGTGCAGCCGTCGAGTACGTCGCGGTAGGTGGCATCGAAATTGCCGGTGTACCAGGGGTCGGCCACGTCGCCGGGGCGCTCGGTCCAATCGAGCATGCGCGTAATCTTGCCGTCGGGGTCGTCGCCAAAGATGCGACGCAGGCCACGCGCGTTCTCGTCGTCCATATAGACAATGTGGTCCCAGTCGCCATACTCCGCGCGACGCACCTGACGTGCACGATGTGCGACGACGGGAATCCCGACCTCGCGCAGCTTGGCAACGGTACCGTGGTGTGGCGGGTTGCCGATCTCCTCGGTCGAGGTCGCAGCGGAGTCAATGACAAACTCGCCCGCGCGCCCGGCGCGCCGCACCAGCTCGGTAAACACCGACTCAGCCATCGTCGAGCGACAGATGTTGCCATGGCAGATAAACAGTATGCGTTGCATGAGCGGTTTCCTTTCTAGGCGGTCGTGCAGGGCTTACAGACTGCTCTTGAGGCAGTTTGCTCCAATAAAGCCCGCTGCGTACAAGGGGAGGTGGCGTAGCTCGCGCCCGTCATCGGTTTCGCTGCGGAAAAAATTGTTCTCGGACAAAATGTAGGCATATGGCGATCGGGCTTTGTCCATGAACGACCCGAGGGTTCTCGCGCGCACGTTGCGTGCGGACTTTACCTCGACGGGCACGATTTCCATACGGTCGGTCTGAAGTAGAAAATCGAGCTCGCCGGTCGTCTTCCAAGACGACGGCGGCACCCAGTAATACGTCTGCAAGCTGTTACCCGAAAATGCTTGCATGACCGAGTTTTCCGCCAGGGCGCCTCGGAAGTCGGAAGATAGCGCTATGGCGGAATCTTCTTTGAGGTCGAGCCAGAGCCTCGGGTTGATGCCGAGTTTGTAGAACATGAGGCCGGTATCGAGAAGATAGACCTTAAAGAAACTTCCATCTTCGTCGTCGAAGGGAACGAGGGGAGGCTCGATGCCTTCGGTCAGGTTGTTGACCGATATGATACCGGCGCCTTCGAGCCAGTCGAGCGGCTCGATAAGCTTGGCGCGACGGCCTCCGCGTTCGACCTCGGAGTACTTGAATTTTTTTGTGGACGATCTCAGCAGCTGGGACGGAATGGAGCGCCAGACCTTGCGTGCCGCCACGCCGCTGATCCCGTTTTCGGGGTCGGTCATATCGGCGGTATAGGTCTCGTTGATTTCGCGCTGCTCGACGCGCGCATCCTCGATGGATAACGTCTTGCGATATGCGTTGACGGCGGCGGGCATGCCGCCCACGATCTGGTATCGATGAAACAGGCTGAGCGCGGCTTGGTGCACGGCGTAGGTCTCGAGCGTGCCGGCGTGGGTACGAATGGCATCGGCCATCTGCTCCTCATCGAGCGCCCAGAGAAACTCCTCGAACGACATAGGATGCATGGTCTCTTGACGAACGCCGCTGGGAAAAGGCAGCTTACGTTTGCGCGTGGCGACGCCGAGCTGACTGCCGGTCGCGCATATGCGCCAGCCCGAACCCGAAAAAAAGCGAAGCGAGTTGAGCGCCCGTTCGCAGAGCTGCACCTCGTCAAACAGGATGAAGGTGGTTTCTTTGCGAATGGGGGCGCGTTTATAGTCTGAAATCCGCGCCACGATGGTGTCAACGTCGTCGGTGGGACAATCGAACAGCGGAGCGATCAGCTCAAGATCGGTCTGAAAGTCGAGTTTGACAAACGCATCGCCGGCGATTCGCCTGCCGATTTCCTCGGCAGCGTACGTTTTGCCTACGCGTCGCGCACCACGGATGAGGAGGGGGCGTGAGGCGTCCTTTGTCGCCCATGATTCGATAACGGACTCGATTGATCTGCGCATGGGGCCGCCTTTCCAATTTCGTGTACTTCAGATACATAGTTTAGTACGATTTCATGTACTTGAAATACACGAAATCGTAGAAAAGCGTGTATCTGAAATACACGAAATTGCACTGCCGGAGCTTGCAGGCGGATAAACACTACTAGTATGGGACGGTTTTCACTGGTTGCTCGCCACCTTGGGCTGTGTTCGTCCCTATGCCTGCATCCGGGGCTGTGCTGATTGACGACGGCGCTCCCAACGTGCCAGCTTAATCGTCACCAGCGTGAGCGCCCAGGCCACAAGCGAGAACGCGGCACCAACCGCGCCAACGTAGGCAATGCCAACGCTGCTTACCACGGCGCCGCCCACTGCGGTGCCAAACGAGATGCCGACGTTAAACGCCATGGGCTCAACCGAACTTGCGAGTACCATCGACTTGGGATGGCGGCTGCGTGCCACGTCCATAAAGTGCGTGATGCACGACACCGAGAACAGGTACATGAGCAACGCCAAGCTAAAGACAAAGACCAGCGCGAGCGGCATGGTGCCGCCCACGGCAAACAGCCCGAGTAACGCCGCAGCCTGCAGTACAAACGTCACAAGCAGTGCCTTCATGCCAAAACGCGCGTCGATCCATCCGCCCAAGATGTTCGAGACCAGGCAGAACACGCCGCAGGCCATAAGCGTGGTGCTCGCCTGAACGGTTCCCATACCCAGCACCTGCTCAAGATAAGGCGTCACGTAGCCGTAGAACACATAGACCGAGCCTACGCCAAACAAAAAGATGAGCATGCCGGTGATGATGCTCGGCTCGCGCAGCAGACCCGCCTGCTCGCGAAAGGTGGCAGGCTCATCGGTTTGCCCAGCGCGCGGCATAAACGCCACGAGCGCTCCGCAGATCAGAACGGCAAAGGTCAGCGTGCCGTACATGGCCACGTGCCAGTCGAGCGTGTCGGCCACGAACTTGCCGATCGAGGTCACAAAGACCATTGCCACGGAAAACGCACCATATACCACCGAGATGGCAAGTGAGGTTTGCTGTGGGGACAGCAGCTCGGGGATGTACGTCACACCCACGGCGAGCAGTGCGCCCGAGACGGAGCCCAGGACAATGCGCGAGATAAACAGCACCTGGAAGTTGGGCGCCAACGCCATGACCAGGTTGCCGAGCACAAAAACGATGCTGTAGCACACGAGCAGCTGGTAGCGGCGGAATCGCCCCGTGCTGAGCGCGAGCACCGGCGTGGCGATAGCGTAGACGAGCGCGAACACGCTGATGAGCTGGCCCGCAGTGGCAAGTGATACGCCGAGTTCCGTTGCCAAGTCGCTTTCGATGCCGATGACCACGAACTCCGAGCAGCCGAGCGAGAAGCCCAACAGCACGAGCAGCGCCAGGCAGAGCTTGGTGCGCGCGGGGGAGAGCGCGGCGGCGGTTGACTTACTTTTAGGCGTGGTTGCGGCGGTCAAGGTTGTCACTCCAATGTCGCATGAATAAGCGGGATTCAATCCCTGCAACTCTAACAGAATGTGTCAGGTGCCTGCCCCCTTTGTCGCAGGCTGCGCTTGCCTGTATAGTCGCAATACAGGCGAAGATGGTCTCAGGTACATCGCGGGCGACAGGAGATCCCATGGGTATGCACACGACAAAGGTTGCAGTGGGCGAGGGCAAGTTTGCGCTCGAGGCCCAGTTGACGGTGACGCCGCGCGGCATGGTGGTGTACGCCTGCTCGCCGGAGTACGCGCATCTGGGCGCCACGGCGCAGGCCATTCCGCGCCCTGAGCCCGGTCGCACGGCGACCGTGAGCATCCTGGCCGTTCCGTGCCATCGAGATGAGATCCCGGCGCACGATATCGCGGCGGCGCTGGCCACGCGCTTTGGCGTGCCGGTAGTTGCAAGCACGGGCTTTCATGTGGAGCATGCGACTGCGGACGATCTGCAGCGCGTGCTCGCTACCACCAAGGAGCTCATCGCCGCGCTCGAGGAGGCCGCCGCGCGCATCCTGCGCGCCGGCTGGGATGAGGGCGGTGCAGGCGCCGAGGTCGTGGCGGTCGATGCCGCGACCGGCGAGGCGCTTGGCCCTGTCGATCGCATCGAGGCACATGCCGGCGAGGGCATCCTGCATCAGGCATTTCTGACGCTTCTGGTCGAGGGCCAGGGCGAGGACGCGCGCCTGCTGCTCTGCCGCCGCAGTCCGCTCAAGCGCCTGTGGGGCGGGGTGCTGGCCGATAGCTGCGCCGGCCATCCGCTCCCCGGGGAAGACGTCGCGGCCGCCACGGCGCGTCGCATCAACGAAGAGCTTGGCATTGCGCGCGAGCCCGACCAGCTCAAGCACCTCGGTCACGTGGTGTATCGCGAGGATCACGGCGACGGCCGCTGCGAGTGCGAATGGTGCGAGGTGTTCGCAGCCCATGTTGAGCCGGGCGAGCTGCATATCAACCAAGAGGAGATCTCGGAGGTGCGTCGCGTGGCCCCGTCCGAGCTCAAAGGCTACCTGCAGGGTCACCCCGAGCAGCTGGCCCCCTGGCTCCGCGAGGCACTCAGCGACCCATCCATCCGTACGGCCCTCGCTATGTAACAAAGGTACAGTCCCTTTGCCATATCCAAACCGTCACAACATTCGATGAAAATCTCGAAATCGAGGAAAAGCGTCGAAGATTGTGACGGTTTTTGCCCAGAGGATCGCTTCTCATCCAAAAATCCCGCTTGACTGTATTGCCACAACACAGCGCAACGTAAGGGGCGTCCGATAACGGGCGCCCCTTTTTAAGCGGCAACGTGGTTGCGAATCCGGAGCGCCCCCAACAAGAAAGGTGGGGAGATGGAAGCGGAAAAGAAGGCGTTTAAGATCACCAAGCGCGAAATTGGCTTTGTGCTGGGTATCGTTGTCTTTTTGCTGGTGAAGTTTCTTCCTTTGGCGGAGCTGAGCTCGACGGTCGAGCTCACGGTCGGCGGTCAGACCTGTCTGGCACTGACGCTCGCCACGGTGGTGTTCTGGGCATGCGGTGTGGCGCAGCCGGGCTTTGTGGGCCTGCTCTATTGCGCGCTGCTCGTTCTATTCAAGGTGTGCGTGGACGACACGGGCGCCGCGAGCATCTCGGCGACGGTCGCCTCCACGTTTAGCTCGTGGACCAAAGCCACCATGTGGCTCGTCATTGGTGCCTACCTCATCGCCAGCGCGGTCAAGGAGTCGGGCCTGGGCGAGCGCATCGCCTATGCGTTTATGCTCAAGTTCGTGCGCGACGCCAAGTCGCTCATCATCTCGATCTTCGCGCTCACCTTTGTGCTGTCGCTGCTGATCCCGCATCCGTTCCCCCGCGCCTTCCTCATCCTCGCCGTCGTCTCGGTCATCGCCGAGTCCGCCGGCTACGGTGACGACGACAAGGGTAAGCTCGGCTTCCTCGTGTTTGCCGCTGCTGCCCCGGGCTCCATGTTCTTCCTGACGGGCGACTCCACACTCAACCCGCTCGTCGCGCAGTACAGCGCCGAGGCCGGCGGCATGAGCCCGTCCTTCGTCGACTGGTTCCTGTACATGAGCGTGCCCATGCTGGTCGCGCTGCTGTGCACCCTGTTCCTGGGCCTCTTCTTCTTTAAGCCCAGCAAGGAGCTCGTTTACGATCGCGAGCAGATCGTGGCCAAGCAGGCCGCGCTCGGCAAGCTCTCCGTCAAGGAGATCCGCACCATCGTGTGGCTTGTCATCGCCATCGCGCTGTGGCTCACCGTCTCGGGCGACTATATCGGCTGGGTCACCCTGGCCATTGGCGTCGCACTCGCCATGCCCATCATCGGCGAGGTCCTCACTCCTGCCAGCTGGAACGCTGTCGACATCAAGTCCCTCATGTTCCTGACGGCCGCCATGGCCGTGGGTTCCGTGGGCGGCGCCACCGGCATGAACGCCTGGATCGCCGACGTCGTGCTTCCCAGCTCCGTGCCCGAGAACATCTTCCTGTTCGCCCTGCTCGTCGCCGCGCTCTCCATGATCATCCACATGTTCATGGGCTCGGTCATGGCCGTGCTCGGTGTGTGCGTGCCGGCGTTCATCAGCTTCGCGGCCGGCTCCAGCGTAAGCCCGCTTGCCGTGGCGCTCATCGTCTTCACGTCCATCAACATCCACTACATCCTGCCGTTCCACAACCTGCCGATCCTTGTCGGCGAGGGCAAGGACGCCGGCGGCTACACCTCCAAAGAGGCCATGCGCATGGGCATTCCCCTCACCGCGGTCGTCTTTATCGTCGTGCTGGTCGAGGCCGCCTGGTTCCACCTCTTTGGCCTGATGTAAGCAGTCGAGTGCTTGGCTGTAATTAGCCGAGTGCTTGAACTGCGAGTGCCCGAGCGCCCCATCTATGAGCGCTGCGGCCCCATTACGTTACCAAGCCCGGCGGCATCCTCGCCGCCGGGCACTCTCCCGAAAGGAGCATGCTATGTCCACTACCGATGCTTCCCAGATCCACGACCTGCGCTCCGCGCTCGACTTTTTGCGCGAGATGCCGGGCCAGCTGCTCGAGACCGACACTCAGGTCGATCCCGATGCCGAGGTCTCGGGCGTCTACCGTCACGTCGGCGCCGGCGGCACCGTTATGCGCCCGACCAAAGAGGGTCCGGCGATGGTCTTCAACAACGTCAAGGGCTTTGACGATGCCAAAGTCTGCATCGGCATGCTTGCCAGCCGCAAGCGCGTTGCCGCCCTGCTCGACCTGGACGAGGAGCACCTGGGCCTCGAGATCGGCAAGCGCTTCGAGAACCTGATCGCGCCCGAGCAGATCGCCGAGGGTGCGCACGTCGACTGTCAGGAGGTCGTGTACAAGGCGACCGACGAGGGCTTTGACCTGCGCAAGATCGTTCCCGCTCCTACCAACACGCCCGTCGACGGCGGCCCCTACATCACCATGGGCCTCGCCTACGGCACGAGCCCCGACGGCTCCCAGTCCGACGTGACCATCCACCGCTTCTCCTGCGTCGACAAGGATAAGCTTGCCATGTGGATTACCCCCGGCAGCCGTCACCTGGGCGCGTTCTTTGACGAGTACTGCCAGCGCGGCGAAGACATGCCCATCTCCATCTCCATCGGTTTGGACCCCGCCGTGTACATGTGCTGCGGTTTTGAGGCTCCCACCACACCGCTCGGCTTCAACGAGCTGCAAATTGCCGGCGCCCTGCGCGGCCACGCTGTCGAGCTTGCCGACTGCGTCACCGTTCCGCAGAAGTGCATCGCCAATGCCGAGTACGTGCTCGAGGGCTACCTCATGCACGACGAGACCATCAACGAGGACGTCAACGGCCACGGCTACGCCATGCCCGAGTTCCCCGGCTACACCGGCGGCGCCAAGGTCTGCCCGGTGATCAAGATCACCGCCGTCACCACGCGTGTCAACCCCATTATGGAGAGCTGCATCGGCCCTTCGCACGAGCACGTGTCCATGGCCGGTATCCCCACCGAGGCTTCCATCTACAAGATGGTCGAGACCGCTATCCCGGGCCGCCTGCTCAACGTCCACGCTGCACCCTGCGGCGGCGGCAAGTTCGTTGCCATCATGCAGTTTAAGAAGTCGAGCAAAAATGACGAGGGCCGTCAGCGCAACGCCGCCATGCTCGCCTTCTCGGCATTCTCCGAGCTCAAGCATGTGATCTTGGTTGACGAGGATGTTGACATCTTTGATATGAGCGACGTGATGTGGGCCATGACCACGCGCTTCCAGGCCGACGTCGACCTCATCACCATCCCCGGCTGCCACTGCCACGTGCTCGACCCGTCCAACGACCCCGCGTTCGACCCCACGATTCGCGAGCACGGCATCGCCTGCAAGGCCATCTTCGACTGCACGGTTCCGTTCGACCTCAAGAAGAATTTCATTCGCTCGCAGTTCATGGAGATCGACAAGGACAAGTGGGCCAAGGAGATTGCTTTCTAAGGTTCCGGCGTTCTACCGAACGTCGGACCACTCGACGCTGCGCCCGCGCCTGGCGGGCAATCTGCCCCTCAACTGCGAAGGCATGGGCATAAGCCCTATGCCTTCTTGTTTCGGGGCACCTTGCCTCGCCAGACGCGCGCTCGCTGACATTGCCTGACCTATAGCTGCCATTTTGTTGTAAGGAGTCGCTATGTCTGATCCTGTGATCCGTCCCCGTCGCATTGTCGTTGGCGTGTCTGGCGCCAGCGGTGCCGCGCTGGGTCTTGAGTGCCTCAAATGCCTGCGCCAGGCAGGTGCCGAGTCGGCGCTTGTCGTCACGCGCGGGGGAGAGATCACCATCGAGCAGGAGCTCGGCATGACGCTCGACGAGTTTGCCACGCATGCCGATGTGGTCTACGACAACAAGAACATCGGCGCCGCCATCGCAAGCGGCACCTATCCGGTCGACGGCATGATCGTGGCCCCGTGCTCCATGAAGACGCTCGCCGGCATCGCGAGCGGCTACAGCGACAATCTGTTGCTGCGTGCGGCCGACGTGCAGATGAAAGAGCAGCGCCGCCTGGTGCTCATGGTGCGCGAGACGCCCTTCAGCGCCATTCATGTCGACAACATGGCGCGCCTTGCGCGCGTACCGGGCGTCATGCTCATGCCGCCCATGCTCACGTTTTACAACGGCCCCGCCACGCTCGATGACGCGGTGCACCACATCGCCGCCAAGGCGCTCGAGGCCGTCGGCGTGTCATGCGCAAACTATAAGCGCTGGTCATAGGCGTCTTTAGGGTAGGATACGAGTAGTGTTTGAGCCCGCTGCCCCTGTGGGCGGCGGGCTTTGTGCGCAAAAAGGATGTGTCGGGAGGACCTATGCAGACGGGCATGTATGCGATTAGCGAGATGGCGAGTTTGTTTAACGTTTCGCGCCAAACGCTCATCTACTACGACAAGATCGGCCTGTTTAAGCCCGCCGTGGTTAACGAAAAAGGCTACCGTTTCTATTCGCCCACGCAGATCCCGCTCATGCGTCTGATCTGCATGCTGCGCGACCTAGGGCTCGAACTCGATGAGATCGACCGCCTAGCCTCGACGTTCGACATTAGCGAGATGACCGACCACCTGCGCTCGCGGGTGCAGGCGCTCGACGAGCAGATTGCCGGGCTCAAAGCCGAGCGTGCGAGCGTGCAGGAGCGTCTGAGCTTTTACGACGAGGCAGTTTACTGGCGCGAGCGCGAGGGCAAGCCGGAGCTCAAGCAGTTCGAGCGCCGCTTCGTGGTCTTTGAGGAGTTTCCAGGCGATATCGAGCGCGGCCGCTCGATGCTTCACCCCACGCTCATGCGGGCCATCCTGCGCATGCGTGCGTTGACGGGCACGCGCCCTATGCGCGGCTGGGGTGCCATGCTGCGTCGTGAGGCGCTGCATTCCGACGACCCTATCGCCGGCGCGGGCTCCTTTGCCGTGCTGCCGCGCGGTGTCGAGGAACTGCTGCCGAGCGATCCCGCCGAGCTGGCAGAGATCGGCATCGAAGTGCTGCCCGAGGGCACATACCTGTGCATGAGCCGCTGGGGTATGCCGTACGAGCCCGAGGGCATCCGCGCCATCGTTGCCTGCATGGACGAGCACGCGCTCCAGCCCGTTGGCAACGCTTTCGACTTTTGCTACCTCGATACCACGAGCTACGACGAGTCCCACCAAGAGGACTTTTGCTGCATCCAAATCCCCGTTACCCTCCAGATGTGACAAAGGGACAGTCCCTTTGTCACATTCGCGGCATGGCTGCCGCCCAAACCATCACAACATTCGATGAAAATCTCGAAAACGAGGAAAAGCCTCGAATGTTGTGACGCTTTTCCTGTCTGTGCCGGCGAGCTCCCGTGTCATCTGGGGGTATAAGGCTAGCAAGTGTTTATTTGCGAGGCCAAGGGGGCGCCCCGTATGGATATCGATAACTTTGAATGGTGGTATAGCGAGGGCGAGGCTCCGGACGAAGAGTGGGACGAGCCCGCGCCGTGTGACGTGTCGAGCGACGAGGACGAGACCGGCAACGATGCCGGTGTCGAGCCTGAAGCCGCTTCCGATGCCGCCGAACCCCTAACCTTTGAACAGGCTTGGGCCCAGGCCGAGGCCGACGAGGCGAAGGCCGATGCCACGGCCACGCTCGGCGAGCCGGCTGATATGTCGATCTCGCCGGCAAAGACCCCACAGCCGCGCCATACCATCGACCCCGGCAGCACGGCATCCTTCAGCATACTCGACGTGCCCGCGCAGGGTGCCCAGGCGCCCGCCCCCACCCATCGCCCCAACCTGGCTCGCGAGGAAGACGCGGGCCGTCGCTCTCCGCTCGGCCCCATTCTCATCGCCTTTATGGCCGGCGTCATCGCTTGCTCGGCGATCGGCAGCATCTGGGGTCATGTCGAGCAGCAGCGCCAAGACGCCGCCAAGGTCGAGATGTCTGTCGAGCAATCGCTCAGCCGCACGCGCTCGGTGCATGTGTCGGTCGAGGTTAAGGACGGTGCGACATGGGACACCGCCCGCGGCGACAGCCAGATGCTCGTCCATATCGTGGGTCGCACGCTCAAGGGACAAGCAATCGACGAGTATCAATACGTCAATTCCGAAGGTGACGGTATCGAGCTCAAGCCCGGCGACTACGAGCTCACGGTTGATGAGCCGCCCGTCGCCACCGACGGCACGCGTTACCGCGCCTCAAAGCGCATGGTTCCGGTGAGTTTTAATTCACGGGCGCCCGATACGGTCGATAGCACGCCGCAGGGCGGGTTTGACCTTTACGCTATTGCTCAATAACTGCGCCTGACGCTCAACCCCGCCGCCAAGAGTGGGACAATAGCCCTCGATACTGTTGTTTATTTTTGGAGGAAGTAGCATGTCCACCGTCACTACCATCAAGCGCGGCGGCCTCACCGCGGCCATCGATTCCATGGGTGCCCAGCTCACGAGCCTTGCCCTCAACGGCAACGAGTATCTGTGGCAGGGCGACCCGGTCTTTTGGGGCAAGCACGCGCCCATTCTGTTCCCCATCGTGGGCTCACTGCGCAACAACACGGCAACATCTGCGGCTGGCACCTGCGAGATGCCGCGCCACGGCCTCGCGCGCATCGTCGAGCACAAGCTGGTCGAGGTCTCCGAGGACGGCTCGTCCGTCACCTACGAGATCACCGACACGCCCGAGTCGCTCAAGGCTTTCCCCTTCCACTTTAAGCTCAACATGACCTATGCCCTAACCGGCGACGCCACGCTTACCCAGACCTTTGCCGTCACCAACACCGGCGACGTGGACCTGCCGTTCTCGGTGGGCGGCCACCCTGCATTTAACGTGCCCGCCCCCGGTGCCGAGGACGAGACGTTCGAGGATTACGAGCTGGCATTTACCGAGGCTTGGACCAACGAGGCCCCCATCATCACGCCCGATGGCCTCATGACGTTCGAAGGCAGCTACAGGGCGCCCGATAACTCGGACGTGCTGCCCATCACGCACCGCAGCTTCGATAACGACGCCATCATGTTCACCGATACCCCGGGCTCCACGCTCACGCTGCGCGGTCGCAAGTCGGGCCACGGCGTCAAGATCGACTTTGAGGGCTTTAAGTACATCGGCGTGTGGTCTGCCGCCAACGACGCCCCGTTTGTGGCGCTTGAGCCTTGGTCCGGCCACACCACCATGGACACCGAGGACGACGTCTTTGAGCACAAGGTCAACACCATCACCTTGGCCCCCGGCGCTACCGATAAACGCAGCTTTAGCGTCACCTTGCTCTAGAGGTTCCGCCGCTCGGTCGATGCTGCGTGCCGTCCAGAGCGATAATTTGTCATTCAAAAGGCAAGGCATAGACCTTCTGGTCATGCCTTGTCTTTTTCATGCCACTTGTTCGCTCTGGACGTCGCTCGCCGGCATTGCCAAAACATCGACGTCCCCAATGACTACCGTGTGTCTATTAATTTTTCGAGCTTGTGCTGCGCTGCTGGTCGCTGGCGTATATCCTGTTAAGTCGTCAGCATACGATTCAACAGGGAAGGCAGATTATGCATTCTCCCCATCAACGCGACGCGCATCCACAGCTGGTGTGCAGCCGTCGCATCTTTTTGGGTAGCGCTCTCGCTGCGAGTGCTTCCGTTGTCGCCGGCGCGCTTGCCGGCTGCCAGCGTCCGTCCACGCTCAAGGTGGTTCAGCCCACGACGGGCGGCGGTCGCGACGACCTGTCCGATTCCGTGATCGGCAAGGACAAGATCCGTATCGGCATGGAGGCGGCCTACGCCCCGTACAACTGGCAGGTCTCCGAGGCCAGCGAGTACACCATTCCCATCGACAACGTGCAGGGAGCCTACGCCGATGGCTACGACGTGCAGATCGCCAAGATCGTCTGCAAGGCCCTCGGCGGCGAGCCCGTCGCCGTCAAGCAGAGCTTTTCGGGCCTTATTGACTCGCTCAACAACGGCCAGATCGACCTCATCATCGCCGGCATGAGCGCCACGCCCGAGCGTGAGGAGTCCGTCGGCTTTTCCGACCCGTACTTCATTGGCTACTTTGGCCTGTTCGTAAAAGAGGGTTCCCCCTACCAAAACGCCACCAAGCTTAGCGACTTTAGCGGTGCCACGGTGCTCGGCCAAAAGGACACCATGCTCGACACCGTCATCGACGAGATCCCGGGCGTTGTGCACAAGAACCCGGTCGATTCGGTTCCCACGGTGTTCTCGAACCTGCTGCAGGGCACGTGCGATGCCGTGACCTACAACACCGAGAACGAGAAGGGCTATATGGCCCAAAATCCCGGTATCGTCCCCATCCATTTTGCCGAGGGCGAGGGCTTTAAGCAGGAGGTCGCGGCAAACGTCGGCTGCCGCAAGGGCTCGGACAAGCTGCTTAAACTCATCGACAAGACACTCAAGGGCATTAGCCAAGAGGAACGCGACCAAATGTGGGACGCGTGCCTCGACCGTCAGCCGGCATAGGGAGGCAGCATGAAAACCATCAATCGTCTGGCCTCCTTTATCAAGGCCGACCACCGTTACGTGTACCTGGGCACGAGCGTTATCGCGGCGCTCGGCCTGGCGTTTAGTCAGCGCAACCCCACGCCGCTGAGCTTCTTGGCGCCTACGGGCGTGTTCCAAGACTGCCTCTGGGCAATCCTTTGGGCCTGGCTCGTCGTGTCGGCGGCGGCGCTGGTCACCAAACTCATGCATTGGAATGACTATCGCGAAAAGTCGCCGTTCGCATCCGAGCGTTTCCGCCGCGGCGCGCGCCTGGGCAGCTACGTCGTGGTCGCCATCGCGGCGATCTTTTTCGTGGACCGCTGCGTCATGTCGTTTATCGACCTGGTGCAGGTGAGCATTGTCTCGGATTCCAACCCTAGCGACTTTTTGTCGAGCCTGGTCTACATGACCTACAAGAGCGGCGACTTCTTTATCCGCGGCATCGAGATCACCATCGCACTTGCGACCTTCGGTACCGTCATCGCCTTTTTCCTGGCGCTGCTCTTTGTGTTCCTGCGTATTCAGACGTTCGATCGCGTGGACAACGACCTGGTGCGCTTCTTTAAGAGTGTCGGTCGCGGCTTTGCGACTGTCTACTCCACCATCGTGCGCGGTACGCCCATGATGGTTCAGGGCCTGCTCATCTATTACGCGGGCTTCACCGTTTTGCGCGGCATGGGCTTCGAGACCGCCCAGGCCAACCAGATTTGGAGTACCTTCACCGCCGGCCTCGTCACCATCTCGCTCAACTCCACCGCCTACATGATGGAAGTCCTGCGCGGCGGTATCGAGTCCATCGACCCCGGCCAGGCCGAGGCAGCGCGCTCGCTGGGTCTTTCGCAGTGGCAGGCTATGCGCAAAGTCGTGTTCCCCCAGGGCATTAAAAACGCTATTCCGGCGCTCACCAACGAGCTCATCATCAACATCAAGGATTCGTCGGTGCTTTCGGTCATCGGCGTGTTCGACCTTATGTACGCTACTACCACGGTCGCCGGCGTGTACTACCGCCAGATGGAGGTCTACTGCGTGGCGCTCGTGGTCTACCTGATCCTGACGCTCGTGGCGAGCCGCCTGCTCGAAGCCTTTGGCAAAAAGCTCGGCGCCGAGGCCCCTGCCACGCTGCCCAGCTCTAACTAGGCTTAAGACGAGGAGAATCATCATGGCAGATACCGCCACTACCGGCGTTGCGGCCGCCGCACAGACCAATGAGCCGCTCATCCGCGTCGAGGGCCTGCGCAAGAGCTTCGGTTCGCTCGAGGTGCTCAAGGGCATCGACCTGTCCGTTAACCACGGCGAGGTCGTTACCATCATCGGTGCCTCGGGCTCGGGAAAGTCGACCTTCCTGCGCTGCCTCAACCTGCTCGAGACCCCGGACGCGGGCCACATCTGGTTCCATGGCCAGGACCTCACGGCCGAGCGTTGCAACATTAACAAGCTGCGTGAGGACATCGGCATGGTGTTCCAGGGCTTCAACCTGTTCAACAACATGGACGTGCTCGACAACTGCACGCTTGCGCCCGTCACGCTCAAAAAGATGAGCAAGGCCGAGGCCGAGAAGGTCGCGATGGAGCATCTGACGAGCGTGGGGCTCGAAAAGTTCGCGCACGCCGCCGTGGGTCGCCTGTCCGGTGGTCAAAAGCAGCGCGTGGCCATCGCGCGCGCCCTGTGCATGAATCCGCAGATCATGCTGTTCGACGAGCCGACCTCCGCACTCGACCCCGAGATCGTGGGCGAGGTGCTCGAGGTTATGCGCAAGCTCGCGGCCGACGGCATGACCATGGTCGTCGTCACGCACGAGATGGCCTTTGCCCGCACGGTGTCCGACCGCGTGGTCTTTATGGACAAGGGCGTGGTACTCGAGGATGCCGCGCCGGCCGAGCTCTTCGGCAACCCCAAGCACCAGCGCACCCGCGAGTTCCTCTCGCGTTATCTCGAGGACAAATAACCGACCGCAAACGCTTATGTGGCAGGGCCGCTCCGGTGGGGCGGCCCTCGTCATCACAATCGAAAGGATGCCATGGCCGAGGTTTGGCGCTTCTTTGCGCATGAGGATGATTTTGCCGATTTGGACGAAGCTGGCGCGTGCGAGCGCTTGGGCCGCGTGCTGTCGTTTCCGACTGTCTCGAGCATGGATGCCGAGGCGGTGGACTGGCAGCCCTTCGACGACCTGCGCGTCTATATGCAGCAGGCCTGGCCGCGCGTGTTTGCGGCGGGCGAGGTCGAGCTTATCGACCATTCGCTATTGGTGACGCTTAGCGGTTCCGACCCCGCCCTCAAACCCGTCATGCTCATGGGCCACATGGACGTGGTCCCCGTGGTGCCTGGCACCGAGGCTGACTGGACGCATGCCCCCTTTAGTGGCCACGTGGACGACACCTACATTTGGGGTCGCGGCGCTATCGACATGAAGGACCAGGTCGCAGGCATTCTCGAGGCGGTTGAGTATGCGCTGACGCACGGCTGGGAGCATGAGCGCACGCTGCTGCTCGCCTTTGGCCAGGACGAGGAAACTACGCAGCACGGCGCGGGAGCAATCGGCCGCGTGCTCGAGGAACGCGGCGTTGAACTTGAATACCTGATCGACGAGGGCGACTACCGTATTGTTTCGGCTGCCGAGTACGGCGCGGGCGAGGGCTGGCTTATGCATGCCGACCTTGCCGAGAAGGGCTACGCCGACATCGTGCTCAAGACGAAGAGTGAGGGCGGGCATTCGTCCAACCCCTACGGCGGTACATCGCTCGAGGTGCTGAGCCGCGCCATCGCCGCAATCTGCGATATCGAGTGGCCGACGCGCGTCACGGACCTGCTTGCCGCACAGCTCGTCGAGCTGGGGCTCTACACGGCGGATGAGATTGCCGCCAACGGGGATGCCATTGTCCGCGATTGCCTCGTCAGCAACAAGCTCTATCCGCTGGTGACGACCACCTACGCGCCCACGCAGATCGAGGGCGGCAGCACTGGCGCTAACGTGATGCCACAGGATATGTGGGCCAATATCAACTTCCGCATGCTCGAGGGCACGAGCGTGGCCGACGTTGTGGCGCGCTGCCGTGAGGCAGTTGCCGCGGCGGACCTTGCCGGTCGTGTCGAAGTGGAGCTAGGCCCCGGCAGCTCCGAACCCTCGCCGTCCCCGCACATCGGTGGCCCCGGCCTCGAGGCGGTTCGCTCCATCGCCGCCCGCTATTTCCGTGATCCAAAGGGGACGGAGGAAAACGGACCATTCGAGCCAGTGGCAATTGTGCCCTCGACCGTGATTGGTGCGACCGACGCTGCCAACTACCAGCGCATTTGCTCTGAGTGCATTCGTTTCTCGGCCTTTGTGGTCGACGATGACGAGTGCGACCGCGGCGTCCACGGCACCAACGAGCGCATTACCCGCCGAGCCTACCTCCAGGGTGTCCGCTTCCTCATCGCTCTACTTCAAACGCTCTAAAATGTGACAAAGCGACAGTCCCTTTGCTAGTCGTTGGGGACGTTCTTAAACGACTAGTCGTTAAGGAACGTCCCCAACGACTACGTCCAATCATTCCGTGCGGGTTATATGCAGGTTTGCCTGCGCACGCTATCATGTATGGGTTAGACCGCAACTATGTACCCCATACGCGAAGGGATGCGCATGTATCTGAAGATCGACATGTTCTAGCTGGGCTTACCCCCGCAGTGGCGCCGCGCGCCCCATCAACTCTGCCGATTTTCACCTTCACGCATATAAAGGAGTCCCGCCATGCGCGACAAGCTCGAAAAGATTATCAAGGCCTACGAGGAACTCGAGAAGAAGCTCTCCGACCCGGCCGTCGCCTCCGATATTAAGGAGTTCACGCGTCTCAACAAGGAGTACGCGCACCAGTCCGACCTCATCGCCGCCTCGCGCGAGTACATCGGCGCGCTCGATGACATCGAGGCTGCCAAGGAAATGCTCCACGATACTACCGATGCCGATGAGAAGGAGATGCTCCAGATGGACATCTCCGAAAACGAGGCCAAGCTTCCCCAGCTCGAGGAAGATATCAAGTACATGCTCATCCCGAGCGACCCCAACGACGACAAGAACACCATCGTCGAGATCCGCTCCGCCGCCGGTGGCGACGAGGCGGCCATCTTCGCCGGCGACCTGTACAAGATGTACCAGCGCTTTTGCGAGTCGCGTGGCTGGAAGACCACCGTGCTCGATTCCAGCCCCAGCGAGGCCGGCGGCTTTAAGTCCATCGAGTTCAAGGTCGAGGGCGACCGCGTCTACTCCGTCATGAAGTTCGAGTCCGGCGTGCACCGTGTCCAGCGCGTTCCCAAGACCGAGTCTCAGGGCCGCATCCAGACCTCCACGGCAACCGTCGCAGTGCTTCCCGAGGCCGAGGAGATTGACGTCCAGATCAACCAGTCCGACCTGCGTATCGACACTTACTGCGCTTCGGGCCCTGGCGGTCAGTGCGTTAACACCACCTACTCCGCCGTGCGTATCACTCACCTGCCCACCAACACCGTGGTGCAGTCGCAGGAGCAGCGCTCCCAGATCCAGAACCGCGAGGTCTGCATGCAGATGCTGCGTGCCCGTCTGTACGAGATGGAACTCGAGAAGCAGCAGGCCGAGCTCGGCGCCGAGCGCCAGAGCCAGATCGGCCACGGCAACCGTTCCGAGAAGATCCGTACCTACAACCAGCCCCAGGACCGCGTGACCGACCACCGCATCGGTTTCAACTCCACCTACAACGGCGTCCTTCTGGGCGACCAGCTCGGCACCGTGATCGAGGCGCTCGCCGCCGCCGAGCGAGCCGAGAAGCTGGCACAGGCAGTTTAAGTTCCGCCGTTCTACCGAACGGCGGACCGGTTGACGCTGCGCGCCGCCCAGGGCGACAATTTGTCATTCAAAAGGCAAGGCATGACCAGAAGGTCTATGCCCTGCCTTTTTCATGCCAACTTGTTCGCCCTGGGCGGCGCTCGCTGACATTGCCAAAACATCGGCGTTTCCTTGGTTGTCAAATGATCCGTAGGGAGTCATTGGTGACATTGCCTTGATATTTTATTCAGTCGGCTGTGATGGCATTTGAGCTGCTTACCTGCTTAAGGCAATTGACGGCATATATCCGCTATCGAAAATATTGCTCGAAAAAGCGTCCGAGAAGTCGCGGAGCGATTTTTGATGGGTCGCGCGTCAAGCGATGTGACAAGTTCTTGGTTAGATATTGGTCAGTTTTGGGGCAACCTTGCCAAAAGCTTGACGGATGCAGATTTAGACGTCGACGGATGAACGCTCTAGGCAGGCTCCAAGCAAAATTCTGGGCTGATTATCGATAATCGCTTTCAATCGTCCCTTGCCAAGCGCTGGCCTCGCGTACAATCTGCTCCGACATTCGCGCGCCGCCTGGCGCTTAAGAGGGGAGGACCCCATGGCAAACGAGATCTGGACCATCAAGCGTTGTCTCGAGTGGACCAAGGAGTACCTGGCCGAGCGCGGCGAGGAACACCCCCGACTTTCTGCCGAGTGGCTGCTCTGCGCTGCCACGGGTCTGGCGCGCATCGACTTATATATGCGTATGGACGAGACGCTCGATGCGGCGCAGCTCGAGACCATGCACGCGGCGGTCGTCCGCCGCGCCAAGGGCGAGCCGCTGCAGTACATCACCGGCAGCACGCAGTTCCGCATGATCGACGTCGCGTGCGCCCCCGGCGTACTCATTCCGCGTCCCGAGACCGAGATGCTCGTCGAGGAAGTCCTCAATTATCTGGATGCCGAGGTGCTGAGCCCCGAGGCTGCCGCCCGTCAGCGCGTTGAGCTGCCCTGGAACGACGAGGTCGAGCAAGCGCGCAAAGTCGAAGCCGCATTGGCCGACGAGCGAGCGACGGCCGAGCGCCGTGCCGCTAACCTCACAGCTGCCGATGAGGCGGCGCTAGGCAGCGACGTACTGGGCAGCCGTGCCTATGCCGAGGAACTGGCCGACCGCGAGGCCGAGGAAGCCGCCGCGCAGGCAGCAGATGCCGAGGCCGAGGAGGCCGCCGAGCCCGAGCTCGACGAATACGGCATCGCCATCGAAGGCGCCGACCACGAGGCGTCTCTGACGGAGGATGCCGCCGCGCCCGCTCCGGTCGAGCCCCGCACTGCCCGCGTTCTCGAGGTCGGCTGCGGCACGGGCTGCATCTCGCTTTCCCTTGCCTGGGAGCGCCGCGGCCATGTCACCTGCACCGCTACCGATATCGAACCGCGTGCCATTGACCTGGCCAACAAAAACCGCGACGCGCTCGGGCTTACGTCCGATGAGGTCGCCTTCAGCCTCACAAACCTGGTGAGCTCTATCCCCCGCGAGGAATGGGGCACCTTCGACGTGCTCGTCTCCAACCCGCCTTACATTCCGACTGACGTCATGCGCTCGCTGCCGCACGAGGTCAAGGACTTCGAGCCCGATTTAGCGCTCGAGGGCGGCGCCGACGGCCTCGATATCTTCCGCCGCCTGCTCAATGCGGCGCCCTATATGCTGCGCGCCGGCGGCCTGTTTGCCTGCGAGCTCTACGAGGGCGCCCTCGATGCCGCGGCCGAGCTCTGTCGCCAGGCGGATCTCTCGGACGTGCGCATCGTCCGCGACCTCACCGATCGTCCCCGCATCGTCCGAGCCATCGTCACCGAGCCCAAACAGCGCCAGTAATATTTATTAACTGGTTAGCAAAAATTATAAATTAGTTTATAATTAGGACGGCTGAAAGAGGTCGGCCCATGCAACCTCCTACCTTTCGGGAAATCATTGCCCTACTCAAGCACGATGGATTCGTGAAGGTCGCGCAAGTCGGTAGTCATGCTAAGTATGTTTCTGGTGACCGTGTTGTCACCGCGAACGGCTCTGGTGGTGATCGACCAAAGAAGGGCACGTGGGCAAGTATTCGTCGCCAAGCTGGATGGTAGTTGGAGGCAAAATGAGGCAGCGATTTACCTATGACTGCGTTCTCATAAAAGAAGACGACGGTTACTGCGCTAGCTTCCCGCAGATTCCTGGCGCCTTTGCCGATGGCGACACGCGCGAAGAAGCGATTGCCCATGCCACCGAGGCACTGATGGCGTTTTTGGCCGACGACCTCAACAACGGTTTGACTCCGGCAGGGTACGAACGCTCGGCCGAGGTCGTGGCCCTTTCAGTCGAAATCGACCACGATGACGCTCGGGAAGCGGCGTGCCGAACATTTAAAGACGCAGCGCTAGACCTCAAAGTCTCCGCTTCGCGGATTACCGCGCTGGTCAAAGCAGGAAAGCTCGATGTTGAACTCGTCGACGGCCGTCGGATGATAACGATAGACAGCATCGAGCGCTACGCCGCCCAAGAACGCCACGCCGGCAGGCCAAAGAAGTTCGTCGCAGTCCAATAACCCCCTCACTTTCACCGACTACTAGAGCCGCTCACCAAACCAACATGCGCTCTGGGCAAATAGGTTGAACGTTTCGTGCGAGAATGCCCCTCAGTAAACAAACTTTCACCAGAGCGTAAGGGGCTGGCATACACATGCAGACGGTCTATCGGGTATTCGAGGGAGCGCGTGAGCCGCATCGGCTCGCCGTCGAGCGTACGGCCGAGGTACTCGGCTGTGGTGGCTTGGCCCTGATCCCGACCGAGACCGTCTATGGTGTCGCCGTGGCAGTCAATGCCTTCTCGGACGCCGTGTCCCAAGATACAAGCGAATTCCCATCGTGGCCGCGCGATCCGCAGGCTGCCGTCAACGGCGCCGCAGTCCCTGCGCTCGGTACCGGCTACCGTCGCATCTTTACCCTCAAGCAACGTGAACTCACCCAAACGGTCGCCTGGCTGGTCGATGACGCCGAGGCCCTCGACCGCTACGGCGTGGATATTCCGGAAGAGGCCCGCGCGCTTGCTCGAAGATGCTGGCCGGGCGCCCTGACTATCGTGGTCAAGGCGGCGCCCTGCGTGCCGACCTTTATGCGCGCCGCCGACGATACGGTGGCCCTTCGCGCGTCGGCCTCGCCCGTGGTGCAGGCGCTCATCCGTACTTGTGGCAGTCCGCTTGCCTGCACCAGCGCCAACACGCACGGCGCGCCCGCGCCGGCAAGCTTTGCCGCCGTTGAGGACCGTATTCTGGAGGGGGTCGATGTGGCCGTCGACGCGGGCGAGACGCCGTGCCGCGATGCTTCGACCATCGTGACGTTTAAGCATGGCGAGCTCCAGATCCTGCGCCAAGGCGCACTTCCCACATCAGAGATCGAGCGGGTCCTGTCCGACCCGATGCAATAGAAAGGTGTAAGCGATGTCGTTGAATCTAGGTAGCCTGGGTATGGAAGACGCCTCGTTTAGCTTTGGCGGTTCCTACATCATGGCGCTCGACTGCGGCACCACCTCGGTACTCGCGACCATCGTCGACGAGTACGGCTGCATCGTCGCCCAGGCGCGTCGTAGCGTCAAAACCAGCTTCCCGTGCCCCGGCTGGGTGGAGCAGGATCCCACGGAGGTGCTTGCCAGCCAGATCGGCGTGATGATGGAGGTCCAGTTTAAGAGCGGCATCCATTCCGATCGCATCGCCGCCATCGGTATCTCCAACCAGCGCGAGACCACGGTGGTGTGGGACCGCATAAGCGGCCAACCCATCTATAACGCCATCGTGTGGCAATGCCGTCGCACCGCCTCGACAATCGATAAACTGGCCGAGCAGGGCTGCGAGGAGCTGGTGCGTTCCCGCACCGGCCTTACGCTCGACCCGTATTTCTCGGCCTCCAAGGTGCAGTGGATTCTCGACAACGTTGACGGCGCACGCGAGAGCGCGGCGGCGGGCGACCTCATGTTTGGCACCATCGATACCTGGCTCATCTACAACCTCACCGGCGGCCAAACCTTTGCCACCGACTACACCAATGCCAGCCGCACAGCGCTCTTCAATATTCATACGCTGGACTGGGACGATGACCTGCTGGCGCTCTTCGACATCCCGCGTGCCATGATGCCCGAGGTCCGTTGGAGCGCCGGTGACTACGGCCGCGTCGCGAGCGACATCATGACCAACATGCCACCCATCATGGGCGTGGCGGGCGACCAGCAGGCGTCGCTGTTCGGCCACTGCTGTTTCCATCCTGGCCAGACCAAAAACACCTATGGCACGGGTTGCTTTATGCTCATGAACACCGGCGACGAGATCGTCGAATCCAAGAACGGTTTGGTCTCCACGATCGGTATCGCCGCGGACGGCAAAATCAGCTATGCGCTCGAAGGTTCTATCTTTGCCGCCGGCTCAACGATGAACTGGCTGCGCAACAACATGGGCATCATCTCGAGCGTGAGTGAGTCCGCGCAACTCGCCACTTCGATTAACGACAACGAGGGCTGCTACTTCGTCCCCGCCTTCGCAGGCCTGGGCGCTCCCTGGTGGGACCCGCATGCTCGCGGTATCGTGTGCGGCCTGACCGGCGCCTCGAGTCGCGCGACCATTGTGCGTGCGGCCTGCGAGTCCATGGCCTACCAGAGTTATGACGTGCTGCGCGCCATGGAGCAGGACGTGGGACTTTCGATTGAGCGCCTGTCCGTCGACGGCGGTGCCTCGCGCAACGAGTTCATCATGCAATTCCAGGCCGATCTGCTGGATATCCCCGTGCTGCAGTGCGAGACGGTGGAGACCACGGCGATCGGTGCCGCGTATCTGGCGGGCCTCGCGGTTGGGTATTGGGAGGATCTGGAGGAGCTGGAGCAAAACACCCAGATCGTCAAGACATTCCATCCCCATATGTCCGTTGAGCGTCGCGAGCACAACCTGGACGGTTGGCACGATGCGGTCAGGCGTTCGCTCAGCACCGCTCAATAGGGCTGCGACGGGGCGCTCGATACAACAAACCGTTAAACTTATGCACGGCGCGGGGCAACAACGTCGCCATGCGCCTTGTCAGCAAGGCCATCTTCCGGCCGCAACGAAAGGGGCATCAACCCATGACCGTCACCTACGATACGTCCCGTGTGACCCTTGTCGATCACCCACTCGTCCAGCACAAACTGTCGATCCTGCGCGACAAGGAGACCGGCACCAACCAGTTCCGTCAGCTCGTGCGCGAGCTCGCGCTTTTTGACGGCTACGAGGCCATGCGCGACCTGCCTATGGAAGACGTCGAGGTCGAAACCCCCATCACGACCGCCACGTTCAAGCAGCTTGCCGGCAAGAAGCTCGCCATCGTCCCCATTCTGCGCGCGGGCCTTGGCATGGTCGACGGCATCCTCGACCTGGTGCCTTCTGCCCGCGTGGGCCACATTGGCATGGAGCGCGACGAGGTTACCCACGAGCCGCATGAGTATTACTGCAAGATGCCCAAGGATATCGACCAGCGTATCTGCCTGGTCGTCGATCCCATGCTCGCCACGGGCGGTTCTGCCGAGATGGCTATCAGCTATCTGCGCGAGCGCGGTGTCAAGGACATCCGCATGCTGTGCATCGTCGCGGCCCCCGAGGGTCTCAAGTCGCTGACCGAGAAAGACCCCGACGTGCATATCTATACCTGCGCCATTGACGACCACCTCAACCAGGCCGCCTACATCGTCCCCGGCCTGGGCGATGCCGGCGACCGCATCTACGGCACGCTGTAGTCTCTGGGCCAAACCGGCTAACGTCGAAAATACGAAGAAACGGTGCGCGCGGACAAATAAAAGGCGACCGCGCTCACCCCTGTTAACGGACGTTTAGCCCAGAGGGGTTCGCGAAAAAACGTATTACCGTACCTGCGGCATAAAGAAGGTCTTAAGAAAACGAACAGGTGCGTATTAACCGATGCTTTTTCGGTTGTACTTTAGCGATTGGCTCGTACAATAGTCACCAATGTTTGGCGGGAACTGTTCTGGGAAGCGTTAAAAAGGAAAGTGGGGACGCCAGTGTTTCAGATAGCCGATCTGCTCGCTATCGTTGCGGGCGCCATCGCGGGCGCGGTCGCCTTTCTTCCCTTTGTTTTTACGCTCAAGCCGGTTCTTGACGATAAGCAGAATGCGGACATGCTCAAGGGCATGGTGAGTCTGGCGGTCTCGGCAATCGCCCTGCTCGTCTTTACCTTGGTTGTGTTTGCGTTGTTCGGAGAGGCATTTCGCATGTTCCTCCTGGGCGAGGCGATCGGCTTCGTGGCCTTTATGGCCGCCTGCACGGCTCGCGTCGCCAAGGCGCTGCGAGATCCTCATGAGGTCGAAAGGTAAGTCGTGGAAATTTTTGAAAAGCTGCCTGATGAGATTAATCATCTGGTCAGCGAGTTCAGCTCCACCCCTGTCGTGGGCGATTTGAGCTGCGGCATCACGCAGTACTCGTTTTGGCTGATCGTCTCCACGATCGTGCTCCTGATCGTCCTGGCCGTGTTCAAGAAGAAGCAGACTCTGGTTCCCAAGGGCTTCTTCGTCAACGGTTTCGAGTACATCATCGAGTACGTCGAGAACGATATCGGCAAGGGCGTCGTGGGTGAGAACTGGAAGAAGCACTTCCCGTTCCTGTGCTCGCTTTTCCTGTTCATCCTGATCAATAACATGATCGGCCTGATCCCGGGAATGAAGCCCGGCACCGGCGCAATCGGCTCCACCGCCGCGCTCGCCATCTTCGCCTTCGTGTACTTCATCTACTACGGATGCAAGGCTCACGGCGTGATCGGCTACATCAAGAGCCTCGCCCCGCAGGGCGTGAGCTTCCCGATGAACGTGCTTGTGTGGGTCGTCGAGCTTTTCTCGACCTTCCTGCGCCTCATCACGCTCGCCGTCCGTCTGTTCTGCAACATGTTCGCAGGACACGTGGTCATGGGCTCGTTCGCCATCATGGCGAGCATGTTCATGCAGCCGCTGCTTCAGCAGGTTTCCGCGGCCCACGCCATCGGCGCCCTGCCTTCGCTGGCCTGGCTCGCCATCCTCATCCTGATTTATACGATTGAGCTTGTGGTCGGCGCCATCCAGGCTTACGTCTTCACGGTCCTTACCGCCGTGTATGTCTCCGAGGCGGAGGAGGTCGCGGAGGAGGAGTAGTCTTCCGTTCGCGCCTTAAAGGTAAGGCAATTCGTTAAACCGCTGGTGCCCGTACCCATGGAGCCCGGCAGTTATAAATAAGGTTATCCTGCGTGAAATAAGACACGCACGACAAAGGAGGAATCGTGGGAGTTATCGGTTACGGTCTCGGTGTTATCGGCGCTGGTCTTGCTATCGGCCTGTCTGCTCTGGGTGCTACGGGTGCTATGGCCCGTCAGCCTGAGGTCCAGGGCCGCGTGTTCACCGTCTTCATCATGGGCTCCGCCTTCGGCGAGGCTCTGGCTCTGATCGGCTTCGTTGTCGCGCTGATCGTTAAATAGCACGGAGCGTCAAGTATGAATCTTTCATCCCAGAAGAGCGCGATCGCACTCTCCGCGTCCGCGGCCGCGCTGCTCATGCCGGTTTCCGCGTTCGCCGAGGACGGCGCTGCCGGTGCGGACATCCTCATCCCTAAGATGGCGGAGTTCATCCCGGCGCTTATCGCCTTCCTGATTATCTGGATCGTGCTGGCCAAGGTCGCCCTGCCGGGCATCATGAAAACCATGGAGGAGCGCGGCAAGAAGATCGAGGAGAGCCTCGACGAGGCCGAGAAGACCAAGCAGGAGGCTATCGCCAAGCGCGCTGAGTCCGATTCGATCGTCACCGACGCCCGTCGTCAGGCTGCCGATATCGTTCTCGAGGCCCGTAAGGACGCCGAGTCCGAGCGCGCCCGTATCATCGAGGCTGCGCACAAGGAGGCCGAGGAGATTATCGCCAAGGCCCACACGACCGTCGAGGACGAGCGCAAGTCCATCTACGCCGGTGCCGCGAGCTCTATCGCCGACCTGTCCGTTGCCGTCGCCACCAAGATCGTGGGCGAGGCACTCGAGGACGAGGCCGGGCAGAAGAAGCTCATCGAGCGCTACATCCAGGAAGCAGGTAGCCTGAATGCCGACTAGCCGCTATCAGGACAAGGTGCTCGAGACATACGCGCGCTCCCTTCTGGAAGCCGCTAAGGCCGAGAACCATGTGTTCGAGGACCTCGAGATGATCGAGCGCCTGGCTAGCGCCAGCCCCGAGATCATCGCCGTGCTCGACACCATGTCCAAGCGCGACCAGCTCGACCTTCTTCCCAAGGTGGCAGCTGCCTTTAAGTATGTTGCCGAGGAAGACGAGGATGTAGTGGGCGTGACCGTCACCACGGCGATCCCGCTCGACGACGAGCTGCGTCAAACCATCACTAAGAAATGCGAGCAGGACTTCGGCCGCAAGGTATTCCTTATCGAGCAGGTCGACCCGTCTATCGTGGGCGGCCTGGTGCTCGAGGCCCGCGGCGAGCGTCGTGACATTTCCGTCAAGACGCAGCTGCGCATCGCGCAGGAGACCCTCGCAAACTCTGCTAATTCGTACGGAGGTGAAGCCTAATGTCCGAAACCCTCAATGCCCAGGATATCGCCAAGAAACTGCAGGAGCAGCTCACGAGCCTCTCCGCGACGGTCGATACGCATGAGGTTTCAACGGTCGACGAGGTAGGCGACGGCATCGCGCGCGTCTCCGGCCTCAAGAGCGCCATGGCAGGCGAGCTTCTGGAGTTCAAGAGCTCCGATACCGGTGAGACCGTCTTCGGCCTTGCCCAGAACCTTGATCGTGACGAGGTCGGCGCCGTTCTGTTTGGTGCCGTCGACTCCATCAAGGAAGGCGACGAGTGCCGCACCACTGGCCGCATTATGGATATCCCCGTGAGCCGTGCCATGCTCGGCCGCGTCGTCAATCCGCTCGGCCAGCCCATCGACGGCCTGGGTGACATTGTCGCCACGCACCGTCGCCCCATCGAGTTCAAGGCTCCCGGCGTTATCGACCGTACCCCGGTGTGCGAGCCGGTTCAGACCGGCCTGTTGGCTATCGACTCCATGGTGCCTATCGGCCGCGGTCAGCGTGAGCTCATCATCGGTGACCGTAAGACCGGTAAGACCGCCATTGCCATCGACGCTATCCTCAACCAGCGCGGCAAGGGCATGGTCTGCATCTATGTCGCCATCGGCCAGAAGGCCTCCACGGTTGCCAACATCCGCGAGACCCTCGCTCAGCACGGTGCGCTCGACTACACCATCATCGTTTCGGCCACCGCTGCCGATTCCGCCCCTATGCAGTACATCGCGCCTATGGCCGGTGCCGCTATCGGCGAGTTCTTCATGTACAACGGCGAGGACGGCAAGCCCGCCAGCGAGACCAACCCCGGCGGCCACGTGCTCGTCATCTACGACGACCTGTCCAAGCAGGCTGTGGCCTACCGTCAGATGTCGCTGACGCTGCATCGTCCGCCCGGACGCGAGGCCTATCCTGGCGACATCTTCTACCTGCACTCTCGTCTGCTCGAGCGTGCCGTCAAGATGTCCAAGAAGAACGGTTACGGCTCCATGACGGCACTGCCGATCATCGAGACCCAGGACGGCGACGTCTCGGCCTACATTCCGACCAACGTCATTTCCATTACCGATGGTCAGATCTACCTGCAGTCCGAGCTCTTCTTCCAGGGTCAGCGCCCGGCAGTCGACGTGGGCATCTCCGTGTCCCGCGTCGGTGGCGACGCTCAGACCAAGGCCATGAAGCAGGTCGCCGGCAACCTCCGTCTGGACCTCGCTTCGTACCAGGAGCTCGCCGGCTTTACGCAGTTCGGCTCCGACCTCGACGAGGCTACGCAGAAGCAGCTTACCCACGGCGCTCGCATGACCGAGCTCCTTAAGCAGCCGCGCTACAAGCCGTTTGAGGTTGGCGAGCAGATCGTTACGCTGTTCGCCGGCAACGAGGGCTTCCTGGATGACCTGGAGATCGCCGACGTGCTGCCTTTCCGTGCCGAGCTCATCGAGTACATGGACAATGGCTTTGGCTCGCTGCTCGACAAGGTTCGCGCCAAGAAGATCGACGACGACACCAAGGCCGAGCTCTTGCGTGTCATCGGTGACTTCAAGCAGCAGTTCATGGCCAAGCACCATGCCGATACGACTGGATCAGAGGAGAACTAAGCCCCATGGCCAACCTTCGCGACATTAAGAAGCGAATCTCCTCGGTTACCACGACCAAGCAGATCACGCGCACGATGGAGATGGTCTCTACGGCCAAGATCCGTCGTGCTCTCGATCGCTCCAAGCAGGCTGAGCCCTATAAGGAGGCGCTGACCGACGTCATGTTGACGGTCGCCGGCGACGCCTCCTGCTCGGGCACCGATCCCATGCTGCAGAAGCATGAGAGCGTCAAGCATGGCCTGATTGTCGTTATTGCCTCGGACCGCGGCCTTGCCGGCGGTTTCAATACGACGGTGGAGCGCACGGCCGAAAAGCTCGTCGCTTCTTGGGCGAACGACGGCATCGAGTGCGAGATCATCGCGTGCGGGCGTAAGCCGGCTACGTATTTCCGTGACCGCGCAAACGTCGTCATGCACTTTGAGGGCAACTCCTCTGAGCCCAATTTCAATCAGGCCCGCATGATCTCCTCTCATATCTGCGATGCGTATCGTGCCGGTGAGCTTGACCGTGTCGAGCTTGTCTACCACCACGCTAAGAACCGCGTGGATCAGGAGCTTCGCGTCGAGCATCTGTTGCCGCTCGACCCCGAGATGATCGCTATGGCCCACGGTCCGCGTAAGAACGAGACCGACGCCCCTAAGCGCATCTCGTCCACGTTCGAGTTCGTGCCCTCTCCCGAGCATGTTCTCGGCAAGCTTGTGCCGTCTTATATCCTGACGGTCATCTACCAGGCCCTGATCGATTCGGCGGCTGCTGAGCAGGGTGCACGCCGCAAGGCCATGCACTCCGCGACGGAAAATGCCACCGCGATCATCTCGACCCTTACCCGCACGTATAGTCGCGTGCGCCAGGCTTCGATCACGACCGAGATTAACGAGATCGTCGGCGGAGCCTCAGCATTGGAGGAACAGTAATGGCTAATAACACCGTAAAGCTTGCGGTCGAGGAAGCCACCAAGAAGACGACTGCCGGTGATGGTCGCATCGTGCGAATCATCGGCCCTGTCGTCGACGTCAAGTTTGACGGCGCGGTGCCCCCGATCTACAACGCGCTCACGGTCGAGGCCGAGACCCCGATCGGTCATCTGAGCACGATCCTCGAGGTCGAGAGCCAGCTTCCGGGCGGCGTCGTCCGCACGGTCGCCATGTCCTCGACCGACGGCCTGCAGCGCGGCCTCATCGCCACAGATACCGGTGAGCCCATGAAGATGCCCGTTGGCCCCAAGACGCTCGGCCGTATTTGGAACGTTATGGGCAAGCCCGTCGACGGCAAGCCCATGCCCGAGGTGGAGGAGTTCTACCCCATCCACCATGCAGCGCCCCGTTTCGACGAGCTCACCACCAAGACCGAGATCTTCGAGACCGGCATCAAGGCCGTCGACCTGCTCGAGCCCTACATCCGTGGCGGCAAGACGGGTCTGTTCGGCGGCGCCGGCGTCGGCAAGACCGTTCTGATTCAGGAGCTCATCAACAACCTCGCCCAGGAGCACGGCGGCACCTCGGTGTTCACCGGTGTCGGCGAGCGCACCCGTGAGGGTACCGACCTTTATCTCGAGATGAGCGAGTCTGGCGTTATCGACAAGACCTGCTTGGTCTATGGTCAGATGAACGAGCCGCCCGGAGCGCGCCTGCGCATCGGTCTGGCCGGCCTTACCACCGCTGAGTACTTCCGCGATCGCGGCCAGGACGTTCTGCTGTTCATCGACAACATTTTCCGCTTCTCCCAGGCAGGTTCCGAGGTTTCCGCACTGCTGGGCCGTATGCCGTCCGCCGTCGGCTACCAGCCCACGCTGGCAACCGAGATGGGCGACCTCCAGGAGCGCATTACCTCGACCAAGACGGGCTCCATTACCTCCGTCCAGGCTGTCTACGTCCCCGCAGACGACCTGACCGACCCGGCGCCTGCCACGACGTTCACCCACCTCGACGCTACCACGGTTCTTTCGCGTAGCATTTCGTCGCTCGGCCTGTTCCCGGCCATCGACCCGCTCGCGTCTTCTTCCGACGCCCTCGATCCCTCGATCGTCGGCGAGGAGCACTACCGTGTCGCCGTCAAGGTCCAGGAGCTCCTGCAGGAGTACTCCGACCTTCAGGACATCATTGCCATTCTGGGTATGGACGAGCTGTCCGAGGAGCAGCGCCTTACGGTCAACCGTGCCCGTAAGATTCAGCAGTTCCTCTCGCAGTCCTTCCATGTTGCCGAGAAGTTCACAGGCAACCCCGGCGTCTACGTCCGTGTCGAGGATACCGTCCGCTCCTTCGCCGAGATTGTCGACGGCAAGGCCGATGACCTGCCCGAGCAGGCATTCCGCTATGCCTCCACGATTGAGGACGTGCGTGAGCGCGCCCGCAAGATGGAGGAGAAGTAGGTTATGCGTATCCGCATCGTGTGCCCCGTGAGCCTCGCCTATGAGGGTGACGCTGCGTTTGTGTCGATTCCGTCTACGGATGGCGAGTTTGGCGTTCTGCCTGCTCACTCCAGCGAAATCTGCACGATCGACCGCGGTTACGTTCGCGTTTCCGATAAGGCCATGGGCACTGTCGACCACACGTTTGCCGTGGCCGGCGGCTATGCCCAGGTTGCGGAAGATGTCGTGACCGTCCTCGCCGAGCGCGCTTGCGATTTGGCGACCGTCGACGCCGACAAGGTTAAAGCTGATATTCAAGGTTTTGAAGAGAAGCTGGGTAATTTGTCGGAGGATGATGCACGCCGCGCCTACCTCTATAATGAAATCGCATGGTGTAAGCTCAAGCTTGCCCAATAGTCAAACGCTTTAGCGTTCGACCATTTGCGAACACATCATGCCCGGGATGGCCCAGCCACCCCGGGCATGCTTTTTGAAAGGGTAGACCTTGGATATTATCCGCGTTGAGGGTGGCCACGCCATCGGAGGTTCCGTGCCTGTTTCGGGTGCTAAGAACTCCGCGCTCAAACTTATGGCGGCAACGCTTCTGGCGCCGGGCAAGACGACGCTGCGGAACGTGCCCGATATTTCCGATGTCCACGTGATGGGCAAGGTGCTCAAGGGCATGGGCGCTACGATCGATGTTCTCGACGAGCACACGCTCGAGATCGATACCTCCCAGGTCGATTCTTGGGAGGCGCCCTACGAGCTTGTCGCCAAGATGCGCGCCTCCACGGCTGTGATGGGCCCCCTGCTGGGTCGTTTCCATCGCGCCAAGATCGCCATGCCGGGCGGCTGCAACCTGGGTGCTCGCAAGATCGATATGCATATCTTGGGTCTCGAGGCTCTGGGCGTCGAGTTCGACACCGCCCACGGCTACATCAATGCCAGTGCTCCCCAGGGTCTGCACGGCACCACCGTCACGCTCGAATTCGCGAGCGTGGGCGCCACCGAGAACCTCATCATGGCTGCCGTGCGCGCACAGGGCACCACGGTTATCGACAACGCTGCCCGCGAGCCCGAGATCGTCGACCTTGCCAACATGCTCAACGAGATGGGTGCCAAGATCGTCGGCGCAGGCACGCCCGTCGTGACCATCGAGGGCGTGGAGGAGCTGCATCCCGTTACCCATTGCGTGGTGGGTGACCGCATCGAGGCCGGCACCTTTATCGTCGCCGGCGCCCTCATGGCCGATGAGCGCGGCGTCGATGTTACGGGCTTCTGCCCCATCCACCTGGGGATGGTGCTCAAAAAGATGGAACTTATGGGCATCGAGTGCGAGCGTATCGAGAACGGCGCCCACGTCAATCGCGTCGAGCGCATCAGGCCGGTCGATATCCAGACGCTTCCGTTCCCGGGTTTCCCGACTGATATGCAGGCGCAGATCATGGTGCTTTCGGCCCTTGCCGACGGAAGCTCCGTAATTACCGAGAACATCTTCGAGAACCGCTTCATGTTCGCCTCCGAGCTCGTGCGTATGGGTGCCGATATTCGTATCGAGAGCCATCACGCCATGATTCACGGCGTCAAGGGCTTCTCGGGCGCACAGGTCACCTCACCCGATCTGCGTGGCGGAGCGGCCCTCGTCGTAGCGGGCTTGATCGCCGACGGGACGACCGAGGTTTCGGCCATCCATCACATCAAACGTGGCTACGAGCAGTTTGTCGAAAAGCTGCAGGCGCTTGGCGCGCATGTCGAACATGCCACCGTTCCCGATCCCGTCATCTACTAATGCAGGTTGCCTATGTTTAACAAGAAACCCCTAGCGGATAACACCCGAAGACCCTCGACTGGTGCGCAGGCCAAGATCTACAGCCGCGACAATGTCGCACGCTATTCCGAGCGCGCCCGTCAGCGCCGTCGCGGCCGCACGGTTCGCCGCGTAGCTCTCATCGCCGTACTCGGCGTGCTGCTGAGCGCCACGACTGCTGCGGGTCTGTGGTTTGCCACTATCATGGGCAAGCTTGGCGACTCCAATGTCATTACCAACAACCTGCGCCAGATTCTGGTCGATACCAATGAGGCAAAAGATCCGTTCTACGTGTTGCTTCTTGGTACCGACGGTCGTCCGGGCGAGGATACGTATCGTGCCGACTCGATTATCCTGGCACGCATCGACCCCACGCAAAAGCAGGCGACGCTCATTTCCGTTCCGCGCGACACCAAGGTCGTGTACAAGGGCGAGACCATGAAGATCAACGCCTGCCACACCGTTGGCGGCGCCGAGGCCATGGTCCAGGCGGTCAACGAGCTGTGCGGCGTGCAGATTTCTCACTATGCCGAGGTCAGCTTTGACGGCATGCAGTCGCTTATTGATTCGGTTGGCGGTATCGACATCAACGCGACCGACGACGTCGACGATCCCGAGCACCTGGATATTAAGATTACCGCTGGTCAGCAGCATATGGACGGCGCTACTGCCCTTACCTATGCCCGCTGCCGCTACACCTATGCCGACGGCGATTACACGCGCATGCGCCATCAGCGTCAGGTGCTTGGCGCCCTTGCCAACCAGATTCTCAATAACTTCGATGCCACGAAGATCTTTGGCCTGGTTAATTCGCTGTCCGATATGCTCGTAACCGATATGAGCGTTCAGGATATCGTCTCCACGGTTAATGCCATGCGCGGCATGGATGTCGAGGGCATCTACTCGGCCAACCTGCCTTCGTATGCTGACGACAGCACTATGATCGACGGCGTGAGCTATGTCTTTGTCTACGAAGACGAGCTTAAGGAAATGATGGCCCGCGTCGACGCCGGTGAGGATCCCAAGGGCCCCAACACCATGGGCCTTTCAGACGGCTCCAGCTCCACGATCGGTGACCTCAACAACAATACGTCCGAGGACTACGCATATGGCACCGCGACCTCGTCGGGTGGCTCGGACGATTCCGACGATTCGAGCGACGGCTCCGATTACTACGAAGAGCCCACCGGTGACGGCAACGGCTACGAAGCCAACTACTAAGTTACGGCGTTTTACCAAACGCCGTAACGGCTCGACGCTGCGCGCCGCCCAAGGCGACAATTTGTCATTCAAAAGGCAGGGCATGACCAGAAGGTCAATGCCCTGCCTTTTTCATGCCAACTTGTTCGCCTTGGACGTCGCTCGCTGACGTTGTCTCAACCTGCGATGCCGACTACTTTTCTTGCACCAAAAATCGCCCCGTTCTCGGTTTTGAGGACGGGGCGGTTTTGCTTACCTAGATTGTTCGGGTTTCTTATGCGAAACGGGCGACGAGCTCCTGCAGGACGTCGGTCATCTTGACGAGTGAGCTGACCGGGACAAACTCGTTGACGCCGTGGTAGCAGTAGCCGCCCGTCGAGAGGTTGGGGCAGGGCAGGCCGCGGAACGACAGCTGTGCGCCGTCGGTGCCGCCGCGAATCGGCAGCACCTGAGGCTCGACGTCGCAGGCAAGGAAGGCGTCCTTGGCGACATCGATCAGCTCCGGGTAGTCGCGAACGATCTCGGCCATGTTGCGGTACTGGTGCTTAATCTCGACCGTTACGCGCTCCTCGCCCAGTCGCTGGTTGAGCAGTGCGGCGGCGGCATCCATCAGCTCGAGTTTCCGCTGGAACTTGGCGGCATCGTGATCACGGATGATATAGCGCGCCGTGGCACGGTCGACCGTTGCCGAGACGCCCTCAAGGTGATAGAAGCCCTCGTAGCCCTCGGTGTATTCCGGACGTTGCACGTAAGGGAGCAGGGCGTTGAAGTCGCAGAACAGGTTGCCCGCGTTGACCATGCGGCCCTTAGCGTCGCCGGGGTGAATGGACTGGCCCTCAAAGCGAACGGTTGCCTCGGCGGCATTGAAGCACTCCCACTCAAGCTCGCCAACCGGACCGCCGTCTACCGTGTAGGCGTACTTGCAGCCGAAGGCCTCGATATCCAACAGCTCGGCACCGTGACCGATTTCCTCGTCCGGGCAGAAGCAAATGCCGAGCGCGGGGTGGGGCAGGGAGGGATCCTGCGCGATGCGAGCGACGAGTGCCATGATTTCGGCGACACCCGCCTTGTCGTCGGCGCCCAGCAGCGTAGTTCCGTCGGTGCAGACAAGGTCCTCACCCACCAGGTTGTTGAGGGCGGGAAGCTTGGCGGTGCTCATGGACACGGGCTTGCCGTCGACGATGCCGCAAACCAGATCGCCGCCCTCGTAGTGCACGATGTGCGGCGCTACGCCGGCGCCCGGCGCGACCTCGGTGGTATCGAGGTGCGCGATCAGGCCCAGGGCGGGCTTATTCTCGGAACCGGCGCTAGCGGGAATGTGCGCGCAGACATAGGCGTTTTCGGTTACATGGGCATCGGTTGCACCCAGCTCGCGCAGTTCTTCGGCAAGCACGTTGGCAAGGTCGAACTGTACGGTGCTCGACGGCACCTGGTCGCAGTTGGCATCCTCGGACTGCGTGTTGATCTGGACATAGCGCAAAAAACGCTCGAGGACGTCGGGGTTCGTGGTGGTGTTTTCCATAAAGATCGCTCCAATCTTGGTCGTCGTGTGCAACAAGAACTCTAGCACGGTATGCCGCGGCATACCGCGACGCTTGGATGGGGTAGAATCAGCCATTGAGTGCAGAAGGGACGGATGTTCATGGATACGACAAATAGCTCGCGCGAGCTACACCTAACGGTGGCGAACGAAGACTACTTGGAGTGCATGGTTCGCATCGAAAGCGAAGATGGGGAGACCGGCGGCGTGCGGTCGGTCGATATCGCACAGCGCCTTGGCGTCTCGAAGGCATCGGTCAACAAGGCGGTTTCGGCTCTCAAGGCATCTGAACTTGTCGAACAGTCTCACTACGGCAAAGTTATCCTGACTGACCGTGGGCGCGAGGTCGGCTCGGCTATCTGGTATCGCCATCGTCTGGTCCGCACGTTTTTGGTTCAGGAGCTCGGTGTCGAATTTGAGCGAGCCGATTCCGAGGCCTGCATGATGGAGCATGCTCTATCCGAGGACACGATGAACCGCTGGCTCGCCTATCTCGAAAAGCAGGGAATCAGCGTCGAGGAATAGCGGGATATATATGGATACGAGTTATTACAACCGCTTTGGTGCCGAGGAACTTACGCGCCGCTTGTCGAGCGAGACCTTGTTGGCGCAGGGCCCCATGGGCAGTGTTCTGTTGAGTGAGTACGATGCCGCCGACATTCCACCGGCGTTTTGGAATCTGGCAGAGCCGCAGACCGTTTCTCGTATCCATCGCTTGTATGTCGCCGCCGGCGCGCAGGTGCTCATTACCAACACCTTTCAGGCATCAAGCTATGCCCTCAAGCACGACCAGATTGCGCCGTCCGTGGCGGAGGTCAATCGCGGGGCCGTCGACGATGCTCGCCAGGCGCACCCACAGCTGCTGCTGGGCTCGATGGGCCCGATTTGTATTGAGTGGTTTGCCGAGGACTCTGCCGAGTATCGTGAAATCCGAGGCATTGCGCGCGAACAAGCGCACGCCTTGCTCAATGCTGGTGTTGACGGTCTGCTGATTGAGACGGTGACGTCTATCCGTAATTTGCAGCCCATGCTTGCCGGCGCCCGAGATGCCGCCGACGGCATGCCTGTCCTGGTGAGTTTTGTCGTTGACGATAAAGGCGACCTGTTGGGCGATGGCCTCAACATCGAGGCAGCCGTTTTGTACGCCGAAAAACACGGCGCAAACTCGGTTGGTGTTAATTGCTGTTCGCTTGCGGCCGCGAACGCGGCGGTGCCCAGGATGGCTGCATCGGCGACTACTCCCGTTACGGTTCGGCCCAACGCGGGAAATCCGGTTCAGACACAGGATGGGCCCGTGTGGCACGAGGACCCCGAAGCCTTCGCGCGCGCATGCGTCGAGTGGAAGCGGGCAGGCGCCGCAATGGTAGGCAGCTGCTGCGGAACCACGGCGGTTACGACGGCCGCTATGGCAGATGCGCTCAATATATAGAACCCGAAAATAGGAGTATCGATTTACCGCCCCCGCCGGGGCGGTTTTTCTTGCCGGTGCGCGCCTCGACGGCTTTTGCCTAAACGGTGAACAAGCGTGCCGGCGGCTTGCCGGATGCCCGTTGCGGGTATACCTCATGCGTACCATGATCCAAACACTGCGAGGTGTCTGCGCGTGTGCGCGATAATTCACTTTGGAACTGACGGTTGGCGAGCTCGCGTCGACGGAGACTTTACTATCAACAACGTCGCTCGTGTCACCGATGCTATCGGCAGGCTATGGCAAAAGACGAATCCCGGCAAAACGGTATATGTAGGATTTGACACTCGGCCGCAAGCGCGCGAGTTCGCCGAACTTGCGGCGGGCGTGATTGCCGCCTACGGGCTCGATGCCGTGCTCGTGTCTCGACCGGTGCCGACTCCTGCTCTTACGTGGGCGGCTGCGTATGACGGCGAGGCATGCGGCGCGCTTATGGTGACGGGCTCACATCATCCGCAGGGCTATCTATGCCTCAAGCTGCGGATGGGTGATGGCTCGACGGCCAACCAGGATGTCATCGAAGAGCTCGAGGAGACGATGGCCGCCGAGCCGCTGGGGCTTGAGGGGCAATACCGCACGGCAGATATCATTCCCGACTATATGCGAGCGGTGGCATCGTTTGTCGACGCGGATGCCATTCGCGCCGCGCATATGCGTGTGGTGGTTGACCCCATGGGCGGAGCTGCGCAGGGATATCTTGCCGACTTGCTTCGAGAGATTGGCGTCGAAGTCCACGAGATTCACGCCGACGAGACGACCGATAGGGGAGATATCTGCCCCGACCCGGTCGAGCCGTGGGTGGATGCTTGTGAGCGCGCGGTTGTCGAAGACGGGGCGTGCGCCGGTCTGGTGACTGATGGCGACGCCGATCGTATCGGCGCGGTTGATGAGCGCGGCAGATATATACATCCACATCAGATAATGGCGCTCGTTTTGGGCGATTTGGTCCAGTATCGCGATCTGAAGGGACGCGTCGTCGTCAACCTTTCATGCTCCACGCTTGTGCGTCGCATTGCCGAGGCGCTCGGCTGCCGCGTGGTCATCAAGCCCGTCGGTTTTAAATATATAGCCGCCGAGATGAAGAAGGGCGGCGTTCTCGTGGGCGGTGAAGAGGCCGGTGGTATCGGTATCGCCGCGCACATGCCCGAGCGCGACGGCATCCTTGCCTGCCTGATTTTGTGCGAGCTCATGGCCAAGACCGGCGCGCCCTTGGGCGTGCTTATCGATCAGCTCGAGGCGAGCTTTGGCAAGACGAGTTACGGACGTCGAGATTTGCGCCTTGAGGCCGAGGATGCCGAGACGTTGCGCACGCTGCTTCCCGGAGTGAATCCCAAGTCGATATGCGGCAAGGTACCGCAGAGCGTAAGTCATATGGATGGCTTGCGTCTGGCATTTGAAGATGACACCTGGCTGCTGATCCGTCCCAGCGGGACCGAACCGGTGGTGCGCGTGTACGCCGAGGGCTTTTCGGTGGAGGAGCGTGATGAGCTGCTGGATGCCGGCTGCGCTTTGGCCAGGGGTGCATATCGGCTGTAGCCAAGGGGCCTCTCTATATAAAGATGTGCTCGGCGAGCGGTAGCAAACGACTGGCAAACGTCAGTCAGAGGCATAGTTGTGTAGGAAATGTGTGCGCTCAGATTCCCGCCCCCGGGGCCCCT
>NZ_QSIL01000007.1:381-137296 GCF_003469185.1 Collinsella sp. AM34-10 | reverse complement strand
AAATCAGAACCACCCTTAAAAAGGGTGGTTTGCTCTTAGGGTATAACCCACGGGCCCCGGGCTCGCGTCTAAAGGCGCGGGCCCGGACTTCGTCCAGGCCTAGTGCATCTTGACCCGTGGCGCGCCGGTCGAACCGGCGGGATCACCCCCTCTTGAAGGGGTCCTCGTACTCCTTCACGCTCAGCTTGTCCAGCGCGATGTCGTGGGACTCCTGCTCCCTGATGTACTTGGCGATCGTCGCCTCGTTCAGGCCGACGGTGGACACGTAGTAGCCCTCCGCCCAGAACTTCCTGTTGCCGAACTTGTACTTGAGGTTGGCGTGCCTGTCGAATATCATCAGCGAGCTCTTCCCCCTTCAGGTAGCCCATGACGCTCGCGACGCTGTACTTCGGCGGGATCGCCAGCAGCACGTGCACGTGGTCGGGCATCAGGTGCCCCTCGATTATCTCGATCCCCTTGTACTCGCACAGCTTCCTGAGGATCTCCCCTATGTCGCTCCTGATTTGGTTGTAGATCACTTTGCGCCTATACTTCGGCGTGAACACGATGTGGTACTTGCACATCCACTTCGTGTGGGAAAGGCTGTAGGCCTTCTGGGCCATGGCGACCACCCCTTCGACTCGAATTCTTGACGGCCTGAACAATCGTCAATATCGGTCGGAGGGGTGGCTTTGTAAAGCCGTTTGTCTCCACCCGCGTAGCGGGTGGTTCAAAGCTGGCCGCTGCGCGGCCAGCAGACTAAAGTCTTGAAAAGAAAAAGCCCTGTCGCGAGTTTGCGGCAGAGCTTTTGGAAGGGGACTTGGTTGTGCGGGCTCGTTAGGCGAGCTTGGCCTCGAGCTCGGCGATGCGCTTGTAGGCATCGATGGTAAAGCGGGTCTGCTTCTCCAGAATCATAGTGGTCATGAGAGTGTCCTGAGCGTGAGCCATGATGAAGGTCATCTCCATCTCGCCGCCGCCGGCCTCCTGCGAAAGCAGCTTGGTCTGCGTGTCGTGGGCACCGATGAGCGCATCGCTGGCATCCTTGTGCAGCTGCTCGGCCTTCTCAAAATCACCCTCGCGAGCAGCATCGAGCGCTGCAAGCAGATCGGTCTGGGCGTCACCTGCGTATGCGACAATCTCGAATCCAACCATCGAGATTTCTTCTTTGGTTGCCATATTGCGTTCCTTTCACATATGAACCAACGGAGAGCATCGCGTCCGGGCATACGCGCTGCGCTGTGTATGACAGAAACAATAACATTCAAACAAAAAGGAACAATGCAAACCGTTATTTCGAGCCGTGAACGGTCTTTTTTCGCCCGTGAACGGTTTCCAAACCATTTCGAACAATATCAAACATGATTAGCGTAAACCCAAACAGGACCGCACCCTAACGCAAATCGCGCACCGTATCGCCCTCTACGAGCACGCCGGGGATCAGCATGTGCTCCACGCCAGACGCAACCTCCTCGGCACCGGCGATCTTATCGACTGCCCACATGCCGACACGTTTGTTGTCAAAGCGCACGGTGGCCAGGCGACGATCGGGCACGATGTCACCCAGACTGTCATCTACACCCACCACGCTCACATCCTCGGGCACGTGCTTTCCGCGCGACTCGAGTCCGCGAATGCAGCCGTAGGCCATGGCGTCGTTGGAAGCATAAATGGCCGTACAGGTCGGATCGTCCGCCAGAGCCTGACCGGCAGCATACCCGCTCTGTGCCGTCCAATCGCCACGAACGAGTCGCGGTGGCTCAATGCCATGCGCGCGCAATGTCTCGCGCCACCCCTCCTCGCGCTGCATGCCCGAAAGCGAGCGCTCGGGACACGAGATAAAGTGCACGGTCTTGTGTCCCTGCCCCAGCAAGTACTCGACAACCTGGCGTGAGCAATCGAGCTGATCGTTATCGACCGTCGAGCACAGTGGGTGCTCCAGCATGGTAACGAGCACCGTCTGCATACCGGGCAGCGGCTCAAAGGTGCCAAAGTCCGCCGGCATGCGGTTCATGATCACAACCATGCCGTCTACCGGCAGCGCGCTCATGCGCGACGATGCGCTCTCGAGGGTATACGGATGCCCGTCTACTTTAGTGAGGGTGATGGCATAGCCATGTTTGTCGGCCGCGGCGGCAAAGCCCTCCATACGGTCGAGGTTGCCAGTACCGGTAATGTTGAACATGGCGACGCCGACGGTCTTAAACTTGCCACGGCGCAGCGATCGACCGGCAAAATTGGGGCGATACCCCAGCTCGCGCATGGCGGCACGCACCCGCTCCTTGGTCTCGGGGCGCACGCTGGGCGAATCGTGCACGGTGCGCGAGACCGTCTGCTCCGAGACGCCCGCGAGGCGCGCTACGTCTTTGACGGATACCGATTTTTTAACAGCGGCCATAGGTCGATCTTTCCGTGTCAACGATGCCATTGACGGCATCCTGCGCAGTCATATTAAACGCCTTCAAGTATATCCAACGCCGCCCCTGCAATACGCTCACCACCCAAAACCTACCGTTCACCGACATTTCTGCTTCCCCGAACGGCTTTTGTCGCCCAAATGTTAACGTTGCCATTGTGCAAACACAGAGCCACCGGGCGGCTCAAACGTTTACGCGCAAGGAATCGACGGTTCGCAGGCACAGGGACCATCGGTTCGCGTCTTATTTTGTGTCACAAAATGGCAACGTCAACATTTTGGCAACCGAACGCCAAAAGCTACCATCGTTGTTAACCCACCGACTCTTAGGAGCATTGCATGGAGCAACTTATCGCCATCATCGAAAAGGGCCAGCCCTTTTTCAACGCGATCGCCCGCAACAAGTACCTCAAGGCGATTCGCGACGGCTTTATCTCCGTCATCCCCATCATCATCTTCTCGTCCATCTTCTGCCTGGTAGCCTCGGTCCCCAACATCTGGGGTTTCTACTGGCCCGATGACATCAACAACGCCCTGTGGAAGTGCTACAACTACTCCATGGGTATCCTGGCCATCGCCTGCGCTGCCACCACAGCCAAGCACTTCGCCGACGCTCAGAACCGCGATCTGCCCAAGAACAACCAGATCAACTTCATCTCGTGCATGTGCGCGGCCATCATCGGCTTCTTGCTCCTTTCGAGCGACACGATCGCCACGGACGCTGCCAGCGGCTTCAACACCACCTACCTTGGTTCCAAAGGCCTGCTGACCGCCTTTATCGCTGCGTTTGTGACCGGCATCATCTACAAGTTCTTCATTAAGCGCAACATCACCGTCAAGATGCCCGAGCAGGTTCCGCCCAACATCTCGCAGACCTTTAAGGACATCATCCCCTTCTCCGTCTGCATCACCGTCTTTTGGGTCTTTGACATCGTCTTCCGCGCTGCCTTTGGCTTCTGCTTTGCCCAGGGCGTCATCCAGGTGTTCCAGCCCCTGTTCACCGCTGCCGACGGCTATATCGGTCTCGCTGTGATCTACGGCGCCATGAGCCTGTTCTGGTTCGTCGGCGTCCACGGTCCCTCGATCGTCGAGCCCGCCATCGCCGCCGCCCTCGTTGCCAACATGACCGACAACCTGGCTGCGTTCCAGGCCGGCCAGCACGCTTCCGCTGTCCTGACCCAGGGTGCCCAGTACTTCGTCGTCTGCATGGGCGGCACCGGCGCCACGCTTGTCCTGGTCTTTATGTTCTGCTTCCTGGCCAAGTCCCAGGAGATGCGCGCCGTCGGTAAGGCCGCCATCGTTCCCGTCTGCTTCGCTGTCAACGAGCCGCTGCTGTTCGCCGCGCCCATCGTGCTCAACCCCGTCTTCTTTGTCCCGTTTGTCTTTGCCCCGATCGCCAACATCTGGATCCTCAAGATCTTTATCGACTTCTTGGGCATGAACGGCTTTATGTACACCCTGCCCTGGACCGTCCCCGGCCCCATCGGCACCATCATGGGCCTGGGCTTCCAGCCGCTCGCCTTTGTGATGCTCGCCCTTATCCTGGTTGTCGACTTTGCCCTGTACTACCCGTTCTTCCGTGCCTATGACGCCCAGAAGTGCACCGAGGAGGCCGAGATCTCCCAGGAGGAGCTCGCCGCCAAGAACGCTGAGAAGGCCGCCAAGCTCAACGACGCCTTCCAGGGCAAGGCTGACGCCAAGAGCGTTGCCGCCGGCGCTGCTGCCGAGGCCGTGAAGGCCGACGCCCCCGCCGCTTCCGCAGCGCCCGCCACCGAGGCTGCGACCGCCAGCGACCTCAACGGCAGGCGCGTGCTCGTACTCTGCCAGGGCGGCGGTACCTCGGGCCTGCTCGCCAACGCGCTGGCCAAGGCTGCCAGGGAGCGCGGTATTAACCTCGAGACCGCTGCCGAGGCCTATGGCAACCACGTTGACATGCTCCCCGACTTTGACCTGGTCGTCCTGGCCCCGCAGGCCGCAAGCTACCTGGCCGACCTTCAGAAGGACTGCGAGCGCGTGGGCAACAAGTGCGTCGCCTGCCGTGGCAAGCAGTACATCGAGCTTTCCCAGAACGGCGACAAGTCTCTCGCCTTCGTAAGCGAGCAACTCTCGAAGTAAGTAACGCTCAGGGCCAGCCGACCATCCAAGACCGGCTGGCCCTTCAATTTAGACGATTGGATCATCATGTCCGTTAACCCTGCTAGCGTCACTAACCCGCCTGCGCAGTTTCCCGAGGACTTTGTCTTTGGCGGCGCCACTGCTGCCTACCAGGTAGAGGGCGAGACCCGCACTCACGGTAAGGGCAAAGTTGCCTGGGACGACTTCCTGGAGGCCCAGGGGCGCTTTTCCCCCGATCCCGCTTCGGACTTCTACAACCAGTACCCCGTCGACCTGGAACTGTGCGAGGAGTTTGGCATCAACGGCATCCGCCTCTCCATCGCTTGGAGCCGCATCTTCCCCAACGGCACCGGCGAGATCAACCCCGAGGGCGTCCAGTTCTACCACGACCTTTTCGCCGAGTGCCACAAGCACCACGTCGAGCCGTTTGTCACGCTGCATCACTTCGATACGCCGCTGCCCCTCTTTGAGAAGGGCGACTTCCTCAACCGCGAGACCATCGACGCCTTTGTGGACTTTGCCACCTTCTGCTTTAAGGAGTACGCCGACCAGGTGACCTACTGGTTCACCTTTAACGAGATCTGGGCCGACGCCTCCAACACCTACATCGAGGGCACCTTCCCCGGTGGCGTCAAGGCACATCTGGCCGAGGCTTTCCAGTGCGAGCACAACATGATGCTCGCCCATGCCAAGGCAGTACTGGCCTTCCACAACGGCGGTTTTAAGGGCAAGATCGGCGTCATTCAGTCGCTGGAGTTTAAGTATCCGCTCAACGAGAACGACCCCGCCGACATCAAAGCCGCCAACAACGAGCACGTGCTGCAAAACCAGTTCTTGCTCGACGCCACCTTCCGCGGCGACTACGCGCCCGACACCCTCGAGTGCGCCAACCGCCTGGCCGCCGTCTCGGGCGGTACCATCGAGATCCTAGACGAGGATCTGGAAATCATGCGCGAGGCCGCCCTCTACAACGACTACCTGGGCGTTAACAACTACCAGTGCCGCTTCTTGAAGGCTTACGATGGCGAGAACGACCTGCACCACAACGGTACGGGCGAGAAGGGCACCGGCCGCTGGCGCGTCAAGGGCATTGGCGAGCACGTGAACAAGCCCGGCATCCCCACCACCGACTGGGACTGGATCATCTATCCCGAGGGTCTGTTCGATCTGCTCGTCTACATTAAACAGCGCTACCCCAACTACAAGCAGATCTTCATCACCGAAAACGGCATGGGCTACAAGGACCCCTACAAGGACGGTTTTGTGGACGACCAGCCGCGCATTGACTACATCGAGCAGCACCTACGCTGGTTGCTCAAGGCCATGGAGGTGGGCGTCAACGTGGGCGGCTACTTCCTGTGGAGCCTGCAGGATCAGTTCTCCTGGACCAATGGCTACAACAAGCGTTACGGCTTCTTCTACGTTGACTTTGAAACCCAGAAGCGCACGCCCAAGGCAAGCGCCTACTGGTATAAGCACGTAGCGCAGACCCGTCGTCTGGACTAGCGGCTTGCGACCAGCGGAATTGCCCCGCTCACATAACCTGTCCCCATTTCTCAGCCGGGGGCGGCACGTCACACGACGCGCCGCCCCCGGCCTTTTTTGGGCAGACCGTACCGCACGTTTGTCTCAATCTGTAACATCTAGCTGAGTTTTTCGCTCCAAGCTGTTACAGATCGAGACAAACAGAACGCCCGAGCAGAAAATCTCAATCTGTAACATCTAGCCGAGTTTTTGGTCCCTAGCTGTTACAAATCAAGACAGACCGGGGAGGCCGCGCCGAATTGTCTAAATCTGTAACACTAGAACCGGTTTTGGACGTCTAGTTGTTACAGATTGAGATAAACGCACAGGACAATCCTCTCAATCTCAATCTGTAACATCTAGTCGAGTATTTCGGCCCTAACTGTTACAGGTTGAGATGAACGAGCCGAGCACGCCTACGCCCGCAAATCCCGCACGCTCGCACGCTCGACCAACACGCCCGAGACGAGCGTACGGCTTCTGGAGCTCGGGGCTTCCAGACCTGCGACGACCTCGTTAAGCGCACGGATGCCCAGCTCGCGGTGGCGAAACTTCACCGACGTCAGAATCGAGTTGGGAATCGTCTTGTAGAGCTCATCGTCGAAGCCGATCACGGACACGTCGTCGGGCACACTGAGCCCTTTGTCACGTAGAGCCATCATCACGCCGTTTGCCATGCAGTCGTTAGCAGCGAGGACCGCCGTGCAATCGGGCTTATCGGCAAGCACAAGGCCCGCGGCATAGCCACTATCCGCATTCCAATCGCCTTGCAGAGGCTCGGGCGGCTCAATGCCACGCGCCTCGAGTGCCGCACGCCAACCTTTCATACGACACTGGCTCGACAGCGCCTCTTTCTTACCAGAGACGAAGTATACGTTCTTGTGCCCACGATTTAAGAAGTACTCGCACGCCATGCGCGCACCACCCTCTTGATCGTCACTAACGGTAGAGCAGGTAGGATGCTCCATCGGCGTGATAATCACCGTCTTGAGGTCCTTCGGTGCCTCAAAGGTATCAAAGTCATCGACCATCTGACGCAGGTTGAAGATCATGCCATCAACAGGCAGCTGCGACATCCTACGCGCCGCTTCGGCAAGGGTCATCTTCTCCCCCGCCCGCTTCTTAATCATTGTGAGCGCAAAGCCGCGTTCTTCGGCGGCATCGGCGATGCCGTCAATCATGTCCACGGCACCGCCCGACAAGTGAAACAGCACCACGCCGATGCATCCGTAACGGCCCAACTTGAGCGAACGCGCGGCAAAGTTGGTTCGAAACCCGAGCGCCTCCATGGCCGAATGGACCTTATCGCGTGTCGACTCGCGCACGCTATCGGGCTCGTTGATCACGCGCGACACCGTCTTGAGAGAAACGCCCGCGGCAATCGCCACATCGTTCATCGAGACGTTTTTCTTGTCCATCGTTGCCACTGCTTCTCCACTCGGTTCTCTATCGCTTGTTTTTTGTGTTCTAGCATACACTACCTGCCCGACTGACAAATCAGCCGTTTATCGGACAATATCGACCGTTCACCCGTAAATCCTTGTTGCTCTTCCAAAAATGTCTTACGTTGTCATTAACGAAATGACAACGTTGTCATTTCGCAATGCCTTCCTTAAGCAGGAAGGTTTCCGGGCAGTCCTGACCATCCATCGACGACCAGTTCCATCCACATGCATCGCGCATCAAGCAGCAAAGGAGCTCTATGGACGCCATCGTAAAGATGCTCGAAAAGCATCAACCGTTCTTTGAGAAGATCTCGAGGAACATCTACCTCCAGGCCATCAAGGACGGATTCCTTGGGTGCATGCCCATTGTCCTCACCTCTTCGATCTTCCTGCTGATCGCCACGCTTCCCGGCGTGGTCGGCATCACGCTGCCCCAGCCGCTCCTCGACTGGTGCAACAAGCTGTACAATTTCACCATGGGCGTCATGGGCATCATGGTTGCCGGCACCACCGCCAAGAACTTCACGGCATCCATGAACCGTCGCATGCCCGCCGGCAAAGTGCTCAACGACGGTTCCACCATGGTGGCCGCCCAATGCAGTATGCTGCTGCTCGCAGTCACGCAGTTCACCACCAAGCTCGACGGCTCCGAGCTTTCGGTCTTCGATTGCACCAGCATGGGTACGCGCGGTCTGTTCTCGGCCTATATCGCCGCGTTCATTACCGTGTGGGTCTATAAGTTCTGCGTCTCGCGCGATCTGACCATCAAGCTGCCCAAGGAGGTCCCGGGCGCCATCGCTCAGAACTTCCGCGACATCATCCCCTTTGGCGGCGCCGTCATCATCTGCGGCATCATCGATGTCATCGTGCGCAACCTCATGGGCGTTCCGTTCTCCGAGCTGCTTATCAAACTGCTCTCCCCGCTCTTTACCGCTGCAGAAACCTATCCTGGCCTTATCCTTATCCAGGCAGCCACCGCGTTCTTCTGGTTCATCGGTGTCCACGGCCCCTCGATCGTCCAGCCGGGCATCGACCCCATCCGTCTTGCCAACCAGGCCGAGAACCTGCAGGTTCTGCTGGCAGGCGGCCACCCCGCCCACTCCCTCACCTTTAACATGTCGCTCGTGGGTGAGTTCGGAGGCACCGGCGCCACGTTCATCGTGCCGCTTCTGCTGATTCTCTTTATGAAGTCCAAGCAGCTCAAGGCCGTCGGTAAGGCCTCGATTGTTCCTGTTGCCTTCGCCGTCAACGAACCGCTGCTCTTTGGCGCGCCGATGATCCTTAACCCCTACATGCTCATCCCCTTTGTTACCGCCGGCTGCGTCAACGTGAGTGTTGCCAAGTTCTTTATCGATAACGTGGGCATGAACGGCTTCTCCTTCGTGGTGCCTTGGGCCACCCCCGCCCCCATCGGCATTTTCATCACCACGAACTTCCAGCTTATTGCCCTGGTATTTGTCGCGATCATCATTTTGCTGGACGCCATCATCTACCTGCCGTTCTTGAAGGCATACGATAAGCTGCTCTGCGACCAGGAGGCCGAGCGCGCCGCCGAGCTGGGTCTTGAGCCCAACGGTACCGCTGCCATCGCCGCCAAGCCCTCTGCGCCCGCTGTCGAGCAGGCTACCGCTTCCGTCGAGACGACTGTTGCCGCCGCTGACAGCAAGCCTGTCGCCGATCAGCCCAAGCCCGCTGCCGATGCATCCGCCAAGAAGGATGTCGATGGCCTGAAGGTCCTCGTCCTGTGCGCCGGCGCCGGCACCTCCGCCATGCTCGCCAACGCCATCAAGGAAGGTGCCGCACAGACCGGAGAGAACATCGCTTCCTCCGCCGGTGCCTATGGTCAGCACACTGCCATCATGGATCAGTACGACGTTATCGTGCTTGCCCCGCAGGTTCGTAGCTACTACAACGACATGAAGGCCGACACCGATCGTCTGGGCATTAAGCTGCTCGCTCCCCGCGGTAAGGAATATATCGACCTTACTCGCGACCCCGCTGGCGCCATCAAGTGGCTCCGCGAGAACCTCGACTAGTTCCTTCCTCTGTTGGTGCCCGGACCCCCAGTTTGGGCACCTCTCCCTATTCATATCCCACAGAAAGGATGACTCATGACCAACCCCATGCAGTTCCCCGACGGCTTTGTGTTTGGCGGCGCCACCGCCGCTTACCAGGTTGAGGGCGAGACCCGCACGCACGGCAAGGGCAAAGTGCCCTGGGACGATTTCCTGGCCGCACAGGGTCGCTTCTCCCCCGATCCTGCAAGCGACTTCTACAACAAGTATCCGGTCGATATCGACCTGTGCCAGCGCTTCGGCATCAACGGTATTCGCGTCTCCATCGCTTGGAGCCGTATCTTCCCCAGTGGCACCGGCGAGATTAACCCCGAGGGCGTCGCCTTCTATCACGAGCTTTTCGCCACCTGCAACAAAGCTGGTGTTATCCCCTATGTCACGCTCGATCACTTCGATACGCCGGAGGCCTTCTATCAGGACGGCGGCGAGGGATTCCTGACGCGCACGACCATCGACGCCTTTGTCGAGTACGCCAAGTTCTGCTTTGCCGAGTTCACCGAGGTCAAGCACTGGTTCACCTTTAACGAGATTCCCGCGACCGCCGAGGGCAGCTTTATCGTTGGCAACTGGCCGCACGGCGAGAAGTATCGCCTGGACAAGGCCTTCCAGCTTATGCACAACATGATGGTGGCCCATGCCAAGGCCGTCGTCGCCTTCCACGAGGGCGACTTTGAGGGCGAGATCGGCATTGTCCAGAACCTGGAGCCCAAGTATCCCCTCGACCCCAACAACGCCGCCGACTGCGAGGCAGCTCGCATGGCCGACGTCATCAACAACCGCTGGGTACTCGACGCCACCTTCCGCGGCCACTATGCAGCCGACACCATGGAGGCTGCGACCAAGCTGGCCCATATCGCCGGCGGCGAGCTCGACGTCCGCGACGAGGACATCGCCGCGCTGACTGCCGCGCTCCCCTACAACGATTGCCTGGGCGTCAACACCTACAAGTGCCAGTTCCTGCGTGCCGCCGAGGGCGAAAACGACATCAACCACAATGGCACCGGCGACAAGGGCTCCTCGCGCTGGTTCCTCAAGGGCGTGGGCGAGTCATGCGTGCGCGAAGGCGTACCCACCACCGATTGGGACTGGATCATCTATCCCGAGGGCCTCTACGACCTGCTGCTCCGCATTAAGAACGATTACCCCAACTACAAGAAGATCTACATCACCGAGAACGGCATGGGCTATAAGGATGACTTCGAGGACGGCTTTATCGACGACGCCCCTCGCATCGACTACATGCGCCAGCATCTCGCATGGATCCTCAAGGCAATCGACGGCGGCGTAAACGTCGACGGTTACTTTGTGTGGTCGCTGCAGGACCAGTTCTCCTGGACCAACGGCTACAACAAGCGCTACGGCCTGTTCTACATCGACTTCGAGACCCAGAAGCGCTATCCCAAGGCGAGCGCGTACTGGTACAAGAACGTCGCGGAGACCGGCCTGCTCATGGCCTAATTCAAGCCGCATACCCCCTGTCGGCCGCATGCGAATCCCTCCACGGGTTCGCATGCGGCTTTTTTGTTTTGGCTCGACCCGAGCAGGCCGTTTGTCTCGATTTGTAACATCTAGCAGGGATTTTCGGCCCCAATTGTTACAGATTGAGATGAACGGGGGCACCCGGTTCGAAATATCTAGATCTGTAATACCTAAGCTAGCAGATGACCTGCGTGTGTTCCTCGATGGCGGCACGATTCTCGGCGGCGATACCCGGTTCGCACACCACGGCATCCAGGCTGTCCAAGCGACAGAAGGTGTAGAAGTCGCGCTTGCCGATCTTGCTGGAATCGGCGATCAGATAGCGTGAGTCGGCCTTGCTAAAGGCGAGCTGCTGGATACGGCCCTCGTCCATGTTGGACGTAGATACGTTGCCATCCAGAATGCCGTTGGCGCCGATAAACGCCGCGTCGATGCCCAACGCACGCAGGGTATCCTCGGCCGTTGGTCCCACAAAAGCGGCGGTGCGGCGACGGTACATACCGCCCACGAGGCACAGGTCGCAGTCTTCGCGCGCCTCGAGCAGGTTAAACACCGAAAGCGAGTTGGTCACAATGCGCAGGCGACACGCCGGCAGCATCGAGGCCATCTGTTCCACCGTAGTGCCCGTACCCAAAAAGATGGTCGAGCCCTCCTCGATAAGCTCCACAGCACGGCGCGCAATCTGCAGCTTTTCCTCGGCATGCTTAGTGCGCTTTTCGCTGTGCGAATACTCATGGCGCAACATGGCATGGGGACGTCCCTGTGCGCTACGGGCGCCACCGTGCACGCGCTCGATCTCGCCCAGGCTCGCAAGTTCTTCGAGGTCGCGGCGAATCGTCATATCCGAAACGCCCAGCGCATCCGAAATCTCCTTGACCGAAACCGTGCCCTGCTCTTCGAGCAGCTGACGAACCTTATCCTGTCGCTCTGCCTTAATCACGATGAATCCTCGCCGTTCTTTGCGCGCATATCATTCAAACAGTAACGAACAAATTGTATCAGACTCGTGCGCGTCAAAAATGAACACCCGCACAGCTCCAATCATCACTTTTTTGAGAAAAATACCCCCTGCTTTAGTGGGGTGTAGTGATAATCTCACCTGTTCGCGCTACAGTTTGTCCGAAATACCTCGATGTTAGGAACCAAATGATCACTTCCGAGCTTTTCGGCACCGCGCCGTGCGGCACCTCCGTTCATCGTTATACCCTCAACGGGCCCGAGATCTGCGTTCGCATTATGGACTATGGCGCCACCGTGCTGGGTATCGATGTGCCCGATATTCCCGGCAACGTGCGCGATGTGGTGCTGGGCTTCGATAAGCTCGAGGATTACTTTGACAACCCCGCCTGCTTTGGCGCGACCATCGGCCCCGTGGCAAACCGCACCGCGGGCGCCACGATCACCATCGACGGCACGGACTGGCACATGCCGGCCAACGAAGGCGTCAACAACCTGCACAGCGATCTTGAGCATGGTCTGCACAAGCGCGTATGGGACGTTGAGCTCGACGAGACTCACAACGCCGTGCGCATGACCACCTCGCTTAAGGATGGCGAGCTGAGCCTGCCCGGCAACCGAATCTTTACGGCTGTGTTTACCGTTACGCGCACCGGCGTCTTCCGCATCGAGTATGGTTGCGAGAGCGACCGCGCCACCTACGTGTCCATGACCAACCACACGTACTTTAACCTTGCCGGCCATAACGCCGGCATGGACTGTGAGCACTTCTTTATCGCCAACGCTGCCCACTACTTGCCCATTAACGAGCAGAACATCCCCACCGGCGAAATCGCTCCGGTCGAGGGAACACCGTTTGACTTTCGCGAGCTGCGCCCCGTCGCACCCGGCATGGAGGCCGACGACCCGCAGATTAAGCAGGCCCGTGGCTACGATCACTGCCTGTGCATCGATGGCTATCAGTACGGCCGCAACCTGCGTCGCGCCCTACATGTCGAGGAGATGTGGACCGGTCGTGAGCTGGACTACTACACCACCGCCCCGGGCGTGCAACTCTACACCGGCAACTGGCTGGGCGACGAGCACGCCAAGGACGATGCCAACTATGGCTGGGGCGCCGGCTTTGCCCTCGAGGCCGAGATGTACCCCGACACGCCGCACCAGCCGCTGTTCCCGCAGGGCATTGTGGGTCCGGGTCACCCCTACAGCAATATGATCGAATACCACTTTATGAGGCACTAGGCCCACAACGCGACATCTCGCACAGCAACGCCCGCCGGCACCACCGCCAACGGGCGCTGCTTCATGCCTAAATCCTTCTTTTCGATGCCACCGAATTGGTGACATAACAAAACTATGCCGAATTACTACGATGAACCCACTATGTCCGACCACGCGCTGGTTTATAAAAAATTAGCAACTCGTCTACCTGCGGTTTTATTCTCTGCAAATTTGGCATGCTCGGCGATAAGCAATTCATCGTAGTAAACCGGCATAGTTTTGGCGGACAGCGCCACACAGATCCCCTACGAAGGCAAAATGATCCGTTTTCCTCCGTCCCCAAGGGATCAGTTGAACAGATTGCCGATGGGGTCGGGGGCGGAACTGGGGAGATAGCGGATTTCTAGTTCTATGCCGAGCTTTTGCAGCTCTCTGAGAACAGCGACGTCTGTGTCGTCTACGGCAACTGCGGGCGTTGCGGGACGCTTGCCCTCCCCTGCCTGCATATGACCAATGCTGATCTTGGTGATCGGCACACCGCCCTTAACCAGCGCGAGCGCATCGGAGGGTGAGGCCACCATGATCAGAATCAATTGGCGAGGCGTTGCGGTATGAATGACGTCGATGGTCCTTTGCACCGAGAAAAACCGCGTCCAAACGCCTTCTGGCGCCGCCACCCTCATGGGTGCCCATTGGCGCGAATCTGCCGCGATCTCATCGTTGACGATTAGGACAAGGTTGGAACCCACGGCTTCGTTCCACAGCTCAACGTCTTGTCCGTAAATGAAACGGTCGTCGATGCGTGCGAGAAGAATCTTGGGTTGAGTCATCGCTGCCCCATTCTGTTTGAGACCCGTAAGAGCAAGACATCGCGTCTCCAATATTAGTGCATTTAAAGTGAGAAAAGCCGTCAGAACACTTGCGCGGATTTGCGATGTCCCGTATCATAGACAGCCGTTGACGCCTCAGTTGCGTCACCATATGGCCGCCAGCGTAGCTCAGTTGGTAGAGCACCGCTCTCGTAAAGCGGGGGTCACCGGTTCGAGCCCGGTCGCTGGCTCCATTGCACAAGATAGCCGCCTTCGGGCGGCTTTTTTGTTGCCAATTTCGGGCGCATATCCGCCAATCCAAGCACAACGCCGCCGGCAACTCCCCTACTCAACAAAAAGCCCCGCCAACCGCAATCCCCAAGGGAACCGCGATTAACGGGGCTCAAGCGCGCCCCTCAATGGAATCACGCCAGCATACGAACAACTCAGCCGAGTAGCTCGCTACTCCTCCCAGTAAGCATCTGCAAGCAGCTTAAAGCAAATCTTTTTGACCGGCTGTGCGCCATCGCCCGGAAACTCGAGCGTGGGCATGTGAGGCTCGCCGGCAACAAACAGCGCAAACTTGTCGTCAGCAAGATCGCCGGCGATCGAGGCGTCGGAATCGACCAGATCGTAGTCGTCCTTCTCGTCAAACTCCTGAACCAGCGTCAGGCTGCCCGTGGCAACCTTAAAGGCCTCGCGACCCTCGACGTCGATCTGCAGGTCGTGATAGCGCTGATGCGTCTCATAGTGAGCCTCGGCTTCGGGACGCGTCGTGGGAGCCATGACGTTCGCAAAGACCTTGTCGCCCAGAATCGGATGGCTGCCGACCTCGAGCTTCGCCGGATCGTTCTCCTCGAGCCAGTCGATCAGCACGTCGAGGCCCTTGAGCATTCCACGGTACTCCTCGATATCGCCCAATGCACCGTAAATCATCTAAATCCCCTCTCGGATCGTTTCTTTGGCGGCTACTCGGCAAACGCATTACCGACGCTGTTGCCACCCACATGCGTCTCGACCAGGGTAAGGTCGGGATTGAACACGACAGTGTCGGCGTCGCGCCCCGGCATAATGCTACTGCACTTGTCGTCGACATGAGCTGGCAACCGATGCCGGGGCCGCAGCACAAGCTCCTACAGCTCGGTCACGACAACGCCGTTGTAAACCTCGTCCCAACGATCCATAACCAAGTGGCCAGTCATGGGATCCATGGCATTGAGCTTGCCGCAGGTGTTGGCGGTACGCAGCACCGTCTCGTCGTCGGCGCCGGCAGCAATCGCATGTGCGAAACCAGCAATGGTCGAATCGCCAGAGCCCGTAGCGTTAACGGCGGGGATATCGGGGGTCTTGGCGCGGAACGCACGGCCATTGTGGAAGCCAACTGAGCCGGCAGCGCCCATGGATACGACGACCCAGGGGATATCGGAGAAGCGGGCGTCAGAGGCGAGCGCGGAACGGAGCTCGTCCACATCGTCGGTGGTAAAGCTCGTGCCCAGAAGGCCGTTAATTTCGGTCAGGTTAGGCTTAACCAGCTCGGGCTTGACCTCGGACTTGAGCGCAGCCTCAAGCGAGGCACCCGAGGTATCGAGCAGCACCTTGGCGCCGGCGTTCTCGGCAATGCCCGTGATCTTGGCATAGTAGTCCGCCTCGACGCCGCGGGGCAGCGAACCCGAGATGGTAACGACATCGGCCTTGCTCGCAAGCTCGGCGAACTTGGCGGTAAAGGCATCGAGCTCCTCGGGGGCAATCGTCGGGCCGCTCTCGAGCAGCTCGGTCTGGTTGCCGGCATGAAGGATATTGAGGCAGATGCGGGTCTCGCCCTTGATGGGCACAAAATCATTCTTAATGCCGTTGGCATCCATGAGCTCGGCCATATAGGCGCCCATATGACCACCAAGCAGGCCGGTTGCCACGACATCGTCGCCCAGCTGGCCCAGGACGCGGGCCACGTTGAGGCCCTTACCGCCGGCGGTCTTTTCGGGCGTCACGCGGTTGACGTCGTCGATAATGAGCTCATCGAGCTGATAGCGCGTATCGACGGACGGGTTCATCGTAACGGTGAGGATCATTTCTAGCTCCTTATCTCGCAGGCTCCTTATGCCTTGCAAAACGAATTGGCTACATGCGACTACAGAATCTCGATTGTGAACGAGCGCACGATGGTTTCTTTGGGCTTGGCGATAAGGCAGCCGCGCTTGTGCTCAAGCACGTCATCCTCATCGGAACAGGTCGAGAGGCCGCCCCAGGGTTCAACTGCCACAAAATCGCCCTCGGGCTTGCTCCACACAATGAGGTACGGGAAGCCCTCAAAGCTCAGGCGAACGCCCTTGTCCTCGCCCTTTTTGGAAAGCGTGACCTGACGGCTCTCGAGCACGTCAAAGATGGTCTCCGCAAAATCGAAGAGCTCATGCGACAAAGGCAGCGTCTTTCCCACCATGGGGTTCTTGGAGCGGTTGGTCACGTCAATCAAGCCAGTCGAGGGGACGGCAGCGCAAAGCTCAGCAGCCTCGTCTTTCTCAAAACGCAACTCGTAGTCCGTATAGGCCTCGCCCTCATCGAGCGGGCACCTAAAGCCGGGGTGTCCACCGATAAAGAAAGGCATGTCCTCGGTGCCCTCGTTGGTAACCTCATAGGAGACGCGCACGGCGGCGTCCTCGAGCGTATAGCGGGCGACAAGCTTAAACGGATACGGATAATCGCTCAGCAGCGCGGCGTTATCCTCCGAAGCCAGGCACATCGCCAGCTCGTTCTCGCTCTGGCTCAGCAGCTTCCACTCCTGTTTGCGCGCAAACCCATGGCGGGCGAGCTTCACATGATGTCCGGCAAACGTCATGGCGCTGTTATCGCGCAAACCTCCGCAAATCGGGAAGCAAATCGGTGCCTGGCCGGACCACACGGCGGGATCGCCCTGCCACAAGTACTCGCGACCTCCAGCCTCAATCGAGGTAAACGAACCACCGGCCGTGGAGACCTTGATAGAAATCGAATCGTTGGAGAGAGCGTATTCCATTGTCCATCCTTTCGAACAACTGCTTTTTGCTCGCAAGAACCCGTCTCGGCCCTGACCAAAGGACAAACCCGCACGTTCATCGATGCGTCCGGTTTCCCAGCCATGCAACGGGGTACCATACAGACATTGATGCAATTACAGCTGAAAGGCCTTCTTATGCGAACCATCATCCTTTATGCCTCACACCACCACGGCAATACGAAAAAGCTCGTGGACGCCATCGTCGAGGCGCACCCCGAGATCGATACCCTCGACGTGAAGTCACTCGGTAAAAACGAGTACCCCGACCTGCACGAATACCATCTGATCGGTGTCGCCACGGGCATCTATTACTCCGAGATCGACAAGGACATGGCACGCGTGCTCACGAACGTGCTGCAGCCGCAGGACAAGGTGTTTGGCCTTATGACCTACGGTGGCAAAAACAAGTGGTACGGCAAGGATATCGATGGCATCTGCCGCATGAGGCAGGCCATCTTTATGGGCGTCTACGGCTGTCCCGGCTTTGATACGTGGGGGCCGTTCAAACTCACCGGCGGCGTCCAGAAGGGACACCCGACCGCTGAGGAAATTAAGGGCGCCGTCGACTTCTTCGACAAGATCGAAGACGAGTATGGCGACATCATCGTCGAAGAGTACGCCAAGCGCGAGAAGCGTCTAGCATACGAAAAGGAGCATCCCGCGGGGGGTCTTGTGGCCGGCGTCAAGCGCACGGCAAAGAAGATCGTTAACAAGCTGTAACTGTTAAGGTGCTTTTGAGCGTTTAACCCATACGGCGGGTCCGAGCAGATTCGGGCCCGCCGTCTTTTTCTATCGTTAATCGGTAAAGGCGTTGCCGACGCTCTGGCCGCCAACATACGTCTCGACGAGGGTGAGCTCATGGTCGAACACGACAAAGTCGGCGTCGCGACCCGGCATGATGCTGCCGCACTTATCCTCGATGTGCGCAGAGCGAGCCGGCACCTCGGTTGCCATGCGAATGGCGATATCAGCGCTGGCGATGCCCCAATCGACAATGTTCTTGACGCCCTGGGCAAGCGTGAGCACCGAGCCGGCAATGCTTTTGCCGTCGGCGAGCCAGCACAGGTTGTCCTTCATGATGACGTCCATGCCACCACTGGTGTAGCTGCCCTCGGGCATGCCGCCGCAGCCCAGGCAGTCGGTGATGAGCACCGTGTGCTGCCAGCCCTTTGCCTGCAGCAGTGCCTTGATGGCGGCAGGGTTTACGTGCTTGCCGTCACAGATGATCTCGGCGTAGGTCTCGGGCGTGGACATGGCAGCACCCACGACACCGGGCTCACGGTGATGCAGACCGCGCTGGCCGTTATAGGTATGCGTAAAGCAGCTGGCACCGGCATTGATAGCGGCGATGCACTCATCGTAGGTGGCGTCGGAGTGACCGATGCTGGTCACCACGCCCTTGGCGTTCAGAGCAGCCGCATAAGCAGCGGCACCGTCGCGCTCGGCGGCCATGGCGCTCTTAACGATGCGACCGCCCGCAGCCTCCTGCCACTGGTCGAAAACCTCCTCGGAGGGGTCAATCAGGTAAGCGGGGTTCTGCGCGCCCACGTGCTTCATGGTAAAGAAGGGGCCCTCCAGGTAGATGCCCTGAATGCGGGCACCGCAGAAGTCGGGGCCGCGGCCCTCGTCCGCCTTGGCGATAGCAGCGCAGGCGTCCTTGATCTGTTCGACGCCATCGGTGAACGTCGTGGGCAGCCAGCTGGTGGTACCGCGACGGGCGAGCTCGGTTGAGCTGATATCGATGCCCTCGGGATCGTTATCGGTAGTTGAGTGGTTGTAGAAGCCATGGATGTGAGTATCGACCATACCCGGTGCGATCCACGATCCCGTGTAGCCCTTAATCTCGCAAGAGGGCTCGTCGGCCTGCCAGGCGCCAAAAACGCCATCCTCGACCATAAGATAGCCGCCCAGTTGCGGGCCTGCCGGCAAGAAGAACTTGTCAGCCTTAATTGCGTACGTGCTCATATGCACTCCTCGCTTCTAAAGCAGTTGACTGTGGTAATGCTTATACCCAGCTCACGTAAAACAAAAAGCGCCCGCCCGCCGTTATGAGCGGACGGGCGCCCTTACAGGGGGACGCGATTAAGCGGTGAAGGGGTGAATCGTCACGCCCTTAACCACGCGGTTGACCGTGCCGGTGGGGCTCGGCGTATCGGGCGTGTTGCCCACGCGGACGGAGTTGAGCAGGCTGATAGCCTGGGCAAACATCACGAACGGCAGAGCAAGGTAACCCTCGGGAAGTGCCTCGTAGCCCTTAAAGGTGAAGGACTCACCCTCATAGACGGTGGCACCTTCCTGCTGAACGGCGATGGTGTGCTGAGCGATCTCGTCGCCACCGATCTCGTTGAGGATGTCGATGTCGTACTGACGGGTGTAGGCGTCGTTGTTGACGAACACGAAGACGAGCGTCTTATCGTCGACGAAGGACTTAGGTCCGTGACGATAGCCCATGGAGGTGTCGTAGGAAGTAGCGACCAGACCGTGAGCGAGCTCGAGGATCTTGAGCTGGCTCTCCTGAGCAAGGCCACCGAAGGAGCCAGAACCCAAGTAGGTCACGCGGTTGAAATCGCCAGCCAGGTAATCGGCGATCTCGGGCTCACGGGAGATGACCTCCTCGCCCATCTTGGCAATCGTCTCGACCCACTCGGCCTTCTGCTCGTCAGAGGCAGTGTCGAAAATAAGGGTGGAGAGCAGGGTCATGCAGGAATAAGAACCGGTCATGGCGAAGCCCTTGTCGTTGGCGCGCGGAATGAGCAGCGTCAGCGCATTGGGATCATCGGCAGACTCGACGGCAAGCTTGCCCTCGGGAGCGCAGGTGATGTTGAGGAACTTGACGTTGTGGACGAGCTCCTTGGCAACGGCAACGGCGGCAAGGCTCTCGGGGCTGTTGCCAGAGCGGGCAAAGGAAACCACGAGCGTGGGATCCTCGGCGCGCAGGAAGTCGCGCGGGGCGCTCACGATGTCGGTCGTGGCGATGGGCTTAAAGTCGTAGAGATCAGTGTTGCCAGCGTGACGCAGGTACGGGGCGCAGGTATCGCCAACGTAGTCGGACGTACCGGCACCGGTGAAGACAACGGACAGACGACCCTCGCCCATAGCGCGAGCCTCGGCCAGGAAGGCCTCGATGGCCTCCTTGTTCTCGCGATAGATGTTGAGCGTATCACGCCAAAGCTCGGGCTGCTGAGCAATCTCGGCCGTGGTGATCTGGGCGCCGAGCTCGGTGAGCTCCTCGACACTCTTCTCGAACATTTCTAATACCTCTCTCTAGAAGTAATCCTCTGACGTGCAATTATACACTTCGGTTGGTTATCTGGTAGTAACCAGTTAAATGCAAAGAATCACCATATGGAAACGATGCGAGCACTAGTTACTGCGCTGGTGGTAAACCTTGTATTTAAACTGATCGGCACGAGCAACCGAGAGTGTGTACTCCACTACCTCGTTTGACTCGTTATACGTAGTCCTGACCAAATCGAGCACAGGCGAGCCCTCGACAATTCCCAAAAGGTGGGCATCGGTGGGACGGGCTATGCTCGCATAGAACTCCTCTTCGGCCACGCGAATCTTTTGCTGAAAGTCCTGCTCAATCACATCGTAAAGCGGCTTACGCTCCAGCAGCGGTCGCTTTAGGGACAGAAATTGACGAACCGGTAGATAGCTGCGTTCGACCATCATGGGCATGTTGTCGGCAGAGCGAAGACGCTTGAGCTTAAAAATGCGATCACCGATGCGCAATCCCATATGCTCGGCCAGATTCTTATCGGCCTCCATCTCGCAAAACTCGAGAATCGTGGTCTCGGGTTCTCGACCCATCGCGCGCATCTGCTCGGTAAAGCTGTAGGACTGCATAAGATTGGTTGCTTTTGCCGAACGGTCGGTCACAAAGGTACCGCGACCGTGCTGCCGAACCACCAGTCCTAAACGCTCCAGTTCCTGCAGAGCCAGGCGTACCGTAGTGCGCGAGAGACCATAGCGCTCCGAAAGTTCGCGCTCGGAAGGAATCATGTCACCGGCGCGATATTCATGGTCAATCTTTTCGGTCAGAATATCGACCAGCTGATCGTACAGCGGTTGCTTACGCGCTCCGATCGCCATCCTATCCTCCCTTTTGCTCGAATTCGGCTAACTACCTAGGGTGTTATGCATTATCTGTCTGCCACACCCGAATCATTAAGAAAACAAAAGCCGCGCGCTCTTTCGAGCACGCGGCTTTTAACATACACATGGCTTAAGGGGTCGGGGTGTGAGCCGCGTAGGGACACACCCCTCAAGCTAGAGCCTTACCAGATGCTCGGCCAGAGACCAAGCGGGCCAGCGCCCAGGATGCCAAGGACGAAGAGCAGGAGAATGCCCTTGGTCGGGGTCCAGCTGTGCTTAGCGAACATGTAGTAAAGCAGCAGCGTAAGCATAAGCGGGACGAGCTTCGGGACGATGGTGTTGAGGGTGTCGGCAACAGAGAAGTTGACCGGATCCTCGGTAACGGTGCCGTAGGTCACGGACTCCATGCCGTTACCCAGATCGGTGACGCCGCACTCGACAGCGTTGCCGTCGGCATCGGAAGCGGTAAGGGCGTTGCCGTCCTTATCGGTCATGGCGATGGTACCGGCCTCAGCGGTCTCGGTATCGATGCCCTCCATACCGGTGAAGTTCTCGGCCTCCTTCTCGGAGACGATCACGGTAGTAGCGGAGAGACCACGGGTGGTGCCGTTGGGGATCTGGAGGTTGATCTGGGTGCCACCCATGGTGACGACCAGGCAACCGACGACGAAGACGCCCATGATGGAAGCGGCACGCGTGAAGGCCTGCATGTTGGCGGTCAGAGCGTCAATAGCGCTGGTGCCAAGCTTGTAGGACCAGTTCATGAGCCAGAAGCGCAGAGCGAACTGGACGACGTTGAAGATCACCAGGAAGATGATCGGTGCAGCGGCGTTGCCGTTGATGGCCATGTTGGAGGTGATGCCGGCCGTGATAGGCACGAGCGTCAGCCAGAACAGGGCGTCACCGATACCACCGAGCGGGCCCATTGCGGCGACGCGGACGGCGCGGATCGTGGGGATGTCAACCTTGTTCTGCTCGAGCGAAAGCACGATGCCCATAACAAAGGTGACAAGGAACGGGTGGGTGTTGAAGAACTCCAGGTTGTGGCTCATGGAAGCCGCGAGGTCGTTCTTGTTGGTGTGGATCTTCTCCAGACCGGGGATGATGGAGTAAAGCCAGCCAGCGGCCTGCATGCGCTCGTAGTTGAACGATGCCTGCAGGAAGCAGGAGCGCCAAGCCATCTTGTTGAGGGTCTTCTGGTCGAGCTGCGGAGCAGGAGTGAGATCCTCGTAGTGCTCCGGGATCACATACTCATTAGATGCCATCTTCGAAGTCACCTCCGTCAGAAACAGCTGCACCCTTCAGCTCGGTCTGCTGCTGGAAGTCCCAGAAAGCGATGCCGAAGCCGATGAGAGCGAGGATGAGCAGAGCAGGGGTTGCCAGCGAATCGTTGGCAACGGTGATGAGCGCGAGGCCAAAGCCCATGAGGAAGAAGCCCCACATATCGCGGTTCATCATAACCTTGAGCAGGACGGCGAAGCCGACGAAGCGCATCATGCCGCCTGCAGCGGAGAGACCGGTCTGCAGCCAAGTCGGGATGGCAGAAGCGATGGTCTGACCGATGGTAGCGCCAGCGATGAAGAACAGGGTGACGACGACAGCGAAGATCAGGCCGAGCAGAGCCATGGCGAAGTAGTTCAGGCGCTCGATGCCCTTGGTGTCCGCGTTGTGAGCCATGTTATCGGCCGTGGACATAAGCGGGGACATAAGCGTGAAGACCAGGGTAACGCCAAGCTGGCCAAGCAGAGCGAACGGAATGGCGAGGCCGACTGCCGCGTTGGGCTCGAGGCCCGTGGCGATAGCGAGAATGGCTGCCATGATGCCGCCGATGACGGCGTTAGGCGGCTGAGCGCCTCCGATCGGCATGTTGCCGATCGTCATGAGCTGATAGGTACCACCCACGAGAAGACCGGTGTTAAGGTCGCCAAGGATAAGACCGATGACGGCGCCGGTGACGATGGGCTGATAGAGAGACTCGAGGAAGTCAAACTGGTCGATTGCCGCGATGAACGTGACGACGAAGACCAGAGCGATCTGGATGATCGAGTATTCCATCTTGCTCCTCCTTTCAAAATGTATGTACGCACTTTGGATTTCACGTACAGAACGTCAGGGTTTCACTCCTGACAACGTGGATCACGAGGATTACGAGAAGAGCTTGCTCGTGTCCTCAACAGGCGTGCTCGGAACGCGCCTGATCTCCAACTCCACCCCCAATTCCTGCAGCTCTTTAAACGCAGCGACATCCTCGTCGTTAACTGCGACGGAGGTGGCGACTTGGCGCTTTCCTTCCGACATGTGCATGTTGCCGATGTTTACCTTCTTTATAGGCACACCGCCCTTGACGAGCGTAAGCACGTCTTCCGGTGTTTCGGCCACGATGAAGATCTTCTGGCGCGGGCTCGCCTTGCCAATGACGTCGATGGTCTTCTGCAGAGAGAAGAAACGCGTAGCGACGCCGGCGGGAGCGGCCATCTTCATGAGGTTCTGGCGCATGGTGTTGGACGCCACGTCGTCGTTGGCGACGAGGATGAGGTTGGAGCCCAGGGTGGAGTTCCACTGGGTGGCAACCTGACCATGAACCAGTCGGTTATCGATGCGGGTAAGAAGAATGTTGGGTTCTGCCATGTTGATCAGCTTCCTTTCGTTATTTGCTGACGACAGTTACTTGATCTCCTGAATCGCGTAACGCGAAACATCTACGACGGCTCCGGATCGGACTTTGATCTGGACCTTCTCGCCTTCGATGCCTTTGACGGTTCCGTAGATACCGCCGGCGAAAAGAACCTCCTGACCCGGCTTGAGCTCGGTGTGCAGCTCCTTGAAGTACTTTTGCTTCTTCTTCATGTTGATTTGCGACCAGATGGTGTAAATCAAGCCCATGATGGCAAGCAGGCCTAAAAGGGCGACCGAGGAGCTCAGGACGTTGGCTCCGAAATCGGCCATTAGATGCCGTCCTCGTCGCCGAAGATATCCTCTTCGTCGGAGCCGGCAACGGATGCGACCGTCTGGGCGGTGATGCCCGTCTGGCCAACGGTCACGGCCTGCTCGCCAAGCTCGGCGAGCGTGGCGTTGCCGCGGAGGAACAGAAGCTCAATAACCATGGGAAGGTTAGTGCCGGTCAGAACCTCGACATTGTCGACATCCTGGGCAATCATCATCGACTGGTTGAACGGGGTGCCGCCAAGCAGGTCGGTAAAGACGAGCACGCCATCGCACTCCTCGCGCATGGCGGTAATAGCGGCGCGGAGATCCTCACCGTAGGAAGCAGCCTGGTCGCCCTCAAAAGGAACGACGGTAAAAGCAGGCTGGTCGCCGGCAACCATAGCGATAGCGCTTGCAAGGCCGGGTGCGAACTGTCCATGACCGGTAAGAATAAAGCCAACCATTCAAATTTCCCTTCCGAAGGTGTGTACAATCTGAGTCCGATGATTTTCGGAAGCCAGCGGGCGCTCGCCCTTAAAGCTTCTTAGAAAGCGTTCTTTGAAGACCAGTGGTTTCTAAACTGGTAGTAACCACGTGATGTGTTGTTGTCACTATATCACCCCAGAAGAGGTCGCTTTCGTTGATTCATACGGTAAAACGTTTTTGCACCGCTCACGGTGATATTTCGACCGTTTACCGGTCGTTAACACTTCTACCTGCGGTTTTGAAACCGTTTCGAAATGTTTTGGCAAAAGATCGGATCTTTTCCTGTGTCTAAACAACGCAGGGCGGCTAAAAATAGCGTGAAGAAAAATTGCAGGTCATTGTGAAGATATGTGAATTGGTCTTTTTGACTTAATACCAGTTAGAACCAGTTTTGAGATTATCGGTGAACGGTAGTTTTCGACCGTTCACCGGTTACTTGCAATCGTTTGCAGTTGTTTTCCCATATGAATTAGGGAAGCGCGATGGAGCGCTTGCGCGGGCGCGAGGCCTACCCCAGTGGTTTCGGCAGCAAAAAGCCCGCTAGAACGTTGTCCGTTCTAGCGGGCTAAATCAGGCAGATCGGCTAGCGCGCAGTAGTGCAGGCAAACCTTACGCAAACAGGCCGTAGATGCTGATGTTGGCTTTGGCGTAGAGGCCGTTAGCATACTCGGTCCACTTGGAGCTGGCGCTCGAAGCCTGCGAAGAGTACTGCTGGTAGGCGGTGTAATAGGCGGTCATGGCCTGCTTGTAGGTAGCGCTATCAGCCGTAAAGGCATCGTCAGCGAAGGCCTTAGCGTAGGTGGTATCGGCGTCCTTCCAGGTGCCCTTTTCGCTATCCCACTCGTCGCCGGCAAGTTTGATGATGTAATCGGCGTAGTCCTTGCTCGCGGTCTCCTCGTTGCCGTCAGCAGGCTCGGTCGGGGCGGTCGGCATGCTTGCGGAGCTATCGCCCACCTTCTTCTTGTAGAGCTTCTGCAGCGTCGCGGACTGGCGGACGATCTGCTTGGCCTGGTCCTTGGACACGCCATACTGCGTGGCCATGGTCTTGTAGTCCGAAGTGCCGATGGATTCCTCGGCGTACTGCTTCATCTCCTTAGAGGAGACGGTAATGCCCTCGTCCTCGGCAGCGTCGAGCAGGATCTTGTTGCGCACGTAGGACAGGATGACGTCGGCAGAAGGAGCGGTGTAGTTGCCATCGCTATCCTTGACGGTGTCGAGGCTGTACTGGCTCTCGATGGCCTCGCGCGCGGTGATGTCGCTCTTCTTGCCGTTGTAGCTATAGCTTGCCACGGTCGAATCGAGCTGGTCCTCGGTCAGGGTCGACGAGCCGACACCCTTGCCGCCAAAGCCGCCATTGCCAATAAAGAAGCCGACCACGGCGGCGATCACGACGGCAACCACAAAGGCGGCAATCATCGTCTTCTTGTGCCTGGATGCATGGTCGTCTTCATCGGAACCCAGAATATCGTCGTCCTCATCCTGGGCCTCGGGCATCAGATTCTCGTCAGCGGCATCCGCGGCAATCTGAGCCTCCAGTCGGGCGTCCTCCTCCTCGGCCGTCGTGCCGGCGGCAATGTGCTCGGCAGACGTACCGGCGACCAGATCGATCTTCTCGTCCTCGTCACCGTCGGGGCCTTCGCCGCGCTCGATGATCTGGATGCCGTCGATCTCGTCCTTCTCGTCCTTCTTTTGAATCAGACCCATATCAGTTACTCCTTGTTAGGAAACATAGTCTTCAATAGAATACGCCCGACAGAGTGCCGGGCGTATTGATTCTTAGGTTATACGCAAACACTTAAGTACTATTTAGGCGTTTGCAGCCTGCATGTCTTAGGCCAGGTGCGCGATAACGGCATCGGCAAAGGCCTGCGTGCCCACGGCGCCCTCGACGGAGCCGGTCTGGGCACGACGCACGTCGCCGGTAACCTGCTTACCCTCGTCGAGCGTGGCGGACACGGCGGCGCGGATACGATTGGCCGCATCGTTCTCGCCCAGATGATCGAGCATCATAGCCGCAGACAGAATCTCGGCCGTGGGGTTGGCGATATCCTGGCCAGCGATATCGGGCGCGGAGCCATGCGTTGCCTCGAAGATGGCGCAGTCGGCACCGATGTTGGAGCCGGGGGCCATACCCAGGCCACCTACCAGGCCGGCGCACAGGTCGCTGACGATATCGCCGTACAGGTTGGGCAGCACCAGGACATCGAAGTCGTTGGGGTTCTGGACCAGGCCCATGCAGGTGGCGTCGACGATCTTGTCGTTGAACTCAATATCGGGATAGTTGGCGGCCACCTCGCGCGCAACGCGCAGGAACAGGCCATCGGTCGCCTTCATAATGTTGGCCTTGTGCACGGCCGTCACCTTTTTACGGCCGCAGCGGCGGGCGTACTCAAAGGCGTACTCCACAATGCGGCGGCTCTTGGCGATGGAGATGGGCTTAATTGAGATGGCGGAATCGGCGGCGAAGGTCTTCTGACCCGAGCGCTCGACAAGCTGTGAGAGCTCCTCGACCTCGGCAGCGCCCTCATCGAACTCGATCCCGGCGTAGAGGTCCTCGGTGTTCTCACGCACGATGACCAGGTCGACGTCGCGGAAGCGCGAGCCGTCGCCCGGCTGCGACAGGCAGGGGCGCACGCAGGCGTACAGGTCGAAGTGCTTGCGCAGGGCCACGTTAACGCTGCGGAAACCCGTGCCGACCGGCGTGGTGATGGGGCCCTTGATGGCAACCTTGGTCTCGGCGACCGCATCGAGCACGTGCTGGGGCAGCGGCGTGCCAAACTCGTCCATGACGCCGGCACCTGCCTCCTGGACGTTCCAGTTGATCTGGACACCGGTGGCCTCGACCACGCGGCGCATGGCCTGCGTAATCTCGGGACCGATACCGTCACCGGGAATCAGGACTACATCGTGCGCCATAATCTGTTACTCCTCGTCTTCGGCGTCGTCAGATTTTTTAACGCTAGCACGCTTCTTCTTTTTGGAGAGATCCAGGCCAAAACGTTTAACAAGCATTTCGCAAATCTCGCTCGAACGGGCCTTGAGATAGCTGCCCTTGCCGTTCTCGGCGTCGAACTTAAGGCGCAGCGCAAGCTTCTCGGCGACCTCGGCGTCGATCTCGCCCTGGCCAAACTCGTACAGGCAACCGAGCATATCGCGATACTCAAGGTCGCCGTGGTAGCACTGGATGGCCTCGTCCAGGATGGGCCAAGCCTCGCGCGAACGCTCGACGCTCGTGGCGCCCCACACGCACAGCAGGCGGAAGGCGGCATAGCGCAGCGTGGAGGAAATCTCGTCGAACAGCGCGGTCTCGGCGCCCTCAAAGGCATCGCCCAGCTGCTCGGGGCAAGTGGTGGCGAGCGCCGTCAGGGCATCGAGGGCCTCCCAGCGGGTCTGAGCCTCGGGGCGATCGAGCGCCTCGATCAGCGCGGGCACACAGGGCACGACGCGCTGCGGATCGCGCTCGGCAAGCAGGTGCAGCACGCGGGCGGCAAACTGGCGGATACGGCGCGTGGGGCAGCCGAGCTCCTTGACCAGGCGGTCGACGGCGTTCTCGTTCTCCTCTGCCAGCTGGAGCTGTGCCAGCTCCTCGTCGGTGAGCTGTTCGTCTTTGTTTTCTGCCATAGTTACCTCTTTTTACTATTTCTTAGCGTGCTTGCCAGCACCTTTGCTGTCATCGGTGACCGAGATGAGCTGTCGGTCGGCCGCGCCATTGCGACGCGCGCGGCGTCGCTCCTCGGCGTCGCCCGCGTCGGCGGCGGCGCGGTGAGCCTTGTTGACGTTAAAGACCTCGTCGTGCTTGCGCCACGGGCCGACGGATTCGCCAAAGCTCATTTTAAGGCCGGCGATAAAGCCGCCGAGCCAGCCGATCGGCGCAAACTGCACTAGCGGGAACAGCGAGAACACCCAGGTCAGCAGGATGACTGCCGCCGCTCCCGCAAAGTTGGCAATCCAGTAGTCACGCTTGGTGATGACGCGCTTTTCGCACGCCCACTGGCCGCACAAAAAGCCGATGTAGATCGCAAAGAGAAAGAGCACCAGCGCAAGCACCACGAACGTCCAGCTCATGGGCGCTACTCCCCGTGATGGTGGCCGCAGCAGCACTCGTGGCCGTCGTCATGGCCGTGGCCGCCGCAGCACTCGTGGTCCTCGCCATGGTGGTGGCCACAACCGCACTCGTGGTCGTCGCCATGTTCGCCGCAACCGCAGCCTTCCTCGTGAGCACCATGCTCCTCGGGACGATACTGCGACCAGTCAAGACCGGCGGCGATGGCGTCGGCCTCCTCCTTGTAGAGCACCGTGATGGCCTGGGTGCCCAGCTTGGCGCCACCGATGGCATCGAGCATGTCGTAGAGCGTAAAGGCCACGTCGGCGCCGGGCAGCGCAAGCTCGCGGTCGTCGGCATAGGCGAGCGCCAAGCGCAGGTCCTTGATGAAGTGCTCGACCATAAAGCCGGGCTTGTAGTCGCCGTCAAGCGCCTTGGGTGCCAGGCTCTCCATGGCGCCGGACTTGCCGGTGCCGCCCAGGATCATCTGACGGGTCTTCTCCAGATCAAGGCCGCTCAGCTCGGCAAACGCCAGCGCATCGGCCATGCCGACCATGCAGGCGCCCAGCGACACCTGGTTGGCAAGCTTGGCAGCCTGGCCCTTGCCGGCGCCATCGAAGCAGCAGATGGTTGCCGCGAAGGTGGAAAGGATGTCGCGGACCGGCGCGATGTCGTTCTCGGTGGCGCCCACGATAGCCGTGAGCGTGCCGGCGATAGCACCCGACTCGCCGCCGGTGACGGGGCAGTCAAACGCTATGCGGCCGGAAACCTGGGCGGCCTCGGCAATGTCGCGCGCGAGCTCGGGCGAGCTCGTGGTGAGGTCGATCAAGACCGCACCCGGCTTGGTGCACGCGAGCAGGCCATCGCCCGCCAGGTAGAGCTCCTCGACCTCGGAGGGATAGCCCACCATGGTAAAGACGACATCGGCGTTCGCCGCGGCATCTGCCGGCGTATCGGCCCAGACGGCACCGCGCTCGATAAGCGCGGCAGCCTTGGACTTAGTGCGGTTGTTGACCATGACGGGATAGCCGGCGTCCAAAATGTGGCCGGCGATGGGGGCACCCATGATTCCGGTGCCGATAAATGCGACAGAGAGCTTGTTTGCCATGAAACCTTTCCTTTTGGGTTGGGTGTTATTACCAGGTTGAATACTCGGTGCCAGCGTTTGGGCTGTGAGTTGGGATCGATTACGGCCGCGTTACTTGCCTACTGACCGCGCACGCGGCGGGCGATGCGGTCGGAAAGCGACGCCTTGTCGGCGCGGTTCTTACCCCAAAACGCGCAGGCCACCATGCCGGGGCCCACGTGCGAGCCGATGGTGGGGCCCACGGAGCTTCGAATGATCGTGACGTCGGCGCAGCCCTCCTCCTTGCGGATGGCGGCTTCGAGCCAGTCGCCGTCCTTGTCGGAATCAGCCGTCATGATGGCGATGGGCATGGTGCGGTCGGGCACGTAGTTCTCGCGAAACGACTTGAGGATGGACTTGAGCGCCTTCTTGCGGCCGCGGTTGACGCCGATCAGCGACAGCGAGCCGGCAAGGTCGTAGGAGAGCTCGGGCTTGACATCGAGCTTTGCCGTGAGCTGCGCCGCCGCGGGCGGAATGCGGCCGCCGGCAGCCAGTGCGTCGAAGCTCTCGAGCGTAAAGTAGCCGTGGACGTAGGTCTTTGCCTCGTTTGCCCAATCGACCAGCTGCTTGGCGGTCAGTCCCGCCGAACGCTGGCGCACGGCCTCGAGCGCCAAGAGCGCGCCGGTCGCGCAGGGTAGAGCGTTGTCGACCACGTAGAGCTCAAAGTTGGGATACTCGGCGCGCACGGCATCTGCCGCCTGGCACGCGGAGTTGTAGCTCGACGACAGCGCCGAGGTAAAGCACAGGTAGACCGTGGGCGTACCCTCTTTGGCGCACTCGGTAAAGAACTCGATATAGCGACCGAGTGACACGGCGGAAGTAGACACGCGAGCGCCGGCGCGCATGCGGTCGTAGAACTCCTTAGGGCTCATGCTCGACCAGATATCGTCCGTGTGCTCCTCGCCATCGATGATAAAGGGGAAGCCCAAGATATCGACATCGAGGTTCGCGGCGACCTCGGGGCTAAAGTCGCAGCAGGTATCGACGACGATGCGGCAGCGGTCAGAATGGCCGGTAGATGCAGCCTTGTCCATCAAAGCGACTCCTTACGTAAAAAAGGCGGCCATCCGCATGGGATGGCCGCCAGCCGTTAACTCATGCAAGTTAACGTATTTTACTCGTCAAGTGTTTCGATACGGGGCTTGATGATGCCATATCCACCATTCTTACGGTGATACACCACATTGATGAGGCCAGTCGTCGCGTTCTCGAACACGTAGAAGTCGTGGCCGAGCAGATCGGTCTGCACCAGCGCCTGCTCCTCAGTCATCGGGGTGACATCGATGACCTTCTCGCGGACGAGCAGGTCATCGTCCTCCTCGGGCAGCAGCAGGTCGGCCAGATCCTCAACGCGCTCGACCGGCGCGACATCCGCGGCACTGGCACCACCCTGGCGGTTGTCCACGACCTTGGTCTTGAACTTGCGCAGCTGGCGGGTGACCTTATCGGCGGAGAGGTCGATGGCAGCATACATATCTGCGCCGTGCTCGGCAACGCGAATCACCGAACCGCGGGCACGAGCCGTGACCTCGACGATTGCCGGGTTGGGGTTCGAGGGGTTCTTCTCATAACGAAGCACGACGTCGACTGTCATGGGCTCGATGTCGAAAACCTTGAGCGCCTCGCCGATTTTCTCATCCACATGCGCACGCAGAGCATCGGTTACCGTCGTCTTGCGTCCAGAAACCTTGATATCCATACGTGGCTCCAATCTGCCTCGGGGACTTACTGTACTGGCTATGTACCCATTGCCGTGCATTTAATCACGCGAATTCCCAAAGACCCGAATAACGACTGCTTGATACCGCATACCGAAGTCTCGCACTTTTCCGTGACAAAGTGCGCTATAGGAGGGCGTCGGCAAAGCTAGTTTTTTCCTGGAAATCAGCTCTTACCTGCCGTTTTTACCAAAATAGAAAAGCCGGGCTCCCTTATTGGGGAGACCCGGCCATGCGTGTTGAAACCGTGAAGAAGCGCCTTGTTCAGCGTGTGGCAGGCGCCACCCCTACCAATAACTAGCTATTGAGCTTGTTGATGTCATCGTCGGTGATGGTGCCCTCCTGGCTAGACGACGGGCCGTCGCTGTTGTTATCAGAGGCGTCGTCATCGGAGGACTCGGTCTCGTTGGACGTGGAGTCGGATGCCTGCACATTGGCCCCCGAAACGGTCTTGGCGGTAAGGTCATAGGGCATCTGTCCGTACCAGACGCAGTGGACTGCCTCGAGCGTGCCATCGACCGTGATGCCATCGAGGGCATCGCTCACGGCACGGCACAGCTCATCATTAGAGCTAAGACCTGCGACGCCAAGCGTGGAGGGCGCCTCGAGCGTACCGACATAGGAGATCTGGCTCATCAGACGCGCGAGGTAGCCACCAGCCGTGGAATCACAGATCACGTAATCGACCTCGCCCGACTCGAGCGCCTCAAAGCACTCATTGATGTTGGAAAAGGTCTTTTGGTTGGCGGTGATGCTTTGCTTGGCGAGCGCCTCCTGCGAGGCCGAGGAGGTCTGAACGCCCAGGGTAGCGGTGTTAAGCGTTTCGGTGGAAACGCTCAGCGACTCGCCGTCACTGCTCTTGCCGAATACGGCGGCGGCATCGTACAGACAGGTGCCAAGCGAGCTGATGTCGCCGCCCGCAGACTTGATGTCGCCAATGAAGATGTCCGCCTTTTTATCGCTGAGCGCGGAATCGGCCGAGGACGCATCGACAAAGGCGACCTTGAGACCCATGCGGCATGCGAGGGCACGAGCGGCATCGACCGCATAGCCCGTGAGGTTTCCGTCGGCATCCTGCATGGCCTGCGGTGCATCGGACGTATCGAGGGCGACCGTCAGGGTTCCCGGCGTGACCAGGGCATCGTCCGATACCGTGGGGGTAACGGTCTCGCGCTCGATCTGGTCGATCGTGGGCGTCGTGAACGTGGACAGTGGATTGAACGCGCATCCGCTCAGGCCCAAAACGGCAATGACCGCCGCGGCCCCAGCACCTAACCGAGCCGCATGCATCAAGCTGCCCCTCACCATGTCCACTACCCTGCCTTCTGTGTCGTATACGATCCGTGCCCCGCACGGAATATCGGGTTGTTCCCACCAGCTGACCTGGTATTTGACCCCACACTTGCGCACCGGGGCGTTTGCTCGGGAGGCCGCAGCCACCTTCACGACTGGCCCGCTCGCCCGCGAGGCGGTATTGCCCCAAAGAAAGTAGAACGGACGGTGCGGCTTACATCTAGGACGCGCCATGATCGCGCCGCGCGCACGCGGTCGCTTACGTGGATCCCTTTGACCGCGTCTGTCTTGGACTAGGATGGGCATTTCGTCCGTCCGCAACCACAGCCTGGCAGGAACGTAGCGCATTATAGCTAAGTTCAAGCTATAGTTTAAGGTTAGGGACGTTATTCGCATCGCGAGCACAGATTTCGCAGGTCGGGGCGGACCATTCGTGCCCCCATGAAGCCCGGAGCTCCCCCACGGGGAGCTCCGGGGCACCCGTCTCAGGGTGCCGTGTGCAAAAAACGGCAAATATGAGTACTGCTACCAATTTAGTAGCAGCGTATTTCCGCCCCACGAGCCCTTTTTGAGTTCCGCACAGCCCGCTTGGCGCCAAGATATTCCACATTCGTTTATTATCTCTTCGCTGAATCCAGTTTTTCGGCCCAAGTTTCTTTATTTTTGCTGTCACTAATCTAGTAACAGTACTCATATTTGCCGTTTTTTGCACATGGCATATAAACAGACCCCCTATAAAGCCATAGTTTTACGCCGGCTTGAGCCCAAAGCACGCTCGGAGCGTATTCAGCAGAGCATCTTGCCTCTTTCGACGAGCCTCTACACGATTCTGATATCGTTTACCCATACGCTGGTGGATGCGCCATGCGAGCGCTTCCATCGCTTCCATGTCGCAGAGCATCTCGTTGTTGACCGTCGCGACCTCGATTCCCATGGACGCCAAACCCGTATTGCGTTTTTCATCGTGAATGCGCCCGCCGCGAGACGAATGGCCCTGCTCACCGTTGTATTCCAGGTCAAACCGAGCTGCTTCCTGATAGGCATCGCAAACCGCATACGGCATCCCCGAGATCGCCTGCGCACGGTCGTTGAACTCGATCTTGTGGTCGGTCTTAAAGGGACCGCAGGCAAATCCGCCATAAGAAAACGGAAGCGAAAACATGGCAAGCATGATGCATTCCATGGGTGAGCGCAGGTTTTCCGACAGAAAGGGGCACAGCCGCCGCAGCTGCTTGGCCGCGCTCCCCTTGCATGCCGCAAGGTAATCTGCCAGGCGATCGGGCGTCAGCACTGGCTCGACCTCAAAGTAGCCCACATCTGACGGCTGGTCCTTATCCTTTGCAAGCCTGTTCACGGTAGGCGAGCTGTAAGGGGGCAGATACTGCCCGCGATCGCTCAGCGAAATCTTGGAGCACAGCTCCTGGGCCAGGGCAAATGCCTGGATACAGCCGACTTCGCGCGCAACGGCGGCACAGAGGGCCTCGGGAGACAAGCTGTACACTCCCGGCTCCACCTCCAAAATCGAGGCGTCCGGCAGGTCTGTAGAACAAACGGACCAGCTTGCACCAGGCATGCGGCGACGCTGCTTCGCCGACCCCACCAGCAGGCACAAGTCTTCTTGGACCTCGCCACTCACGGCCCCGATCCGCACCAAATCGGGAAGATAAATGTCCTCGGCCGAGGGAGACGATGTATGCAGCACACGGCGCTCTTCATCGGGATCGAGGTCTCTCCAGCTGATGTAACCCATTTGTCGGCGCTCGGCGCGCATCATGCGCAGCGCCGAGGCACCGGTCAGGACTACGGAGGCCGCCAGTTGCTCGCTTGTCGGCTCGATGCGCCGCGCTATCTTCACTGCCACAAAACCACCCCCTACCAAACGCGTGCGATAGCGAGGCCATCGACTGCTGCGGCGCCGGCACGCTTGAGCTCCGCCGAGGCTGCTGCCATGGTCGCGCCCGTGGTAATGACATCATCGATGAGCAGCAGACGGCGGCCGCGCACATCCTCGACCGTCTCGTACATGCCCCGGGCATGCTCCCGGCGCTCATCGCGGCCGAGCTCTCGCTGGTCACCATGACCGTATTTGACCAGGGCGTCCAGCAACGGGACACCCGAAAGATCGCAAAACGAGCGCGCGATTGCTTCCATATGGTCGAATCCACGCCGCCGAAACGCCGCCGCAGTCGCGGGCACAAACACCACCGCGTCCGCACCGGACAACACACCGCCGTAGCGATCGGATGCTGCCACCTGGGCATGCAAGGCAGTGTCGTAGAGCAACTCCGCCAGATACGGTGCCAGACGGCGCTCGCCCGCATCCTTGTACGCCTTGATGATGCGCGGCAGCGGATGTGCATAGACGGCACACGCCAGGCAGCGATCGAGCGCCTCGGCCATTGCCGAAGACGTGCCCTCGACCGAGCACTCGGTACACAGCAAATCCCCAAACGGGGCGCCGCATCGGATGCAACTATGACACGGATCGATGAGCGCGAGCGATGCCAGACAATCCTGGCAGATCAGCGCACCGGAACGCTCGCAGCCAGCGCATCGCGTGGGCGACAACGCCTCGAGCGCCTCATACGTCGCGCGCTCGGCAAGCGGTAGCAATTCGTCCGCAAACGGTAGGACGCCTGCGCCCTGCAAGCGAGTCAATACGTTCAGATGTCTCTTCATGACACAACCCTCCCTACGCGAAGGCGAAGGGAGGGTTGTCGGTGTAGAGCCATGATACCCAGAGGTGCTGGGGTCAGGCGGGTTACATCCGCTTACGGACGTTATTCGCCGGCAGGCGGTTGCGGTACGGACGAGGTGCGGGTCGAGCCTTCGCCACCGTCCTGGCGCGGCTTGCGGGAGCGACGGCGACGGCGACGCTTTTGACCCTGGTCGGTCGAGCCCTCGCCGCCGCGATCCTCACGCGGTTCGCACTCGTCGCGAGCGCCGCCGTGCGAAGCCTTGGCGGCAGCTCCTCCGCCATCGCCGGGGCGACGGCGCGTGACCTTGACTTCGCCATCCGAAACCTGATCGGCCACAGAAGGAATCGAGGGTTTCTGCTGCGCGCCCGAGGAATGGCGACGACGCGGACGTGACGCGCGCTCCTCCTCGCCACGCGGCTTGCCAGCCTTGTCGGCAGGCGCGTCGGAGGCCGAGGCGCCCTTGGGAGCGGCACCGGCCTCGCGAGCAGCTGCGGCGCGGAAGGCGTCCTCGCGCTCCTCGCTCGACAGGTGACGGCGACGACGGCGCGTGGGGTTCATGCCACCGCCGCGATTTTGCTGCTGGGGCTGCTGAGCCTCGCGCTCGCGGGAAGCGTTCTTACCCGCGGCCTCGCCATTGTCGACGGACGCCGTGCGCTTGCGGCGGCGACGGCCATCGGCTGCTCCCTCGGTCTCGGGCGCCTCGGCCTTGCCGCGGCCCTTTCCACGGCCACGGCCCTCGCCCTGGCCCTGAGCGGTGCGAGCATCGGATTCGGCATCGCGACGACGGCGCTTGGGCATCGATGTGCCGGCCAGACGATCGGCGCTCGACAGGCCATCGCCCACGTCGACGCCGTTTTCGCGATCGAGTTCCATGAGCGCCAGACGCATCTCGGGCGACTCGATGCGCTCGAGCACGTCGCGCGTCACGCAGTCGGGGCGGCAGTTGCAGCCCTGCTCGGCGGCCTTCTTTTTGCAACCCTCCGAGCACGTCATATCGGCCAGGTTGACCTTAAAGACTTTGCCGTTCTCCAGGCGCAGCACCAGCTGCTCACGCGGCGTGTCATATTCCTGGATGCGCGCCTTGCCAAGCGGCGTATCGATAAGCGTCTTCTTTTTGGGCGCGCGGCTCTTAAAGTCCTTGTACGCCTCGAACTCGTAGCGCAGGCAGCACATCAGGCGGCCGCAGACGCCACTAATCTTGGACGAGTTGAGCGGCAGGTCCTGCTCCTTTGCCATGCGGATCGAAACCGGCTCAAACTGTCCGCCAAAGCGCGTGCAGCAGAGCTCCTGGCCGCACTGGGCATAGCCGCCCACCAGGCGGGTCTCGTCGCGCACGCCGATCTGGCGCATGTCGACGCGAATGTGCAGCGTCGAGGACAGGTCCTTGACGAGCTGACGGAAATCGACGCGCTCCTCGGCCGCAAAGTAGAACACAGCCTTCTCGCCGCCAAACAGGTACTCGACGCCGACCGGCTTCATCTCGAGGTCGAGCTCTTTGACCAGACGGCGGAAATCGACCATGGCCTCGTCGCCCTGGATGGCCAGGTCGTCGGCAAGCTGCAGGTCGATATCGCTCGCCACGCGCAGCACGGGCTTGAGCGGCTGGCCGATCTCATCTTGCGGCACCTCGAAGGGATCGGCCGTGACCAGGCCGATCTCGGTTCCGCGCTCGGTGGAGCAAATGGCATAATCGGCCTCGAGGATATCCAGATCCTGCGGATCAAACCACAGGTCGCGCGAGGCGTAGGTAAACTTAACGGGTACGACTAACGGCATTTCAGTGCCTTCCTGATATCGAACAGCATGACCTCGATGGCCAGCTGGGGAGTAACGTTTCTGGCGATGTTGCGCTCGGCGGTCGCGACCGCCTCGAGCGCCCGGGTGGCACCCGCAACATTCGTCGCGGCGGCAAGCCGCCCGATCGTGTCGCGCACGTCTTCGTTCACGACGTCGGCCGCCTCGTCCTGAAGTGTCAGCAGCACGTCGCGCATGAGCGTCCGCGCGCTCGCCAGCGCTTCCATGATACCCGAACGCTCGCGCGCGTTGAGTTCGCGCTTGTTGCGGTCCTCAAGCTGCTTCAATGCTCCACGCGACAGGTAGTCGGCGTTTTGCTCGAGCACCTTTTCCTGTGTGGACTTGACCTCGGCGAGCGGCGCCTTAACGGCGACGATGAGCGACTTGGCGCGGCTGAGCACATCAGCCTCGTCGGCAGCGATGAGCGAATCGATGGCGCGGACCATTTGGCGGCGAGCATCCTGGCGCTCGGCACTCTTAAGGAACTCGATGCCGCGTGTGGGGCTTCCCGCCACGGCGACCGCCATGCGGCAACGCGCGAGATCCTGACCCGTCGCGCGGCTCACGGCCTGCGCGGCCACGGTGGGCGACACCAGCCGAAACGGCACGCACTGACAGCGGCTCACGATGGTGGGCAACATCACGTCTGCCGAGGTGCCCAACAAGATGAACATAACGCCCTCGGGCGGCTCCTCGAGTGTCTTGAGCAGCGCGTTGGCGGTGTTAGCGCGCAGTTGCTCGGCACGATCGATGATGTAGACCTTGGCCTTGGCACGGATGGGCGCCAGCGGCACGTCATCGAGCAGCTCGCGGGTCTGGGCAATGAGGTAGCCTGTGGCGCTCTCGGGCGTGTAATAGTGCACGTCAGGATGCGTATGCCGAGCAACGCGTACGCAGCTGTCGCATGCTCCGCAGCCGTCCTGCTCGCACAGGAAGGCCTGGGCGAGCGCCCATGCGGCATCGAGCTTGCCGGCACCGGGAGCGCCCAAAAACAGGTAGGCGTGCGATGCGCGGCCGCTGGCGACGGCGTTGGTCAAAAAATCGCGAACGCGCTCTTGGGTGTCGAGCTTGGCCAGCAGGCTTGCCTGAGCGGGGGCCATGTTACTCGGCCTCCTTGGCAAGCGCGGCGACGACAGCATCTTGCGAAATGACGAGACCGTACGCGCGAATCTGCTCGACCGTCTTCTCGAAGACTTCCTCGACGGTCGCAGTGGCGTCGATGAGCTTTACGCGGTTTGGCTCCTCGGCAGCAATGGCGCAAAATCCCTGGTAAACACGCTCCTGGAATGTCATGCCTTTTGCCTCCATGCGATCTGCCGCGCCACGGGCTGCCATGCGTAGCGCCGCCTGCTCGGGCGTGATGTGGTAGACGAGCGTGAGCGCCGGGTGTGTTCCCGCGACGGCCAGGTTATTGGCATCGCACACTATCTGGCGATCGAGGCCGTCGGCAAATGCCTGGTAGCAGGTCGTGGAATCGTAGAAGCGGTCGCACAGGACCACCTTGCCGGCCGCGAGGGCGGGAGCTATGACCTCGTGCACCAACTGAGCGCGCGCCGCCTCGTAGAGCAGCAACTCGCAGGTGTCTCCCATCGCCGTGTTGGCGGGATCGAGCAGCAGAGCACGGATCTTTTCGCTGATGGCAGTGCCACCCGGCTCGCGCAGGCTCACAACCTGGTAGCCAGCAAGTTCGAGCGCACGGGCGAGCAGGCGCGCCTGCGTGGACTTGCCGGCACCATCGACGCCCTCGAGCGTGATAAAGCTATGTTGAGCGGGCTCAAAAGCCATGGGCGCAGCCCCTTCCTACAAGGCGCGTAAATGCAGATATATCAACCAAGCCATGATACCCCAGGGGCAGGCGCACCCCAAATCGGACCTAGTCATTGGGTCATTGGGGACGTTCCTAAAGTGCCGGCAGAAAAGGAACGTCCCTAGCTGCCGACTTTTTTGAGCGCTGGGTATAATCGTCGTATTGATTTGAAATGTGGCGAAAGGAGTGGCAATGTCTCGGTATTGCGCCTCGTGCGGCAAACTTCTTGCAGATGATGCCAAGTTCTGCACCTCATGCGGTGCACCCGTTGAGCAGACAACCGCAAGCAATGGCCAACCCGCGTTTGAGCAGACCGGCTTCCTCGATACGCCGCAAGCTAAGCCGGACGACCCCCTCGCCTATCGCCCCGACCCCGCCGCCAGCCCCGCAGCGGTCGAAACGACGCAGCGCATACCCGTCGCGGACACCCCGCCCCAACAGCAACCGGCATCTACGTACGCGCCTGATTCACCGCAGGCCCCCGCCGCCAAAAAGAGCAGCACCAAGGCGCTTATCGCCGTTATCGTTGTGCTCGTGGCAATTATCATCGCCTTGGTCATCTTTTTTGTGATCAAGCCTTTCGACAACGCCGCCACGCAAACGACTGCCGAGATTACTAAGCTGCACCATGATGTTGACGATGATGACCTCAAGCCTCTCGACGACCCCAATAGCCTTTTTGACGATGACGACGATGATGACGAGGATGGCAGCCAGGCGACCCTCTCCGAGCAAAACCTCTACCGTCGCCTGAGCGAATACTACGACCTGCTCGAAGATCTCGATAACCAGGTCCGTGCCTGCGCAGAGGCGTTCAATGGCGGTTATCTGGAAGAGGACCGTACCGCCCGTCAAAATCTCGCCGACGTCGCCGAGCGCACGGAAGACACCATCGAGCAGTACTACGATATCGTCGAGGACCTGGACGTCCCCACAAGCTCTAAGAACTACAGTTCGTGGAAGGACATCATTGCTCTGTACGACGACCTGGATCACCGCATCGATGCGATCTGCGATGCCTGGGAGATCAGCTTAAAGTACGCAAAGCCCGCGGACCATAAGAACGAGATCGTGGCGCCGCTGTCGCGCGACAACGTGGCGGGCACCAATGACAATAAGTACCGCCTAGACTTTGAGGAGCGCTATCCCGGCGCCAAACCCGTCGAAGTGAACTAACGCCTTGTCGTTTCCGAGCCGGCAGTTAGGGACGTTCCTAAACTGCCGGCAGAAAAAGGAATGTCCCTAACTGCCGGTCAAAAAACGAGCGAGGATCATGGGACCCTCGCTCGTTTTTTGGGCAATGTTTCGACTGCGCCGTTACTTGTCGGCGGCAGCCTTCTTGGCAGTCGACTTCTTGGCGGTCGAAGTCTTCTTTGCTGCCGTGGTTTTCTTCGCCGTGCTCGCCTTGGTCGCAGTCTTGCGGCCGCGGGCGGGCTTCTTCTCCTTGGTCGGGCAGTCCATGTTGACGCAGATACGCCACGGACCGCGCGCCGTGTTGACCACCACGATGGGGGCGCCGCACTCGGGACAGGTCTCGCCCGTCGCCTCGAGTTTTCCACGCGCCGGCAGCGGATAGCTCACGCCGCAATCGTCATAGTTGGTGCAGCGGATAAAGCGCTTGCCGCTCTTCTCGCTCTTGTGTGCGATCAGGTCGCCATGGCGTCCGGCCTCGGCACACACCTTGCACTCACCCACCTTAAGGTCGGGCTCGTAGTTGGTGGGGCACGTGGGGTTCACGCAGATCTCGAAGGCCTTCTGGCGGAACGGCTGGCACTTAATGCGCGGCGCACCGCACTCGGGGCACACGGCGGCCTCGCCCTCGAGCGGGCTTACCTTGACGCCACTCGGCACCGGATAGGTCACGTCGCAGTCGGGCCATCCCATGCAGCCGATAAAGCTGCCACGGGTCTTGGCACTCGTCTTCATAACCAAATCCTTGCCGCACTTGGGGCAGGCGCCCACGCGCGCATCGGCCGTGACGGCGTCGCTGATGGCGTCGCCCAGCTCCTGCGTATGCTTGAGCAGCTCGTCGAGCACGCCGGCCAGCAGCGCGCGCGAGTGCGTCACGACATGCTCTTCGGTGTCCTCGCCGCGCTCCACGCGGGTCATGTCGCCGTCGAGCTCGCTGGTCATATCGGGGCTCGTGATGCGCGGGGCAAACCGCGACAGCGCATCGATGATGGCGATACCCAGCTGGCTCGGCTCCACGGGATCGTTTTTGAGATAGCGCACGGCGTACAGGCGCTCGATGATGCTCGCGCGCGTGGACTTGGTGCCCAGGCCGCGCTTTTCCATCTCCTGCACGAGCTTGCCCTGGCTGTAGCGCGCGGGCGGCTCGGTCTGCTTGGCCTCGAGCTTAATGTCGAACACGTCGACCGTATCGCCCTGCTCCAGCGGCGGCATCTGCTCGTCGCGCTTGAGACCGTACGGGTATGCCTCGCGGAAACCGGGGGTCACGAGCACATCGCCCGAAGCCACGAACGGCTCGCCGTTCACATCGAGCTCGAGCTTGGTGTTCTCGATGGTCGCAGGCCCCATGAGCGTCGCCAGGAAGCGGCGGGCGATGAGGTCGTAGAGCTTGCGCTGGCCGCCATCGAGCGCGGACGGGTCGCCCTCGCCCGTAGGATAGATCGGCGGGTGGTCGGTGGTCTCGACCTTGCCGCGCGTGGGCTTCATGGGACCGGCGAGCACCTTTTTGCACACGGGCGCCAGCGCCGGGTTGATCTTTGCCAGGTCGCTCACCACGGCGCCCAGATCGAGCGTCGCGGGGTACACGGTGTTGTCGACACGCGGGTAGCTGATGAGGCCGGCCATGTAGAGGGACTCGGCGATGCGCATGGTGCGCGCAGGCGAGATGCCCTCGGCCGCGGCGGCAGCCTGCAGCGAGGTGGTCGCAAACGGCGTGGGTGGCTGCTGCTTGCGCGAACGCTTGGTCACCGCGGCGACGGTTGCCGTCGCAACGCCGTCAACGTGGCCGTACGCCGCCTCAGCAGCATCCTTGTCGGTAAAGCGCGCCGTCTTGTGCGCGATCTTAAAGCGATCGTCCTCGGCTGCGCCCTGCGCGGCGCCCATGCCGCGAATCTGCCAATAATCCTCGGGCACAAACGCCATGCGCTCGCGCTCGCGCTCGACCACCAGGGCAAGCGTCGGCGTCTGCACGCGGCCGGCGGAACGCACGTTGCCAAAACCGCCAAACTTGGCGAGCGTTAGGTAGCGCGTGAGCACCGCACCCCAAATGAGGTCGATGTGCTGGCGGCTCTCGCCGGCGTCGGCCAGATTCTGGTCGAGCGAGACGAGATTATCGAAGGCCTGCGTGATCTCGGCCTTGGTAAACGAAGAATACTGGGCGCGGGCGACCGGCAGGTCGGGCGCAACCTCGCGCACCTTGTTGAGGGCGTCCGAACCGATCAGCTCGCCCTCGCGATCGAAGTCCGTGGCGATGATGACACTGTCGGACTTCTTGGCGAGGTTCTTGAGCGAACGAATGAGTTCCTTCTCGGCCGGTAGCTTAATGACGGGCGCCCAGGTGAGGTAAGGCAGGCTCTCGAGTTTCCAGCCCTTGATTGAGATGCCATCGGCAAGAAACGGCTTGCGCTTGGTGTCGTAGGGCGGACGCGCCAGGCCATCGGGTATGTCGGCCGGCAGCATCTCGCCGTCCTCGGTGACCGAATACCAGCCCAGCTTTTTATCGAACAGCACGCTGTCGCAAAAATCGGGCGCAAGGATGTGACCGGCAAGACCGATCGTCACGCACTCCTCGCCCTTCCACTCAAAACGGTAGATGGCGGTGTTGTACACCTTGTCCTTTTTGGGCTTGCCCGTGGACAGACGCTCGGCAATCTGACGCGCGGCGTCGTTTTTCTCGGCGATGATGAGCTTCAAAAGAGGCTCCTATCTCGTATCTCTGCGGCTACGCCCGCCCGTATGGCGGCCGACTTACGCCCTTGCTTGCTCAATCTGCCCGATGAGCCAATCGCACCAGGCATCCATGCCCTCGCCCTTGCGCGCGCTCACGGCAAACCGCGGCGCCTGCGGATTGAGGTCATCGAGTGTCTTAGTATACCTATCCATGTCAAAATCGAAAGCCGGGGCCACATCGACCTTGTTGAGCAGCTGCGCGCCGGCGTGCTGAAAGATGCCCGGGTACTTGATGGGCTTGTCGTCGCCCTCGGGCACCGAGAGAATCATGATGGACAGGTTTTCGCCCAGGTCAAAGTCGACTGGGCAGACCAGGTTACCCACGTTTTCGATAAAGATGACGTCGATGTTTTCCAGACCCACGGCCTGGTCGAACGCGTCAACGGCCTCCATGATCATGTTGCCCTCGAGGTGGCACAGGCCGCCCGTGTTGATCTGGATGGCAGGCATGCCGGCTTCCTTCATGGTGATGGCGTCGACGTCCGAGGCGATATCGCCTTCGATGACGGCGCAGCGCAAGCCGGCCTTGTCGCGCAGGCGCTCGTTGGTGCCCAGAATCGTTGTTGTCTTACCCGAGCCGGGGCTCGACAGCACATTGATCACATAGGTGTTTGTCTGTTCAAAACGCTTGCGCAGTTGATCTGCCAGGCGCTCGTTGCGCGACAGAATCGGCGACGCGATATCAATCGTTTTCTCAGCCATACTTAGCGCTCCTTAATTTGGCCCCTTTATACCCCATCACCAGATGGCTAGCGGGCTAATCGTCGGGGGTTTCGATTTCGATACTGGCGATGTCGAGCTCGCTGCCGTGCAGCAGGCGCACGTTGGCGCCGCCACATTGAGGGCAGCGGCAATGGAAACGGTCGTGATCGAAGACCTCACCGCAGTCCTGGCACTCGCTTTGTGGATGGACCTCCTCCACGGCAAGCTCGCAGCCGCGCGTGAGCGGGTCCTCGTCGCGAAACGTCTCCCAGGCAAAGTCGAGCGCCTCGCGCACGACCTCGGTCATATCCCCGATACGCAGCGTTACCAAAACGGCGCGCGAGGCCCCCGCCCCACGCGCCGCGCGAATCACTGTATCGAGTATGCCGTTGACAATGCCAACCTCGTGCATACCGATTTACTCCTCGTCGTCCTCTTCGTCGTCCGAAAACAGGTCCAGACGGCTCACAAACAAGCCCTCCTTGCCCTCGCGCGCGGTAATGACCACGCGAGCGATGGCGAGCGAAATCTCGTAGAGCGAGAGCAGGGCGCCATACATGAGCCCCAGCGTAACGGGCGAGCCGTCGGGCGTAATCACAGCCGAGCCCACCAGCAGGCCAACGTATACATAACGCCAGGCACTGCGGAAGGCCGCGTAGGACACGATGTGGAAGACGGACAGGTAGAAGATGATGAGCGGCAGCTCAAACGCCACGCCAAAGCCAATCATAAAGAGCAGCTCCATGTTGACGTAGTTCTCCAGATCGGGCAGCGCCGTAGCGACGGCCGAGGTCTCGCCGATGAGCCACTCAAAGCCCGCAGGAATGATGATGAAATAGCAGAAAATGGCGCCCAGGAAGAACAACACCGTCGAGGCGAGCACCGTGGGCACGACCCACTTGCGCTCGTTGGGGCGAAGCGCCGGCAGGAAAAACGCCAGAATCTGCCAGATGATCATGGGCGTGCACATGACCACGGCCATCTTGATGGCCAGCGAGAAGCGCAAGCCAAAGCCGCCGAGCGTGGTAGTGATGTAGAACTTACCGTCCGGCACAAAGGAGCGGATGGGATCTTCCAGGATGTCGAGCACTACAGGCGTGGCGAAATACAGCACGATAGCGGCGGCAAACACCGACACGACCACGATGGTCAGGCGGCGACGGAGTTCCCCCAGGTGATCGAAAAGCGGCATTCGCGCAGGTCCGATAGGCATTACTCATCACCTCCCTTCGGGGCGTCGGCGGCAGCAGCGTCGTCCTCGGCCTCGAGCTCGCGAGCGAGCTGGTCGACGACGGCCTTGCGCTTACGGGGACGACGGGCGTAGAGGTCAGCCGTCGTGGGCTCTGCCGGCTCGGGCTTGGGCTCCGGCTCTGCAGCTGGCTCGGGTTCGACGGCGGCAGCAGCAGGCTCGGCCTTGGCGGGCTCGGCGCTCTCGGCCTCATCAGCAGCGCCTTCGCCCTCGGTGGCACCCTCGCTCGCAGCCTTCTCGGCGGCAAGGCGGGCACGGCGCTCGGCAAAGGTCTCCTTCTTTGCGGGTGCAGCCGTCCCGGCGGCATCCTCGTCCGCATCGGAATCGTCATCGACGACAGCCTTCTTGGGCTTGACCGGAGCCGACGCGGCCTCGCTTACCGGATCGATGATCTCGGACTGAACAACGGCCGTCATCTTTTCCTGCGTCTCGCGGAACTGACGGATGGCACGGCCGATCGTGCGGCCCATCTGCGGGAGCTTATCCGGGCCAAACAGCAAAAAGCCGAAGACCACGATGATCGCGAGCTCACCCTCTCCAATACCAAACACACATACCTCCAAGGCTCGATGTGAGTCGAGCCCGCACCGCGCCATTCGGCCGGAACTCGTCTATTCATTCGGTCAAGTATAGCGCCCGGACGCCAAAACGTCCGAGCGCATCACAAACATATGCCAAACGGCACGCCCTTTTGGGGGCAAAGATTATGCCGCCGTGATCGAAATCTCCTGGTCGACGCCCAGCAGCTGAACCACGCGCATCACCTGGGGCTGCACATTAGTGCAGCTAAAGCGCTTACCGTGGTCGACCGCGTGGTGCGCGGCGCCCACGAGCACGCCAATGCCCGTCGAATCGATGTAGCTCACCTGGGCAAAATCGAGCTCAACGGCCTCAGTGGGCTGCTCGAGCGCCAGGTCAATGGCATTGCGCAGGCTATCGGCGTTAGAGATATCGATCTCGCCGGTTACCTTAATGGTGTAGATCTCCGGTGTGGGGTTGGTGGAAATACCCAAATCCATGTATACGCTCCTTTACGTATCGAAAATGCGGATAGTACTGGGCGCGGACTTGCGGGGCCCTAGGCGTTAGGCGCGCTCGGCACGAACGAGCTCGGCAGCGACGAGCTTGACGGCCAGCACCAGTACGTCGAGTGCTGCCTCCAGGTCCTCGACCGTGGGATAGCTCGGCGCGATGCGGATGTTGGTGTCGCGCGGATCCTTGCCATAAGGCCAGGTAGCACCAGCCGGCGTGAGCTTGACGCCCAGGTCGGCACAAAGCGCTGCGACCTTTTGGGCCGAGCCCTCGGGACCATCAAAGCTCACAAAGTAGCCGCCGCGGGGATGCGTCCAAGTGGCGCAGCCCGTGTCGCCCAAACCCTCGGTGAGCTTGCGCTCGACGGCCTCAAAGCGCGGGCGCAAGAACTCGGCATGCTTTTTCATATGCTCCTTGACCGCCTCGATGGTGGGAAGGAAACGCACGTGACGCAGCTGGTTGAGCTTGTCGGCGCTGATAAGGCCGGCCTTCAGGCGCTTGGAGAACTCCGCGATAACCGCGGGGCTCGCACCGATAAAGCCGATGCCGGCGCCCGGGAAGGTGATCTTGGACGTCGAGGCAAAGGCCACCACGCGGTCCTCGGTGCCCGCCGCGCGAGCGAGGTCAAAGATGTTTGCGAGCTCGTCGGTCTCGTCGTACAGGTCGTGCACGCAGTAGGCGTTGTCCCAGAAGATGCGGAAATCGGGCGCGGCCGTGGGCATCTCGACCAGGCGGCGCACAGTGTCCTCGCTAAAGGTGATACCCGTGGGGTTGGAATACTTGGGCACGCACCAGATACCCTTGATGGAATCGTCGGCGGCAACGAGGCGCTCGATCTCGTCCATGTCGGGGCCGTTGTCGGTCATCGCGACGGGGACGTTCTCGATACCCAGGTCGGCGGTGATGCCAAAGTGACGGTCGTAGCCGGGAACAGGGCACAGGAACTTGACTTTCTTGCCGTCGTGCGCGGCCTCGTAAGCCTCCCAAGGCTCGCTGCCGCACGAACCGCAGCGCCAAAACATGCCGGCGATATCGTGCTCGATCAGAAGGCTCGACGAACCCAGTACGAGCGTCTGCTCGGCAGGGCAACCCAGGAACTCCCCCGCCAGCTTGCGCGCCGAGGGAATGCCCTCAAAGCAACCGTAGTTTGAGCAGTCGACGTTGCCGTCGTGCAGATCGGCATCGGCATTGAGGATATCGAGCATGGGTCGAGAGATGTCCACCTGGGAGGGCGACGGCTTGCCGCGGGCCATGTCGAGCGCCAGGCCCTTGGCCTTGACCTCGGCGACCTCGGCTTTGAGCGCCTCGATGGCGGCATCGAGTTCGGTGGTTTCCATCTTCTGGTAGATCGTCTGCATGGGTGCGACCTTTCGCGAAGCGGGACGTTGCAGTTCGTCTAAGTATAGACCGCCACCGCCGCAACGGCATGAAGCCGTGATAGATTAAGTTCATCGCAATGATTTACGAATCGCCGCGCATGCCGGCGTGGGGCGCCCAAGGAGGCACTATGGAGTACGGATCGTTTCAGGCCGAGGAATTCGGCGACCTGCAGCGCCTGGTCGACGGGCTGTTTTACGACCGCCGCGCCATCGACCGCCTGGATCTCATCGTACAGGCCGAGATCTTGGACCTGGCGCCCGATCTCATGGAAATCGTGAACCTATTGCCGCCCGGCTACTACGACCGCCAATCGCTTTGCGACCAGCTCAACTCCGCCCTTGCCGCCCACGGCTGGGGCGCCGTCTACGGAACGGTGGAATAAACCTAGTCGTTTAAGAACGTCCCCAATGACTAAAACGCCGCTTGTGATGGTGTTCACAGGCGGCGTTTTCAAACTTGTATGTGCTTTTACTTGTCTTTGGGCGCGGGGTGTTTGCAGACCACGCTCATGTAGATCATACCGAGCACGGCAGCGGTGACCGAACCGGCAAGGATGGCGGCCTTGGCAGCCAGAACCTCAAACTGGGCCGTCGGGAAGGCAAGGCCGCTGATGAGGATCGACATGGTGAAGCCGATGCCGCCCAGAATGCCCACACCGGCAATCATGTGCCAGTTAACGTTATGCGGCAGCTCGCAGACCCTAAACTTAACCAGGGCAAACGTCATGCCAAAGATGCCGATCGGCTTGCCCAGCAGCATGCCAAAGTACACGCCGAGCGTCACCGGGTCGGTGAGCAACGTGCTCATATCCACACCCACCAGGCGAACCTGTGCGTTCACGAACGCAAAGATCGGCAGAATCACAAAGTTGACCGGCGTGGAGATCAGACGCTCCATGCGGATGAGCGGCGGGGTCACGCGGTGCATGACGCGCTCGACCCTGGTGGTCGAGACGGTAAAGTCATGCTGGCCCAAGATGTGCGCCTCGTCGTCGTAGCGGTCATCGAGCAGCGGCAGGCACTCGCCCAACCAATCAGTGAGGCTATCGAGCTTAACACCGCACTTGGCCGGGATGGTAAAGGCCAAGATGACGCCAGCAAGCGTAGCGTGCACGCCGCTCTTGAACATGCAGAACCACAACAGCAGACCCAGTACCGAATACGGGGCGAGGCGGTAATGCTGCGTCTTGTTGAGCCACACGAGCGCGCAGGTCACAAGCGCGGCGGCGCCCAACCAAAACGGATTGGGGCTCTGACCGTAGAAGATGGCGATGGCGGCGATGGAGATGAGGTCGTCGGCAATGGCGAGCGTCGAGAAGAACACGCGCACGCCGTTGGGCACGCGGTTGCCCAAAAGCGATAGCACGCCCAGCGCAAAGGCAATATCGGTTGCCATGGGGATGGCCCAACCGTTGCGGGCGCCGGCATGGTTAAAGATCAGGTAGATGCAGGCGGGAACGACGACGCCGCCCACGGCCGCCAGCATGGGAAGCATGGCCTGACGTGGATTCTTGAGCTCGCCGACCGTCATCTCGTACTTAAGCTCAATGCCCACCAACAAAAAGAAAATCGCCATGAGGAAGTCGTTGACGAAAAGCTCAACGGTAAGACCGGCCGTAAGGTTGCCCAGACCCACATACAGCGGGGTCTCCAAAAAGTGATGGATGGCCTCGTAGGCATCGGTATTGGCGCAAATGACGGCGGCGATGGCGGCGATGACCATAACCGCGGCGGAAATCGTGCCGTTCTCGGCGATGCGCTCCCAAATGTCGTGGCGTTCAAAGCGCTTGCGCTCACGGACGTTGAACAGCTGCTCGGTTGCTGCCATGGGCGGCTCCTTTCACGGGAAAGCTCCCGTCTTAAAAAAGCACGGCCCGCCCAAGTGGCGGCGCCGCGCTCTAACGTATTACGCTTGCATCTAGCCTACCCTGCACGACAAGCACGCAGGCGTGGCCGAAAAGCGGAACCACAGGTTGAACATTATTTGCTCAACGGCACGGGCACGCCTGTCCAAGAGACGACGCGGCGCATGCACAAAAAACGACCGGAGCGCGGGGCGTCCGCGATCCGGTCGTGGCGTTCGGTCAACTAAACCTAGCAGGCGGCCATGATGGGGGCAGCGACCTGCTTCTTACGGGAGAGGACGCCCGGCATCCAGACGCCGTCGTGCTCGTCGGCAATGCCCAGGCCCTTCTGAGCAGCCTCGGTCTCGCCCTCGAGCAGGACCTGCGAGCCCTCCTCCATGATGTCGGTGATGCACAGGACAATGCCGTCAGCACCCTTCTCGGCGGCGTAGGCGCGCATGGCCTCGCGGATCTCGTCAATCATGCCGAGCGCGCGGCTCTTGTCGACAGTCTCGTACTGGCCGATGAGCAGCTTCTTGCCGGCGGGCTCGAACATCTTGATGTCGTTGCCGACCATCTCGGCTGCGGTGAAGGAGCCGGACGGACGGGTGAGGAAGACCTCCATGCCGAACTTGACCGGGTCGACGCCCACCTGCTCGCCGAGCTTGGCGGCGACGGCGCGGTCGACATCGGTGGTGGTGGGGCTCTTGAGCATGAGCGTATCGGTCATCATGGCCGAGAGCAGCAGCTTGGCCTGGACGTCGGAAAGCTCAACGCCGAGCACGCCGGCGAGCTTGGTGACGATGGTGCAGCTGGAGCCCCAGGGCAGGCAGATGTAGTGCAGCGGGCCGGCGGTCTCGAAGTCGCCAATGCGGTGATGATCGACAACGCCAAAGACCGTGGCATCCTTAAGGCCGGCGACGGACTGGGCAGACTCGTTGTGGTCGGTGAGGACGACGAGCTGACCGGCCTCGACGGACTCGATCACGCGGGGCTCGGCGATGCCGGCGTCGGCGAGCAGCTTGGCGGACTCGGCCGGAAGCTGACCAAGGGCGCAGGCCTCGTAGGTGTTGCCGGCATACTCAACCTGGTTGAGCAGCTGGGACAGGACGACGGCGCTCATGATGGCGTCGTTATCGGGGTTCTGGTGACCAAAGACAAGAACGTTTGCCATGGATATCCTCCACTTGATATGTGTACTTGGACGTAGCTATGGTAGCACGCTGGCGCCGAACCTTATGAGACGCAAGGGCCGCGGCGCAATTTGGGGCGAGCCTGGGGGCGAAGTCTGCCCCCTTGTACCACCGCCCTCCTGCACCGACTATTTACCGGCGGCGCGCAGGGCTACGTAGGCGGCACCGATGATGCCGGCGTCGTTTCCGAGCGAAGCGACCTTAATGGGCGTCTCGCGCGAGGCAGAGAGCGCGTACTGCTTAAAGTGCTCGCGAACCTTGTCGAGATAAACATCGGCCGAAGCGGACGCGCCGCCACCGATCAGGAACATCTCGGGGTCGACCACGTTGGCGATAAGCGCCAGGGCGCGGCCAAGGTAGTCGGCCATGGTGTCGGCTGCGGCCAGCGCGAGCTTGTCGCCCTCGCGGCAGGCCTGGAACACGTCCTTGGAATCGGAGGGGCCGGTGAGCTCAATGGGCTCGACGCCCGCCTTCTTGCACTCGGCAAGGTAGTTGCTCACCACGCCGGTGGCGCTGGAATACTGCTCCAGATGGCCATGGCCGCCACAGCCGCAGGTGCGCTCCTCGGCCGGGTTCAGGCACATGTGGCCAATCTCGCCGCCGGCACCCACAACGCCCGATACCACGTCGCCGTTAACGATAACGCCGCCGCCCACGCCGGTACCGATGGTGACCATCACCACGTTCTGCACGCCCTTGGCAGAACCGAGCCAGGCCTCGCCCATGGCAGCGGCGTTGGCATCGTTCTCATACTTAACGACCGCATCGGGGCAGTGCTCCTGAATGGCGACCCTCAGCTCGGGCAGGTTAATGGCAATGTTGGCCTTGACCTTGGCATCGCCCGACGCCGGGATGGGGCACGGAACGGCCAGGCCAATGCCTGCCACAAAGGCACGCGGAATCTGCGCCTTGGCGACCACCTGGTCGATAGCCTCGGTCACCGCGGCAAAGCCCGCAGCGTCAACGATGGGAGGCGTGGGCACGCTGGCCTTGGCAAGCAGGTTTCCGTCCTCGTCGAACAGGCCCTCCTTAACCGAAGTGCCGCCGACGTCGATGCCGATGTAGTACTGTTTAGGTTCCATGGGAGCCCACCTTTCTCGTTTAAACATTGCCTGTATGGTACCGCTCCCAAGGCAAAAACCTACCAAAAAGAGACAGGTTTGTTTTGGCAGGTTTTATCTGGGAAAACGCAAATGGCTGCCCAACAGGCCACGCAAGACCATTCCCAAAAATAAGGGCGCCGGGAGGCGGTGACTCCCGGCGCCCGTCAAAGGGACTATGTTGTCTGTTGGACCGCACGGTCCATCGCGGCGATAACGCCGACTAGGCCTGAAGTGCCTGCAGCTGCTTGTGAACCTCGATGAGCTCCGTCGCCATGACTCGCATGGTCTCGGTACCGGCCATCTGGTCCTCGGCATGCAGCAGAATCAACGGGGCCTCGCCGTTACGCTCGCCGTTGGCCTCCTTCTTCAGAAGCCCCATGTGAACATCGTGACCACCGTTATAGGCCTCGTCGCCCTGCTTGATAAGCTCCTCGGCGGCGTCAAAATCGCCCTCCTTGGCCTTTTGCACGGCATTGATGTACATGCTCTTGGCGGTACCGACGTAGCTGATGATCTCAAAGCAGGTCATCTGCAGTTCGTTCATATCGTCCATGCGGAGCACCTAGCCCATCACGCTGACGCAGTGGTCGATGATGCCGGCAGCGTTCATGCGGCCGTAGTCGACCATGTTGATGACTTCGACCGGAAAACGACCGGCGGCCTCCTTCTCAAAATCGCCCTTGGTGTAGCCGATCTGCGGGCCAAGCAGCAACATGTCGCACTCGTCCAGGTGATCGTGGGCCTCGTTCATGGGACGAGCCTCGACCTCAATATCCAGACCACGGTTCGCAACCTCGGCCTGCATCTTCTGGACCAGCAGGCTCGTGGACATACCGGCATTGCAGCAGAGCATGATCTTCTTCATGGTTTCCTCCTTATAACTGCGCGGCGCGCAGACGACGACTGGTTGTATTCCTTGCGGTTATTGTGCCCTCCTTCTGCGCCCTTACGCAAAAGAGAGGTGCGGGCACCGGCACCGCGTACCGGCGCCCGCAAAGGTGAAAGGGAAAACGAACGTTTAGGCGTTCTGCTCGGCAAGGGCCTCCTGCTTGGCGATGGCCTTCTCGGAGATCCTCATAAAGGGCAGGTAGACAGCCATACCGATGACAAGCTCGATAGCCTGCCACACGCCGGCGCGCCAGTCAAAGCCCGTAGCGAGCAGGGCATTGATGACGGGAGGCATGGTCCAGGGCACCTGGGCGATGCAGGGGCTGATGATGCCTGCGCAGGTAAGGCCATAGGTGATGCCGATGAACAGATCGGGAAGAAGGACGAACGGGATCATGAGCGGCAGGTTGTACACGATGGGGTAACCGTAGATAACCGGCTCGTTGATGTTGAACAGACCAGGCAGGATAGCCATCTTGGAAACGGTCTCGGAAGCCTTGTTCTTGGAGAACAGGAGCGTGTCGAGCAGAAGCATGAGGGTGCAGCCCGAGCCGCCGATGAGGGCGAAGCTGTTAACGATCTGCATGTTCATGTAGTGATCGGGCTGGATGGTGCCACCGGCGGCAAAGGTAGCCATGTTGTCGACGATGAGCATGGTCAGGATCGGCTCGACGGTAGCGCCAGAGATGGTGGACTGGTGAATACCGACGCAGAACAGCAGGTTAGCAAGGGTGTAGATGAGGATAACAGCCCACGGACCGGCGTTCATGATGCTCTTGAGCGGGTTGGAGATGCACGTGGAGATGATGGTGCACAGATCGGTGCCGGCAAACACGGCGAGCAGAGCCGCGGCAATGGCGAAGATCGAGAGGTTGAGCAGCATCGGGATCATGACGTTAAAGGAGTTGGAGACCGCGGGAGGCACACCCTCGCCCAGCTTGACCTTGAGCTTCTCGACGCCGGAAATCTTAATGAAGAGCGTAACGGAGAGCAGGGCGATGATAATGGCCGCGAACAGACCGTTGGTACCGGTGTTGGCAGTCGAAAGGGCGCCCGTGACCTCGGCAGAGGTAATCTTGTCGGTGAGCAGCGGACTCGTGGCGGCAAGCGTGGCGGTGATCTGCTGCGGCATCATGATGACGAAAGCGGAGATGGCGACGACCACGCAAGCGAGCGGGTTATCGAAGCGCTCGTTCTTAGCGAGGCTGTAGCCAATCAGTCCAGCCAAGATGATGGCAGAGACGTTGAGGGTGCCCAGCGTAATTGCCGAACCCCACGTCTGAAGGTTGGCAAGGCCCGCCGCATCGAGCGGGAACAGAGGGAACACGACGTTGTTAATAAGAACCGCGATACCCGCAAGGATATAGAGCGGCGTGATGGTCGCGAAGGCGTCACGCAGGGAACGCAGGTGAACCTGGTTTCCCACCTTCGCAGAGACCTCGGCAAACTTGTCGAGGAAGCTCTTTCCGTTGTCACTGGCCATGATTGCTCCTAACTTTCAAATCCGGCCTTTTCCTATGCGCACGGTGGTCTGTCGCCCTCTGCCACCAGATGTGCCATGTGTTGCGCGCAGCGGCGCGCGGTCTGGGCGTTCGCCCGTTCGCTAATCAACCACGTGAGTCGTGGCGACCTGCTTGAGCCAAGCTGCCGACTTCTTAAGGCGGCGCTTGTAGCCGTCCATAAGGTCGACCTCGACAAAACCGTAACGGTTCTTAAAGGCATTCGCCCAAGACCAGTTATCGATGACGGCCCAATAATGGTATCCACGACACTTGGCGCCCTCGGCAATTGCCTTGGCAACCCACTCCAGGTGCTGGCGTACAAAGTCGACGCGGTAGTCATCCTGGATGGTTCCTTCGGCGTCTCGGTTCTTGTATTCGTCCATGATGCCGATGCCGTTCTCGGAAACGAACCACTCAAGATCGGGGTAGTTCTTAGCGCAGTCCATGCCAAAGTCGTAGAGGCCCTGCGGGTAGATCTCCCAGCCGCGGCTCTCGTTCATAACGGCGTCGGGCCACACGTACTCGTCGGCAAAGTGCGGCAGACCGTACTGGTCGATCTTGCTCGCCGGCGCCTGAACGCGCGTGGGGTGGTAGTAGTTGCAACCGAGCCAGTCGACAACACCCTGCTTAAGAATCTCTTGGTCGCCGGCACGGAACGGAAGCTTAACGCCGCCCTCGGCCAGGCTGTCGAGCACGTCGGCGGGAAGCTCGCCCTTGGTAATGAGGTCGAGCCACCAGCGGTTGTTGATGCCGCTGGTCATACGCACGGCCTCGAGGTCCGCCTCGCTGGGGTTCTCCTTGGTGTAGACCGGGGTAAAGCAGTTGATCATGCCGATCTTGGCATCGCTGCGAACGGCGCCCTCGTCATAGGCGCGACGGTAGTTGGCCACGGCCAGCGCATGTGCCAGCGAGATGTGATACTGCACGGTGCGAGCGCGGCTAAAGTCGTGGAGCTGCGGGAACCACACGCCCTCCTGATAGCGCTGCTCGGGCTCGACGATGGGCTCGTTAAAGGTGAACCAGTACTTGATCTCCTGGCCAAACTCGTGGAAGGCGACGTCGGCGTAATGTGCGTAAGCCTCGACAACCTCACGGCTCTCCCAGCCGCCACGGTTAAAAAGGTAGGTGGGCATGTCAAAGTGGTACAAGTTGACAAACGGCTCCAGGCCGGCTTCGCGAGAGGCGCGGAACAACTCGTGATACCACGCGGCGCCCTCCTCATTAAGGTTGCCGTCGGCATCGAGCAGACGGCTCCACTGGATGGAAGTGCGATAGGTATCCAGGCCCAAGTCCTTCAAAATGCGAAGGTCTTCCTGGTACTTGGCCATAAAGTCATTGCCGGCGTAAGAGCCAACGCAGTTGTAGAACGAGCCCAGATCCTGGATGGACCAGGTGTCCCACAGGTTCTCGAGCTTGCCGCCCTGGTTCCACTGACCCTCAGTCTGCGGGCCGGACATAGCAGCGCCAAAGAAGAAGTCGTTGGGCAGCTGATACTGTGCCATCAAAGTCCTCGCTTTCGTGTTCTAGAGCTTCCGGTTGGAGACGGGTTTGCTTTGGCAGGTTATCCGGCGCGGGCGCGCACCGGTCATACCGATATCCAACCCGCCAAAACAAAACCGTCCCCAAACGGTCGATCCTGTTCTGCGGAAAGATTCCGTTCGTTGCTTAAACTATAGCGCTCTAATTCTAAAAGTAAAGCGTCTTTTTCTTTTTTCTTTCTCGAGCTTCTTAGATAAAGGTTATATGGGTGCCTTGTTAAGGGTTATACTTACTTGCGTATTGATATATGTCGGAAAGGAGGTTCAATGATTCCCAAATACGAGGCGATAGCTGCAGATATTCGTCGAAGCATCGAGGATGGCACTCTTAAACCGGGCGACAAGCTTCCCACCGTCGTTGAGTTCTGCGAGCTCTATAGCGTTTCCAAAATCACCGTCAAACGAGCTATCGAGCAAATCACCGAGGAAGGTCTTATTACCAGCCGACGCGGATCGGGTACCTACGTTAAGGACACGGCGGGACTTCCCGGTCAGGCGTTTTTCCAGGGCAAAAACGACCGTGCCCAGGGCTTTTCGTATGAGCACCGCGGGGAGAAGGTGACCTCGGTGGTCTACGATTTCTCGATTGTTAATCCACCAGCGGACATCGCAGCCCAGCTGGGAATTGCCGAGGATGACTTTGCCTATCACATCGTGCGCGTGCGTCAGGCCGATGGGAAGCCCATCGTTATCGAGTACACCTACATGCCCCTCGAGCTGATTCCAGGCCTTAAAAAGAAGGACCTGTACGGATCGGTCTACCACTTCATCCGCGAGCAATGTGGGCTGAAGATTTCGAGCTTCCACCGTACCATTCGCGCCGTGGCAGCAACCGAGGAAGAAGCCGAGCGCTTGGACACCAAGCCTGGCTCTCCCCTGCTCGAGCTCACCCAGATTGGCTTTTTGGACAGCGGCACCGCCTTTGAGTATTCGGTCTCGCGCAACGTTGGCGACCGCTTTGAGTTGCACAACGTAACGTTGGCATAGGTTTTTGTAGTCATCCGGGCGCTCGCTTTGAGCTGTTTTGTGCAGCGCCCGCGCAACACAATGGGGGTATGAACATGTCCGATTTGATTAAGCTGACGCCGATCTTCCACGAGAAGATCTGGGGCGGTCGCCAGCTCGGAACCGTATTTGGCTACGACATTCCCGATGGCCCCATCGGTGAGTGCTGGGCCATCTCGGCCCACCCCAACGGCGACTGCCAGATTGCGGAGGGCCCGTATGCCGGCCACACGCTGTCGTGGCTGTGGGCCGAGCATCGCGAGCTCTTTGGCAACTGCGAGGGCAAGGAGTTCCCGCTGCTCATTAAGATTCTGGACGCCAAGGACGACCTTTCGATCCAGATTCATCCCAACGACGAGTACGCTGCCGAGCACGAGAACGGTAGCCTGGGCAAAACCGAGTGTTGGTATGTGCTGGACTGCGAGCCCGACGCCACGATCATCGTCGGCCAGCGTGCCAAGGACCGCGCCGAGGCCGCACAAATGATCGAGGAAGGACGTTGGGACGACATGCTCAACGTGTTGCCGATTCACAAGGGCGACTTTTTCCAGATTGATTCCGGTACCGTGCACGCCATCAAGACCGGCACGCTCATTTTGGAGACGCAGCAGTCGAGCGACGTGACGTATCGTCTGTACGACTACGACCGTCCCGGCACCGACGGCAACCTGCGCCCGCTGCACATTGAGCAGAGCCTCGACTGCATCGACTTTGATGCTCAGGCTCCGACCGACGGCACGGTGACCGCGCCCGAGGTGGACGGCGTAACCGAGCTCGAGTCCAACCCCTGCTACACCGTCGATCGCGTGCGCGTCGACGGCAGCAAAACCATCGACCAGCGCTGGCCCTTCATGTGCCTGTCGGTCATCGACGGCGAAGGCACCGTCTGCGGCGACCCCGTCCACAAGGGAAGCCACCTGCTAGCTCCGAGCACCGTGGACCAGATCGAACTCGAAGGCAAGATGGAACTGATCGTCTCGCACCTCTAGGTCGCACCAACAACCCAAACGCAACAAGGGGCTCCCCCGTTCTTTAACGGGGGAGCCCCTACTCATATCTATTAATCTATCAGCCCACCCGGCTCTCCAGATCAAAAAGCGAACGAGCAGAGCGACGTTCGCAAGCAACGTTATCTAAGGACCTGGGCGGGCGTATAGGGCAACATCGATCGCGAGTTCCGCACGCAAAGGAGAGCACTTAATGTGCTCTCCGTCTTGCGCAGGACTGTCCGAGCAGGCGATGTTGCCCTATACGCCCGCCCAGGTCCGCCGGAATCACGACAGCTTGACGATCGGCGCAAAGCCCTTCATCAGCTTTTTGGTCTGGCCGGTCTTTTCGAACTGGACCTCGATCATGTCTCCGGCGACCGAGATCACGGTACCCGTGCCAAAGGTCTTATGGCTCACGGTATCGCCCGCGGCAAAGTCCTGCGATGCGCTGGCGCGATCGACCTTGCGCTCCACCGTCGGGGACACCTTGGACGACGGCTTTTTGGCTCGCGGCGCGCCCGAGCCAAAGGTCGATGCAACACGGCCGGCGTCGGGCGAGACCCCACGATGGCGCTCGGTCCCGTAGCTGCTGCCGCCACAGAAATCGTCAAAGCTCGATCCACCGCGCGAACCGGAACCGCCGGTCGAGCGCGTATGCGAGCCAAACACCTTGCCGCCATACATATCCGAACCCATGCCCGAGCCAAAGGTGCCGTGACGGTCGCCGCGCTTCTCCCAGCCCGTGCCTTCAAAACCGGCAGAACCGATACCGCTAAACTCGATATCCTCAAACGGAATCTCATTGAGAAAGCGCGAGCGTGGGTTGGCAGAGGTCGAGCCGTAGGTGCGACGCGTGGCCGCATAGGTCAGGAACAGGCGCTTGCGGGCGCGCGTGATGGCAACGTAGGCCAGGCGACGCTCCTCCTCGAGCTTGCCCGGGTCATCGCTGCCGCCAAAGTCGTGCACGTGCGGGAAGATGCCCTCCTCCATGCCGGCCACGAACACCGCAGGGAACTCCAGGCCCTTGGCGGAGTGGATGGTCATCATGGTGATGGCATGCGTCTCGCCGGCCAGGGAATCCAAGTCGGAGCGCAGGGCCAGCCACTCCATGAGTGCCGGCAGCGCCTTACAGGTGAGCGGACCGTAGGTGCGCTCAATCTCGTCGGCATGCACGGCACCCGCCGGCATCTCCGTCGGCGCGGCATACGCGTTGCCCGCGATGGCAGCAGCCAGGGCATCCTGCGGAGACAGCGCCGGAGCAGCCAGGCTATCGAGCGGATTGGAGCCCGCGGCATCGCGCGCGCCGACGAGTGCCTCAAACGAGGATGCCGGGGCAGATGGCCCCGGTTCGGGCGCAGGCGCGCTCACCACGACGGGCTCGGGCTCGGCGCCGGCAGGCACGTCGGCAACACCGGCTGCGCGCAGCTCTTCCAAGCTCTCGAGCGTACCCTCGATGTCCTCGTGCGTCTCCTCAAATTCGGCAGCGACGCCCAGGAATTCCTGGATGTTCTCGGCGCGGCTCTCGGACTCCATGGTGCCCTCGGCGCGAAACGCCTGCAGCAAGCCCGTCTTATCGACGATCATCTCGACAACGTCCTTGAGCTCGCCGTCCATGCGGCGACCCTCGCGCACCAGCGACACAAAGCTCGACAGGCCGTTGCGCACCTTGGCGCTAAACATGCCGGTTTCGGCACACGCGATCTCGCAAGCCTGGAAGAACGAGCAGCGGTTGTCGCGCGCCAGCTGCTCGATCTTTTGGATCGAGGTGGAACCGATGCCGCGGCGAGGTGTGTTGATGACGCGCTTGACGCTCATCTCGTCGGCCGGGTTCACGATCATCTTAAGGTAGGCCATGACGTCGCGGATCTCGGCACGGTCGAAGAATCGCGTGCCGCCCACGATCTTGTAGGGCACGCCCGCGCGCAGGAACATATCTTCGAGGATACGCGACTGGGCGTTGGTGCGATAGAACACGGCGATGTCGTCGTAGCTCGTGCCTTTGGCATGCAGTTTCTCGATCTCGCCGGCAATCCAGCGACCCTCGTCGCGCTCATCGCTTGCCTGGAAGGCCTGGATCTTCTCGCCATCGCCCTCGGCCGTAAACAGGCGCTTGTCCTTGCGCTGCGAGTTGTGGCGCACCACGGCGTTGGCGGCGCTCAGGATGTGACCCGTAGAGCGATAGTTCTGCTCCAGCTTGACGGTCTTGCAGTTTTTAAAGTCCTTCTCAAAGTCCAGGATGTTGGTGATGTCGGCGCCACGCCAGCTGTAAATGGACTGGTCATCGTCGCCCACGACCATGAGGTTTTGGTACTTAGCGGCCAGCAGGTTGGCGATTTCGTACTGGACGTGGTTGGTGTCCTGATACTCGTCGACGCTAATGTAGCGGAAGCGCTCTTGGTACTTATCGAGCACCTCGGGACGGGTGCGCAGCAGCTCGAGCGCGCGCACGAGCAGGTCGTCAAAGTCCATCGCATTGGCGGCGCGCAGGCGGCGCTCCAGCTCTAGGTAGACCTGCGCGGCCTTTTTGTCGTTGGGGCTATCGGCACTCTTGAGCATGTCCTCGGGGCCGATCATGGCGTTTTTGGCCGAGCTAATCTTGCTGCGGATCATGTTGATGGGGAACTGCTTTTGCTCGATGCCGAGCGCCTGCATAATGTCGCGCACCATGCGCTTTGAGTCATCGTCATCGTAGATGGTGAACTGGCCGGTGTAGCCCAACAGGTCGGCGTCCTCGCGCAGCATGCGCACGCACATAGCATGGAAGGTGCACACCCACATGCCACGGGTGCCGCTGGGAATGAGTGCCGCCAGACGCTCGCGCATCTCTGCCGCGGCCTTGTTGGTAAACGTAATGGCAAGAACCTGCCAAGGCTTAACACCCAGGTCGCCGAGCATATGTGCGATGCGGAAGGTCAAGACGCGGGTCTTGCCCGAGCCGGCGCCGGCGAGCACCAGCAACGGGCCCTCGGTGGACAGGACCGCCTCGCGCTGGGCGGGATTAAGGCTGTCGATGTCGACGAGCGGTTTGGCGGGCTTGGGCGCCGGCGCGGGAGCGTCGTAGATGTCGAGCGGAACGAGCTCGGGCTCCGGCGCAGCAGGGGCGGTGTATGCATCGAGCGGCACGGGTTCCGGCGCGGGCGGTACGGGTACCGCGGCGTTCTTTTCCCAGGGCAGGGGCTGGGTCATGGGCGACTCCTCATCTGACGGACGGCGCGCCTGCGGGCGGCGCCATAGTTTGAGCCGTACCAGTATACCGAGCCGCGCGGACACCGACGCAAATCACACCACGACTCCGTGCGCCACCGTCAGGCCCGCCCCAGCGAATTTGGTGCATTGGGGTCAGGTTGCTTTGCACCAATCTATTGACAATCACGAAACCGCCGATGTCATGACAGCAGCAGCGAGCGGCGGCCAGAGCGAACAAATTGGCATGAAAAGGGGGCGGCATAGACCTTTTGGTCATGCCACCCCCTTTGAATGACAAGTTGTCGCTCTGGTCGCCGCGCAGCGTCAACCAAGTTACAGGCCGAGCATAGGCTCCAGGACAAAGAAGTACGCGAGCACCACGATGCCCAGGATGATGCGGTAGACGCCGAAGCACTTGAAGTCGTGACGGCGCACGAAGCCCATAAGCCACTTGATGGCAATGAGCGACACCACAAAGGCGACGACGCAGCCCACGCCCAGGATGGCGATTTCGTTGGTGCCGAACGTGCCGCCCTTAATAAAGTACTTGACCAGCTTGAGCGCACTCGCACCAAACATGACGGGAATGGCTAGGAAGAACGTGAACTTAGACGCCACCGAGCGCGTGCAGCCCAGTAGCAGGCCGCCGATGATGGTGGAGCCGGAGCGCGATGTGCCCGGAATCAGCGAAAGCACCTGGAAGCAACCGATACCCAGCGCGGTCTTCCAGCTCAGATCCTCGAGCGTAGTGATGGAGCCAAAGTCAAGGTTATCGTCATCATCTGAAGCGGCAGCCGCAGCGGGCGCGGCAAAATGCGCGCCGGCGGGGCGTCCGCCCACCACCACGGCACGCGAACCAAACGAACCGGCAAGAGCAGCCTGGTCGCGCTTGTTCGCGCGCCAGTTCTCGATCACGATAAACAGCACGCCGTACACAATGAGCGCCAGCGCCACGACGGGAGCATTGTAGAAATGCTCCTCCATCCAGTCGTTGAGCGGCAGACCGATCGCCGCGGCGGGAATGCAGCCGAGCACAATCTTGCCCCATAGCACCCAGGTGTCGCGACGGCCCTCCTTGCCCTTGCTGGGAGAAAACGGGTTGAGGTCGTAGAAGAACAAAACGCAGACGGCCAAAATGGCGCCAAGCTGAATCACGACCAGGAACATATTCCAGAACGTCTCGCTCACGTTCATCTTGACGAACTCGTCCACCAAGATCATGTGACCGGTCGACGAAACAGGCAGCCATTCGGTGATGCCCTCGACCAGGCCCATGAAGGCAGATTTTAGAAGCTCAATGATATCCAAAGGGACCCCCTCGTTAGACACCCGCCGATATTGTTCTGCGGACGGTGCGGGCGATGTCCCATTATCAACCGTTGGCGGCGCGCCTGCGCCTACCCTTACCAAAAAACTCGCCCGTTCACAGAATTGCGAGCGGTCAAACCCAAATCCTTGGGTATAACTGCAACAAGATAAAGTGTCCGGCGGCCACGCATCCGCGCCCGCCCGATGCACGAGCCCCACGCCCGTGCGATAGACCAAGGAGGAAACCATGAACGAGGGCTACACCAAGGTATTTGTTTCACTCGACGGTACTGAGCAGCAGGATTTTGTGCTCGCACGCGCCATCAAGGTCGCCGCGAACAACGGCGCCAAGCTAATCATCGGCCACGTTATCGATTCCACGGCACTCGAGAGCGCTGGTTCCTATCCGGTCGATCTGGTCAACGGACTGGAGGAGGCATTTAAGAACTCCATCGCCAAGCAGCTCGAAGAGGCCAAGGCCAATCCCGACATTCCCGAGGTCGAGGTCATGATTCGCGCCGGCCGTATTCGCGAGACGCTCAAAGACGAGATGCTCGACGTGGTCAAGCCCGACCTGGTACTCTGCGGCGCACGCGGCCTGTCCTCGATCAAGTACGCGCTCCTGGGTTCGATTTCGACGTTCCTGCTGCGCAATACGGACTGCGACATCTTGGTCGTAAAGTAGCGTTGCTCCCACCGGCCGCGGGGCCTGCGGGGTTTCCACAGGCACGTCCTCGCCGCTTCGCGGCTGCGGGATGTGCCCTTAGGAAACCCCTCCCGGCCTCGCGGCCTTCGCAGCCTTACTTCAGCGAGTTGTCTGATAGAAAAATGGCGTGCCGCCCCGTTTGGGGCGGCACGTTTTGTTTGGGATGGCACGTTTTTACTATAAGGCGATCCTGCTTAGACGAGCTTGCACTTCTGGAATGATCTTCTCGAACATTACCTCCGCTTCGGGAAAACCCTCTTCTTTGAGACCGCGCGCGGCGTCTCTTAGCGCGTCTGGAACCTCATTGCAGGTATCAGCAATCATTCCGGCGACAATTCCCCCGGGCAAACCCGCCCCAATCATTTGGCTCATCACCGACCCGCGCGTTACTTCGTCAATCTTGCGGCTCCCACCAAACGAGACGCCCATCTCACGAACGAGACTGGGGTAAACCGTTGTGCACAGCACGTCATAGAGCGGCGCCAACCTCACCTGCTTCCAACTTTCGTCCCATACGAGCGACCAGTTCTTTAGATGGTTATCACAGTTACCTACGGCATAGTCGAACAGCTGGTTATAGCCGACAAGGAACCTGTCCTCCATTTGATTCGTCGACGCCCTTCGCACCGCATCGACGATAAGCCCCAGGTAATTGACGCCCGTCGGCTCATATTTAAGCTCACGCGAGACGCCCTTGGCCTGACAAACATCTTCCTGATGCAAACGGTATGGAATTGGCAATCCGTCAACCGAGCGTCCGGCATCAGACGTTACTCGGTCAAATCGCTTCACGGCGATAATTGGCTCGGCATCCTCAACTCGGATAAGAAAACACTCTTCGGCCGATAGGTCCATCAGAGAGGCGGCTCTCACGCACATCGCTTCGCACACTGTCTCGCCCGGGAACGTTTTCGACCCCGCCTTGAGAATGTGCGTGGATGGAGCCGCTCCATGAGGCAGGTACCATCCACCACATGGGTCATCGCCCGTATGGTAGAGACCGATCTTCGCCTGAGCACCTGCAAGGGAGATTCGACTCTCTAGCGCTAAATCAAAAGCAACCTCCGCCGGTGCGTATGCCAGCCCGCTTAGCTGTTCCGCACCTATCTCTTCATAGTCCATTTCGAGGCTGTCGCCCGAAGGCTCTCGCGTCAGAACCAGGGCGCCGACGGGTTCATCGCGGACCAAATCGAGTACCTTGAAGTAATCTCCGCGTTCCGCTCGCGCCCTTTTCTCAAGGTCCCTGTTGAGCTGCCCCTCCGGAATAATGCCGGAGAAAAAGGAACCCGTTGCGTCCGGACTAAATGTCTCGGCCGTCAACGGCAGCGAGATCGAAATCGGCGCCGCATCACCGCTCTCGAGATATTTGGGGCTATAGGTGAATATCGGAAACCCCGCATTTTCCTCCAATATGCCGACCAGCTGGTAAGACCCATTAAACTCACGGTGAACGAACAGCGTGCCATCCATTACTTCCCCCTCACCTTCAGAATAAAATCAATATCCACGATGGAGGCGTAATCGAAAATGACACCAATTTCGACCGTTGTCCGCCCCCGTTCGATATCACCAATCACACGAAGGCTGCGACCCGTCATAGTCGCGACGTCACGTTGAGTCAAGCCGAGCTCACGCCTTCTGAGCCTAAGGGCCTTCCCTATCTCAGAGGGATCGAAAACCGTGCGCTCCGAGAAAGCGGCTTCCGACGGTTTGAGCTTGACGCGCCCATCCAGCTTTTTAATCGTTGTCACCGTTCTCATAACGCCTCCAGCTATATTCCTGCCCGTGAACATAGTATAAAACTGTAGCACTATGTTCATGTACGGGAATATAGTGTTGACTACATTAGCAATGTTCCCGTTCGGGAATATAGCTGCCGAAAAGCCTGATTTCTTCTTAAATGGGAAGATCCTGAACGTCTACGCTATACGGGCTGACTACTCAAAGTATTGGAACTTGTTGGTTGAGAAGGCAAACGTGACAACAAAGCCTTCGCCGGAATCGGATGCCGCGGTGACGTCGATGCCCATCTTGGAGCACAGGCGTGCCACCAGATAGAGGCCGATGCCCGTTGCGCGCTTGGTGGTGCGGCCGTTGTCGCCGGTAAAGCCCTTCTCGAACACGCGTGGCAGGTCTGCCGCACTCACGCCGCAGCCGTTATCGGCAACAGTGAGCTCAATGCGCTCACTCGCCAGACCCTCGTCCAGCAACGCGCCCGAAAACACGATCTTCGCGCCGTCCTCGCACGCGTATTTAATGCTGTTCTGGATGAGCTGCCCCAAGATAAACTCGAGCCACTTCTCGTCGGTAAAGACCTCAAAGTCGAGGTTCTCGCACACCGGGGCCACGTGCGCCGCGATGAGCTCGCGCGCGTTGGCTTTAATCGCGCCCGTCACCAAGGTCTTGAGATCCCAGCGGCGAATCAGGTAGTCCCGCTCCACGACTTCCGAGCGCGCGTAGTACAGTGCCTGGTCGATATAGCGCTCCACGCGAGCCAGCTCACGGCCCAGGTCATCCACGCGCGACAGGTCGTCTTCGCTGCCGTCCAGGTTTTCCAAAATCAGGTGGGCCGCCGCCAGGGGCAGCTTGGCCTCGTGGACCCAGCTCTCGATATAGTCGCGATAGTCATCGGTCTGACGCCGGCCTTCGGCAACCTCGTCGCAAGCAGCTTTGCCCACGCGACGCAAGACCTCGTACTCGAGCTCGCCCTCGGCATAGGTCGGGCATTGCACCATCTCCTGCACCCATGCGGGACTCTCGAGCTCCTCGGCCGCACGCTCCAGCTGACGCAGAAAACGGCGACGGCGCGCGTACTCGATCACAATGCCGAGCATGCCAAAGACAAAGGACACGCAGACCGCCACGACCACGATAGAAACGGAAGCGCCAGCGACCGTCAGCACAAAGCAGCTCAGCAGCACGCCGCACGTCCACACGGCGACGGGAAGCAGTGCATCTTTAAAAAACTTGGCAAACGACATGACCGGCCCCTAGACCGAATAGCCCTGGCCGCGGTGCGTGGTCAGATATCCCTTGATGCCGATTTTTTCGAGCGTAGTACGCAGGCGGTTGATGTTGACGGTGAGCGTATTGTCGTCCACGAAGGTATCGGAGTCCCACAGGTCCTGCATGATGGCCGAGCGCGAAACGATCTTGCCCGCACGGCTCAAAAGCAGCGAGAGGATACGCAGCTCGTTTTTGGTGAGCTCGGTACTGGTGCCGGTTTGCATGTTGGTGACCATGGAGCGGGCGAGGTCGAGCTCCAGTCCCTTGTGGACGAGCGTGCTGCACTCGCCCGCCGCTGCGGTGCGACGCAGCAAGGCATTGATGCGCGCCACGAGCACACGGGCGCTGTAGGGCTTGGGAACAAAGTCGTCCGCGCCGAGCGTCATGGCCATGACCTCGTCGATCTCGGTCGTGCGAGACGTGAGGACGATGATGGGAACCTCGGATTCGCGGCGAACCTCGTGGCAGATATGCTGGCCGTCCTTGACGGGAAGCGTCAGGTCGAGCAGCACCAGGTCGGGCGCGGCGGCGAGAATATCGCGCGAGACGTGCTCGAACGATCCGCAGGCCTCAACCCCAAAACCGGCACGGGCGAGGATGTCGGCGAGCTCGCGACGGATGGTCTCGTCGTCCTCAACGATATAGATCAGCGGCATGGGTTCCGCTCCCCTCTTGGTTGTCTTGCCACCATTATGGCTGCGAAACTGCAGGTGTGCACCGCGCGCGGCGCCAAGGTGACAGAACTGTTCGCGAACGAAAGCGTTTGGTTCGCCCCTCGCTCGCAACGGGAGCGAGGATCAAGTGATTATTAAATCCCCGTCCCAGAAAAATCATTTAGCGGCGGGCACGAAGCTTTTCGTAGCCGTCGGCAAAGAAGGCGACCGTGGCGGCATCGGAGTCGGCAGCGTCACCGTCGGTGGCAGGGACCACGCCGTGCTCGTCGCTCACCAGGAACAGCGCGCCCTTAAGCTGCGCGGGAATGTCTACGCGCGTGACCGGGATGCCCTTGGTCTGGGCCAGCTGCTCGATGAGCGTCGCCGTGCCGCACAGGCACTCGTCCGCCGGCGCCACAAAGGCAAGCTCGCCGTTGTTGACGGCGGCGAGCAGCTCGGGCGCCACGCCGGTTTCGTCGGCCTCGGAGCGGGCCTCAGCGGAGCGGGCGCGCAGCGCCTTGGCCGACGTATCGGCGAGCGGCTCGTACTCCCCCACCGTCATGGCGGCGTTGCCGTTGATGTCGATCACCAGCATGAGCACGCCGTCGCGCGCGGTGTAATCGCCCTCGGCAAGCGACCACTCAACGTGCTGTTTGGCCCAGCTGAGCATGTTATGGGTAAGCGGCTCGCCCTGCACCAGGCGCTCGGACAGTGCGCGGATGTGGCGGTTGAGCATGGGCACCTTTTTGTTGGACATGCGCCAACGGCAGACAAGCGCGGGCTTGTCGAGCGTGAACTTCTCGACCGCCTCCTGATTGGCGCAAAAGTCCTCGTACGCACGCTGGTCCTCGGCATTGCCAAACAGCTCGGCATCATCAATCTGGGGCATGGTCATACCTTTCGTGTTAGTCATTCCGTCCTCTTATACCAAAAAGACGGCCCTCCAAACGGAGCGACCGTCTTTTGCGGAGATTATTTTAGAAGCGAGGCCAATCCAAGGGACGAGATAACATCCCATCCTCCCCAGTCAACCTAACAGGTCGGCGAGGGTTGCCCAGGTGCCGCAGATTGCCGTGAAAGAGGAGCGACGCGTACTTGGGTACGCGAGCGACGAATGAACGGCAAGGTGCGGTGGCTGGGCAAGCCGCAGCGCCGGTTCCCTACTTAGTGGCGGAAGTGGCGGGCCCCCGTGAAGACCATCGCAATACCATGCTCGTTGCAGGCCTGGACGCTCTCGTCGTCGCGCTTGGAGCCGCCGGGCTGGATGATGCAGGTCACGCCGTGCGCGGCAAGCACGTCGACGTTGTCGCGGAACGGGAAGAACGCGTCGCTTGCACAGGCAAAGCCGCCCTTCTCCACGCCCTCGCGCTCGCAGAAGTCCTCGGCGCGCTCGCAGGCAAGCAGTGCAGAGTCAACGCGGTTGGGCTGACCCGGGCCCATGCCAATGCCGGCCTTACCCTTGGAGACCAGGATGGCGTTGGACTTGACGCCCTTGCAGACCTTCCAGGCAAACTCGAGCTCGGCCATCTCGGCGTCGGTGGGCTTGCGGTCGGTGGGGAACGTAAAGGTCGCGGGATCCTCGGTCACGTGGTCGACCTCCTGCACCAGCATGCCGCCGTCGACGGAGCGCAGCTCCACCTGGGCGCCGTGGTCCACGCCGCCGGTAGCCAACACGCGCAGGTTGGGGCGCTTGGCCATACGCTCGAGCGCCTCGGCAGTGTAGCTCGGGGCAATGATAACCTCGACGAACTGCTTGTTCTGATCGGCAAAGTGCTCAACCAGCTCATAGGGGACCTCGCGGTTGCAGGCGATGATGCCGCCAAAGGCGCTCTTGGGATCGCAGGCGAAGGCGCGGTCGTAGGCGGCCGTGATGCCCTCGGCCACGGCGGAGCCGCAGGGGTTCTGATGCTTGAGGATCACGCAGGCCGGCTCGTCGAACTCGCGGACCAGGTTCCAAGCGGCGTCGGCATCCAGATAGTTGTTGTAGCTGAGCGGCTTGCCCTGGATCTGCTCGGAGCCAACGAGCGGGAACTGCGAGCTCGCGGTGTTCTCGCAGCCCTCGGCAAAGCGGTAGACCGTAGCTTTCTGCTGAGGATTCTCGCCATAGCGCAGGTCGTCGACCTTCTCCAGCGAGATCTCGAGCTTGGCAGAAGTGTCCGCCACATCGCTTGCCTGGGCGGCAAGCCAACGTGAGATAGCCGTGTCGTAGGCGGCGGTGGTCTGGTAGACCTTCACCTGCAGGCGACGACGGGTGGAAAGCGTGGTGCAGCCACCGGTCTCGTGCATCTCGGCCAGAACGGCATCATAGTCGGCCGGGTCGGAGATGACGGTAACGCTCGCGGCGTTCTTGGCGGCGGAGCGCAGCATAGAGGGACCGCCGATGTCGATGTGCTCGATGGCATCCGCGAAGGTGACCTCGGGGTTGGCGACGGTCTTCTCGAACTCGTACAGGTTGACGACGACCAAGTCGATCAGCTTGATGCCGTGCTGAGCGGCCTCCTGCATGTGCTGCTCGGAATCGCGACGAGCAAGCAGCGCGCCGTGAACCTTGGGGTGCAAGGTCTTAACGCGGCCGTCCATCATCTCGGGATAGCCCGTGAACTCCTCGATGGGGGTTACGGGAACGCCCGCGTCCTCGATGGCACGAGCCGTGCCGCCCGTAGAGATGATCTCGACGCCAAAGTCGTCAACCAGCGTCCGTGCGAAATCGACGACGCCCGTCTTATCGGTAACCGAGATCAACGCGCGTGCGATCTTCACATCAGATCCCATGCAGTCCTCCTGTCTGGTACGCCGCCGTGCTCTGTGAGTCGGTGATACGTCGATCTGCAGCGCTCGCGCAGCGGCATTGAAAATACTGATTCAATGTAGCGCATCGAGCGCATCGATGCACCCCGCAACGGGCGCATGTGCAGAAAAAGTTTGTGAGCGGAGAGGATGGGCACAGCACCGGGCACGGTGAGTTCATGGAACACAGGGGCACCATAATTAGATGCCAATAGCGTGGTAGAACTGTGCTCGATATGCATCCGCAAAAGAAAGAGGCACCATGGTCTCGCGGGTTCTCTACCGACCGTTTGATACCGAAGACTTCGACGCCATCGCGCTGATTCTGCAGCAGCTTTGGCATAACAATTCGGATAACGATGAGTACAACCGCCTTGAGGCCGCGTGCGACCTCGCCTATTGCCTTTCGTCGTCGACGTTTTCGCAGGTTGCCGTAATCGACGGTCAGGCGCGTGGCATTTCGCTCGCGCGTGCGGGACAGAGCTCCGGCGCCACCGTTAAGGAACATTGGATGGATACCGAACGCGCGCTGCTATCGCAAATGCGTGAGCTGGAGCCCGATGCCTGCGCCGAGTATCTCTCGTTTGTGCGCGCAACTATCCGAACCAACAACCGCCTGCTCGAGAGCAGCCCGCTGCCGCACGACAACGAGGTCACGCTGCTTGCCGTGGATCGCGATGTCCACGGCCTGGGCGTTGGCTCGGTGTTGCTCGACGCCGCGGTATCGTACCTGTCCTCGCGCGGGGCGACGAGGGCGCACCTGTACACCGACTCCAACTGCTCGTGGAAGTTCTACGAGCTGCACGGCTTTAAGCGCGCGGCCACGCACCGCGCCAACCGCGAAGAGCGCCGTCACGACATGCCGCGCGAAAGCTTCCTCTACGAGCTGGACCTAACAGCCTAGGCCCAGCAGCCATACCTAGTCATTTAGGAACGTCCCCAGTGACTAGTCGTTGGGGACAGTCTTCGTAGGTAGCGCATAAAAAAGGAGATGGGCTCCCCCCGACGGCTGTCGAGAAAAGCCCATCCCATAATTTAGGACCGCTAGAACGTTCCACCGCCGCCTCCGCCGACGCCGCCGCCTCCGCCGCCAGAGAAGCCACCGCCACCGCCGCCGCTCGAGCTATCGGAACTCGAAGCCAGCTCGCGGATGGTCTCGTGATACACATCGTTGAACGAATCGAGCGGAGACTCGTTGCCGTAGTGATGGTAATACCACCAGTAGCAGGGGTAGTTGTCGTAGAAATCGTCGCTGTTGCGCAGATCCGCAGGCACGGCCTCGGCCAGCTGTCGCAGCACTTCTTTAGAAACGCCCAGGGCAACGCCCATCACCAGCAGTTTGTTCCACAAGATCAGGTCGCTGGGGATAGCCTCCTTCAGGCGCGTAAAGTCCTCGAGCCAATGCTTGAGCGCCTTGCAGCGAGCCGCCACCTCGGCGCCCTCCGGCGTGTAACGGCGGAAGGTGCAGCTCAGGACAAAGCCCACGATCGTGACGGGAATCGAGATCATAGCGGCGCCGACGTTGGCGTCCGCAAAGTCGGTATAGATCAGAGAGCCCAGAATGCCAAAGACAATGATGATGCCGAGAACCAGGCCGGCCACCATCGCGATAGTGCCATCCGATGCGATAAACTCGCGCGCCTCCAGCTTGCCCTTAACCGTGCTCTGATAGTCCTCGAGCTTGTCGCCAACAGATGTGGTGCGCTCGCTAGCGTACTCCTCCAGCTCGCTAAACGTGCGCGAACGGACTCCGTCCTTATCGGGCTTAACGCCGGCGAAGAAGACCTTGAGCACATCGCGATCGATGCCGTCCTTCTTGGCAGCCTTCCAGGCCTCGTCGGTCACCGTGATGCGATACGTCTGCTCCTCTTTTTCGCGACGGAGCAGGCCCTTCTTCTTGGCCTCGGTCGCTTCTTCCAGCTTGATCACGCGGTCGTCGGTCAGCTTCATCAGCGTGGCGATATATGCCTGATCGGGCACGTTGTTCCAGCTCATAAGAGTTGCAAGCACCGCGGGATGGTCGGCGGAGGGCACATCGCGGAAGTACTCGTCTTGGAAAAGCGGCTTGGGCTTGCGCTTACGCAGCTTGAGCACAACGATTGTGCCGGTAAAGGCCATCGCCGCGACAACGCTTAGCACGGCAAGTGCATTGGCGATCATGCGAGCGTGAGCACGTCGGGCGTTAGCTTCGTCAGCCCATTCCTTCTCTTCGCTCAGGATCGTTGACATGCGCTCTTCGCCCGAAGCGGCAAGCTGCGGCACCCAGTCGCTGGGGAAGGCGATGCGTGCCTCGGCAAATTCGCCCTGATGCACGCAGGGAATGGCATAGGTGACCATGGGCTCGTCCTCATCGAGCGACACGTCGCCCGTCAGCGGGCCGTGGCCCCACGCGCGGAAGTTATCGCCCTTGACGGCCGCCGTCCCGGCAGCGGCATTTGCGAAGCGCACTTCCATCTCGACGTCATCGGAATCCGCGGACCAGCCGTCACCCACAAACTTCCAGTAGAGCTCGGCGGTATCGGCCCAGTTCATAACCGCACCGGTCATGGTGTAGCTCACGTAATAGATCGCGCTGTCGCCGCTCTCGTGGGGGCTGAAAACCTTGATCTTTACGCCGTCACCAGTCTGCTCAACCGTATACACGCCGCGGTCGCCCTTGTTTGCATAGTCGACCTTGTTAAATGCGGCGTCGCCTTCCTCAACGCCCAGCACGTCGACGCTCGCCGCGCCGCCCTGCTGGTTAGAGCCTGTATTGATCTCCCAAAACACGCCGTTGATGTCGTCATCGAAATCAAACTGGCGTCCCTCGACAACGGTCAGCGAGCCGTCGGCCTCAACCGTGGCGCCGATATAGGTTTGGGTCATGGAGTAGCCGTCGGCACGTGCAACGGCGGGCAACAGCAGCAGTGCGCACGCGACGAGCGCGCAAATGGAAACAAATCGCGCAAACGGGCGGCGCTGCCGGCTGACTTTGGCGGCGAGGGTGTTCATAGGCACATCCTTTGTCTGTAAAACCAACAGCGCCATTGTCCCACGTTTGCGGGTACGCATGACGAATATCTGGGCCAACGGAACGTCAAATGGGACAAAAGTCCCACCCGAGTCTGGCACTTAGGGACGTTCCTAATGATCTATTGGGGACGGAGGAAAACGGATCATTGGGTTGAACCGACGGACTGCAACAAATTTGTCGTTTGGGACGCTCTTTGGCCGAGTCCTGCGCCAGCAATAGATACCACTTCACAGCTCCGTCACAGGTGTAGCGGCTTTGTGTTGCTGCGGCACGCGCTGATTGAGCCTGTGAGCAAGGGGCATAAAGCAGTTGAGCGATAACGGTTGCCCCTTTCCCGTTCGCTCGAGGATCATGTCCCCCTTTTCCGCGGAAACCCCGGCAGTTGCGAAGAGCTGCCGGGGTTTCTGTTGTCTAAGGTGCTGAGTTGATGGACAGGAATCAAAGCACCGAGCCTGCGGCCCACAATACACAATGCGGGTCCTCAACAACTTGCGGACCACAGTGACGCCTCCCCATCGCGCCCCGCGCTATACTCGTCCGCATGGATATCAAAACACGCAACATAGCAACGCCCGCCGCGGACGCGCCAACGACGCAGCCCGCCCCCGTTCCCACCCCCGTCGTGGGCCGCTTTGCCCCGTCGCCCTCGGGCCGCATGCACCTGGGCAACGTGTTCAGTTGCCTGTGCGCGTGGCTTTCGGCCCGCAGTCAGGGCGGCAGCATCGTGTTGCGCATCGAGGACCTGGACGATCGCTGTAAGCGCCCGGAACTTGCCGCTCAGCTCATCGACGACCTAGCCTGGCTGGGACTGGAGTGGGACGAAGGCCCCTACTACCAGCACGATCGCCTGGATCTGTACGAGAACGCCTTGCATCAGCTGAAAGACGCCGGCCTCACCTACCCCTGTTTTTGCACGCGCGCTGAGCTCCACACCGCAAGCGCGCCGCACGCCAGCGACGGCACGCCCATCTACCACGGCGCCTGCCGAGGTCTTTCTGCCGAAGAGGTTGCCCGCCGCAGTGCCCTGCGCGCCCCGGCCACGCGCCTGCGCGTGCCCTCCGTCGATAACCTCGCAGACGATGTGGTCGAATTCGTGGACCGCACGTACGGGGCCCAATGCGAGGCACTCGCCACCGAGTGCGGCGACTTTTTGGTGCGCCGCAGCGACGGCGTTTTTGCCTATCAGCTGGCCGTGGTGGTCGACGACGCCGCCATGGGTGTTACCGAGATCGTACGCGGATGCGACCTGCTTGGCTCCACGCCCCGCCAAATCTACCTGCAGCATCTGCTGGGACTTCCCACGCCGCACTACGCGCACATTCCGCTGCTCATGTCGCCGGACGGCCGCCGCCTTTCCAAGCGCGACCGCGACCTGGACCTGGGCGAGCTCCGCGCCCGCTTTGGCACGCCCGAGGCACTGCTGGGCTGGCTCGCCAGGCAAACGGGCATCGCACCGGACGCCACACCGCGCTCTGCCGAGCAACTGGTCGAGCACTTTAGCTGGGACGTCATCCGCGCACACCGGGAAAACATCACCGTAACGGCCGAGTAGCCGCTCACTCCACCCCTACGCAACATCCCAGGGCTGGAGTTCGTCGCCCAGGCGAACGATACAGTCGTAGAGCACGGTGTGGCGCTCGGCCGGGTTGGCATCCCGATGAAAATGCCCGTAATACCAGCGTTTGTAATCCAAGCGGTCTTCCAGCTCATCGAAAAATGCCGTCAGCCGATCAACGGCGGGATAATTCCAGCCAGGCCCCGGATAGAGCGTGGGCGAAAGCATGCGCGTAGAGCAGGTGTGGGTGATCACGTAGTCGACCTTCCAACCCACGCTGTCGAGCTTTGCCCGCGCCTCCTCAAAGTTGCGCTCATCCGGCAGCTCCTGCGGCCACCAGCTGGAATAGGGAATGCGGTATTCCTTATCCACACTCGTAGCGCCGCCCATGGTAAAAATCGTTGAGCCGTCGAGCTCAAAAACCTCGCCGCGCGTCAGGCGCCGTATGGGCGAGGTGTCCGACAGGCGCTGCGTCAGACCACCATGCCACAGCTCCATAGGGCGCTCCGCCCAATGGTCGAAGCGTTCGTGGTTGCCGTCGACGAACAACACGGTATAGGGACGCGATTCCAGCCAGGCGATATCGGCGCACTCCTCGGCAGAGAAATCCCAGGGAAAGCCAAAGTCGCCCGCAACAATCAGATAGTCGTCACTCGTCAGACTATCCCCAAGATCCCAGTCGCGCAGCTTTTGCATGTCGACGCCACCGTGAATGTCGCCCGTCACATAGACCGTCATCGGATCACCACTTCCCTCTTATAGGTTTCGAGATCGTGCTCGATCTGCTCGTTGCCCGTGGCGTTGACCCACCACGGCCACTTGACGCAGCTCACCGGCTCGTCTACCTGCACAAACCACGACTTGAGCTCCTCCAGGCTCACCGGGGCGTAGCTGTTAGCGTCCGCGCCCACGTCATAGCGCAGCAGCCCCTGTCTGAGGTTGAACTTGTTGTACGCGTCGCCACAGCTGTGGATATGCCCGTGCAGATGCCAGCTACCGTGCGACATGCCCTGCCAGTCGACCATGGGATAGTGGCTCAGCACGATTTTTTGGCGGTCAATCTTGAGCACGCAAATGGGCGGCTCGACGATAAAAGCATCCGCTACGGCAGGCTGCGTCCAGTCTTTGTCGTGGTTGCCGGGCAGTAGGTGGACGCGCTTGCAGACAATGCTTTTGCGCAGCTCGTAGGCGTCTTGGACCGTCATCTTAAAGCTAAAGTCACCCAAGATGTAGAGCTCGTCATCCGCAGCAACCTTGCTGTTAATGTTGGCGACCATGGCATCGTTCATCTGCGCAACAGTCGACCAAGGCCTATCGCTAAGCCGTAGCATGTTCTCGTGTCCAAAGTGAGTATCGCCGGTAAACCAGATCACGGGGACCTCCTGTTGCTGCGGGGTATCCATCCCTTAGGGCTTACCCCTCGTTCTTCCATCCAAACGGGTCGAGCACCCAAAAAATCAGATCGAGTACGCCGCCGGTCATCATGGCGCCGGCAAGGGCCATGCAAACGTGCAGAGAACTGGCACTTCGGAGCACGTCGAATGGCCCCAGAACAGCCAGCAGCGCGACCGCTGCGCCGGCAAGGCACAACGCGAGGCACGGCCCCGCGTCCTTGACGCACTTCTTTGCGAGATGCTTGGTGTTATCGCTCATTGGTATCGAACTCCTTAGAGGATCGTTGTTTGGGTACATGCCGCCGCGACAGAGCAGGGCGGCAGGGTAAGTGTCCCATGCCGTGCGGACACGTTTTTAAACCCATGTATCCGCAGGGACCCATGTCCTTGCAGAACACCCCCGAAGAATCGTCTAAGCCGCTGGCGGGCAACATACTGAACAGGGGGTCTTTCCTCGTTTGAGCGCGGTCGCCAGTGGCACGCTTGTTCTAATGGCATTTTGAGGAAGGTTTTTGCATCCCCCAGAACGGTGATAAATCTTGCCGTTCTTGATGACGATCACCTTGGTTTTTGAAGCAGCCACGCTGCGGGACTTGATGGGCGCATCCGCCTTTTGACGAGCCGGTGCCGTTTTCCGAGGCCAGCCTCTCGGAAAATCAGAATCGCAGAATCGATTGATGTAGCTGTCGAAACATCCATCGAACAGCAGCCCCGTTGCCAAGCCCGCCATGAACCCACAGGCAATCGCGGCCTCTCCTCTAATTTGCATATGTCCCTCCTTAATTAATCTTGAAGATAAAAGCGGCGCGCGCCGCAGGACCCATGCCCTTGCGGCGCGCGCCGAAAATGATCCGCTTTCCTCCGTCCCTAACGGATCAGCTGGCGGCGCTTGTCGGACAGGAAGACGCCGGCGGCAACCAGGACCGTGCCTCCAATTACGAACGTCTCGCCCAGCAGGTTGGACACGTCGCCCGTGGCGGGCATCGTCGTCTGCTGCGTGGTGGCCTCGGACGCCGAGGTCATGTGCTTGGCCTGGTACGCCACCTGCGTCGCAGGCTGAGTCTGCTCGCCATTCCCGCGCTCGGCGGCCTCTTGGCGAGCGATCTCGGCGTTGAGCTCGACAATAGCCTGGTCGAGCTCGGCCTTGGCGGCGGTATAGTTGGCAAGCGCCTCCAAGTAGGCAGGTGCCACAGCATCCGTCGCAGCAACGGCAGCGTCGAGCTCAATCTTGGCAGCTGCGGCGCGCTCGGCGGCATCGTGGGCTGCAGCGATCTTAGCGTTGAGCGCCTCATCCGCATCGTTGGCACGGCCGCTAGCGATGGCGTCGGCAAGGTTGATCCTGCGCAGGCGGGCAACCGCGGCGGCAGAAGCATCGCGATCAGCGGTCGCATCCGTTACGGCGTCGTCCGCCGCAGTCACGCCAGACTCGGCATCGGTCTTCGCCGAAGCCGCTGCCTCAACAGCAGCATCGGCAGCGGCCTTGTCCTCCGTCGCCTGAGCAAGCGCCGCGGCGGCATCATGTAGCTGAGCCGCACGAGCAGCAGCCGCGACGGATGCGGCCTGAGCCGCGGTCACAGCCGTGCCGGCACCGCTCGCAGCAGCCTGGGCGGCAACAAGCTCGGCCTGGGCAGCAGCGACGTCGGCATCTGCCTGGCCTGCCGCACCCTGCGCGGCATTCACTGCAGCCTGCGCGTCAGCCTGAACGGCACGCGCCCCCTCGAGCACCGCCGAGGCCGCATCAAATGCACGCTGAGCAGCGGCAACGTCGGCAGAGTACGCAGCCAGCTCGTCCTGGGCGGCAGCAAGCGCGCTCTCCTTGTCGCCAACGCCGGCGCGAGCGGCATCCAGCGCACGCCGGGCAGCGGCAGCCTTGCCCTTGGCGACATCGAGTTCATCAGACTTGGCAGTCACGACACTCTGCGCCGCGGTAACCGCAGCGCTGGCAGCGTCCACGTCGGCGCGGGCATCAGCCACGGCACGCGCAGCGGCCTCAGCCGCGGCCTGCTTCTCCCCCACGGCAGCCTGGGCATCCGAGGCCCCAGCGGCAGCAGCGTCAACATCGGCGGCAGCAGCATCGACTTGAGCCTGCCTTGCAGCGGCGGCCTGCGACGCGGCGCTCACCTTGCCGCCAGCCTGCGCAGCCGCGCCCTGAGCGGCAGAAAGCTCCTGACGAGCCGCGTCCACGCCCTGCCCAGGATTTGCCAACGAGTCACACCACGCATTAAGCGCAGCCTCGTATTCGGCAACCGTCATCGGATTGGCGGCATTCGTGTACCATCCTCCAGACATAGAGAACGTCTGCGCCTGCGTAAGCCAACGGTTCATCGTCCCGCGCGTGCAAACCCCCATACCCGTTACGGTGTAATCGGGATCGATCACATTCATGTAGTGACCGACTGTATGCACGCTCCCGCCATGCGCAGCCACGTAGCGATCGATTTCGTCGCCATGCTGCTCGTAGAAATCAAAAGCAGCCTTTCCCGTAAGGCCCGTCGCTCCCAGCGTAGCCGCAGCGCGGTCAAAGACGGCCTTCTCCTGATCGACCCACTGGATGAACGGGTCGCTTCCGTAGTTCCACGCCACGTTTTCGCCCACGTTGAACTGCATGGCGTGCGCAGTCTTGGTATCGGAGAAATTCGCATCGGCAATCGCGGTCGCCATCATGGCATACGTCACCTTGAGCTCACCCAGGCCAACGCTCGCACGATACTTGTTGCACGCCTTGAGCCACACAATCGCTTGCTTCATGTTGGTCAGACTCGTCGCGTCAACCTCCTCGCCCACCTTGGTGAGGCTGGCATATTTGCAGTTGAGAATCAGGTCCGCCGCATCGTCGGCACCCACGCTCTTAAAGAACGCAATGGCGCCCTGGCGGTAGTTTTCCGCCGAGGCGTTCGCCGTAGCCTGAGCGGCGTCGAGCTTGGCCTGCGCTTGAGCTACAGCCTGATCGGCCTGCTGCTTTTGAGCCTTTGCCTGGTCGAGCGCCTTGTCGGCAGCGTTCTTCTCGTCCTTAGCGGCCGAGAGCTTGGCCTGAGCGTCGGCCAGCGCCGCAAGCGCATTGGCATGCTCGGCCTTAGCCTGATCGACGGCGGCGTCTGCCGCGGTCGCAGCAGCCGTGGCAGCGTCCAACTTGGACTGCGCGTCAGCCGCAGCCTGCTGCTGGACGGCGAGCGCCTGCTGAGCAGCCTGCACCTCACCCTCGGCAGTGGTCACTTCCTGCGAGGCAGCAGCGAGTTCGCCCTCGCGCTGCGCCTGGACCGACTTGGCGGCGTCCAGCGCGGCAGCGGCGGCGTCCACCTTGGCCTTGGCAGCCTCGTACTCCGGGCCCGCGGCACCCTGCTCGGCACGGTCGAGATCGGCCTTGGCGGCGTCATAGCTCGCCTGAGCGGCATTCACATCCTTATCGGCCGCATCCTTTGCCTGCTGAGCTGCCGAAAGCTTGCCTTGCGCGTCCTGCTGTTTGGCCGCGGCGGCATCAACGCCAGCCTGGGCATTCGAAAGCCTGACCTGCGCGTCGGCGGCCTGCTGCTTTGCCTGCTCCAGCTCGCTCGCGGCCTGCTCGGCAGCGGCCTGAGCCGCGGCAACAGCCTCGGGCGTGGCATCGGCAGCAGCGGCCTGCGCGGACTTGAGCGCAGCCTGGGCATCGTCGGCGGTCTTCTGGGCAGCGGTCAGGGCTTCACCCTTGTCCGTCAGATCCCTCTTTGCGGCATCGAGTGCAGCTTGAGCGTCCTCGAGCGCCTTCACGTCCGCATCGGCCTTGTCCTGCGCGGCACCCATCTGCTGCTCCAGCTCGGCCGAAGCTGCAGAAGCGGCAGCGTCGCTTGTGCCACGGGCCGCATCGTAGGCGCTCTGAGCCTGCTGCTGGTTGGCAGCGGCGGCGTCGTAAGGAGCGGCGGCCGCATCCAAATCGGCCTTGGCAGCAGCGGCCTTAGCGCGAGCCGCATCGACCGCAGCCTGCAGGTTGGCGACCTTCTGCACCGCTGACACCGTGCCCGCGCCAGCGCTAGCAGCAGCCGCGCTCGTCAACGGAGACAGCACCGCAGCCGGCTTCGCAGTAGCGTCGGCACCGTTCGCACCCTGCGCCACCGCAGTCAGCGGAGACAGCAGCGACCCGCCCGTCATGGCGATCGTTGCCGCAGCAACTGTCCCATACGCCCGGCGGCCTTCGCCTTACCCGCAGCGCCGCCATTGATGTTCTTGTTCACGTTCTTGCTCATTGCCGATTCCTTCCCACGATGAGCTGATGTTTGACACATAATCGATCCAATATGCCCCGCTAAAAAGAGGTGATAACGGGGTAATTAAATCGGAGGAGTTGGAGACAAGCCCACATCCATCAGCGGATGCCGAGCTCATACTCCCGCTCGCGCTCAATATCATTCAGGTACTCATAATCTTCGGAGCTAAGCTCTAGATCATCTTGAGCGAACATGTAGTTCTCGGCCTTAGAACCAATACTGCAACCGTAGATGGTATTGAGATCGATATGGTCGGTATTGTCGTTGTAAAGGGGGAAAATTCTGCTGGTCATGCTCAAGTACCTCTCAACATAAACTGAAAACTCGTTTGCTTGGTCTCTTTTTGAGACCCCATCTGATGTGCTATGGCTGCAGTATATGTTCTCCCCTTTTACAATGCAAGCGTAATTTCAAAAAGTTCTAGGAGCGATAATTGCGCAACACCATCACTTGTCGCCACCGCCATCCTCTACCGCGCCCTCACGCGCAGCGCACTCGTTGAGATACTTGACCGGAATCGGCCACACGGACGGAGCCTTATAGCGCGAAAGGCCTATGTTGGCCAGCTGAACCAACAACTCAGACAAATCATCGCCGTCGAGTACCTCAATCGAACGCACGTGAATCGCAGTCGCCATATCCTCCTGGGTGCCGTTGTTGACGCCCACAAAATAGCAAGTCTTGCCCGCACGCTCGAACGTTCCAATGCCGTAATAAGGCGAGTTGTAGCTCTCGAAAATCTCTTTCTTACGCCCTGCTTTGCCTGTGAGCTGATGCTCACCCACCAGGGCCATAAAGTTATTGGAAAACGTCGTCAGTCCCGTATCCCGCACGCGCGCAAGCATAGACTGCCCGTCCGCATGCACGTCAAAGACATAGGCGCCCTTATCGAGTTTGCCGTCCGCGGTCAGCAGATCGAGCTCCATCTCGTACTCGGGACCATCCTCTGCCGAATGTGAGGCATAGCGCATGCCCCCATCCGCGCCAATCGCCAACGTAGCGATACGCGAATCCAGCTCAATCTTGTCCTTTGTTTTATGCGGCACATCGACCAAGCCACACACCGTCACCGACTCAATATCCAAAGCATCAAGATCAAACGCCGTCACCCGCTCGTCGACAACATCCTGCTTTACCAGCAGTTCTTTGAGCATGGCGCCCAGGATCGCCTCTTGCGCATTGCGATCCTTTTGCTTTGGCGCCACCTTAAACAGTGGCTCGCACACATCCGGTGTCACGTGCTGTTCCACCACGCCAGCATGTAAGGCATAGCCGTCGTCCTCAGCAACCTCATTGGGCACAACGACAAGGTTCAGCGCCCGCGAATCCACGGCCCTTCCGCCATACGTTGCGCGAACGCCCCACGAGGAATCGTTAAGTCGATCGGCCAGCTGGCGCGCCACTTCGGCAAGCCCATTGCGCGCAAACGACACCACGATTCGCTGCCCCGCCATGCGCTCCGCAACCACGCGCGCGTACTCATCACCCTTGAGCACCTCGTAGAAACTCTTACGCGGGTATTCCATGAGCGTCACCCGGGCGAAGTCGCTGTAACGGCGTTCGAGAATCTGCAGCTCTCGATACAAAATGCCCTTCTTGGTATAGGCGACCTTGTCCGCCTGGGCCGAGAACGTCAGATCACGGCGCTTGGACGGCTTGTCGCCCTTGGCTCGGCGCAGGATGTACTCGTCTTTTTGTTCGTGGGCAAGCACCATCGTCGCCACGGGCGATAGCCTGTAGCCCACTTGGCTCTTAATCTTTTCGAGCTCTTTCTCGTCACCTTGTGCCCTGCCAATAAGCACACGGCGCTTGGTAAACGTCCGAATCTTAAGATCAAAGGTGCAATCCTCATCGATAACGATTTCAACCGTTTCGATCTTGGCAGGTCCCCTTCCGTCGCTTTCGACAGCATCGCGGCGGGCACCCTTGGCGCTAATGACATACAGGCGCCCGGTGTCATTGGGAACTTCGTCCTCAATCCCCTCAAACTGAGAGCAGGAGTTGAACAGCAAGCGGAGCGCAACGTAATCGTCCAACTCGTTCCAATTAGTTTTAATCGGAACTATCTGCTCCTGATAAAGCGAGGCATTAAGGTCGCCCGTCTGCACGCCCGCTTTGACCATCAGAAAGACGCGGTTGTCTGCAAGCTGCGTGAGCGCGACGACCTTGCCCGTCTGGCACACATCGGCCATAAAGTTCGCCACGGCATGCTTGCCCGCATCGCCGACGTTGCACCAAAAGACCGAGTAGCGCTCCTCGGCAGCAGCGGCATCGAGCTGCAACACGAGCTCTGATACGGCGATGTCTCCCAAACCGCACGGCTGGTTATGCTTCGATTGCACGGCCGATCGCCTCCATCATCTCCAAATTGATTGCACCGTCGGCGGCCATATAAGGAACGGAGAACACAGTCCCCTCAGCATCGAGTGCCTTGGGCACGCACTCAAGCGCTGCCTCATCAGCCAAAACGTTGACGATTAGCAGGCGTTTCGCCCCAACCTTTTGAGCCTTCGCCCTAAAGCGCTCGGCATCCGACGCCTCGCGACCGTCGCGAACATAAGCGATATAGGCACCGATGCGATAGTGCTTAAAATCGATCCATACCCCGGTCGTGTTGCCAGCAGCATCGAGCACCTCAAAGTCGCCACCTGTCTCGGCGTGTGCCGCATCGCCACGCGTAAGCGAATAGCGGCCGTCGTAATATGCCTCAAAGATTGCCCTTCCGGCAGATTCTCCCAGCTCACCCAGGTAGACCGCCTGGAACATATAGGGCGTCATGTGCGCCGTCGCCGCCGGCTGCAGCGTTGTGGGCACCCCGTCGCTCGACCAACGCTCACGCACTTCGCGAATTGACAGCAGCTCGGGTACGCGCGCCGCCGCCTGGCTCACCTGGCGAACCGTCGCGCCCTTTAAGCCCTCCTTGCAGTGGCAACGATCCTCCAGTCGAGCAGCAATCTGCTCGACGGGCTCACCATCGTAGCTAGGGAATTCAAAGTGCGACACCTTGCATGCCCCGCCTTCTGCATAGGCATAGCCATTTGCAGCATGCGACATGCGCAGCGCGGTACTCCGGCGCTCTGGGTATTGCGCGAGATCTTCCCACGGCAGGCAAAAATGATGCAGGTAAAAGTCGCGCTCGCCATCAAAAGCAGTGAGATCTTCGTCCCCGGCGTTTAGCGAGGTAACTTTCCACGCCAGCTTTTCGTGCTTTTGCTTGGCAAGGTTGTTCCTAAAGGCGGCAAGGTTCTGCTGCTTAACGGCAGCGTGTTCCTTGTTGTCCGTCATATGGTTGTTGGCAGCGGCGCAGGCACCAACCACCTGCTCAAGCTCGTAGCCCATCGGCAAATCATGCAAGAACGAAAAGTTGCAATCGTTCGCAATCTCGCGGTCGAGCAGCACCTGCACGCAAGGCATCTTTACACTCGTGCGCATCAGGCGACCCACAGCCTGTGCCACAATGCGAGCGCCTTCGACCTGATAAGAGAGGGTGTCGCGCACCGGCAGGCTCTTATTAACGCCAGATAGAAGCATCCGTACGTTCCGGCGCTTTTGAGTAAACGGAACCTCGCCGCGCGCTACCAGTTCCTCCTGCTCCACCACGCCAAGTAGCGCCTGCTGGACAAACTTATTTGAGTTGATCTCCACTCCCCAGGTCAAACGACTTGTGGGCGACTCGATATATAAGAAATCAAGATCCATCTTGGGGCGACGGTCGGCATTTTCAAAGCCGCAATCGACCTGATGAACCATGTCGCACAGATTCTCCGGCACCTTGTATTTGAGATTCTTGGAAAAGCCACCGGCCGAAAGATTGATAAACATCAGGGTCGGCTGGCCCAGCTCGAGACGTTTTTGAGCGCCACGCCAACCTGCATCCCATTCCGCAGCGTTAAAGCACGGCACCATGTCCTTGGCGGCCTCAAGCGATTTCTCGTACGACATCTCGGGGCACTTGATGTTTCTAATCACCAGCTCCGCGACAATCTCGCGCGCAAGATCCAGCGCCAGACTATTGAATTCGCCATGGTTTCCCATGTGGCGCGTGGTAAAAACGGCTCCCGCCCGTTGCTCGTTACGCGCCACACCACGGGCCCAAGTACTCACGGCAACAAGCGTCTTGCTCAGGCACTTCAGCTCAAACTCGATGCTCTTGGCGTCGCTCACGCCCACCCTGTCAGCAATCTTTAAGCGCAAGCGCACCGCAAGTCCCTCACTCACGCCAATCCCGTCAAAGAACCGCATCGCGCGCTCGTACACCTCGTCGGGCGACACAATGATGCCGCCAAAGGCGCCGCCTGCCAGCGCGACCATGCCGGCAATTTCCTTGGACTCATCCACCCAGGCAATATCGACGTCGTACTCCTTCGCAGCCTGTTTGTTAAACAGCTTAGTCTGTCGCACGATTTCCTGGTTGAGCTCGCCAATCCAAGCGTCCTTGCGAACCACGCCATGAACCTCGTCAAGGTAATCGAGGTTGAAGTTTTTGACGGTCGGCGCACTCCATGTTGCGCTCATGCACACGCAAGGCGCTTTGGCGGCAATGGAGGCAAGGTAGGCCTCGGGCATGCGCTCAATGCCGTGGCTGGTTAGGTACGTGGTAAACATGTGCTCGATGGTGGTTTCCATCACTAGATAATCGACACCACGCGCATACATCGAGTCGTCGGCGGCATCGATCTCGTCATTCTTGCGATCTTTAAAGAACAGCGCCAGCATCAACGAATCCCAAAAATACTTCTCGCTGGTCTGGTTGTTCCTAATGCCCAGGGCATCGATGATGTTCTTGCGCGAAAGGTCGTCCTTGTACGAAATGCTGCCGTAGTACAGCTTGTCCATAAGCGTGGCGCAACGGGCGAGATGACCCACCACCATCCTGACCAGACCGCGTGCACGACGCACCGCCTTGCTGACGGTTTGCTGCCCACTCCCTCCGCGAGTGATAATCATATTGCGAGTACCGCCCTCATTGAGTTTGAAGCGCAACGGATTCGCCGAGTTGTCGCCCACCGAAATATCGTCGCTGCCAAACAGATGTCGACCGGAGAGCTGCTCTTCTTTCGCCTCGTCAGACAGCGCAAAAGGCGGACGCAGTTTCATGTCCTTAATACAAGAGGCGAGTGCCTTTTGAATTTTCTTGGCATCCTTGGCGATTTCTTCGGCATCTTCCTCTACGCTCGCCCGCGAAACCCTGTTCCTCTCGGCGTTTGACCCTTTGTGATCGCCCGACGTGGAAGCGTGCGTATAGACCGCCATCCATTGATCTCGATTCCCCAGTAGCAAGGGGTCCACCACACCGCCGTTAAAATGACGATCGAGGATACGCAATACTTCGTCCGGTTGAAACGTCACGGGATCGTCTGTCAGCGTCGACAGTATGTCGGCCTTCATGTGGTCGATTTCATCAAAGATAAACAGGCCCTTCTCGGCAGCCATTGCGTTAAAGAGCACAACGCCTGCACCGGTCACTGTATCGATCCTATTGATGAGCTTTTGCGGCGTCAGGGCAATCACATGCGGTATGCTCTCGTCATTGAGCAGGGCAGACGGCCAAATCTGGGGGATCACCTCCATGCCGCGCGTGATGTTTTTGAGCTCGTGGCTCACAGCCCAACGCAAGCTCGCATCCGCCGACGATAGCTTGTCGCGAAGGGCGGGGGTCAAACGGTCTGCAACACCTCCCAGACGATTTCGAGTGTCAAGGATGCCCAAAAGGTCATCGGCGATCTCCATCGCGTTGCCCCACGCTCGCTTAATGATGCGATGAGAGCTCTCGTCGTCCGCCTCGATGGGACACGGAATGTCGCGCACGCCCACGGCGCCCTTACCGCGCGTAGTCTCAATCCAATGCAGGATGTTATCGCCCGCACGCGGAAGATCGAACACCATGCGCTGCGCGGCATCGCCATCCATGCCCTGTTCAACCAGCAATTTGCGCACGCTCGCAACGTAGTTGTCGCGGTTGTCCTTACCCGGCACCACAAACACCAGGTAACGACGGCCCGGGCACTTGTTAAAACAGCCCGAATCGTCCCAGCCACCGGCGATGAGGTCGGCTGTGACCTGCTCGGCCGTATAGTTTTTACCCGAGCCCGTCGTGGCGCCCAAAAAGTACAGGCCATTGTTGCCCTGATCCTTGGGGGCAAACAGCGCACGCTCAAAAAACTCGCGCATCGCCTTTTGACGTGCAAGATAGGGAGCGAGCTCCTTGTCGTCCGCAGACGACGGATTCGATTGGCAGTTGAGATCCCACATAGCCATGGTCAAACCTCCGATTTAGTTGTTACACGTGTTTGATACCATCCCGTGCGGACAAAACTCGCGCTGGGCGGTCAAGGCGGCGGCGTCCATGCCGCTTGAGAGAAGAAAGAAAGGAAAGAGGAGCAGTCAGCGACTACTCGCACGAAGCGAGCAGTTTCTTAAGATCGCACTCCAACGCCTCGCGCTCTTTGGCATCGATCACTGCAAGGGCGACACGCATCAGGGATGCATCGGCGGCAGACTCCTGAACCTGGTCGGGGCGCTTGCTAAAGCTTTTCCCGGCAGCCTTCCGATCGGTCGCGCCGTTCAGTGCGGTGGCTAAAGATTGTCATCGGACTTTGCGCTGGCTTTGGCCGCCTCTTCGCCCGCGATCAGGTCCTTAACCGTTATATACGCACTGTACGTAGCATCCTCGATCTTTTCCAAAACATCATCAGGGTCGCAAGTGCCCCAAGTTTCTTCGAGGACTCGAGCCAATCCCCAAGCAGCGCTGAGCAGGACGTCAACGTCCTTTAGATCTAAATGATCGACCGTAAAGGGATAGTCCGCGCACTCCAGTAGATACGTGTCAACTGCGCCAATTGCCTCAGCCACGTATGGCTCAAGATCGCAATGGGGTTGGAGGGCGCACAGCGCCTTGTGCGGATCGGTCGGCTCGATCCAATACAGCGTTGTCGCATCCTCGCATTTCTCGAGCGGATAACGCTCAACCGCCTTCTCCCAACTTTCATACCAAGGATCGGCATCGCCGTCCGTCATCGACCTGCAAAGATCAATCGCCGCAGAAACAGTCGCACACGAGCATCTATAACTGGCGCCTTTCCTAAAATCATCATTGAGCTCGTCGTCGCCAGACAGCCTCGCCTCCATGATCAGAAACGGGCCGTCATCATCTGTAATGCTCATGGGATAGTTGTCACATTCGTAGTACGGATACATTTTGTCTCCAATCAACCGTTCGGTCACATTAACAAGCAATATCAAAACCGCGCTCACGCGGAGGGTTGTCGTCCTCGATCCATTCGAGCCCGTCGTTCTCATCGATTCCGGCATCGGGGACTGACGACCATCTGAACTCGAAACCAAGCTGGTCAAGCTCATCGACTCGCTCACTGATTACTCCGTACGCATCCAACGCATTCTCGAAATCCTCCGAAGACACATAGCCGCGCTCGCACTGCTTGCGCATCTGGTGCAAACGACCCATGGCGGCAGCGATGATCTCGCGAAGAACGATAACCTCGCGCTCGCATACATCGATGTTTCCTTTGTTGAGCTTGATGCAATCGGACATAACGGCCTCCCTGGTTTTAAGCCTTTTCGCTTGATTCCATTGAACAGCCGCAAACAGCCGCGTAATATGACTTTTATCGGGTTTTAAATTTTGGCTGTTTGGAGCATTAATGCTTGATTCCGAACAAGAGCCGTTTAGCTGGGGTTTCGAGGCTGGCTTTCTTCGCTCTCCCGTCAATCCCCGCATGCTTCTTCTTAACAGAACGCCAGAGATTGATTGCGCCGATGACGGAAACGCAACCGGCAATGCAAGCGCATGGAATCTCGTCTCCGTAGCCAACGACCTATTACGCGTCGACTTAAGCTCGCTTTTCAACGAGATTGGGGGCCACTTTCGTGAGCGAGCAAAATTGCGCTTTTACATCGATTTGCAGAACGCCATTCGTCAGCCCCCTGCTCCCCACGATGCGCAACACGCTTCGATGGACTACGCAGCCGAACCAGACCATGACGACTGGCTCGATCCAGACGATTCCGACCAAGAGTCCGCGCAAGCAGAATTGAACGAAGCCGAAATCGAAGTCAACCTTCAAAAACAAAAGGAACGCGACCTCGATTTCTTTGCTCCGATATTCGATAAAGCCATTACGCGCCATGCACACGGAGAGATATCTGGCATGGCCAGGTATCTCCTTGAAAATGTCTGCAGGCAGTGTGTCATGAACATCACAGCGATTCCCGACTATCGCTATTACAGCTGCTGGATGAACAACAACGCTATTGAGTGCAAAGAAATCAACCGCCTGTACCGCGCGGTGATCACGACATCGGCCCAACTCAATAAGCAAGAAATGGCGTCCCTCTTCAGCTCCTATCTCAAGCTCGTGTCGAACGACATGGACATTACAACTACCAACGGCAAGACCGGGCTAACAGAACCGGTGCCGTATAAACGCGACAATCCAAGAGACAACTATCCAAAGGTCAACTCGCAGATAGAAACAGCTTGCGTTTGCACCAATACCGATCTCTTTCGAGCGCTTCTCATTGTTTTTTATCAGGAATGTCTGGAGCTTGCCCCGCTGCTTAAAAACACCGAGGCACCTAGCCTGCTCGCGCAAAACGAAGAGTTTTTCCCAGCCGCCATCAAAACAAGCGACCCGCGACAATTTCGATTATTCGATAATCAGCTGCCGGCAATCATCCGCTTTGGCGACGCTTTTGCATACGCAGCCAAAAAGCACTTGCCCGGAAACGAAACGGCTCAAAAGCTCGAAGAACATTTGAGCGATATAAAACGCATGAATAGCGCCCCCTTTATGCAGGCGTTTCGCAAGAACTATCTCGAGGCTATGCGCGAGAACCAAATCTACGCAAATGGAGACTTCCATACGTATGCAGAGCTTAACGACCAGGAAAACCTCAATAGGCTCGTAAGGCTTCAAGCTGTTATTGCAAAGGCAGGAGAGCTTTACTTCACCGAAGAGGAATGTTCCTTTGCAAGCCTTTATGCCCGCATCCTCCACGAGCTGCTGCTGTGCGGCATTATGCCGATAACATGCCAAACCTGTGGTTCGCTCTTTTTTCCGACCGGCCCTAACAGCAAGTACTGCGATCGATATAACGCGGCGACCAAGCTCTATTGCAACCCGCGGCACAACGCCAAAAAACATCTTGGTCGCAAATCACCCCGCGACGTCGCACTCAATATACGGAGAAAAGCCGACACGGCATACGAAAAGGGTTTAACGGATTGTGCCCACTATTTTGACAGCCTTGGCAATTTTGTTCTCGATGGTCTTGGCCCAACATACCAAGCGAGCGACCTAATTTCCGACGAGCTCTATGCGGCATGGCTGTCTATCGTCAACCAGCCCAATTGCAGGACAAAAATCAGGCGACCAGATAGGAACGGTTTTCCATACCCCGTACTGTGGTACGGATTCATCCTCAATGGCATACAGTATGTACAAGTCGAGTTTCCCGAAGCCGAGTACCCGGCGCTTTTTGAACGCTTGAGCCAGCTCGCCGAAAGCCCGCAATCAAAGTGCACGCTGAAGCACAAGGGACCCGGCGAGCACCCATACAGCTCATGGCTTATCAAGTTATACGAGTTGTTGGAGATCATTGCGCAAATTAATAGCGCCGACCAGGTGGCAAAGCCCATTCCATTGCTTGGAATAGATAGGGACGATTGTGTCTCGACCGACCCGACCGCCCAAGGCACACGGAGCGCGCCCGACGCATGCGTCTACAGCACCGGCACGATAGATAGCCTTAGCTTTACCGTGTATACGAAGGGATATGACCCGGAAAAGCGGGAACGAGCCTGATGTAGCGGCTTCGAGCGAAGCCGCCGGTCACGGGGTGGCACCGGGGCGCGGACGCCGCGGGCCATTGGGAGCAACCCTCCTCCGCTACCTGCGCGACGTGGCAGCGCCGCTGCGTCGTCCCTGTCGCCGAACATCGTCCTGAAGGCGCGGGCGGGTGTCCATGAACAGCCGCGCCCGCACTAGCCTGGGGGACAGCCGCCCCGCCACCAGCAGTGCGCCGGCACGCCTCGGCACCGCCAGGGTCTCCGCCTCCACGGGCAGGGCAACTTTCTCGATGACCTCGGCAGAGCACACGCCCGACAGGTCAACCCCGTTGTAGACGATTGGCCTCATGCGTTGCCCCTCGCGCGCCCGTAGGTGTTACCGCTACTCTGAAAATGACCAGATGATCACCCAACAATCTTTGGCGAGTGGGGGCTGAACGCATCGTTGCCGTTCTGTTCATCCACCGCCCTGCGCCCCAGGCTTAAGGGTTCTGCCGCGTCATCTTCCACCCGCACGGACAGGACATAGTAGAAGTCGGCACCCTGATTCCCACGATCCCGCACGTAGCCAAGGTCGGCCAGGCGGTCGGCCAGCTCGTCCCTCGAAACCAGCTCATTCGAGGTTATGCGACACGCCACAGGCTCGATCTCGTAGGTGTTCGTCTGGCTTATGGCGTTCCGATAGAAGCGGAACCACGACGTGCGGAAGAGATCCTTATGGTGCGAGTAGACATGCCCGTCCTTAATGGCATAGAAGTAGAAGAGAAAGCGCCCGCCCTTGCGGAGCCTGCCGCTGCTTTCGAGAAAGTGATAGTAGTCATCGGGAGAGTCCCCTCGAATGTAGCCAATCACGAACGATTCGCCACCATGCCCGTAGGAGTCGCTATCCGTCTTGCCCGCGCTTGGAGGCTCAGCCACAACCATTTCGGTGAAGTAGCTCAGCCGGTTCAGCCGCGTATTGCTTGCCGTGTTCTCGCCGATGACCTTCTCTATGAAATCGCGCAACGCATTCTCTGCCGTCCTGCTGATGCTCGGCTTCATGGCGAAAGCGCCGACACCCGGCAAAATCTCCTCGAAGAGCCGGAATTGGCCCTTCTCGCCCGTTTCGCCCGACCCCGGATAAAGCACGTAGCTGCCAACCGTGCGCCGTATCGCGTCGTTGTACGTGTGCATCTTCAGCAGGTCACCGCGCTTGTAGGTGTTCGTGGTGGAGGCCGCCTTCTCCTCGTTAAGTTCCTCGCGCTCTGCCTCCTCGGTGCCCACATCCTTGCCGACAAGCCCCGTCAAGTCGGTGATGCGGTACTTGGCGTCGAAGTGGACGAATGCAACAGCTCCATCTTGCACTGCGGCTCGCTCGTTTGTATAAGCATCCGGGAATATCGCGAGCGTGTAGTCGGGTCTGAACGGTCTCGAGTACGAACCCTCGTAACGAGTGGCATGAAAGTCACGGGGCGAGAAGGTGCGGTTGTAGTAGAGGTTTACCTTCGCGCCGCACTGCGCAATCTGGAATGACTGGCAGGAGCGTACGCCCTGCTTGAGGGATATTGACAGCCCACCGTCGGGATTCGTCCCGATAAATGGGTGGTCATCGGTGCTTATCGGCTCGCACCCCTCGATCCCCCTTACGATGTCGTACAGCTCAAAGAAGATCCAGTACTCGTAGAGGAGGGCCACATTCTTCGATTCGCCCTCGTAGATGTCATCCTTGCCCTTCCAGTCGAGCTGCAGCGCCATATCGAGCATGGAATATGCGAAGAAGATCTGCGAGTATCCCTCGCGCTTCTGCAACACCTGGTTGTTCTGAGGCATCATCTGCAGGGTGCCGACATCGTCGAAGAAGGCGTCGCTGAGTATCGTATCCAGCATGGCGTGCAGCGCGGCGGCTTCGCGATAACACTCCGTCTGCCGAGTATCGCCCTTCTCGGCATCCAGGACAGTCATCAGAGAGGTGCAGATCCGGTCAATCTCATGCAGGGCAAATTTCACAAACCGATTGGCGGGCGTGTCGAGCAGGTCGTACTTGCGCGTGACGCTGACCATCTGGGGGAGGTAGACGCCTCCCGCATCGCCGCCGCAGTTCAAGCGCGTCCACATCCGGCTGTTCGAGAAGGGGTTCGTATAAAACCTCCGGGACGGCATGCCAGCCCCAACCGACCGCAGCTCGTCCTCGTGATCCAGCGTCCTATCAGGGTTCCTCTTTATCGCCTCGAAGAGGGCTTGGAGGTTCGGTTCGTAGCAGAACTGCCGCAGGAAGACGAACTGCTCAAGCAGCGTCTCGCGATTCTCGTCGGCTTGCTTGTAAACGTTCGACGTGGAGCCCGAGTAGTCAAGGAGCAGCGCAGCGCACCTTGCGGCAAGCTCCTCGGTGAGCTCGATGTAATCGTCTTCATAGCCAATCTTGAGCGGGACGACTTCGAACTGTAGCATCGGCGCATCAGCTTCCTCGCCGAATCGAATCCTCGAACGCCCGAGATAGTTCACGAACTGGAAGGTGACACTATTGCCGTTTCTGTCGCACCTGATATTCTTGCCTTCGTTTTGGAACGAGGCGCGAGGATGCAGGCCACCATCAGGGGTCCGCTCGTATTCGAGCACATAACATGTGGTTTCGTTGATTCGAAGCGTGGGACTCCCGTCAAGACCGTCCTTGACGGCGAAGGCTGGTGTTGAACCAGCGCCATTCTGGGATGCTTCCGGCTTGAGACCGAAACACGTCAGCCCGGTTAGCCCGGTCTGCTGTTCCTCGTCCCAATCGACTCGGTCATGCGCACCGCTCTGGTAGAGCCTGGCTATTGTTCTTCCATCCGCTGCAAAGCGGATTGCGCCGATGCTGCCGTCCATAGGCTAGATGAAGCTCGCATACTGCACGTTATCGAGTTTCGCTGCCATCTGGCTTATCTTAACGGAGCTCAGCTCGCCATCGCATATGTCTTTCAGGCTTTTAAGCAGATTGCCGATCTCACGTTTGTTACCATGGAGCTTCGGCAGCACCTTCTGGACAATCTGCTCATCGACAGAACGCTCGAGTTCGTAGTTCTCGCCGTCAAGCTCGTGCGCGGCATTAACGTACATTCGCACTTCGCGCACGGTGCGGAAGGCAAACTCATAGCCGCATTTCTCCAGCTCTTCATACAGCTTGCCGAACTTCTCGAAGATGGCGTTAGCATCATCTTCGCTGATGTAATTGGCTCCCTCCCATATGTCCTTGGCGAGACGCAGAAAAGCCTGGGGGACGCCGGAAGCTGCGACGGCAACGTCCGGCGCATCCTCGATGGCTTTGAACCCTGCGAGGACTTCGGCCTTCGACGGCTTGAACTCTATGACGTTTGCCCTGTCGAGCACCTTGGGGCTAAACATGTAAGTGGTCTCATCGATGTTCACGGTGCCGACAACGAACAGGTTCTGCGGATAGGGCAGCCTGTCAGCACCGCCATCGCCGTACCCATCAAGCACGATGAGGTTATCCTCGCCGATGGTCTCCATGTGGCTGAGGAAGTCTGAGAAATACCGCTCGACATGGCTCAGGTTCATCTCGTCGAGGATGAGGAAATACGGAACCTCGGGGTTAGCGTTGGCCCGTTCGATGAGTCTCAGTATGCCGGTCTCTTCGTACGCGCCTTTGCCGCCGTCTGCAATCGGGTTGAAGAAGCCCAGCACCTTGGTGTTGTCGGTCCAGTCGGCACCGACCGGGACGAGCAACCAGTTTGGCTCCCCGTCTTCATCCAAGACCTCAAGGTACTTTGCAAAACGCTTGGAAATCCGCGTCTTGCCTGTTCCGCTGTTGCCAGCAAGGATGACAAAGGGCTTTGCCAGTAGTGACGTGATGTAGCGCCTGGAGAAGTCGGTTTTAAATTCAGCTGGAAGGTTGTTTAGCTGAAAAGTCCTCTTCTCTCTGCTTGATGCTTTCGATGAATTCTTTGCAGCAAGGTCGATTAGTTGATGCATTGCGGGCAGCACGTCATCGCCTTGTTCGTAGTCGATGCCCTCTTCGGCAATCAATTGGCTCGCTATGAGGTTTCGCATGAACTCAGCCACGCTGTAATCAAACTCAAGTTTCCCTGCGTAAACGTCAGCGAAATACTTGAATGCCGTGGTCAGGCTACCAGCCCTCATCTTGCATCCGCGATTGCAAAGGGCAATAAGATCGTCAATTCTCGACTTGTAGTCGTAATCTATCGCACCCGAAAACTGCCCGTCTTTGTATCTGCTTCCAGTGGCGAAGAAGAGTTTCGTTAGCTCCAAGATATATGCATCTTCGGAGACGCCCACAGGCTTTACTTCGGCTGCATCCATCCAGAATGTCCTTTCCGCAAAACCGTCCTCTTGCAACGGCGATGAATCGTTTACTTTGCCCGTCACTGGCAACAACAGCAGTGCGGCAAACAAGTTGCCGACATTTGGACGCTTTGCCCCGTCTCCTTGTATTTGCACACGTACTTTTCCGCCTTTTTTTGCAACGGGATAACGCGTGCCAAGGGAGACAACTTGCCCAGTAGAGGGTACGACTACTTCCAAGATGATTGCGTGTCCGATAATGTCAACTGCAGTCAGCGTATCCCCGTTTGCAAGAGAGCCTGAACCTTTGAGTTCGTACTGTCCAGCACCACCTTGTCCAACTGTTCTCCCGCGAACGGATAGCGTATTCTCGCTATATATAGAATTCGGAATGGGATAGCTCAAATTCCATTCATCGACAAAGGACATGGCAACCACCACAATTAATCTGCTGCATAGTCAGCTATGCATCTAGCAACGTACTCAGCAAGCTTAACTGGCACGGCATTGCCAATCGCCTGCTCAATGTCTGTCTTGGACCCGACAAACTCAAACTCTTCGGGGAAGGTTTGCAGATAGCTGCGCTCCTTGTATGTTAAGGCTCTCACACCTTCAGAAATATCAGCCTTGTCGGCATGATGCCTCTTATATGCTGGCGGTATCGGACGGTTGGTGCCTCGTACCGTTACCGCTGGCTCGTCAATCGTGAAGACGCCCCTACGCTGGAAGTTGCGTGGATGCATGTAGAAGTATTGCGTGCCGAGCGAATCGCCAAGGTAATCCCTGACGGTCATCTGCTTGTCGCTCAGCCTTGAATCCAAGAGTTCGCCGAGAAAGTCATCTTTATCACCAAGATGACCGACAAGGATAAAGCGCCTGCGAATCTGAGGCACACCACATAGACTGGCGTTGAGGACGCGCCTCGTGAGACCGTATCCAGCATTGCGGAATATTTCCAGCGCCTCGGGCAGGACGTCCATCCGCTCGATATTGTAAACATTCTCCATGACGAACCACTCGGGTCTGACGTCCCGAACTATCTCAGCATATCGGATGGTGAGATTGGCCCTTTTGCCGCGCTGTCTGGCGCCCGCAATGGAGAAGTCCTGGCAAGGGGGGCCACCGATTATCATCGACGGCGAATACTCTTCAATTTTCGGGACCGCTTCCGCATCGTAAAGATCGTATTTGAATGCCGGGTGGTCGAAGTTTGCCGAATAGATGTCGACAGCCGCCTGCCAGTTATCAAACGCCGCCTTTATGTTGAAGCCCGCATTCTGGAATCCGAGCGACATACCGCCGCATCCCGAGAAAAGATCAACGCAGTCCATCGCTCACATCCCTCCTGTACTCTAGTAGCGCTCGTGCAACGTAGGTGGCAAGGTTTACCGGTACGGCGTTGCCCACCATCTGGTTGATATCCGTCTTACTCCCAAAGAACTTGAAAGACTCCGGGAAAGTCTGGATCCTACTGCGTTCCTTTGGAGTCAAGCACCGGGCTTGACTGAGGTCCGCCGCGTCGTTGGGGTGAAGCTTGTAGTTCGGCGGTATCGGCCTGTCCACACCACGAATAGTGACCGAGGGCTCGTCGATGCTGAAGATGGCCCGCCTCGTGTAGCTTCGCGGAATTCTGAAGTAGTAATCAATTCCAAGCTCGTTACCGAGATACTCACGAATTGTCATCTGATGGTCAGAAAGGCCCTTCTCAAGATATGGGTCGAGGAACCCGTCGGGCGCCCCAAGGCATCCGATCAAGAAGTATCTCTTGCGAGCTTGGGGGACCCCGCACAGGCTTGCATCCATCACTCGCCCACTCAAGCCATAACCCTGCGCTTTGAGGGTGGCCCGAATCGCTTCCATGGATTTGCTCGTTCGAACGCGTGGGACGTTCTCCATAACGATGAAGCGAGGCTTGCACCTCGCGATGATCTCGGCATATCTAACAGAGAGGATTGCGCGCCCACCATCCTCGGATCTCTTGCCGGCCTGCGAGAAATCCTGACAAGGAGGCCCGCCGATGATGATATCCGGAGCGAAGCCGGCAACTTCCTCGGATACGGAAACGTCGGAGAGATCCCTTTTGAAAACAGGATGCTGGAAGTTAGCGCGATAGACATCAATGGCAGCGTCCCAATTGTCGTAGGCAGCCACAACATTGACGCCAGCCTTTTCGAAGCCGAGGGACATTCCGCCGCAGCCGGCGAAAAGGTCAACTGCCGTTATGTTCCTCTCGTTTTCCACGCGCTCGGTCTCCATTTCGATAGATACAGACAAATAAATAATTATAATTTCGTTTCTTCCAACATGCTTCAAGATCAGTCGGCAACAGAACAAATCCAGTTGTAACGCTTCGCCCGGACAAGAATCGCTCGTGCTCGATTCGAGCTTATTGCCGCCCAGCAGGGCAACCACTGTCGCATGCTCGCCCGTCAGAGGCCGTCCGCGCCGCATCCGCGTCCGCTCCGGATGCCGCGCCGGGTCGGTCGTGCCGCGGACCGTCCCTCGCGGCACGCACCCTCCGCTCCCGCGAAAACCCGTTCAACACAAAGGCTTTTAGGTATAGCCTTATTGCTGTACGCCACGAAGTTCCCGCCCACTCACGCCCTCGCTGCCAAACGAATACGCATCCCTCTCTCTTCTATGGATGCAACGCTGCCGAAATATAAATCGACTCATGCGATCGCTCTCCGACCTCAGCTGAAACGTTTCAGAGCGCAACAATCTTGAACCTCGATCCACCCTCCAGACAAACCTCCTCAGTTCATCCATTACTATCGAAAAGATCTTCCATGAATTTTGACGGCCTGTTTCAGCTGTAATGGAAATAAAAACCAGCTTTTCGAAGTCGGCGCCACAACCAGGCAAGCATTTCCGAAATCGCAGCATCACATCGCTCGATATAAGTAATTTGCTACTGGTGCAACGGCCCCGAGCACCGTTCCCGCGCGACTCTATCGCAAATACGTTGCTTAGAACAGGGCACTGCCACATTTCAGCAAGCCAATCCGAATCCTCGTTTGGTCGGGAGATAGTCCAATTACCCTTTAAATATCATATCGTTGTGGTATTCAATAAACTCAGCTCGTGGGGCAAATCGCTTCGGAAGCGTAATCGGCTCTCCGTTGTAGCGCCACAAATTTACCGCTTCCTTGAAAGTAGCGGCAGGCTAAACGAGGGCGGTGAGTTCCTTTTCTACTTCTACGCCATTAAGGACGGGCACGTGTACTCCCATCATAAAGATCTCTTTCGTACGACCCATTTCCGCTTCTACAGGAACGCAATCAGCGAGACAAACACTTACGAACTTGAACCCATGCTTTGCAAGGTGAAGGCTAACGAGCTGGTTTCGAGAGACGAACTAGCCGACCGGCTGGCCGCCATTGGTTACGAGCGGAATCGTGGGAGCCAGGGGGCGGACTTCCACTACGTGCTTAGCGTGGAGGTCGAGAACGCTGCAGTTGTGCCGCTGAGTCTCGCGTGCGGATTGGTCGACGGGCAGAACGGCAACGATGCTTTCAGCCCGCACTCGCCGAAGTTGGTGGGATAACATTTCACGAGCATGTCGATTGGTACAGGAGGAAAGATTATGGACGAGAGAATCAAATCGATAATCCACAAAGCTGTTGATGATGCCGGGCGTTATCCGTTTCTCTTCATCGGCTCTGGCCTCTCCCGTCGTTACTGCGGCACGCCGGGATGGGAGGGGCTGCTTTCGGATATCTGCGCCGAGGTGCTTGACGACCCATATGCCTTCGCGCGCTTCAAGAGCCAGGCGAAGATTGCTGTCCAGAACGGCGAGGTCGAGTCCGAACTGCCGTACGTTGCCACGCTCATGGAAAGCGAAGTAAACCACGAGCTCTTTGCATCGGATGAATTCGCTGCCTTCCGCGAAGATCACAGTGACGAGCTTACCGGGGACGCTTCGCCCATGAAGATCTACGTCGCAGATAAGATCGCGAGAGCTCGTCTCGTCGAGAGCGCCGAAACTGAGAAGCTGGCGAAGGCGGGCAGGGAAAAAGTTGCCGGCATCATCACCACGAATTATGACTGTATGTGTGAGACCCTATTCCCTGGTTTCACGACCTACGTCGGAGAAAGCGACCTCCTGTTCTCTGACCAGGCTTTCTCTCAGGAGATATACAAGATCCATGGCTCAGTCTCGAGGGCGGGAAGCATCGTCCTGACCAGCGCTGACTATGCGGAGTTCGCGCAGAAGAGGAAGTATCTCTCGGCGAAGCTGCTCACCCTCTTCGTCGAGTATCCCGTCATCTTCCTCGGTTATTCGATTCAAGACGAGAACATCAGGTCGATACTGGGTGACATCTGCGAATGCCTACCAGATGACAAGCTCAAACGGCTGGGCAAGCGGCTCATCTTCGTTCAGCACGCAACCGACACCTCTGTTGGCGAGATTGCTATGAGTTTCGGTGACCGTACGCTTTCGATGACGAAGATCACCACGGATGACTTCGAGTCGATCTACGATGCGATGCGCAGCTTCCGGAAAATGTATAGCACGCGATTTATCCGCGAGTTGAGGGGCAGCGTGTTCAGGCTTGCGGAGCACATCGACCCGAGTTCCGACATCATCGTCTCAGGGATAGACAATGTCCTCAACGACCTTGACCCGGACCAGAAGATCGTCATCGGCCTGTCGGTGTCACCAAGTAGCATCGGAAAGCCGATTTCACCTGAAGATATCTTCGAGGACATCGTGCTCGATAACCTTCGCTATGACCCAAAGTTCATCGTCGAGAACTACCTCAACATGTACGTGCGCCAACGGCCCAACAACATGCCTGTCTTCAAGTACACGCGCGGACTCGGTGGAGAGGTCGGTAAGGACATAGCGACTTATCTCCCAACGCTCACCTCGATTGATAGCTATCGAAGCGAAACGTTCCGCAAATCGATGCCTGCGACTCGTCGCAGATTCGAAGGGTCGCTGAGCATAAAGGGCCTTGCGAATGCATGCGCGCCAAAGAGCCCGTTCGCGTTCATCCCGTGCCTTTCAGAGGAAGAGATGGACGTCGACGACTTGGAAGCGTTGCTGAAGCGGGCACTGGCTGACGTGGGAAACGACCCTGCCAAGAAGAGGGCTCTGTTGAAAGATTCGCATTATCGGAAGTGCGTCCGCATCTACGACTTCTTGCGCTATGGAAAGTAGGAAGTCCCCCAACCTTCACCAATAGTCCGGGCAACGGCATCCGAACCTAGATCCAGTTGGGGGACATGCTCCCGAACTATGCACGGTTTCCCGCGCAAAGCTAGTTTAGCAAAGAAATGTGGAGATTGGCGGTTGGGCGCTTGAGATTCCTGCCAACTGCCGCACCCCTTGAATATCAACTTCATCCGAACACCTCCCAAATTCATCCGTACATGTACGGATGAATTTGGGAATCCGATACCCTGAGGGCCGGGTCGGCCGGCCCCGGGAGATCGGAGGACGCCATGTCCGGAAAGAGCGGGAAGGGCGCCGCGAGGGCGGTCCCGAGGGCCCACGGCAGGCGATCGGCGATTTCATGCAACTACGGCTGAAGTGTCTTTATGTGGTTCAGCGCACCCAACAGTACCGTTTGATTTCGCTCAAAGCATAAACGAAACCATGCATATATTCCCAAGGCAATCAGGCATGGCGTCACGAAAACCCCGGCAGCGATTGAATTGTTGCCCGCCCATGCAGACAGACACCCTCCGACCGTAAGTGAGATGATCATGCTGATCACGCTGGGGGCCCAACTCGTATAATGCACCCCACTCACCGCCTGTTCGACTATTTCGCATTTCTTTTTCAGGCTAATGTCCTCATCCACTTCACCAAGAGAAAAGTCCACTCCCGAAATTAAATCGAGCAATTCAGCCTCACTGTAGCCGCCTTCCTTGAATCTTTTAATGAAGAAACCTCCTGGTCCAGGCCCACAGATAGGACGGTTTACACGAAACAGTTCCTTATAGGCGATTCCCATTGTTAACTCCTTAAAGTGCAGATGCTATTTACGCTATCGTTCTATCATTTCGTCCGGACAGATTTTTATCGGACCGTCGGCAACCGTTCACAAGGACATCCCGTTCAGTAACTCCCCGCGCTCCTCATACCCGCGCTCGAGCTTCTTCCCAAGCTCCGCAGCGCAGCGCTTCGTTTCCTCGGCAAACAGGTCATCGATAGCCCTGTCAATCCGCGTGCAAGTCTGCCGATGCTCGTCCTTCCAGGGCAGGTTGAGTCCCAAACTCGCGTCCCAATAGCCGCCGAGTTTGGCGTTAATTACTTCCTCGGGATACAGCACGTCGCGGCGAATGTCCTCAACTACATCGTCCTCGTCCATATCGCAGGCCGCATCGCCCTGCTCGAGGAACTTGCGCAGCTCCTTTTGCGCCCGGATGTTGTTCAGCATGCGAACACACACCACGGCCAAAAAGCGATAACGTTCGCATAGATCCCACTCGCCTTCGAGCCATACGCGAAAGCCCAGCATTTCGCTCGCGGACTCATCATCCATCAGGATCAATTCCCACGGAAGCACATTGGCGAGTGCGTCCTCCCCCAGCCTTTGCACGCCGTCGCGCATAAAGATGCACGGCCCCACGTCGTAATAGCCAAAACCGTGGCCCGCATCGCGACGATTGATGACATGCTTGGGCAACAGGATGATCTTGTCGCTGGGCTCGGGATCCATCTTCCGCAGCTTTTTGACCTTGCGGCGGGCGCGCTTTAGGCTGCGTTCGCTATCGCCACGGCCGCGGCCGTCCGGCTTGCCGCCGTATCGAAGGGCAACCTCACGCGCCAGGATCTTTGTGTCCGCAGCGCACAGCAGGTCGCTCACGGTGGGCAGGTCTTCCCACTCAATGCCATCGACGTCCCAAATCCTGTTCATGTTCAACCTCTTTCTGGCTGTGAATTTACGCACTTGTTCGCCCTGCACAACGTACTTGTAAGGCATGCGCCCCGCTAGAGCGCCTTCTTGCTGGGCGCAATCACCTCGTCCACCAGGCCCAGCTCCAGAGCGCGCCTGGCGTTGCACCAGCAGTCGCGCTCGGTGAGCTCGTGGAACTCCTGGGCGCTCAGGTTGCCATGCTCGGCCAGCAGCTCGTCCAGCTCGGCGCGCATGGCCGCTGTATGCTGGGCCACGATCTCGATATCGGTCTGCTGCGCCATGCCCATGCCGCCCATCAGTTGGTGGATGAGCACCTGCGTGTGGCGGTACACCTGACGGTGGTCGCCGCAGGCCAAGATCACCGCGGCCATCGAGGCCACGACGCCCTCGCCCACCGTGATCACGGGGCAATCGAGCGACTGCATGGTGTCGATGAGCGCCAGCCCCGCCGTGACGCTGCCGCCCGGGCTGTTGATGATGAGGGTGATGGGCTCGGTCGCACTTTGATGCTCCAGCACCAGCATGGACTTAATAAGGCCGTTGCAGGTCGCATCGTTGACCTCGCCCTCCAGCAGCAGCACACGGCTGTTGAGCAGTTCGCTTGCCATATCGACAGCGGCAACACGGCCGTCCTTGGACTTCTTTATGATGCTGGGCTCACGATACATAACGGGCATGGCAATTCCCTTCTAAACGGAATCGGTAAGGAGGCAAAAACTGGACCGCACGGCTTACGACTAACGGAAGCCGTGCGACAAAACATGCAAGATGGGGTACACAAAGCTGCAAGGGCTAATCCCTCAGCCACTTGGCAGCATTGGGATGATCGGCGCAAAAGTACTTCTTGGCGCGGAAGGGACGCATGCCGGTCACCTTGACCAGGCAATCGGTGCGGGGCATAAGCCCAACCTCGCCTGGGGTCATCACGCAACCGCGCACATCTACGGCAGTGCGCTCGGCGCCCACGTACTTGGTGCCCAAAACCGACTCGCCACACAGTTCGCTTATGTAGTTCTGCGTCGCGATGTTGCTGCCGCCGCCCATATAGACCAAACTATCGCAGTTATCGAGGATGGTAAGCGCCGTGGATTTGCCGTACACGACATCGAGCTGGCTCAGCGATTGCGCACACATCAAAAAGCTAATGCCGCGACTGCGCACAGTCGCAATGCTGCGCTCAAAATCGGGGATGCGGCCCACATTGGGAAACTCATCGAGCACAAACTGCACGCGACGCTGCAAATGGCCGCTGGGGCTGGCATCGGCACGGCGCTGGGCAAGGTTAAACAGCTGCTTAAGGGCAACGTTCGCAAGCCATGCATTAGCCGAATCGTTGTCGCTCACCTTAAGATCGATCATGCGCTTGCCCTCGTCAATACGATCAAGACGCATCTCGTCATTCTCAAAAACGCGCATGAGCTGAGGCGTCTTAAGCCGCGAGATAGTTGCATTGAGCGTGATCAGAATACTCTTAAGCGTCCTATCTGCCGCACCTCGAAAATCGCGATACTGCTCAACGCCATACAGATCAGCGTTCTCCGCACCAAACTTATCGAGAAACTCCCTGGACTCCACCTCTTCTACAAGGTAGTCCAACGGGAATCGCCCCTCACCATCTCCCGTAACCTTGATGAGCGCAGCCAGTTTAAAGACGTTGTTCATCTTAAGGTAGCGGCGCGGGGCATTGGGGTCCTCACCCGGCGTAAGGGTGCCGGCAAGGGTCTCCAGGAGGAACAGGATTCCAACAATCGCTCGAAGCAGCAGATCGCTCGCGTTATTCCAGAACGGATCATACCTAAGGCTACGGCCGTCAGGATCGACCCCCTCCATGATTGCCGCCACTGTGGTGGGGATATCCTCGACATCCATCACGTAACGCAGAGGGTCGTATCCGGCCGACTGCTCGGGATTAACAGTATCGAGAACCGTTACCTCGTAGCCGTCCTCTTCAAAGCCTTTCCCCGTACGGCGCAGCAGCTCACCCTTGGTGTCTGTGACCACATAACAGCATTCGTGGTGATTGAGCAGGTTGGGCAAAATGAAACTCGCCGTTTTGCCGCTGCCGGTACCTCCAAAGGCAAAAACATTGTTGGACACACTCGTCTCCCAATGCTTGTCGTCCTCGTAGAACGCCACCGTGGCACCCTGCGCCAGGATCACGTCGCGCTGCTCATCGCCGGACGACAGTGCCCGCATCTCCTCCTTAGTCGCCCACTTCTTGGTCTGATACTCCGTTTGCTGCGCGGCCTCGTAGCCGTACATCTTGATGACTGGCATGGCGTGACCCCTTTCTTGTCCGTGGCGTTAGTGGTTGTTAAGCAATGCGATCGTCGCCGTCGTCCTCATTGAGCTGTGCCGAGTGCGGCGACTTGGTCGCGTGACCGATCAGGCGCTCGGCCTGCGCCAGATAACTCTCGCGAGCAGCAGTTGAGACCGTTGTGTCGCCCAGGTACGCAAGCAGTGCATGGATCATCAGCTTGTCAAGCAGGTCGTAATCTTTATGATGCTTGATATTGAGGAGATAGCGATTTTCGAGTCCGTGTACTTTGTTGGTCAAATCGATTTCCATCTTTTCCTCCATGTAATAAAAAGTGTGTCGTTCGTCCAAAAGTGCCTCAAACGGGCGTTTGACGCATAACTCAAAGTTGAAACGCGGACTCGTATCGAACACGCGTCGCTGCACCTTGAGGTAGCGCTTATAAAACATGACGGCATCATCTTCATCCGCCGTAAAGCCACGCGATCCATCGCGGTGCAGCCGGTCGCATGGCTTTCTGCCATCGGTATGGCGCACGAAGGAGGACGGGATATAGGCACCCTGCTTGGTGCTGTACTTCATCCCTGTCGCAACTTCCTCGAACAAGAGAACACCAGCCGATTTAAAGTCCGCAGTACGCCCGTGCCTAAACATACTCACCACAGTCGCTACACTGCCTATGCGGCTATCGCGCGGGGGAAAATACAGTGGCAGCAAAGCGAGTGTCGCGGCAGTCAAAAGTTCGCGGGCCTCGTGTACATCGGCTCGATACTGCTCGGGCACCAGCCCGGGAATATCGGGCGAGCGCTCTTCCAGCACGCCAACGAGCGATTTGGCCAGGCGCTCGACGTTCTTCTCGCCGCAGTACGGACACGGAAGAGACCGTTCTACCTTTCCGTTCATTTCGCACATGTCGCGGAGATCCTCGTCGATCGCACTGAGGAATGCCTCGTAGATGTTGTCCCGTTTCTTCATGAATGTTTCTTTCTATCCGGTTTCGGGTGTTTGGTGTAAGTCTGTTCTAAGTTTTAGAATGCTCTGAGGTATGGATGATGACAATCGACCTAACCTGCAGCTTCGTTAGTGAAATCACCCTGCTTGATAGCGCGGTTTGCCTAAAGGCTGTGTAGCGATTGCATCAAGCAGTTGGTATTGAGTTGGTTTTGGATTGCTTCGAGGATAGCACAGTAGGCTGTTCTCGTCATTAGAAATTTTTAAATTTTTCTGCTATTATATAGCCCACCAAGAAGAAAGGGCTCTATACATGCGTGAAACAACATCATTGCCACGTCTCACCGCCGCCGCCCTCTCGCGCGCGCTTAACCTAGAACAAGGCAGCCGCCTACTCACCGTTCGCCTACCTGGCGCCATCGGCTGCGAGGCGCTTCGTGAATGCTTCAGGCTGAACGGCAACGGCGTACCTAATATTTGCGAACTTGAGCCCGGCAAGCAGAACACGGGCAATGACAACGCGGCGCCGGTGTTTATCGATGCCACAGCTTGCGTTCGCAAACGTTTTCGCGAAATCAACAGCGCATGTGAGGCGCTCATTAATGATCTGGAGCCTGGCTACCTGGGCTTCTGCGATTGGGAGGCCTATCTCTGGTGCCTGTATGCACTAGCCCTCTCCGGTCGTACTCGAGCCGCCGTACTGCTGCCGTTCGAGTCTTTGGACAACGCCGAGCAGGCACGCGCGATTCTGTTGCGCGAGGGGCTCGTCGAAAGCGTCCTATATCACCCGCTCGCCGAATCTCCGATGCACGGCATGTACGCACTTATTGTATTGTCGACGGGAAATCGCAGCGTTTCATTCCGCAATGCCGCCACGCCCATGCCACGCCTTCGGTTTGCCGACGGGGCTCGCTACCCCAATCTTCCCTTGGCTTTCTCCCCTGACTGGAGCGGCATCGAGTGCGACTCACGCAAAACGGTTTCCATTGAAACCGTCGAGCTCGAAACGCGCAAGCTACTCCAACACCACGCCGCGCTCTCCAAAGGCAGGGTTGGCCTGATCTCCGTAGCTCAAAACTACAGCGCAACGCTCGGCGACAGCTTTATGCGCGTGGTGCCGTTTATGCCCCGAGACAGCACCACCTCGGATGACATCGACGCTGTCGAGGTGCGCCGCATTTCATCTCAGGATTTCCGCAACGGCTATTTGCTGCCCAAGGATGTTGCGGAAGGCGCGTCGGAGCTGGATTCCGAACCTGTAAAGGTAAGTCCAGACGTGTTGGCTCGTTACGAGCTTCGTTGCGGCGATATCGTCATGCCGCGCATACTCGGTCGTTACGGCGCGTCGAACCTACTTGTGGTCGGCATCGATGATGCAAAGCAGCATCTAGTTGCCTCGCACAACACCACCGCCATTCGCCCGGCGATTCCAACGATGACCGACGAGGAGCGCATGGTGTATGCAGAGATGGTCGCGGCGTACCTCACCGACGGCCATGGGTCCATAGTTTTGCAGGTATTGTCCGACAATCAGTACAGCCACGCCATCCGCCCTACCGATCTGTTCGAGATCGAAGTCCCACCAGCACTCGACCCGCGTACGCGCGAGTATAGCGAATCCATCAATCGCTTTGCCGAGGTCGTAAGGGCCAAGAAACAAGCCGAGGCCGCTGTCGCCCAAGCCCAGCGCAACCTCGAAGCCGCAAAGAAGGCCGTTACTCAGGTGGTCGACCAGGCCTGTGAGTAGCGCATACATAGGCAGTAGAAACGTCTTAAGCCGGCGGCAGGAACTAATCCTGCCGCCGGCTTAACTATCTAGCCTATTCCCATCCCGTGGTCTGAGGATTCCATTTGCGCACATTCGCCGAATGATTAAAGCACGGTGTATACAACCGATTGACGACCCCTTCTGCCCCAGCAATGTTCCCCGCGAGATCAAGTACCCCCGCCTGCCTCGCCATCTTTATGTACTGCGCAGAACCATTTTGTTTCCACCAGAGAGGCGCCACGAACTCTTCCGGCATTGCCACCTTGCGGGCAGATGCTTCTTTCTCGACCCTCTCGACAAGCGTAGTCCCATCGACGAAGCAAGTTTTCGCGTACACCAAGATGTCGACTATATCCTTGATTCGCGAAGAGGCACGGCCCTCATGCATCTCTACCATTGCGAGCAATTTATCTGCAAGGGCACTCTCCACTCGGCATACTCGATAGTCGCAGACTGGGAGCCCCTCAATATTCAAACGATCGATCGGCGCAAGAACCTCAGGCTCAAGTCCCCGCACTTCATCAATTACCAAGTCAATTGAAATTGGCTGCAGCTTCTTGGTTCCCATAAAGGGGGTGAACCACACCTTCGCACCACACCGATACTCATCTTCTTTTTTGATCTGCTCTGCACGATCAAAGACAAACGAAACGAAATCCTCCAGATCAATCGAAGCCGCCCGCGCCAGATCGGCAACAGCCTCTTCGAGGCTCTCCTCTTGAGCAACCAAGTCAATATCTCTTGTGACACGCGCATCGAGTGTTCGCGCCAGGACGCTTTGGCCACCCTTGAGTACAAAGCGGCCGTCATCTTCTGAAAAAACGCGACATAGGAAGCGATGAAAGTAGAAACCGACGATCGCCCGATTAGTATCCATCGGCGATTCTCTTGCGGCATCCCTAACAGCCATCTCCAGTGCGGCAGGTGTTTTGTACTTCACCATGTCCTCCGTTTTTCATTACTCGTTCAGCGCCGTCAACAAGGGCATCATCAACTCGCGTCGTTTGGCGGTTTTAGAGTTCTCCTCTACAAGATCTTTCAGCCGCTGTATCTCGAGCCCTCGCCCAAGCGCGTCGTTATAGGCATCGATAATTAATGAGGGGTCCTCGCAATCGAGGCAAAGATCAACAAGCGTGCGCTCGGGTTTAGTTACCGGCAGGCCGTCGAGCCAGACGATGTCCTGCTCAGCGATCTCGCGCTTTGCAAAAGAAAGGGATTCGTTTCTCGTATTGATGCGCATGGGCGCGGTCATCCTGTAGGGGGACAGATAGAAATCGCCCATTTGCTGTAGGTTCGCCGCTGTCGTACCGCTCACGGCGATGCCATCCCACTGGCGTTTTCTCTCCCACGCGCAAAGGGAGGGATTGGTGAGTTTCCAAAAAGCGTTGAGCTCGTCAGTGTCTCGGCGCTGCGTGCCCGACATCCGGTAGGCGCCGTGGCATATCCGTTCAAGACGCCCCACGCGGCATGAGTGTGCCAGCGCATCTCGAGAGATGTCCATACGAGCCGCCTGGGCTGTGGTGAACACGCCCTCACTCTCGGAAAGCTCGCTTATCGCCGTTATGTTGCTAAAGTACTTCATGTTGCAATTGTAGGATATTCTCATGCTTTTGCAACGTGATTTTGATTCCCTATGACCGGCGTGCTTTGCGTACCCCTTTTCTGCCACCACTTTGTCATCGGCCCACCATCCCCTGCTATCGAGGTCTAATACTTTTCCGCGAAGTGAACGTCTGTTTTTGGACCCCTGGAGCATCCGCATTTTTCAACGGCATAAACGCAGGATTCTGGCATCAAAGCCGCAGGAAACGGCACCCGAAAAGTGTCGATGCTTCGGGGGTCCGTTTTCACTCATTCACTTCTCGGAAAAGTATTAGACCTCGCTGTCAGCCGTCCCAAAGATCAGACTGCACCTCCTTCACGCCACGCAAAACCTGCCTTTTCTGCCCCCGCCCGCCTCCGCGCCACCCAAAAACTCATCCAACGTTAATCTTGGCTCAAGAATCGCTTAATCTATAACCTGCACTATAGAGTTCGACCAAGGGCGGGGCGGCACCGCGCAACGCAGGCCGCCGAACGCAACGCTCGCGCCCGGGCAAATCGCCCAGCGTCGCGCCCATCGAACGAAAGGAAAGGTCATGGACGACCTCGAAAAAGTTGAAACCATCCGCACCAAGTGCAGCGTGAGCTATACCGACGCCAAGGCCGCGCTCGACGCCGCCGACGGCAACGTTCTGGACGCCATCATTTGGCTCGAGTCGCAGGGCAAGACCCAGACCACGTCGGCACACGCCGCCACCGAGTCCGCGCCGGTCGACGAGCCCTCGGCCGAGATGGTCGCTGCGCAGGCCGCCTACGAAAAGTCGAGCGAAAAGACCGACTTCTCCAAGAAGATGGACAGCGTGTGGGAGTACCTCAAAAAGCTCTTCCGCCTGAGCCTGGACACCAAGTTTATCGCCACGCGCCGCGATGCGATCATCCTCAACATCCCCATCCTGATTCCCATCGTCGCCCTGTTTGCCTGGGGCGCCACGATATGGCTGATGCTGATTGGTCTGTTCTTTGGCATGCGCTACCGTATCGACAGCGACGGCGACGTGCCCGGCAGCATCAACAACCTGATGGATCACGCCGCCGATGCCGCGGACGGCATCAAGCAAAATCTGAACGACGACAAGTAATCGCAGACGGGGGCACGCATGGCACGGATCCTTATCGTAGAGGACGAGGAGAAAATCGCCCGCTTTGTGACGCTCGAACTGGAGCACGAGGGCTACCAGGTGGAGCACGCCGCCGATGGCCGCACCGCCGTTGACCTGGCGCTGGAGCGCGACTACGATCTGATTCTGCTCGATGTGCTGTTGCCGCAGCTCAACGGCATGGAGGTCCTGCGGCGTGTTCGCAAGCACAAGGACGTGCCGGTGATCATGGTCACCGCGCGCGATGCTGTGATGGACAAGGTGGCCGGGCTCGATGCCGGCGCTGACGATTACCTGACCAAGCCGTTTGCGATTGAGGAGTTGTTCGCACGGATCCGTGTGGCGCTGAAGCGCTCGGAGGCCGTGCGGACGGCTTCGGGCGTTGGCGGCGCCGGCGTCAGGGCGGGTATGGCGGGCGGCGCGGGCGAGAGCGCCGTTGCGATTCCCCCGGCCAGCAACTCGACCCAGGCCTCCGCTTCACCCTCCCCTGCCACGCTCACCGTGGGCTCGGTTGCGCTCGACCCCGACCGCCGCGAAGTCACGGTCGGCGGCTCGCCCATCGCGCTCACGGCCCGCGAGTTCGACGTCCTCGCCCTGCTTATGGCACATGCCGGCACCGTGCTCACGCGCGAGCGCATCGTGCACGAGGCACTGGGCTACGAATACGTAGGAGACACCAACAACGTCGACGTACACATCGCGCACCTGCGCGCCAAGATCGAAGACGCCGGCGGTGCCCGCATCATCCAAACTGTGCGCGGGGTGGGCTATGTCTGTCGCGCGTAACGCCGAGACCAAGCGCGTCACCTCCATCGCCCGCGCCATCAACTGGAGCTACATGTGGCGCCGCTTGGTGAGCTACGTCTGGCTCGATCTGTTGCTGGTGGTGATTGCGGCGGCGATCCTCGTCTATGGATACAACCAGACGCTGCCCGACAGCGCGTTTACCGCAGGCTGGATTCCCGGCGCCACCGTTCACGGCATGTCGCTGACGCCCGCGCGCGGCTGGGACCTGACAACGCTCACCTACACCGTCGAGCTTGCGCGCACCAGCAAGACCTTCCCCCTCGCGCAGGACCTCGTCACGCTATGGCCTCTCTACCTTGTCGTTGTGGGTTGGCAGGTCATCAGCGTGCTCAACATGCTCGGCGGCGCGAGGCGCGTGCGCCGCACCATGGCGCCGCTCAACGACCTGGCTTTGCGCGTGGACGAGCTCGGCCGCATGCAGCTCTCCGGCGGCAAGATGGAAACGCTGGAGCAGGCCATCGAGCGAGCAAGCGTCGATTCGCCGAGCGTCACCACTGGCGACGCCGACCTGGCGAGCATCGAGGTCGCGCTCAACCGCCTGCTGCGCCAGATGCAAGAGGCCAAGCTGCAGCAGATGCGCTTTGTCAACGATGCGAGTCACGAGCTGCGCACGCCCATCGCGGTAATTCAGGGCTACGTAAACATGCTCGACCGCTGGGGCAAAGACGACCCGGCCGTGCTGGCAGAGTCCATCGCCTCGCTCAAGGCCGAAAGCGAGCACATGCAGGAGCTCGTGGAACAACTGCTGTTTTTGGCACGCGGAGATGCCGGCCGCACCGTGCTGCGGCGCGTGAATACCAACCTGGCTGCACTGGTCGGCGAGGTGTGCGAGGAATCGCAGATGATTGATGCCGGGCACACATATCGGCTGGCTTTTGACGCTGCGTTTGCCAGCGACCCGCGCTGCGACGCGCCCGTTGACGTGGCGCTCGCGAAGCAGGCTCTGCGCGTGATCGTGCAAAACGCCGCCAAGTATTCGGACGCAGGCACGACCGTCACATTTGGTATAACGCCCGATGCGGGCATGGGCACGATCGACATAAGTGTTGAGGACGAGGGTATCGGTATGAACCAGGAATCCGCAGCTCACGCGTTTGAACGGTTCTACCGAGCCGATAACGCACGCGATGCCGGCGCGCAGGGCTCGGGCCTGGGGCTCGCCATTGCCAAGTGGATTGTCGATAGCCATGGCGGCGTCATTGGCGTGACCTCGGTCGAGGGCGTCGGCAGCCGCTTTACGATTCGCCTGCCGCGGTAGGGGCACCCGCGCGAATCAAGGTCTAATACTTTTCCGAGAAGTGAACGCCTGTTTTTGGACCCCCGAACCATCCGCATTTTTTGGCCGCAAAATCGCAGGATTCCAGCATCGAAACCGCAGGAAACGGCATCCTCAAAGTGTCGATGCTTCAGGGGTCCGATTCTGCTCGTTCACTTCTCGGAAAAATATTAGACCTGGATTTTATGGCCCTTTCAGAAGGTCGTCCCCTCGGCATAAAAAAGGGATAGGGCCAGGCGGCTCTATCCCTTTTTGCTAGCTATAGCAGCTTGTGCGCTACTCGCGGCACAGGTGCACGGCGAAGCCGGCGAACTCGCGCTTAAAGTACACGAGCTTGGTGCCGCCGTCGGGCAGCAGCACGCGCGACTCCTCGTTGACCTCGAGCCCGCGCTCGGCAAACCACTTCTCCGCCGCATCGATGTCGTTGACGGCAAAGCCGATGTGGCCCTTGGCGCCACGACCGTTCTGCTTCATGATCTCGACCAGCGAATCGTTAAAGTACGAAACGGGGGTCTCGATAACGGGCAGGCCCATCATCGTCGAGAACAGCTCCGCAATCTCCAGGGCGTCTGCCGGGTCGGCAGCGTTAATGCCCACATGGGCGACGCGCATGCCAAAGAGCTCGACCGGATTGGCGTTCTGCTCACTCATACAGTCAGCGCCTACTGAGCCATGACGTCGAGGACGGCCTTCTCGGCAGCGACGCGGTTCATGCCGGTCATGAAGGGCACGCCGCTCACGTACGGGCAGGTGAGGCCCTCGGGGGCAACGGTGGTGGCGATCAGCAGGTCAGCACCCTCATCGCAGTAATCCTTGGCCTCGGAGATGGCGCACTGCACGATCTCATACTTGTCGGCGTAACCGTTGGCGTCGAGCAGGGTGGCGACCTTCTGGGCAACGAGCGTGGAAGTAGCAGCGCCAGCACCGCAAGCCAAAACGATCTTCTTCATAGGTAATGTCTCCCTTCATGGTTTACTTTAGGTAAGTGTACCGCAGCGAGCGATGGCACTCGGCCTCGATGAGCTTTTATGCCAGTTTGCTTTCGCGCTGCGTATAATACATCTAGTACATGTTGTCATACCGCTCGCTTTATGAGCGACTAAGGACCCTAATATGCCCGATTCTCGCACACTCTGGACCGCCGTCGTTATCATCTGCATCGCCGTGTCGGTGTTCTTTAGCGTCAAAAAACGCACCACGTTTAAACGCCTGCAGCAGCTCATGGCCGCCAAGCAGTGGGACGAGTTCGATCGTTTGCTCGACGGCAAACTCACCAGCATGCTGTACCCGCGCTACAACCGCGACTACCTGCGCCTGAACTCCTATCTGCTGCGCGAGGACCATAAGCGCGCCGACGAGATGTTCGACCTGCTGCTGGGACTCAACCTGCCCAAGATGCAGCGTGTCGACCTGGTCATTAAGGCCTTTAACTACTACGTTGGCCAGGAGGACCGCAAAAAGTCCAAGGAGCTGCTGCACGAGATCAAGGGCTTTGAGGGCGGTCAGGCCGAGGCAGTCGCACACGAGTGCCAGCTGATGTACGACACGATGATCCTCAAGCGCCACAACGATATTCCCGAGCTGGAGCGCATGCTCAAGGAGGCCGGTGACGACAAGGTCAAGAGCTGCCGCCTGGAATACCTGCTGGCCCTGCAGTACCAAAACAAGGGTGACGAAGCCAAGTTCCAGGAGTTCCTGGAGAAGTCGGGCCAACACTCGATGGCCGTCAACGCGTAACGGACGGCTTGTGCTAGACTTCTAGTCTCACGGGGGCGTGGCGGAATTGGCATACGCAGGAGACTTAAAATCTCTCGCCGCAAGGATTGTGGGTTCGAGTCCCACCGCCCCTACCATATGGAGCTTTCGGGCCCGTGTCCCCCAGGGATGCGGGCCCGTTTTATTTGGACGCCGCTGGGGCTCGAACCCGCGAGGGGGCGAGCGTCAAGCGGACGCGCAGCGTCCGCAGCGAGCCGGCGAGGGCGCCGGCAGGCGACCGAAGCCGGTGCGGATTTGCGCAGCAAATACGCGGACGTCCCACCGCCCCTACCATATGGAGCTTTCGAGCCCGTGTCCCCAAGGGATGCGGGCTCGTTTCTTTTGGACGCCGGTGGGGCTCTAAGTTGCAGTGGAATAGTTAAAGGGCGCTAAGGCTGGGGGTCCAGCCGATGGTGGGGATGGCGCCGTCGAGAACCTCGTTGATGGTAGCGGCCATGCCGGCGAGCAGGCTGTTCTCGCTTACGGTGAGCGTGTCGTAGCCGCCGGCTCGCATGAGCTCGCGAATCACCACGGCACCTGCCAAGATCACGCCCGCGCGCTTGGGTTGCACGCCCGGCAACGCGGCGATGCCCGCAACATCCAGCGCGGACATGCGCTCGATAGCGGCCGAAACCTGCTCCAGCGAAAGCTCGCGCAGGTGCACAAAGCTCGAATCATACGGCTCCAGCTCGTGGACCAGAGCCACCAGCGTAGTCACCGTGCCGCCCACTGCGACCAAGCGTTCGGCGCGCTCAAAGTCGACAGGCAGACTCTCAAAGTAGCCCGCAAACTGCTCGTTTGCCCATGCGGCAGCGGCAGCAAGCTCGCCGTCCGCAGGCGGCAGCGCCGAGAAAAACCGCTCCGTCACACGGCGGCAGCCAATGTCCAGCGAGCGCGTCCCTTCTAGCGCAAAGACGCCACGCTCCGGCGCATAGACGCCCGTCGCGAGCTCCGTGGATCCGCCACCCGAATCGGCAACAATAATGCGCTCGCCGGCAAAGTCGTGCGCCACGCCAAAAAACGTCAGGCGTGCCTCGACCTCGCCCGGAATCACCTGCGGTTCGAGCCCCAGCTCGCGCAGGCCGTCCAGCAGCAGGGCGGCATTGGACGCATCGCGCGCGGCGCTCGTGCATGTGGTGCAGATGCACGCGGCCCCAAAGGCACGTGCCTCGTCCACAAACATGCGGCATGCGGCGAGCACGCGCTCAACGGCCGCCTCGCAAAAGCGGCCCGTCGCGTCCACGCCCTCGCCCAAGTCGGTGATCTCGGTATGCTTGGACGATTCCACGATCGCCCCGGCCTCGACCTGCGCTAACACCAGTCGCGACGACACTGTTCCCAGGTCAATCGCGGCTACCTTATAGCGTTTGCAATCTGCCATTGCAGGCTCCCCTCCGGGCGCTATTTGCCGTTGGACACGACCGTCTGGCCCTCGACGCCGTTAAATCCAAACAGCATATCGAGCGTCTGGATGTACCACGGCGCGTCCTTGCCGACCTCTTCGATCTCTTTGGCGACTTCGCTGGCCTTCTTGGCGTTCGAGGACTTTTTGCTCGACGACGAGTCCGAATCGTCGTCCAGGCCCAGCACGTCAATCTTGGTCTCGCCGGGCATCACCAGGCCCAGGTCCTCGGTCGCCGCGTCCTTAATGCCCTCCTCTGAGAGCAGCTTGTCGACGCTTTTCTGCAGCTCGTCGTTGTACTGCTGGCGAATCTCGACCTGCTTGGCCAAGATATCGCTCGAGCGTTTGGCAACGTAGAGGTCGCGCACGGGAAAGTACAGGCTCACGAGCACCAGGGCGACGACAATACCGATAAACAGCCCTCGCTGAGGACCGTGGGTAAAGTCGTAAATTGCCTTGACCGCTGCGTTGTCGTTGGCGTAGTGCATAAAGTCCGAGCCGGAAAGACGGCTTGAGGGACGGCGCGGCTTGTCGGACGCCTGGGTCGAAGGGCGCGACGCATGCTTGGAACGCGATGGGCGCACCGGACTATCCGAGGAACTATTTGGCTGAGCATTGGGATGCGAAGTCGCCGGCGAGCTATACCTGGAGCGATCAGCACCAGCATAACCAGACCCGCCAAGCTGTGCGGTACGCGCACGACGAGGCGACGGCTCGCGCGAACCGGCGGAATAATACCTGTTGTCGTAAATCTGATCCATGTGCGCCTTGTGCGGTTGAGGTTTGTTTGCGCTAAGTCCTTTAGTTATAGCACGAGCGCCCGCACCGCCTTCGCCAGCCTTTGCTCGACATAAAAAAGGCGCTGAGCCGTATGGCCCAGCGCCCATAGTTCTTTGCGGCATCCAGCCAAGACGGGGAGGAACCGAGTCAGCCTCCCCCTCGCCAAATTCGCCCGTTTAGCGAATGTTGTAGAACGCGGCCTTACCGGCGTAGCGCGCGCTGCCCTCGAGCTCGTCCTCGATGCGGATGAGCTGGTTGTACTTGGCAATACGGTCGCTGCGGCACGGGGCGCCCGACTTGATCTGGCCGGCGTTAACACCCACGACCAGGTCGGCGATCGTGGAGTCCTCGGTCTCGCCGGAACGGTGGCTCACGATGCAAGCGTAGCCGGCCTCCTTGGCGGTCTCGATAGCCTCGAGCGACTCGGTGAGCGTGCCGATCTGGTTGACCTTGACCAGAATCGCGTTGGCGGCGCCCAGCTCGATACCCTTCTTAAGGCGCTCGGTGTTGGTAACGAACAGGTCGTCGCCTACGAGCTGCACCTTGTTGCCAATGCGGCGGGTGAGCTCGACCCAGCCGTCCCAGTCCTCCTCTGCCATACCATCCTCGATGGAGATGATGGGATAGGTGTCGACAAGCTTCTCCCAGTAATCGACCATCTGGGCGCTCGTGTACTCAACGCCCTCGCCCTTGAGCTCGTACATGCCGGTCTCGGCGTTGTAGAACTCGGTCGATGCCGGATCCATGGCGTACATGAAGTCGACGCCGGGCTTAAAGCCAGCCTTCTCCACGGCCTTGGTAATGTACTCGAACGGCTCGGCGTTGGTCTTGAGATTGGGCGCGAAGCCGCCCTCGTCGCCCACGCCGCCGCCCAGGCCGGCCTCGTGCAACACGCCCTTGAGGGTGTGGTAGACCTCGGCGCACCAGCGCAGGCCCTCGGCAAAGCTCGGAGCACCCACGGGCATGATCATGAACTCCTGGAAGTCAACGTTGTTGTCGGCATGCACGCCGCCGTTGAGGATGTTCATCATGGGCGTGGGCAGCAGGTGGGCGTTGACGCCGCCCAGGTACTGGTACAGCGACAGGCCCGCCGACTCGGCAGCGGCGCGGGCAACGGCCAGCGACACGCCCAGGATGGCGTTGGCGCCGAGCTTGGTTTTGTTGGGCGTACCGTCGGCGGCAATCAGTGCGGCATCGACGGCGCGCTGGTCGAAGGCATCGAGGCCCACGACGGCATCGGCGCACTCGTTGTTGACGTGCTCGACGGCCTGCGAGACGCCCTTGCCCAGGTAGCGACCCTTGTCGCCGTCGCGCAACTCGCATGCCTCAAAGGCGCCGGTCGAAGCGCCCGAAGGCACCATCGCGCGACCGAAGCTGCCGTCCTCGAGCACGACCTCGACCTCTACGGTGGGGTTGCCGCGGCTGTCGAGCACCTCGCGACCGTAGACATCCAAAATGTCACTCATGTTGTCTCCCTCTCACTTGGAAACGGTTGATGCAAGCGACTGGCCGACTGTGCACCATTGGTGCGCCTCCGTAAGTTAGCCATGTCGCACTTTTTGCATTATGCCCTAAGTTAGCCGAGGGATACATATGAATTGGAGAAATCATTCTTTGGGGCGCTTGTTTTTGCACCGAGCATTCATCTCTAGAGGTCGCCCCCCCCCATTAAATTCTTCTATCGGCATACCGTCTTTACCTGGCTTGCGAATGAAAGAGCCAATAATGTGCTTTTACATCGTTCAAAGTTCTGGATATCGTGCAATTCTAAGGGTCTGAAGTTCTGGATATCGTGCATAATCAGGTTATAAAAGTTCTGGATATCGTGTACGAGGTAGCCATGCTTAAACGAAAAGCCTATGACAAACTACTAAAATGGAAGCATGAAAACGCTGGTAAAACAGCACTTCTTATTGAAGGAGCCCGCCGCGTCGGCAAGAGCACGCTTGCCCGCACGTTTGGAGAAACCGAATACAAGTCCTGCCTTGTCATTGATTTCTTTCAAGCACCTGCCGAAGTTAAGCAATATTTTGAGGACTATCGCACTGACTTCGACTCGCTCTTCCTCTATCTCTCGGTTTTCTATAACGTCAAACTCTATGAACACGAGACGCTTATCGTCTTTGACGAGGTCCAGATGTACCCGCAAGCACGCGGACTCATCAAGTATCTCGTTGCAGACGGACGTTACGACTACATCGAAACTGGATCCCTGCTCAGCATCAAGCAGAACATTAAAGATATCGTCATCCCATCCGAGGAAGAGTCTCTGGAACTTGAGCCCCTCGACTTTGAGGAGTTTCTTTGGGGCATGGACGAAAAGGGGCTGGCCGATCTCATTCGCATGAGTTTTAACAAGATGAAGCCGCTCCCCGATGCCCTACATCGCAGAGCGCTCTCCCTTATGCGCGAATACATGCTCGTAGGCGGCATGCCTGAGCCGGTATCCATCTATGTTGAACAGCGCGCTTTTGCGCCCGTCGACGCTTCGAAGCGCCGAATCGTCCAGCTCTATCGCAACGATATCTCTCGTTTTGCAACCGGTTACGAATTCAAAGTCGTCTCCGTACTCGATGGCATCCCGGGTCAGCTCTCTAGGCACGAAAAACGATTCAAGCTTTCCTCACTTGATAAAAACGCACGCATGCGCACCTACGAAGAAGCCTTCTTTTGGCTGGCAGACGCGCGAATTGCCAATATCTGCTATGCCGCAAGCGAACCGAGCGTGGGCCTTTCACTCAGCATGGAGCAAACGGCCCTCAAGTGCTACATGGCGGACACCGGCCTGCTTGTAACGCTTGCCTTCTCTGACAACAACGATACCGATGAAGACGTTTACAGGGCCGTGCTTCGCGGCGACATCGGATTGAACGAAGGAATGCTTACCGAAAACTACGTTGCCCAATCTCTAAAGGCCAATGGATACAGACTCTTCTTTTATTCCCAAAGCGGAAAGAAGGAGGGGGAGGAGCGCATGGAAATCGACTTCCTCGTTACCCGACCCTATGTCAATGCCGCCGGAAAGCCGCGCATCAGCCCCATCGAAGTTAAGTCGCCACGCAGATACGGAACCATCTCCCTCGACCGATTCCGCGCGCGCTTTAACAAGAAGATTGGGATGGCTTACGTGTTGCACCCTAAACAACTCGAGTGGGATGCCGAAGCACAGCTGGCACATCTTCCGTTGTATATGGCTTTTTGCTTGTAGAGACCTCTCTACGAATGGATGCCGTGAGAGACGCAGGCCTCACTCGCTTGCTTTTGCTTGGTCCCACAGGTCGTTGAGTTGAGCGGTTGAGCAGGCGGCGAGGTCATCGCCCGCCTCGTGCACGGCGGCCTCCATCGCAGCCCAGCGACGGCGGAACTTTGCCGTGCTGGCGCGAAGGGCGCTCTCGGCGTCGATTCCTTCTTTGCGCGCAACGTTGACTAGGGCAAAGAGCAGGTCGCCAAACTCCATCTCGCGCTCGGGCGAGCCGGGCTCCTCGGCCTCAAACTCGGCACGCTCCTCAGCTACCTCGTCCCACACATCCTGGACCGTCTCCCACTCAAAGCCCACGGCAGCCGCCTTGCGCGACACCTTCTGCGCCTGCATCAGCGCCGGCAGATGCGTGGGCACGCCGTCGAGCAGACCCTCGGGCGCAGCTTCGCCCGCTGCCACGGCCTTGTCCTTGGCAACCTTCTCGGCAAGCTTGACCTCATCCCAAATCTTGAGCACCTCGTCGGAGCTCTCGGCGTCCGCATCGCCAAACACGTGTGGGTGGCGGCGGATGAGCTTGGCGTCGATATCGCGCGCCACGTCGGCCAGCGTAAACTCGCCGGCGTCCGCCGCAATCTGCGCATGCAGTACTACCTGCATGAGCACGTCGCCGAGCTCCTCGCGCAGATGCGTGGCATCATCGGCCTCGATGCAATCGAGCGCCTCGTAGGCTTCCTCGATCATGTTCTTGCCGATGCTCTGATGCGTCTGCTCGCGATCCCACGGGCAGCCATCGGGCTGACGCAGACGCCAGATAGTCTGCACCAGATGCTGCAGCTCGGCCGACGCGTCGACCAGCGTGGACAGGTCGCGCGAACCCTCGGCATTTTGCTGAGCCATGTGCTGCGCCATAGTTATTCCTCCTCCAGGATCACGTGGCGGAACGCGCCGCCCTCGTAGATACCGTAGCTGTGCGTGCCGTCTTTGGGAATGCTCACGCTACCGGGATTGAAGAGCCACAGGCCCGGGTGCGTCGCGCTCGCTTCGTTGACCTTAATGTGCGTATGGCCGTAGACGAGCGCGGAGCCCTCGGGCAGCGCGGGCGCGTGGTCGACGCTGTTGTGCATGCCGGCGCCAAAGACGTGGCCGTGCGTCAGGAACAGCTCGCGGCCGGTCTCGTCGAACAGCGTGGCGTAGTCGGCCATGACGGGAAAGTCGAGGACCATCTGGTCGACCTCGGCGTCACAGTTACCGCGCACCGCGATGATGCGGTCGGCCAGAGCGTTGAGCAGCGGAATCACACGCTTGGGGGCATAGTCGCGCGGCAGGTCGTTGCGCGGGCCGTGGTAGAGCAGGTCGCCCAGCAGAACGATGCGGCCGGGCTGCTCGGATTCGATGGCGGCGCACAGGCGCTCTGTCCAGTATGCCGAGCCGTGAATGTCGGAGGCGATGAGGTATTTCATGGTGGTCCTTTCGGGTGGGGTTGATGGGGCTGGACGTGGCGTGCCACCGGCCGCGTTACTCAAATCGCAGTGCCGAGGCTTGTGCCGCCTGCATCACGCGCTGGAGCGGCACGTCGCACTCACGGGCAAGGCGGGCGCAGTCCTCGTACTCGGGCGCCGCGCGCTCGCTGCCGTCGGGCAGGGTGGCCACTTTAACGGACACCTCGCCCCATGGCGTCGCTACGCGCTCAAAGCGGCGTGGCAGGCAAACACGCTCCATAACCTGGCGGCGGATGCCATTGGTCGTGGTTTCCAAAAAGATAATCGTCTGTAGACGTTCGATATCCTCATGCGAGCAGATCACCTGCAGCTGCCAGCCGGGACGGCCTTTCTTGCAATAAACGGGCAGCCAGTGCACCTCGCGGGCGCCCGCCTCGCGCAGGCGGTCGGCGGCATAGGCGAGTACCTCGGGCGACGCATCGTCGATGTCGCACTCCAGCTTGACGATAGTTTCGGGTGCATCGGTCTCGCGAGACAGCGGGGATGTACTATCGCATTGCATACGGTCCGGATCCTTTCCGCGCGGGCTCGTTTTATTCACCCAAACGCTAGCACATCGGACGTGGCACAGGCGTGACTTTCGTCCGTCGCCGCCCTCGCCCCTATCCAAACGTGTACGTCAGCCTCCAAACATGTCATTTTTTGCAGCTTTTGGAGGCTGACGTACACGTTTTGGAGCGGGGCCGCACACGATCAGAATTGCGCCCGCACTCCGTCCACCACAAAGTTCGCCGCACTCAACTATTTTGAACTTTCTACGCAGTTCATCGGCCAAAAAATAGCCCTCGGCATACTTACCCGCTGCACGATGTTACTCTAGTTGCATTTGGCTAACTAAGCGGCTGCCGAGAACCCCGCCCGGCACCGTTACGGTATAGGAGGTTTCATGTTCGAGAAGCGGCTCTTCTCCCTGGTTCCGCAGGCAACGCCCTACATTATGGCAAGCGTCCTGTTTAAGTGGATCGCGCTCATGGCAAACATCACGGTGATGTGGATGCTTGCGCGCATCTTGGGCGGCATCGTCACGAACGGTCTTTCCGCCGCGCTCGCCGTCGATGCCCTCGCACAGGCGGCCCTGCCGCTCGCCGCCGCCATCATCGTGCGCGCCGCCTCCATCTACCTGGCCCAACGCGCCGGCGACAAGGCCGCGTTCGAGGCCGTCCGCCGCGTGCGCTCGCTCGTCTACGACAAGCTCACCGCACTCGGCCCCTCCTACACCGAAACCGCCCCCACCGCCGAGGCCGTCCAGACCAGCGTCGAGGGCGCCACGCAACTCCAGGTGTACTTTGGCGGTTACCTGCCGCAGCTCTTCTTTGCCGGCTTGGCACCCATCACGCTGTTTGTACTGCTCGTGGGCCAGGCGGGTCTTCCCGCCGCGCTGCTGCTCGCCTGCGTTCCGGTCATCCCCGTCTCCATCATGATGGTCATGCGCAACGCCAAAAAGATCGGTGCCGAGTACTGGGGCAGCTATGTCGATCTGGGCGGCATGTTCCTGGAGGCCGTGCAGGGTCTCACCACCCTTAAGGTCTACCAGGCCGATCGCAGCTGGCACGAGCGCATCAACGCCGAGTCCGAGCGTTTCCGCACAGCGACCATGCGCCTGCTGGTGATGCAGCTGCGCTCCATTTGCGTTATGGACCTGGTCGTCTATATGGGCGCCGCGCTCGGCATTATCGTAGCCACGCTGCAGCTCGCCACGGGCAAGATTGGCTTTGAGGCTGCCTTCCTCATCGTCTTTCTGTCGCAGGAGTTCTTTTTGCCTATGCGCCGCCTGGGATCGCTGTTCCACACGGCCATGAACGGCATGGCCGCCTCGCGCCGCATGTTTGGCATTTTGGATACGCCCGAGCCCGAGCGCGGCGATGTTGAGCTTGACGGTCGCGGCAATATCGAGCTCGCGGGCGTGAGCTATGCATACGGCGACCGCACGGTGCTGGACAGCGCCAGCGCGACCATTGCGCACGGCTCGCTCGTGGCACTCGTGGGCGAAAGCGGCGGCGGCAAGTCCACGCTCGCGGGGATTATCTCGGGCCGCAAGGGCGCCTACCGCGGCAGCGTGCGCATTGGCGGCGTTGAACTGCGCGATGCCACGGCCACCTCACTCATGCGCGCCGTCACGCTGGTGCCCACCAACGGCTACCTGTTTGCCGGCACCCTGCGCGACAACCTGTTGCTCGCCCAGCCCAACGCCACCGACGCCGAGCTTTTGCGCGCGCTCGGCCGCACGCGCGTGGCGGCCTTTGTGCAGGCCAACGGCGGGCTCGACATGGTGATTAACGAGGGCGGCACCAACCTTTCGGGTGGCCAGCGCCAGCGCGTGTGCATGGCACGCGCCCTGCTGCACGACTCGCCGATCTATGTGTTTGACGAGGCTACGAGCAACGTCGATGCCGCAAGCGAAGCCGCAATCGGCGAGGTCATTGCATCGCTCGCCGGCGGGCACACTGTAATTGTGGTGGCACACCGCCTGTCGACAACCGTGGACGCCGATCAGATTCTGGTGCTGGAGCGCGGTCGCATTGCCGAGCGCGGCACCCATGATGAGCTCCTATCGGGCGCGGGCACCTATGCGCGCATGTGGAACAGCCAGGAGCAGCTCTCGGCATATGCGTATGCGGAGGGTGGTGCCGAGGATGCCGGCGCGGTTGAGGCTGTTGACAGCAGCGCTGCCTGTACCGATGGCCTCAACGGTGCCGGCTCGTCTTCCGCTACCGCGGCGCCTGACTCCGGCCGCGCCCGTCGCTCGGCGCCGTCCATCATGTGGCGCATGATGGGGCTCGTCCGACCGCTTGCCGGCTGGCTTGTGCTAGCCGTCGCGCTGGGCAGCATTGGCATGCTCACCGCCGCGTTCGTGCCGGCCTTTGGCGCCCTCGGCCTTATGGCCGCGCTGGGCCGCAACGCCTTGGGGCTTGGTCTGATCGCAGCATGCGCGGCCTGTGCCGCCTGCGGCATCGCACGCGGGCCGCTCCACTACGGCGAGCAGCTCTGCAACCATTACATCGCATTCCGTCTGCTCGCACACATTCGCGACCTGGTGTTTGGCGCCCTGCGCCAGCTCGCCCCCGCCAAGCTCGAGGGCCGCGGCAAGGGCGAGCTCGTGAGCCTGGTCACCTCGGATATCGAGCTGCTCGAGGTCTTCTACGCGCACACCATCTCGCCCATTGCCATAGCTCTGGTCTGCACCGTTGTGTTTGAGGGCTTTTTGCTGGCTGTGAGCCCCGAGCTCGCGGGCATCGCGCTCGTGGCCTACGCGGTCCTGGGCGTGCTGCTGCCCCTGACCTCGGCCAAGGCATGCGGCACCACCGGCCGCCAGAGCCGCGAGGGCGCCGGTAAGCTGGGCGCCTTTGTACTCGACAGTCTGCGCGGCGCGGGCGAGACCATCCAGTTTGCCGGTGGCACCGATCGCAGCCGTGCCCTGGGCAAGCTGACCGAGCAAGTCGGCGCCGTGGACGCGCGCCTCAAGCGCCGCCAGGCGGTCAGCGAGGCCGTAGCCGATGCGCTTATTCTTGTGGCTAATCTGGTGATGCTCGGGCGTGCGCTGCAGCTGGTGGCTGCGGGAACGATTGACTTTGCCGCAGCGTTTGTCGCCGTCTTTACCTTTGTGTCGTCGTTTGGCTCGGTGATGGCCGTGAGCCGCCTGGGTGCCTCACTGCAGGAGACGCTCGCCTCGGGCGCACGCGTGCTCGATTTGCTCGACGAGCAGCCCCAGTGCGCCGAGGTCGCCGACGGACAGGACGTTGAGTTTGCCGGCGCCGCAGCCGAGCATGTGAGCTTTAGTTATGCGGGCGGCGTGGACGCGGGCGGTGCGGACGCCACGGAGCAGATCGCGAACGACACCGCTGCGAGTCTCATCCTCGACGACGTGACCTGCACCTTTGCGCCCGGTACCATGACCTGCATCATGGGGCGCTCGGGCTCGGGCAAGTCGACGCTGCTTAAGCTGCTCATGCGTTTTTGGGACCCCGCAGCTGGCACCATCACGGTGAACGGCGTCGATGCCCGCCACATCAACACGGCGAGCCTACGCAGCCACGAGGCCTATATGACCCAGGACACACATCTGTTCTGCGGCACCGTACGCGAGAATCTGCTGGTTGCGCACGCCAGCGCCACCGATGCCGAGCTGCTCGACGCTTGCCGCTCCGCTTCGCTTACCGCCCTCATCGACCGCCTGCCGCAGGGTCTCGACACGCCCGTTGCCGAGCTGGGCGACTCGCTTTCGGGCGGCGAGCGCCAGCGCATCGGCCTTGCGCGCATCTTCCTCAACGACGCGCCTTTCATCTTGCTCGACGAGCCCACCAGCGCACTTGACGCTCTCAACGAGGCAGCCGTAATGCAGGCCGTTGACGAGCTCAAGCGCCGCGGCAAGACCATTGTGCTCGTAAGCCACCGTGCCAGCACCTGCGCGTTTGCCGATTTCTCGCTTTCGGTCGAGCACGGGAGGCTGAGCTAATGGCGCGCCCAGTCGACACACCGGAGCTAGCACGCAAACGTGAGCGTGAGGCCCAAATGGTGTCGCAGATGATTGCGCTGTGGTGTCGTGGGCATCATGGCGGCGGGCATGTGGTCGAACAGGCTGGCGGCGATGAGTCCGTGCGCGTGAAACTCGGCCTTCGAACCATTACGCTCTGCCCCGAATGCGCCGAGCTGCAGAAATACGCCATCGCGCGCATTGAGCACTGCCCGCACATGGGCACCAAGACATTTTGCTCGGCATGTCCTTCGCATTGTTACCGGCCTGCCATGCGCGAGAAGATCCGCGAGGTTATGCGTTGGTCGGGACCGCGTATGATCCGCTATCGCCCCATCACCGCCGTGAGACACGCGATGGTAACAGTGCAGGCCAAACGCGCGGCGGCACGAAGCAAGTAGTCGCCGGCGCCGGCACGCGCCGCCCCGCCTTTCCACTCGATTTCGGCACCCGGCGTGCGCGGCGTGTTGAGAGCTGCGCCATTACAATGGAGCGGATTCACCAAATGCAAAGGAGTCGCCATGCCCGCCTGCCCGCTGGTCGATTGCCATACTCATACCTCGTTCTCGGACGGGCACGCCTCGTTCGAGGACAACGTCCGTGCCGCTGCTGCCGCCGGCTGCCGCGTCATGGTCTCGACCGACCACCTTACCCTGCCCGCCAGTATGGATGCTAACTGCGAGGTGCAGGTCGTCGAGGGCGACTTGCCGGCACATCGTTTGGCCTTTGAGGACGCCCGCAAACTCGCCGCGCAGATTGCGCCGGAGCTCACCTTTATCTACGGTTTTGAATGCGATTGGTACGAGGGCTGCGAGCCCTTGGTAGAGCACTGGTCCCAGGGCGCCGTCGTACGTCTGGGCAGCGTGCACTGGATTGGCAACCCGGGCGATATTGCGGCAGGCGCCGCGGGCACGGCAGGGACAGAGGACGTCGCGCGCCCCGATACACCCGATTCCCTTTGCGGTTGGATCGACGACGATACCAACTTGCATGTTTGGGAAAACTTAGGCGTGCGCGGCGTGTGGGAGTGCTACGTCGACGACTGGTGCCGTGCTTGCGAAAGCTCACTCAACTTTGACGCGATGGCCCATCCCGACCTGGTCATGCGCTTTTCGAAGGACGGCTTTGCACCCGACTTTGACCCCGCGCCGTTTTGGGAGCAGATGGCCGAATGCGCCCACGATACGGGTCGCCGCGTTGAGGTCTCGACCGCCGCACCGCGCAAGGGGCTCGACGATTACTACCCCGCGACCGGGCTGTTGCGCCGCTTCGCCCATGCCGAGGTGCCCATCACCTTTGGCTCGGACGCGCACCGCGCCTGCGACATCTGCTGGAACATCCGCGAGGCCCAGGCCCACGCCTACGACTGCGGCTACCGGGCCTTCGATATCCCCCACCCCACCGGCGAATGGGAATCCACGCCCCTCGCCTAACTAGTCGTTTAAGAACGTCCCCAATGACTAGCGGCGGCGGGCGTTGAGTTCGCCGGCCAGTTCGTCGAGGGTGATGCCGTAGCGCTCGAGCGTCACGAGCAGGTGGTAGATCAGGTCGCCGGCCTCGTAGCGGATGTGATCGTGGTCGTTATCCTTGCAGGCCATGATCACCTCGCTCGCCTCCTCGGCAAGCTTCTTGAGCAGCTCGTCCTCGACGTCGGTCAGCAGACGCGCGGTATAGCTCTCCTGCGGCGATGCGTCGCGACGACTGTGAATCACCTCGGCCAGTCCCGTCAGCGTCTCACCGATGTTTCCCGGCTGCACGTTAGCTGTTCTGACTCCCATGGTTATTTCCTCTCGTTACTGCAGCGTAAAGTAGGTACCGGCCTCATCGAACCGAGGCTTTGCGCCCTTTTTCTCAAAGAACTCGACGATGACGGCATGGGCCTCATCGAGCCTTTCCTTCTCGGCCTCGAGCCAAAGCGACTGCGCCCCGCAGGCATCAGTCAGGTGCACGCGGCATGGCACGCCCGCGCGGAGGAGCTCGGTGTTGCATTCGGCGACCTCGAACGGCGTCACGACTTTCATCGCACTCCCCCTTCCACGCGCTTAAAGAAGCAGGTACGGTTGCCGGTGTGGCAAGCCGGGCCCGGAGAGTCGACCTTGACCAGCAGCGTATCGCTATCGCAGTCGGCCCAAAGCTCCTTGACCGCTTGCATGTTGCCGCTCGTCGCGCCCTTGTTCCAGAGCTCCTGGCGGCTGCGGCTCCAAAACCACGTGGTCCCGGTCTTGAGCGTCAGCCCCACCGATTCCTCGTTCATCCAAGCAACCATAAGCACCTCACCGGTGTCATGCTGCTGAACCACGCAAGGAATCAGCCCGCGGGCGTCGTATTTAAGCTCGGTAGCATTTATTACCTCAGTCATCATTTCTCCCAAGTAACAAACGAAATCCCACAGGTCGGCGAGGGTTGTCCAGGTGCCGCAGGTTGCCGCGAAAGAGGAGCGACGCGTACTTTGGTACGCGAGCGACGGTTTGAGCGGCAAGATGCGGTGCCTGGGCAAGCCGCAGCACTAGAAGTCCAGCCTCACAGGGATGCCTTGGCTGGCCATATACTCCTTCACCTGGCGAATGCTGAAAGTTCCAAAGTGAAAGACGCTGGCCGCCAGCACGGCATCGGCCTCGCCCTCGATCACGCCCTCGGCAAAATGCTCGAGCGTGCCCACGCCGCCGCTTGCGATCACCGGGATCGGCACCGCGCGCGCCACGGCGCGGGTGAGTGCCAGGTCGAAGCCAGCCTTGGTGCCGTCGCGATCCATGCTGGTGAGCAAGATCTCACCGGCGCCGCGACGAGCCGCTTCCTCGGCCCACGCCACCGCATCGATACCCGTGGCGTTGCGACCGCCCGCCGTGAAGACCTCCCACTTGTCGGCATCCGGCTGACCGGGCAGGCCCACGCGCTTGGCATCAATCGCCACGACCACGGCCTGGCTGCCAAACGCCGCGGCGGCCTGGCTGATCAACGACGGATCGCGCACGGCGGCAGAGTTAAGCGACACCTTGTCGGCACCGGCGGCAACCATGGTTCGCATGCCCGCCAAGTCGCGGAAACCGCCGCCCACGGTATAGGGAATAGCGAGCTCCTCGGCCGCGTGCGCCGCCATCTCGATGGTCGTCGCGCGGTTGTCGCTCGTCGCGGTAATGTCCAGGAAGACGACCTCGTCTGCACCCTCGCGATCGTAGGCGCGCGCCAGCTCCACCGGATCGCCAGCATCGCGCAGGCTCACAAAGTTGACGCCCTTGACCACGCGGCCGTCCTTAACATCCAGACAGGGAATCACGCGTTTGGCAAGCATGGGCTACTCCTTCCCTCGGGCGGCGGCCAACGCCTGGGCCAGCGTAAAGTTGCCCTCGTAGAGCGCACGACCGGTAATGGCACCCTCGATGGCATCCTCGCCCACCGCGGCCAGTGCGCGGATATCGTCGAGCATCGAGATGCCGCCCGAAGCCACGACGGGAAAGCCCGCGACCTCGGCCACATGGCGATACGCCGCCACGTCGATGCCCGTCTGCATGCCATCGCGCGCGATGTCGGTATACACCAGATGCTTAAAGCCCAGCTCGGTGAGCTGCGCCACGGCGTCGTCGAGCGCCACACCCGCGCCGTCGCGCCAACCATTCACCTTGACCTGGCCGTCACGGGCGGCAATGTCTGCCACCAGTAACTCGCCAAAGCCTTGCGCCGCCACCTCGGCAAATCCCGGCTCGGTCACGAGCACCGTGCCTAGCGCGATGCGACGCGCGCCGTAGCCGGCCAGCTCGTCGATGCGCGCGAGCGAACGAACGCCGCCGCCCACGTCCGCGGACAGACCGTCGACGCCGCAGATGGCCTTAATCGCTGCCAAGTTGGCAGCGCACGCGTCCTCGTCCTCGCCAAAGGCAGCGGACAGGTCGACGACGTGCACCCAGCTCGCGCCCTGCTCGGCAAAGGAGCGGGCAACGGCCACGGGGTCGTCAGAATACACCTTACAGCGGCTCCGGTCGCCGCGCTCCAGGCGCACGACCTTGCCGCCGATCAAATCGATTGCGGGAAACAGAATCATCGGCCGGCCCCCTCGACGATGCTCACGAAGTTCTTAAGGATGCGCTGACCCAGCGCAGAGGATTTCTCGGGATGGAACTGGCAGCCCCACACGTTGCCGTGGCGCACGATGCACGGGAAGCTCCGTGTATAGTGCGTGCGCGCCAACACATCGGCGGCATCGACGTCGTCGGCCACCGCGTAGCTGTGAGTGAAATACATGTTGGCGCCCTCGGCAAAACCGGCAAGCAACGGATCGGCCGCACCGGCGGGCGTCATGCGCACCTGGTCCCAGCCCACGTGCGGGACCTTCAGACGGCTCGACTCCAGGTGCGTGCACGAGCCACGCATGATGCCCAGGCCATCGACCCAGGGACCACCGGCCTGCTCGGAGGCATCGTCGTCCGCGTCCGCGTCCTCGTTCGCAGGCACGCCCTCGTTGCCGCGCTCAAAAAACAGCTGAAGGCCCAGGCAGATGCCGAGCAGCGGAGTTCCGGCGGCAACGGCATCGAGCACGGCCACCTCCTCGCCGCTCTGACGCATAAAGGCGATCGCGTCATAGAACGCACCCACGCCCGGGATGACCAGGCCGTCGGCGTTGCGGATCTGCTCCGGATCGTCCGACGTGCAGGCGGCAGCACCGGCGCGCGCAAGCCCGCGCACGACGCTCGACAAGTTGCCCTTGTGGTAGTCGACCACCACGATCTTCGGTTCGCCCACGCGACCCCTCCACTTCTCATCATCCAAAACCACCACAAAGAGGACAGGCATCTTCGTGGTGGTTTTACCCTTGTGACGGTTACAGCGAGCCCTTGGTGCTGGGGATACCCTGCACGCGGGGATCGAGTTCGCAGGCGCGGCGCATCGTGCGGCCCACGGCCTTAAAGGCGGCCTCGATAATGTGGTGCGAATTGCCGCCCGCCAGCTCGCGCACGTGCAGCGTGAGCTTGGCATCGCGCGCAAAGGCATAGAAGAACTCGACGGCCAGCTCGGTATCAAAGCTGCCCACGCGCTCAGTCGGCACGGGCAGCTCGCAATAGGCCTGCCCGCGACCCGAGATATCCACGGCGGCCATCACGAGTGTCTCGTCCATGGCGATCGCCGCGTCGGCAAAGCGCGTAATACCCGCCTTGTCGCCCAGCGCCTGGCAAAACGCCTCGCCCAGCACAATGCCCGTGTCCTCAACGGTGTGGTGCGCGTCGACCTCGACGTCGCCCACCGCATGCACCGTCAGATCGAACAGGCCATGGCGGCCAAAAGCGTTGAGTATGTGGTCGAAAAACGGCACGCCGGTCGAGATATCGCACACGCCAGATCCGTCCAGGTCGAGCTTTACGACAATGTCGGTCTCGCCCGTCTTGCGGGTTACCTCGGCATAGCGGTCCATCTACATCTCCTCCTTCACCAGCGCGGCAAACGCGGCCAGCACCTCGTCGTTTTCCTGCGGCGTACCCACAGTGATGCGCAGACAGTCCGCAAGCCCCGGCGCGTAGCTAAAGTCGCGCACCAAAATCGAATACTCGTCGCGCAGACGCTCGCGCACGCGCGTGGCATGCGGCGTGCGCACGAGCACAAAGTTCGCCGCGCTCGGCCATGCCTCCACGGGCATGCCATCGGCAGCCATTGCGCGCAGGGCGCACAGCTCGCGCTCGCGCTCGGATGCGATCTGTGCCACCACGGGCGTGTAGGCATCACGGGCACGCACGCAGGCAAGTGCTGCCGCCTGGCTCAGCACGTTAACTGAATAGATCTGGCGAATCGCCGCGAACACGTCGACGACCTCGGGTGCCGCAATCACATAGCCCAGACGCGTGCCGGCGGCGCCAAACGCCTTGGACAGCGTATGTAGAATCACCAGGTTGGGATGCTCGGCGATAAGGCCTTGCGCCGTGGTGGCCGCGCCAAACGAATCGTCGGCAAACTCCACGTAGGCCTCGTCAACCATTACCATGCCGGGGCACGCATCGCACAGCGCCGCGACAAAGTCGAGCGGTGCCACGTCACCCGTGGGGTTGTTGGGCGAGGTCACGATTGCCAGGTTACACTCGGGTGCCGCCGCAAGCACGGCGGCCTGGTCGAGCTCAAAGGTCGCGGGGTCGCGCCACACGTCGCGCACCTCGGTCTGGCAGAGCGACGCAAAGAACGCATACTCGCTAAAGCACGGCGGGCAGTTGAGCAGGGTCCGTCCCGCGCCGCCAAACGCCAACAGGTAGTTATAGAGCAGCTCGTCGCCGCCGTTGCCCACGCAGACATTCTCGCGCGCCACACCATGCCAAGCGGCAAGCTCGTCGCGCAGATCGTTGGACATGGGATCGGGATAGCGGTTGAGCGGCGTGGCAGCCAGGGCGGCGTCGACCGCCTCGCGCACGCCAGCCGGCACGGGATAGGTGTTCTCGTTGGCCGAAAGGTTGATGCGCGTGGGCGTAAAGTTGGGATCGTAGGGCTCAATACCGGCCAGGTAAGGCTGGACGAGCTCCTTCATGCGAGGCGTGAGTTCGGCCATATTAGGCCTCCCCGCCGGTTACGCCAGCGCCATCTGCGCCTGCAGCCGCCAGGTCCACGCCCTCGGCAACCGTCGCCACGGCGTCGCCCGGCCAGGCAACCTTGGTCAGGTCGGCCGCGGCGAGCGACTCGGCGCTCACGGCATCCTCGCCCTGCTCCAACACGCGGCGACGCAGTGCGGCCGAAAGCGCGTGCGCCCACAGGCCCTCGGCCTCGGCCAGACGCTGCGTAGCGGGAGCGTCGGAGAGCAGGCCCTCGGGCGTATAGCATATAACGCTCGAGCGCTTAACGAACTCTTCGACCGAAAGCGGGTTGGAGAACATGGCCGTGCCGCCGGTCGGCAACGTGTGGTTGGGACCGGCAACGTAATCGCCGAGCGGCTCGGAGCTCCAAGCGCCCACAAAGATGGCGCCGGCGTTGCGAATGCCGCCGAGCAGGCCCATCGCATCCTTGCAGTGCAGCTCAAGGTGCTCGGGCGCCACGGTGTTCACGGCCTCGACGGCGGCCGCCATGTCGGCGGCCACCACGATGGCGCCTTCGTTATCGAGCGAAGCGCACGTAATCTCGGCACGCGGGGACTGCGCTACCAGAATGTCGATACCCGCCTCGACCTCACGCGCAAACTGCTCGTCGCAGGTCACCAGATAGCAGGCCGCCAGCGGATCGTGCTCGGCCTGAGCCATCAGGTCGGCCGCGACCACCATAGGCTTGGCCGTGGCATCGGCCAGCACGCAGACCTCGGAGGGACCGGCGACCATGTCGATACCCACGTCACCCGAGACAATCTGCTTGGCAGCGGCAACAAAGGCGTTGCCCGGGCCGGTGATTTTGTCGACGCGCGGAATGGTCTCGGTACCGTACGCCAGCGCGGCCACGGCCTGGGCGCCGCCCACCATATAGATTTCGTCCACGCCGCCGAGCTTGGCCGCCGCGAGCGTATACGGGCTGATCAGGTCATCCTTTTGCGGCGGCGTCACCATAACCACGCGTTTGACGCCGGCCACCTTGGCGGGAATGGCGTTCATGAGCACGGTGGAAGGGTACTGCGCGCGACCGCCCGGCACGTAGATGCCGGCCGCAGCAAGCGGGGTCACCTTAACGCCGAGCATCGTGCCGTCCGGGCGCGTGGTAAACCAGCTCTGCTCGACCTCGCGCTGGTGGAACTCGCGAATCTGGCGCGCAGCCTTTTCGAGCGCGGCGACAAAGGCCGGATCGAGGCCTTCGAGCGCGGCATCGATCTGCTCCTGCGGAAGACGGAAGCTCTGCAGCTCAACACCGTCAAAACGCTGGCAGTAATCGCGCACCGCGGCATCGCCGTTGGCACGCACGTTGGCCACGATATCGCGAGCGGCGTCGACGATGTTTTGCGGCAGCACGCCCTTACGGTTGAGCTGGTTGGTAACGAGGCGCTCACCGGGAGCAAGCTTGATGGTCTTCATTTCGGTATCCCCTATCGGTCGAGGTTGTGTTCGAAAAACGAGAGACCGGGCGGCGGCGCCAGTCGGCCCGCCGCCCGGACGTTGGGGCGCCCGTGCGTGCTCGCGCTATTGTGCCGAGCCCGCAACGGGCTCAAAATGCTTGTCCTTCACGGCTGCCGCCAAGCGATCTGCCAGATTGCGTACGCGCGGATCCAGACGTGCGGCACCCGGATTGACAAAGAAGCGGGCCGTGCAGTCCATAATGCGACCAGTAATAACGAGGTCGTTATCGCGCAGCGTGGCGCCCGTGGCGGTAATATCCACGATGCGATCGGTCATGCCGACGATGGGACCCAGCTCAATGTTACCGTGCAGCGAGACGATATCGGCGTTCACACCGCGCTCGGCATACCAGGCGCTCGCGATGCGCGGATACTTGGTGGCCACGCGAAGCGACCCGCGGCGGGCATAGTTGCGCTCGGCCTGGCCGGCGCGCCACGCGGGCTCCGCCTCAATGAAAGTGCACAGGCCGTAGCCCAGATCGACCAGCTGCAGCAGGTTGAGGTCGGCCTCGATAAGCGAGTCCCAACCGCAGATGCCGCAATCGGCACCGCCGCAGCCCACAAAGGCGGGCGCATCGCTGGGGCGCACGATGACAAACTCGATATCTCCGACCGCGCCCTCACCGGCACGCGTGTCGCGGCCGCGCACGATTAGGTGACGGCCCGGATCGCGCAACTCAGAGACGTCCAGGCCCGCGGCTTCGAGCACGTCGAGCGTATCGGCCTTGAGCGAGCCCTTGGGCACGGCGATGCGCAGCGGGCCCTCGGCGCCACGGCCCGCGGCGTGATCGCCATCGGAAGCAGCGTCCTCGGCCGAGGTGTGCGCAGCCTCCAGACGCTCGAGCGAAAAGGCGAAACCCGCCGCCGGTACCTCGATGCCGTCGCCAAATGCGCCGGTAAAGATGGAGTCGTAGCGTCCACCCGAACCGACCGGATCGGGCAAGCCACCGGCATAGGCCTTAAAGACCAGACCCGTGTAGTAATCGAACGAGTTCATGATGGAGAAGTCGAACGACAGCACCTGGGCGTCCTCGGGAGCCAGGCCCTCGACCAGGGCGCGCAGCTCGCGCGTGAGCGGCGCGACAATGCCCGCCGCCGCCAGAAGCACATCGACGCGGTCGAGTACCTCGGCGCCGCCGTGCAAGCGCGGCAGCTCGCTAATGGCAACCTTGACGGCATCGGACTCGGCGCTTGCCGCCACGCGGGCATCGAGGCCCACAAAGTCGTTGGCGTGCACGCAGCGCAGGGCCTCGGCAGCCAGCTCGCGATCCTCGCACGCCGCGAGCAGCTCCTTAAACGGACGCACGCTACCTGCGATAATGCGCGCAGCGGGCAGCGCCAGCTTGCGCACCGCCTCGGCCACGAGCGAGACAATCTCGACATCGCCCGCGGTGTCGCCCGCACCGATAAGCTCAAAGCCCAGCTGCGTAAACTGACGCGAGCCACCGGCATTGCGCTGGCACTCGCGAACCACCGGCGCCTCATAGCGCAGGCGCAGGGGCAGGTCGGCCGCGCGCATGCGGGTCGAGACCAGACGCACGATCGGCAATGTGTTGTCGGGACGGACCACCAGCAGACGGCCATCATCGTCAAAAAGCTTAAACGGCGTGTCCGCGATGCGGCCGCCTTCCTCGAGTGAACCCTTGTCCTCGAGCAGCGGCGTTTCGACCGGAAGGTAATGATGCTCCCTGAAGCAGCCCTTCACCGTCAGCGCAATCTCCTCGCGCGCCTGAGCCTCCTCGGGCAATATGTCCCGGAATCCCCACGGTGTGGCCGTCATCTGGTGAGCCTCCTCATGCTGTGTTTCATATAGAGCAGAAGACCGGCATAGCTCCGCCGGTCTTCTGGGTACTTTAGCATACTAGAGTGCTTGCGGGGAAAATCGTCTCTCTCGGCTCACAGCGTATTCATTTGGAAACATAGGGGAAAGCGCGTCCCGCCCGCCAGCCAAAAACTGGGATGCGGTTTCCGGTTGAGGTCCTCAGCGGAAAGTGTGTCCCATTCTGAGCGCCTGTTCTGGGACGTGCTTTCCGCCAGAAGCCTCAAGCGGAAAGCACGTCCCGTTTCTCAAAAAGCGTCAAACGCCAACTCGGCGCCCTGTCCCACTTAGGCGCCAATCGCGCGTCGGTACTCCGCCATAACCTGAGCGTCGGCTGCCGCGGGATTGGCGAAATAGCGCCAATCATAGGTCTCGGCCGAAACAACTCCGCGATAGCCGCGCGCCACCAGCCTATCCAGGTCGGCGCGCATATCGCGGTCGCCGTCACCCCAAGCAAGATGCGTCGTGCCATCTGCCGCAACATCGACAAAATGCACGTGGGCGACATCATCGCCAAGCAGATCAAAATAATCGTCGATGGTATCCCCCGCCACCGCCATAGCGCCCAAATCCAGACACGCCTTAAGTGCCGGATGATCAACTGCCTCGATCATGCGCTTCGTATCGGCCGCCGAGTTCACGATCATCGACTCAACCGGCTGTAGGGCCTCGAGCACCAGTCGCACGCCGCGCTCTCCCGCATGCTCGGCAATCGCACGCAGCATCGAGGCGCTGCGACCCCACGCGTCCTCGATCGGCTCGTTCAAAAATGCCCAGCCGCTCGAGACCATGACCTGCTCGGCTCCAAGTTCCGCCGCGATATCTACAACGTTCTTAAAGTACGCGAGCGTGCGGGCACGCGCCTCATTCCCGCGCGCCGCGATATTCCACGGCTTGGGGTTGTTCTGTTCGGGACAAAGCCCCACAATCCGAACCCCATACCGCTGCGACAGCTCCCGTACCCGCTCGAGCGAATCGTATCCATGGCAATCGACATACAGATGCATCGCCCCGGTCCAAAGCTCGCAACACGTATAGCCCGAGGCCGCTGCCGAAGAAAAGAATTCCTCAAGGTCAAAATAACGATGGCTGATATTCATGACGGCAAGCTGCGGATACTCCATCTTGTCCACCTTTCGGCAAAAGGGCGCCGCAGCACAGTGTGCGCGACGCCCCCTCTTACATTGTTTTCATTATGACGGATACTGACGGATACCCTACTGGACACCAAGCACTCCAAAGAACGCGCCAGCGATACTCACGAGCAGGATCACAAGCATGATGAGCAGCGGATTCATCTTCTTCTTGAGCATGAGATAGACAATTCCAAACAGCCCCATCGTGACAAAGCCCGGGAAGATTCCGTTGAGCAGCTCGGCGAGCGTCTGAGCACCATCGCCCGCACCGACCATGAGCGGAATGTCCACGGTGACCATCTCCATGGTCATAGCACCGATCACCATGGCGCCCATGATAGAGGCCATCTTGACGATCGTGTCCATAATGCCCGATTCCTGGACCTTGCTGATCATGTCCGAGCCAAAGCGATATCCCACAAACGTCAGCAGGTAACGGATGATGTAGTGAGGAACGTTGAACACGAGCAGGAACAAAATCGGGCCAAGAATAGAGCCCTGCAGCGCCAGCGACGTGCCGACACCCGTTGCCAAAATTCGCAGCGTGCCCCAGTAGAAAGCATCGCCCACGCCGGACAGCGGCCCCATCAAAGCAAGCTTGACATTAGAGATCGCGCTCGTGTCAAAGCTATCGTCAGTAGCGTTGACCTCCTCCATTGCAGCGGCGATGGACATGGGAAGCGTCGAGATGTACGGCGTGACGTTATAGAGCTCCATATGGCGCTTAAGGGCGGCCTTAAAGTCCGCATCCTGCGGATACAGCTTGCGAAGGATCGGCATAAGGGCCCACATAAAGCCGATATGGCCCATACGCTCGTAGTTCCAGGAATGCTCATAGGGAATCGAGCGCCAGAACAGCTTCTTAAGGTCTGCGCGGGAAATCAGCCCGTCGTAAGAAGACTCAAACTTAAAACTCATCGAACCCACTCCCAATCGCAGGATCCTCGGTTGCCGCTGCGGGCTGCTCCGCTTTTTTCTTATCACCCAAAACCGTCATCGCGACGACGATGATCGCGGCAAAGATCGCCACACCCGTCGTGCTAATGCCAAAGTAGGCGACGAGGAAGAAGCCAGCGAAGAAGAACGGAGCCACTGTTTTGTTCATAATCATCTGCGCCAGCATCGCAAAGCCGAGTGCGGGCAAGAAGGCGGCGGCGACATCCATGCCGGTCTGAACGAAATCGGGGATGATGTTGAGCAGGCTGGCAACAGCATCGGCACCAAAGAAGAATGCCAGGGGAATAATCAGCAGGCCGCACCAGCTCTGCGCGTAACCGGCGATGAGCATGTTGCGCGTGATGGCCTTGGTGTCTCCGTCCTCGACGTTTTTGTCGATACGGTGCACCAGCAGCAGCATGACCGGTTGGCCCAGGGCCGTGTCGAGCGCCAGGACGATCGTGGCGATAGGAATACCCAGGGTCAGGGCCGCCGAAGCGTCCGCGCCGGCCTGCATGGCAAGAGATACGCCCAGGATAGTGCCGGAAATCGTATCGGGCGGGTTATAGGCGCCGACCGAGATGGCGCCGACCATGGCAAGCTCCATCGTGGCGCCCATGATCGTGCCGGTCACCATGTCGCCCATGACAAGGCCAACCAGAGGTCCGAGCACGATCGGGCGCTGGAGGTAGCTCGTGCCCGTCAGCCACTCGGAATAACCCAAAAGGGCAATAAGGAAAATCAGGATTGTCTTGATAACCATGACGGCCCCTAACCGATGACCTTCGCGGCGTCAGTCTTCGCATCTGCCGGAATCATCTGAATGAACAGTTCATAGCCCTCGCCGAGCAGCTCCTTCACGTAGGCCTCGTTCTCGGGCGTGAGGAACACGCTCGTCGAGACCTGGCGGGCATTCTCGCTAAAGGCAACGTTGCCGAGGTTGATCTTCTTGACTCCCATCGCCTTGGCGACGGCACCGGCCTGCTGAATCGTCTCGCAAACCACGAAGAGTTTGTACTTATCGGTCACACCGCTCTGGAGCGCCTTGACAGCATCCTCGGTGTTTTTGACGACGACCTTGCATCCTTCGGGCTTTGCAAGGGACAGGGCCTGCAGACGAAGCTTGTCATTGAGGACCGTGTCGCTCACTAACAGGATGCAGTCGGCACCCAGAGCCGAGGTCCAGCTAACGGCAACCTGGCCGTGAAGCAGTCGATAATCTACACGAATCATCTGAATCATGATGTGCTCCTAACGATTAAAACTCATCGAGTTCGGCCTGCCCCAGCAGGTCGTTGACGTACTTGACCTTAGTGTCGTCCGCCTCGACGATCTGGCGAATGGCCTCGTCGATCGGAGTGGAATCGGGTACGAACAGCAGCTGAATAAGGAGTGGCAAGTTCATATTGGTCACGAGGTGCGTGTTGGGACGCGTCTGGACGATCTTGGTGAACTCGTTGTTGACGCTGCCGCCAAAGAGGTCAGTGCACACGACAACTTCGTCGTCCGCGGCAAAGCCGTCCAGAATCGCTGCAGCCTCCTTGGACAGGTCCTCGTTTCCGTCGACATACATAGAGAGCGCATGGACGTTTTCGCGCTCACCGGAAAGCAGGCCGATGCTCTCGACGATTCCAGACGCGAAATGAGCATGGGACGCCACGATAAACTGCCTCATTCGATCCCCTTCCTAGCGAATTTCGGCATAAAAATGCCCGGACGCATGCGCCCGGGCAGGGTGCTTCTTAAATGAGTGGTCAACTATTAGTAGTCGAACTGGTGATAGTAGCGACGGTAGTTGAGGTTGTGCTTGGTGACCGTCTCGTAGTAAGCGGCAAGGCGATCGGTGATCAGCGAGGAAAGGATCCACGGAGACACGATGACGCGGAACTCGTCGTCAAGGCCGGGGATCGCGAACTCGGCGGTGTCGATGATGTTGATGTCGGTGTCGCCGGTCACGCCGCGGTTGAGGAACGCGCGGACGCGCT
>NZ_QSIL01000007.1:0-371 GCF_003469185.1 Collinsella sp. AM34-10 | reverse complement strand
GCGCGGACGCGCTCGTCGAGCTTGCGGTTCTCGTCCTCGCCCATGAACAGGAACACGGGGACGCCGGGCTCCACGAGCTCGAGGGTGCCGTGGAAGAAGTCGGCCGAGGTGATGTAGCGGGTGCGCTTCCACTGCATCTCCTCCAGGATGCACATCGAGAACAGGATCGTCTCGCCCCACAGGGCGCCGGAGCCGATGAACATGGTGTAGGGGGCCAGGGCGTACTTCTTTGCGAGCTCCTCGGCGCGCGGCTCGAAGCTCTTGCGGATGTCGACCAGGTGGGTCCAAACGTCCTTGGTCTGCTCGATGAACTTATCGAACTGCGGGAAGCAGCCGCGGCGGTTGAGCAGGCGCAGGCCGAAGCAGTCGGC
>NZ_QSIL01000006.1 GCF_003469185.1 Collinsella sp. AM34-10 | reverse complement strand
TGCCTTTCGGGTTCACCATCCATGGTGGGGCGCGTTTCTAACGAAGCTGTAACGGCCGTTGGGCTCTTTTGGCGCCAGCCCTTCTCGACCCGTACGCCACTCATGGTATGTTTATCGCGATAACAAGGACGGAGGTGCCCATGGCACGCAATAAGTACCCGGAGGAGACGGTCGAGAAGATCAGGGGTGACGGCCCATCGAGTGTTATTTTGCGAGCTAGGCGCATCGAAAGCGACCTTTCGTGGTATAAACTACTTGCCGGAAGCCGCGGCTTTCAGAGTACGGCTTACGTGTACGTTTAACCTCCGTGGGCGACGGGGTGCCGCAAGGCGTAGAATATCGCCCACCTGTAGGGGCCTGCAGCGATGCGGGCCCCGCTTCGTATGAAGGGGGGCGTAACCGATGAAGATCGTATCCATCTCCCAGGACTTCTTCGACCTCGTCGAGGGCGACCGCGAGCTCATGCTTAAGCACAATCGTCCTTGCATCGTGGTGGTGAGGCTGCGTTTCCGCGGGAAGCGCAGGGACTTCGCCGTGCCGCTGCGTTCCAACATCGCCCCTAACGTGCCCAAAGACCAGTACTTTGCGTTGCCGCCCCGCCCCACGACGCGCCCCGGCTGCCGCCACGGCATCCACTACATCAAGATGTTCCCCATAACCAAGGCCTACCAGCGCCGCTTCAGGACCGAGGGCTCGGCCTACTACGAGACGCTCCAGCGCATCATCGATGGCAACACTAAGCGCATTGTCTCCGAGTGCCAGGCATACCTCGACCGCTACGAGCGCGAGGGAAGGCCTCGCTTTGCCGTCGACATCGACCGCATCGTGGGGCTGCTGGAGGGCGAGAAGTAGGGCATCTCGGCTCAGTCTCGAGCCATGTGGAGTCGCTCCGCATTTTTGAACGCCGTGTGTGCGTCCCAAATACTTGAGAAACAAGCTGTGAAGTGCGGTGGCGCGCCCGTGCCCGTGCATAGCCGTCACCATCAGCGTCTACGCGGCGTCGGCTTCAAGTGGAACTGGCGCCGCTGCTGTATATGGTTTGCCTTGCTGCAAATAGCGATCAATGCCCGCGATGTTTCTGCTTGCGCTTCAACTTTCGCTGCTCGAAGCGCGTCTCCGCCTCATCCGCACGACGCTGACTTCTTGCTTGAGCCGACTCCCGCTTCATCGCTTCCCGCTGTGCCGCGAGCGCCTGTTGTGCCTTGGTGCTCACCGCGGGCCGTTTAAGGGCTTTCGCTGCCTCACGAGCGCGCCGCTTGGGGTTCTTCGCGGGCTTGCTTGTTTCAGTGGCCTTGTCGCCGAAGAACGAGAACTTTTCCCATTCGCTTGTAACGAATCGCAGAATCTCCTCATCGGACGGCTCCGCGCCGAAGACGATGCGGGCGACGCCATACCTTCCGCCCTCGACGTGCTCCGCCAGCCCGACCCAGAATTGACCGTCGTGATATGACGATGAGCAGCAAGTCGCTGATAGCCGCCCTGCGAAGCTAGTTGCCTTGTTCGCAGCCGGGCCGCAGGCCGCACCTACGCTCGAGCTCTGCCACGAGGGCATCGTTGTCGGTCACCGAGACGATGGCGTCGCCGTCGTAGGGCGCCTCGATATAGACGCGGTCGAGCGAGTTGGCCGTCCCCGCCCAGAGCGTCCTGGTGCGCCGGACGCCCCGCACGTGGGCGTAGGGTATCACCGAACGCATCCTAGCGTACACGACGACGAGGCGGTCGCCGTAGAGCTCGAGACGGTTGCTGCGGACGGGAAGGGCGGCCAGGGCCACGAGGGCCGGGACGGGCAGCAGCGCGAACCAGCCCCATAGGAGCGCGGGACTCGAGCTCAGGAAACACGCGATACACGCCGCGGATAAACCGCCCGCCACAATCACCATGGCCGCTATGAACCACGGGTCTGTCCTGCCGGGGAACACCCGCTCCGGCCGCTCGTCCTTCTCACCCATTACGGCCTCCCTCCCGACGCCCTCCCTAGCGGAGCGTGGGGCCGGAGAGTGCCTTGAACCCGTCGCCGACCATCTCGCCCCCCGTTCCGTGGGCCTTCTGTAGTGGTGTGTACCCCCGACTGTTCGACGGATGTCGTACGATTGAACGTTTTTCGAACTTTTTTAAGATGGGTGCGGCAGGATCGAGCAGATTGTTCGCGCGAGAGGCTCCCCGCCGCCGCGCCCGGTCTCGGGTTCGATGCATCGACATCCGTCTCAGGTGGTGTCTCCGCTGCGCGACATTGCAGGGGGCAAAGCCGAGATGCCATGGTGCGCGCCGAGGCTTTGCCCGCGGGGCGAAGATTCTAGGGGTCCGACGTGGCCTGGAGGGGAGACGGACATGCAAGCGCTTATGACTGAGGAGCTGGCCGAGTGCCTGCCGCCGCTGTACGCGACCGAGGGAGGGGCACTCGCCCTCGACCTCACAAACCCGGAAGGCGAGGACCACCTTGACCTCTGGTGCTCGCTTACCATCAACCTTTCGGGTGACCCCTTCGCCTCCACGTGGCGCATTCACACTTGTGCCCGGCATCATGGACATGGGCGTCGCCAAGTCGGCCGACGGGGCGCAAGCCCCTGTTGACTCAACGTTCGACGAGATAAACCGCATGTTCTCAAAGCTCGGCTTTATCGATTACAATTCACGCCTCGCGCAAGGGCCGTTCTACTCCCCAAACCTAATCTGCCTGTCGCACGCATCGAGGCGACGGGGCGGCGCCTTCTCGCGTGAGTCAATTCCTGTTTTACTGGTGCGGATCCCAACATGCCCTTATGCATGGTGCCCTGCCGCTTTCGAAACTTCAAAACCATTCGATTTTCGAAACTGAGTGGGAATAAGTTATCGGTACGCTTTTTTATAAAATGTAAAAAAGCACCCCCATAACTGATGAAATGGACGCTGAGAAAAAAGGGGGCGCATCTTGCGTATATACCGACGTGAAGATCTACCTCTATCTTGCATCGCGCGGGTATGAGCTTTCTGTGGGCCGTATTGGGAAGCTCGAGTGTGACTTCATCGCTCGTAGGCGCAATGCTTACGCCTACATCCAGGTCTCTATGTCGATTGCCGACAGAGGCGTCGAGGAGCGCGAGTACAGGCCGTTCGGCCACATCAGGGATGGTTATCCGCGCTACTTGTTCACGCTTGATCCTCTATTGCAGGAGAGGGATGGCATCAGGCACCTTAACATGGCGTCGTTTATGCAAGATGGCGGTGATCTTATTTGAGCGGCGGCCAGATTCCTTTGCTCCCTAGTGCGCAAACAGCGCGGGTATCAAATGAGGACCATTGCCTCACGTAGAATCGATAGATTGAAAACTTGTTTTGATGTTGACAGGCTTTTGGCCAGTGGCTCCTATTGTCGAGTGGGAGTAGCTGAAACGAGGCGATTGAATAACTCCGTACGTTTTGGTTAAAACAAAAAATATGCCGCGCGCCTGCGGCATGAGGGAGGGAGATTTCTATGAATATCGTTGTATTGAGCGGCAGTCCGCGTAAGGGCGCCAATACCGACACCATGGTTGAGGCGTTTGCCGAGACCGCGCGCGAGGCCGGCCATACGGTCGAGGTCATCCGCGTTGCCGGCAAAAAGATCGCTGGTTGCTTGGGGTGCCAGTATTGCTTCGCCCATGAGGGCACTTGCGTGCAGAAGGATGACATGGCCGACGTGATCGAGCCGCTGAAAGGCGCCGACATGGTTGTCTTCGCTTCGCCTATCTACTGGTTTGATATCACTGCGCAGGAGAAGGCCGCCATCGACCGCCTGTACGCCTTCGGTGCTACGGGCTTCCCGTTCACCAAGACGGCCCTTTTGCTCGATAGCCACAGCGAGGGCGTCTATGATGCGGCGATCGCTATGTACAAGTCAGCCTGCGCGTACTGCAAGTGGGAGGACCAGGGCATTGTCACCATCAGCGGTATGACCGAGCGCGACAGCATGGCATCGTCGCCCAAGTTGAAAGAGGTGCGAGAGCTCGCTCGCAAGCTGGCCTAAGGACAAGAAGAGCGCATGGCAATCAGCGCTAGCGGAAATGCGTGCTGCCCTTACCATAAGGATTGCTGATCGCCATGCGTCGATGCCCTTGCGGACAATTCCGGTATGCTAAAACGCCTTCTCGTTCAAGAATTCCCTGAACGCGGGGATGTCAAAGCCAACGAGACCACGCCCGCGCTCTCCGATGACGCCGTCCTTCAGGAGGCGGCGTTTGTATTGGCTTGCGTAGTTGCTGGCGACGCCCATGCGTTTGGCTATCTCCGAGACTCTGCTGGGGCCAGAATCGGGCAGCATCGCGAGCAAAAACTCAATGTCTTTATCGGAAAGCTCTCGATATGTTGTTTCGAGAATTCGATCGCGCAGCTCCATGCGTGCGAGCAGGGAACCTTGCTGGACATCAGGTGCGCTGATTTTGGGCGAGTTCTCCGAAACATCCCATGTGCGATATCCGACGAGCTGCATCATGTAGGGGAATCCGTCGACGGCCTTCACGGCATCCTCGAGTGCTTCTGGCGTGATTGAGCGGCCTCCTGCTTCAATGGTTTTGCGGAATGCGTTTGCAATTTCAACGTCAGTGATTCGTCCCAGCTGATGGTACTGGGAGCGCCTGAGGAACGAGACGGAATCGTTACGCAGCAACGCCGATACTTTGTAGGGCAGTCCTGCCATGAGTAGGGCAACTTTTTTACCTTCGCGTACAAAGTGCTGGTAAACAGAGGCAAATTGAAGCATTTCTTCGAGATCGACTGTGACTTCATCGATGGTGATGAGAAGTCCGATGTCATGTTTTTCGAGTTGCTTAAAGATGCCATTCATACGTGTGCGCCAGTTGCCCTGGGCCTCTTGAGCATACGTCCAATCGATGCCCACTGGACCAATTTGAACGCCGTTTATTCGCGCGTGAGGCTGTGAGAGATAGCTATCTGCGGCTTCTTTGGTTCGCTCGATAATATCTTCGAGCATGCCTGGCATGGCGGAGACATTTGCTGCGATCCAGTCGTGTTCAAGCGCCGTTTCTGAAAGGAGCGAGAGAAGCGCCGTCTTGCCCGTTCCCCTTGCGCCAGTAAAAATGGTCGACAGGTTGGGATCTCCCGGGCCATTGATAAAGCCACGGTTTATGTCGCGCAGGATATGCTCGCGACCCGCTAGAAAGGGAGGGATGCTTCCAAATGTTGGGGTAAAGGGGTTCTTGCTGTACTCCATGGTAACTCCTTTGCAAGTTTTGCTAATTTTTGCAACTTTTGCTAAATTTTGCAAGTTTTGCTAATGGCTTAACATGCCTTGTGCCGTGGGATTGCAGGAGTGAAAAACGGGGAGTTCTATTATTCCGACTACGTTGCAGCGAGCGGGGCCCGGAGCGCGATGTTTCTGCGCTCCGGGCCCCGCTGCTTTGCAAAACCATGACGGTTTGGCCACCGTTGTTTTAGTCAAACAGACTCGGCATGTCGTTTTCCTTCATAAGGGCACCGGCGGAGGGGAGGCTCTGCGTGGTGAACTTCTCGGCAGAGACGCCGGCGCCGAGGATCTCCTCGGTCGTGCCGACGGTGGTGACCGAGCGACCCTTCTTGGCGGTAAAGGCCTGGACGCCCTGCGTGTTGGTGGTCGTCTTGGTCTTGAGCAGCGACGTGTTGAAGTTCATCAAACGATAGTCGCTCGAGACCAGCGCGATGTCGCGATCTTCCTTGAGCACCTGTGCATACAGCAGCTTGCTGCCACCGTAGATGGCGTTCTTGAGGCGCTTGCGGTTGGTCTTGGTGACGTATCCAGAAAGCGCGACGCGCACCACGCGGCCGTTCTCAAAGACGAACAGCACGTCGGCCTTGTAGTCCTCGGGGTCGATGACCCAGATCACGCTCTCGTCGGGTTCCATCTCAAGATCGGTCGGCAGGTATGAGCCCAGCTGGGCCGACTTGGTGTCCTCAAACGCCGCAACCTTGCACTTGTACACCTGGCTCTTGTTGGTAAACACGAGCAGCTCGTGGGTGTTGGAGGACGGGAACTCGATAAAGGGTTTATCGCCGTCCTTGTACTTGAGCGTGGTCGCCTTCTTGAGCACGCGGTCCGTCATCTTCTTAAGGTAGCCATCGCGCGAGAGCATGATGGTGACCGGGTACTCCTCGACCTCGGGCTCCAGGCTCACCTCGATGACCTCATGGGGCTCAATTCTGCCCGTGCGGCGTGGCATCACATACTTCTTGTTGACCGCGGCCAGCTCGTCGCTGATGACCTTCTTGATGTTCTCCTCGCTGGAGAGGATCTCCTCAAGCTCGGCAATCTCGCCCTCAAGCTTGGCAATGTCCTTGGTGCGGTTGAGGATGTACTCCTCGTTGATATTGCGGAGCTTGAGCTCGGCAACAAACTCGGCCTGGGTCTCGTCGATGTCGAAACCTTTCATAAGGTTGGGCACGACCTCAGCCTCGAGCTTAGTGCCGCGGATGATGGCGATGGCCTTGTCGATATCGAGCAGAATTGCCTCAAGGCCGTGCAACAGGTGCAGGCGCTCGGACTTTTTGCCCAGGTCAAAGTTAATGCGGCGGCGCGTGGACCCAATACGCCACTTGACCCACTCGTGCAGAATCTGGCGCACGCCCATAACGCGGGGATAGCCGTCGACCAGCACGTTAAAGTTACACGAGAACGAATCCTGCAGCGTGGTCGAGCGATAGAGCTTGGCCATGAGCTTGTCGGGGTCGACACCGCGCTTAAGGTCGATGGCGATGCGCAGGCCCGAGAGGTCGGTTTCATCGCGGATGTCGGCGATCTCCTTGACCTTGCCCTCCTTGGAGAGCTTGACGATGCGCTCGATGATGACATCGGTCTTGGTGGTGTAGGGAATCTCGTAGACCTCGATGATGCGCTCTTCGGGAATCCAGCGCCAGCGGGAGCGGATTTGGAAGCTGCCAAGGCCGGTCTCGATAATCTTTTCCATCTCCTCGCGGCGGTAGATGATCTCGCCGCCGGTCGAGAAGTCGGGCATGGGCATGTACTCGAGCAGGTCGCAATCGGGATCCTTGAGGTAGTGCATCGTTGCGGTACAGACCTCGTTGAGGTTGAAGCCGCAGATGTCGGACGCCATGGCGACGCCGATGCCCTTGTTGGCCGAGACGAGGATATTGGGGAACGTGGTGGGCAGCAGGCGCGGCTCCTTCATGGCGCCGTCGTAGCTGTCGACGAAGTCGACCGGGTCCTTGTCGATGTCCTTGAAGATCTCGGCGCTGATAGGGGAGAGCTTGGCTTCGGTGTAACGCGAGGCGGCGTAGCTCAGGTCGCCCGAATAGTACTTGCCAAAGTTGCCCTTCGACTCCACGAAGGGGGCAAGCAGTGCTTCGTTGCCCGTCGCCAGACGCACCATCGTCTCGTAGATCGCGGCATCGCCGTGCGGGTTGAGCTTCATGGTTTGGCCCACGATGTTGGCGCTCTTCTGGCGCTCGCCCTTGAGCAGACCCATCTTATACATGGTGTAGAGCAGCTTGCGGTGCGAGGGCTTAAAGCCGTCGATCTCGGGGAATGCACGCGAGACGTTGACGCTCATGGCGTAGGGCATGTAGTTGACCTCGAGCGTCTGCGTTATCGGCTGATCGGTGACCTCGGAGTGCAGGCCGATGACGTTCTCGGCGTTGACCTGCTTTTTCTTTGGCTGGGTTTTCGTCTTCTTCTTTGCCACGATTTCCTCTTGAACTTCTTATGGGCCGTCGTTATCGATTTGCTGCTATTGCAGGTCCAGCTGGTCCAGATATTCCTTGCCGTGCTCGGAGATATGGCGCTTGCGGCCCGCCTCGTCGTTGCCCAACAACAGGTTGAACATGGTTTCCATCTTGGTGACGTCCTCGGGCTCCACCTTAATCAGGCGACGCGTCTCGGGGTTCATGGTGGTGAGCCACATCATGTCCGGGTCGTTCTCACCAAGACCCTTGGAGCGGTTGATGGAGCACTTTTGGTCGCCGATTTCTTTGAGGATGCCGTTCTTCTCGAGCTCAGTGTAGGCAAAGTAGGTCTTTTCCTTGCAGTTGATCTCGTAGAGCGGCGACTCGGCGATATACACGTAGCCCTCGTCGATAAGCGTGGGCACCAGGCGGTAGAGCATGGTGAGCACGAGCGTGCGGATGTGGTAACCGTCGACGTCGGCGTCCGTACAGATGATGACCTTGTTCCAGTTGAGGTTGTCCAGGTCGAAGGCGCCGAGATTCTTGATGCGCTTGTCTTTGATTTCCACGCCGCAGCCCAGCACGCGCATGAGGTCCATGATGATGTCGGACTTAAAGATGCGCGGGTAGTCCTCCTTCAGGCAGTTGAGGATCTTGCCGCGGACGGGCATAACACCCTGGAACTCGGCATCGCGCGACGTGCGAATGGCGCCTGCTGCCGAGTCACCCTCTACGATGTAGATCTCGCGGCGGCTCTTGTCCTTGGAGCGGCAATCGATGAACTTTTGCACACGGTTGGCCATGTCGGTCTTCTGCTGCAGGTTGGTCTTGATGCTCTGGCGCGTCTTCTCGGCGTTCTCGCGCGAGCGCTTGTTGATGAGCACCTGCTCCATGATCTTGTTGGCGGCATCTTTGTTCTCGATCAAGTAGGTCGAGAGGCGCTCCTTAAAGAATGCCGTCATGGCCTGCTGGATAAAGCGGTTATTGATGGCCTTCTTGGTCTGGTTTTCGTAGGACGTCTGGGTGGAGAAGCAGTTGGTCACCAGTACCAGGCAGTCCTGGACATCTTGCCACTTAATGCCGCTCTCGTTTTTGTTGTACTTGCCCTGTTGCTTGATGTAGGCATCGATGGCGCTGGTCAGAGCACTGCGGGCGGCCTTCTCGGGTGAGCCGCCGTTCTCGAGCCACGATGAGTTGTGGTAGTACTCTTGCATCGTGAAGGTGCGCGAGAAGCACATGCAAGCAGTGATTTTTACGTTGTAATCGGGCAGGTCTTCACGGTCGCGACCACGACGGTCGGCCTCGATAAAGAAAGGCTCGGTGAGGTAGTCGGTACCGACCTTCTCGAGCACATAGTCCTCGATGCCCTTGGGATAGCAGAAGTCCTCTTCGGAGAACTCGCCGTCGTCGCCCTCGATACGCAGACGGAAGGTCACGTTGGCGTTGACCACGGCCTGGCGGCGCATGGTCTCGCGATACCACTCGTGGGGGATGCTGATGGAGGTAAAGACCTCAAGATCGGGGCGCCATTTGATGGTGGTGCCGGTACGGTCCTCGTCGCTGGGCTCAATCTCGAGTGCCTTCTTTTTGGCACCGACGACCTTGCCCTTCTTAAAGTGCAGGGAGTACTTGTTGCCGTCGCGCCAAACCGTGACGTCCATGTACTCGGATGCGTACTGGGTCGCGCACGAGCCCAGGCCGTTGGTACCGAGCGAGAAGTCGTAGTCGCCGCCCTGGTTGTTATTGTATTTGCCACCGGCGTAGAGCTCGCAAAAAACGAGTTCCCAATTAAAGCGCTTCTCGGAGGGGTTCCAGTCGAGCGGGCAGCCGCGGCCGTTGTCCTCTACCTGAATGGAACCATCGCGAAAGGCGGTAAGGGTGATGAGCTTGCCGTAGCCCTGGCGCGCCTCGTCAACGGCGTTGGACAGAATCTCAAAGGCAGCGTGTGCACAGCCGTCGAGCCCGTCCGAGCCAAAGATAACGGCGGGGCGCAGACGTACACGCTCCTCGTCTTTGAGCTGGCGGATACTGTCGTTACCATAGTTTGCGGTGTTTTTTGCCATACTCGCTCTCTCGATGCTCCTTTGCTGCGTTTTAGTCATATAGATAGTCAAGGTAGCATAGCCCAGCCCACAGACGATTCCACCCAACACGAAATCCATCGAACAATCGTTCGGAATTCGATGGAGATTCGTTTACTCGGACAAAACCGAGTCGGTTTTGTCCGAGTAAGTTTGAATAGTGAATCGAAGTTGTTGTGTCCGCATGGCGATGACGAACATGATTTTCATAATGACAGATATAGTTGACATCTTCTGATGGATGCAATATATTTCTGTCATGTTGCAACGGATATCTGTCCACATTTACGAAAGGGGCTCCATGCCGGGTAAAAAAAACCTTCGCATGAAGGCGGCGCGCGCGGCGGCTGGCCTTTCGCAAGCCGACTTGGCCGAGGCCGTGGGCGTTACGCGCCAGACTATCGGTCTTATCGAGGCGGGCGGCTACAACCCCACGCTCAATTTGTGCGTGGCAATCTGTAAGGTGCTGCGCGTTACGTTGAACGACTTGTTTTGGGAAGACGAAACCGACGCCGACCCTAATACTCTTTAGGAGTTCGCTATGAAATATGAAGATCTGAAAATCGTGCAAAAGTGGCGTGAATATGCCGGCCCAAAGGATGAGCGCCTGGAGGCGGAAAGCGCAAAGATCTACAAGATTGGTTTCGTACTGCTTTCGTTTGGCATGTTGATGATCTTTTTCTACCAGTTTATAGCTCGACAGGTCGCGTGGGTTCACAGCGACGCCAGTGAAATGCCGCATGGCTTTGCAACGCCGTTCGAGGTAGCCATGTATTTGTGGCTCGTTCTCGTGATGTTGATTTGCGCAGGACTGCAAACGCGGAAGGGCTATGTCGACACCAATCGTTTTGGGCAAACCGAGCATCTTCCTGTTGGATATTTCCTGCTTCTCAGCGGTCTTAGCGGCGCCGCGTTCGCGCTTGTTATTGCCGCAATGCGCTGTATTGCTGAGGCGCAGATCGTACCACTCGAAAGCGTCTTTTGGTTGGCGAACCTGGCCACGGGCGTGTTCTGCGGTGCGACGATTTTCGCGGCCACGTTTGCTGGCCTGTGCGCAACGTTTTTCACGGCGAAAAGACGCCGTGCCAAGCTCGAGGCAGAATTCGACTCCACTGACGATATCTAATGCGAAATGGGCTGGCTCTGGGTATCCAGAACCAGCCCATTTGATGTTCGATGAGCCGAGTCGGCGTCTCTCACAAAAGTAACTAGGAGCTAGCGAGGCCTATCCGAATTGACCTCCTTGGCGGTGTCTTTTTCGAGCGCCGTGCGGCGGGCGCTGTAGGCGACGAGGCCGGCGCCTGCCGCGGCGAGTGCTGCAGCGGCTGCCGTAAGGGGAGCGTTGACATCGCCCGTGCCCGCAAGCGCGCCCGCTTTTCCGGAGCGCTTGCTATTGCCGTGGTCCTTGCCACTGCCGGAGCTGCTTCCGCCGGAGCCGCCGCCCTTGTCAGTACCGCCGCCACTCGAGCCACCATCGCCGTCCGCCGTCATCGGGGCGTCGTGAAGTCCTGTCGTATCCGCGCTGTCGCATATGCCGACCTGAACTTCTGAGCGCTCGCATGCCGCGTCAGGCACATGAAGCTCATGCAGTACGGCACCCAGCGCCGAGTTTGCGCCCGGTCGAATTTCCTCAAGCGTTACGGGATCGAGCGCTACCAGGTCACGCGCCTTCGCATACAGCGTGACGCGTTTGCCCACTTCGTCGCCCCAACTCTCGGGGATGGCGAAGCTCATGCGGAACTGTGCCGTGCAACCCGGTGCCAGCACGGCGTTGCCGTTGTCGGCTACCAGCGGGTGCGTTGCAAAACGCGCGCCCAGCGTCTCGAGCGCGTATTTCACGCGTGCCATATCGTTGTCCGAAGCGTCCTCGGCAAGCTCTGGATCAAAGATCGAAGCCATGCGTGCGTTCGCGCCGAACCCGATGGATGCGCTGGAGAACGGCTGGCTGGAGCCCTCTCGGTACAGATCGATCGTGCCGGCGGTCAGCAAGGTGTTGCCGTCGTTTCGCACCGTGACCATGAAGGATTCGCCTGCTGCTCCGGGCACCACCGCGCCCGAGGTAGCGACCGCGCCCGTCGGAGTGGCACACGCCACCAAGGGCACTTCGATGCCGTGCAGCTCTGCCTCGCTCTTCTCCGCGCTCACAATGTGCGTGGCGAGCGCGGAGAGCATGCCCCCCGACGTCAAAAATGTCGTTATCTGATCGACGGGATGGTTCAGCTCGCACATCACGAACGGCTCCGTGAACAGATCGCCTGCCAAGGTGCTGGCGAAGATGCGGAAGTGCTTGCCCATCACTGCCACCGGGTTGCCTTCTTCGTCGTAGGTTTGTCCCACCTTGCCATCGGTGTTCTCTACATAGAGCGCGCACCTGCCGTTGTCGCTTACGCTAAACGATGCCGGGCCACAGCCTGCGGCACCCACGGGCTGCGTTGCAAATGCCGATGCTCCTCGCGTCCAAGTAATATGCTGCAGTTGCTCGTTGACGGTTGCCAAAAAGCCCGAATGTTGTGGCCACGGCACCGCGTGGGGTACTGTGGCATCTGGTGGCATAACGCCCCAACCCGCGATGGACTGGCCGATCACGGCATACGATGCGCAGCCACAACCGTTTGCAGTTTCGTATGCAACGGGCACCACCATTTTGCCGTTGATATTCTCGGGTACGCCCAGCTCGATGCTCGATGGCGCTTGCGGAAAGCGGAGGACCTGACGGAACGTGAGGCTGTCGCCCAAATCATCCGACCACAGGGTGAAGCACTCCAGCGCAACCTCTGCCTCATTGCCCAGTGCCTTTTCTGCGGTGGTTCCGCGGCGGTGGAGGTAAGCGCCCGACAGGCGCCCGTCGACCAGCGTCTTGCCCACCGTGATGCGTGGACACTGCAGACAATGGTGGCCATCCTCCTGAAGGCGGCCGCGCGAGATGCTGCGCCACGACGTGTGCGACATCACGCGAACTCCGTCGTTGCTTATGCGCAGGCGCACAACGGACAGTATGCCGGCTGTGCTTGCCGTATCGAAAAGGGTGTTGTCGCCGTCGGGGCGCTCGCCCGAGACCAGCAGCACGTAAGCGTCCTGGTTTTCTCTTCCGTCCGTATATTCCACTACGTCGAAGTCGTAATCGAATATGCCGTCGCGCTCCACGTCGCCCTCGCCAAAGCCAAGGGGGAAGTCCACGGGCATGGGGGCAGACCACGTGCCGTTTGCCTTTGTGTGCACCACCAGGCGCGAGCGGCCATTGTCGCCGTAGCGCACCGAGGCGATACGGAACAGGCATTCTACGCCGGCGATCATTGCCAGCTTCATGTGAGCTTCGCTGAGCACGCCGGAAAACAGCACGTTGTCGCTCGAGGGCTTGATGCCGCCACGCTCGTCCTCCGATACACCAGCAGAATTGGCGTTGGGGTCCGCAACAGCGTTCGTCGCCTGCTCGATATAGGTGTACTCGTACATCGGCGCGGCGTTTTCGTCGTTCCCTATCAGTGCATGGACGAAATGCTCGATCTGTCCCGCGTCGTCGCTTTCTGCATCCGCCTCGAGCTCAATGCACGTGACCGCTTGATCCCAATCGCGCACGACAGGCGCGGCGTTTACGGCAGTGGCCTTAACCTCGGCGCGTGCGAGCAGCTCGGCGTTGGTGACGATGGTGGCCGATGCGATAAATTGCGGCACGCCGCCCGCCTCGATGTTGCCGGGCGTGCCGAAGCGGGCATCCAGCGTGTAAGGCGTATCTCCACCCAATGCGAGCTCAGAGCGCTGGAGCACATACTGGTTGCCATTGTTCACCGACATATTCCACGAATCGAGGAGTGTGGGCCACGACCCCGACCAAGCCTTGGTGGTCCACTTGAACATTACAAACTGGAGTATCACATCGACATCGACGTCTGCACCTACGCGCAGTCGCGGAAGCTGGTGCCCATCTGCCTTCTCGTACCCAATGAACAGCGTGAGGGATGCGGCGCCGCGCACGGCAGACGAGGCGACGCCTGCAACGCCGGCGCCAAAGGTGACGGCAAGCCCGATCTGGATGGTGAACGATCCCGACGTATTGGAATAGTCGAGCGAAATGTTCTTGAAAAACGCCGCGCCGCTGCCGTGCGTGTGGGCGCCCACGGCGAGCGCCAGTTTTGCCAGCACCCAGGGGTTGACGTTTAAGAAAAACGGCACCGGTCCTAGGGTAAACTGCTCGGTCCAATTGAGGTCGGTTCTTACCTGGAAGAGGGCCTTAATATTGCCGTATGCGGGGTCGTTGTTGTTACCCCAGGTTTTGCCCACCCAATCGTAGGCGAGCGAGCCGTACAGCTGTGTGGCGATATCCATCGTGAACAGCAGCGTGCAATGGTGGCGAAGGAGCTTGGTGTTTCTTGGATCGGTGCCCGAACCGGCACTCATGCTTTTGTACTGATTCCACTTCCCCTCCATCTCGTCGAGGTAGCGGTTTGCTTGCTTGGTGCCCGACTCGCGCGGTGACTTCTTCCAGTACTCCGGATCCGGATTGCCCGAATCGTTCATGTAGCCGACCGGCTTGTATCCTCCGCCAAACAGCACGTATCCGGCAAACGAGAAATCGAACAAAATGGGGAACGAGGGCATCCAGCACGTGAACTTATTGCCGCCGATGCCGGGAAACGCCGCCGGGAAATCAAACGGAGTGATCTCTTGGTCCATGGTAGTGGGGACGATAGTGGTCGATCCGGATTCCGCCTTTGCCGCCGGCGCGGTAACAACGGCCATAGGGGATGAGAGCGTGTAGGTTTTGCCCTGGTAGTCGAGGACAAAGCGCAGCTTGCACCCTTCTTCCAGAAGGTTTGACGCTGCATCGAGGAACTTGTCTTCGAGCGTGAACGTCGCCAGATTATTCGTGCCCGATGCGCTGGCCTTGACTTGGCCAATCTGCGTGACGGTTTCGGGTGAGCTACTCGTGGCGGGCATTACCTTGTTGATGTGCAGCGTTGCCTGTCCACCCTGTGGCAGATGTGCCTGCACGGTAAAGGCGTGCGTGTCGGGCTGCTCGTTTGCCGTGTCGTCCTTCGGCAGTGCCATGAATGTAGCGTCGGCGTACTGGATGTCCCAATCGTCGAATGTGAGCTGGCGAAAGTACGGCTCGCCGTCGGAAAGCGGACGCGTTGGAGCGGTTATGGCGGTGCCGCCCTGGATACGCGCGAGGGGAATCTCGACATCGCGGTAGCCTGCCATGCTAATGGAGATGCCGCCGTTAAAGTCGTACGCGTCGAGAAGCGTTGCCTCGTCCACGTAGCCTTCCGAAAGCGGCGCGACCTCAAAGATGGCCGTGCCTTCGTCATCGGTCGTGGCGGCGAGTTGCTTGCCTGCGGCATAGCGCGATGTGAGCGTGACCTGGGCACCCGTGATGGGCGTATTCTTGTTGGCAACGTCGACCACGACCACACCAAACATGGTGCGCGAGAGAACGAGCACCCTGAAGGGGTCTTTTTCGTCGGCATGGGCTTCGGTGGGCGCGAACGGCAATATGAAGGCGTTTGCGCTTCCCGGCACGCGCGGCAACATAACGCTCGCCAGCGAGGACGCTCCGGCAACAAGTAACGAACGGCGATCAAGCATCTTTGGCTCCCATCCCGCAGGTATCGGTGGAAATAATCCAATTTTGCGAGAAGGCGCCACGTGGCGGTAGTGCCGTTCGATGGCCAAAATGTCCAATTTGAGCGCGCGAAAGCGTCGGGCCCCCGGGACGCTTTCGATATGCCAGGTAGTCTGGCCGCTAACGCAACATATGCGCGACCAGCTCGGCGCGAGTTCCGATACCAAGCTTGGCATACACTCCTGATAGGCGGTTTTTGACGGTACCCGGCGATACTCCCATATGGCGTGCGATTTCGGCGTTGGTCCACCCGCGACAGGCGAGCATGGCCATGGTGAATTCCGTGGTCGTTAGATCGTCGGCCACGTCCTCGCCCGAATCGGGGTTGTGGATGCGCCGCCAGCCGTAGCTGAATCGATACGTAATCTCGATGATGCGTGCGAAGTCGTCAGGGTATTGCGTTTTTAGACACGCCTCGATAAGCCCCTGCAAAAGGCCGTGGTGCTCGCCGATGAGTTCGATAAGGCCGTCGGGACGCGCAACGTCCCAAGCGGCTCCGAAGTGTGCCTTTGCGGTGTCGATGTCCTTGAGGCTCATGCAGGCCATGGAAGCCGACAAGTGCAGGAACAGCTCCGAGATGGGATAACTTCCCTGTTTCATGATCAGGGCGTTTTCCGCCATGCCCAGACTGCGGCCATATTCGCCGCGCAGGTACAGGGCATGCGCCATCACGTAGCTGGCGAACAGGCGCAGGCCTTCGGGCAGATGCGCCGCAAGTGGATAAAACTCTTCGGCGGAATGCGGGGAAGGCAAGTGCAGCAGGACGCTCGCAGCGGAGGCGAACAGGATATGCGTGGCGTGGACGGCGGGCGATTCCTCGTCAGTTGGCGCATCGAGGATGCCCGCAAGGCAACGGCGGGCATCGGCGATACGGTTGAGCGACAGACTGGCATATCCGCAGATAAGGCATGCGGAATAACGCAGTGCGGGGTCGGTGGCGTCAAGATAGGGGCGTGCTGTCTCGGCGGCGGGTGTGGCCTGTCCGCGAAAGTACAGCGCTTCTGCCGTGGCGATGGTGCGTGAATCGGGGTCGGAAATGCCTGCAACCGCAGCGTCAATCTGCCCCGGCACAAAGGCAGTGCACATCAACGGCATGGGAATGCGCGGGTAGCCATCGCAGTCCATCTTCCATCTCCCATCAGGTGGCAACAATGCAGCAATTGTACTCCTGTTGCTCGGGACTGGAATTTGTGGGTATCGCCTACGATTATGCCGAACGTATAAAGGAAGAGTCTATTGGCGATGCTCCCAAGGTGGCTGTCGAAGCCTAGCTGACCTTGGCATTCGGAAAAATTGCCACCCCTGCAAAAAGCTCTGTCGCAGCGATGGGAAACGCATCTTCTGGGCATTCCGGCGTCTCCAGCCAGCGCTGGACTGCTGCTGTTGCCTGTGCGTTGGCGAGCGAGGCGTGGCGGCCGTCCGGCGACCAGCGGTGACGGGCGAGCCCTGCCGCGTACGTGGGCCTCCATCGGCGTAGACCTATGACCCCCCCTGACATCGGAGAAGTCCACCATGGCGTCCAGGACTTTACCGTCCGGCACGTCCAGCCTAGCGGCTCTCTTGAACCCAAGGTTGAAAGGGGGCGTTGTGCAAGGCGAATGGGGCCGAGTGGAAGTGGATCAAAAGAGCGTTACTTGACGTTTCATGCATAATGCCAACCGCCCCGCGACATCACGTTCACAGCGCGCAGGGGCCGGAGAATCTTCGCGATGAGAGTTGACGTCTAATACCTTGCATCGTATAGTGTGTATAGCATAGTATATGACGAGAGGAGGTGTGCGGATGGAGGCACAGATGAAGCGCGGCTTCCTGGAGGCCTGCGTGCTCGCGGCCGTCTCCGGCGAGGAGTCCTACGGCTACCAGATCGTGAAGGACGTACCGGCGAGCATGGGGCTCACGGAGTCGACGCTCTACCCGCTGCTCAAGCGCCTGGAGAAGGCCGGGTGCATCACGGCGCGCTCCGCCGAGCACAACGGGCGGCTGCGCCGGTACTACCGCATCACGGACGACGGGCGAGCACGCATCGAGGAGTTCCTGGCCGAGTGGCCGTCCGTACGGGAGATTTACGCATATGTTGAGGGGGCGCACCATGACGCGCGATGAGTTTCTGGGCCGGTTGGGCGAGCTGCTCGCCTGCCTGCCGGCCGAGCAGGTGGAGGAGACCAAGGCGTTCTATGCGGAGGCCATCGCCGACCGCATGGAGGACGGTATGAGCGAGGAGGAGGCCGTGGCCGCCATGGGCACGCCCGGCGAGGTGGCGGAGGCCACGCTCGACGACCTGCCCGCCGTGCCGCGCGCGATCGCGAGGACGCGCCGGCGCAGCACCACGCTGCTGTGGGTGCTGACCATCGTGGGCTCCCCGGTGTGGGTGCCGCTGCTCGCCGCCTTCGCCGCCGTGGCCGTCACGGTCTATATCTGCATCTGGCTGCTGGCGCTCTGCGTGTGGATCGTCGCGGTGGCACTCGGGAGCGTGGGCGTAGTTGAGCTCCTGCTTGTCGTAAGCGGCGTCACCATCGGCCACTTCCCGTACGCCCTCGCCTCGGCGGGCGTGGGGCTCGGCCTCGTCGGCGTGGCGCTCTTCGTTGGTGCTGGCGCTTGGGCCGCCTCAAAACAAATTGCGCGCCTCTCGGCGCTCTGGGCGAGGAAGGCCGCCTCGCCCTTCTGGAAGGGTAAGGGCGAGAAGGGCGGCGCTGCCGCGCATCTCGCGGCGTAGAAAGGAGTGAGTACCATGACCAGCGCGAAGAAGATCTACCTCGCCGTGGCGGGCGGGCTCGTTGCCGCGGGTGTTGTCCTCGCGGGCATTGGCTTTATCGCTTCGGGCTTCGACCCGGCCGTGTTCACAACCCAAATCGACACGCGCGACAGCACCATCGTGCTCGGCGGCGTCGAGGTGGACGACCCGATGGGCCTCCCCCTCATCGAGCAGCTCGCCAATCTGGGCGAGATCGACACCTCCGGCGTCGCGGATCCCGCCGCGCCCTAGGCGCAGCGAGCCCGGGCGCTCTGCCCGCCAAGCTGCGTAAGCCGGCGAAACCCGAACCTCAACCTCTACGCAACTGGCCCCAAGCCTGCGCCGATTCGCTCTCAGCGCCGCGCGGGGGCCCGTGACGCATGCCCAAAAAGGTACGAGGAGAAAGGAACGCGATGACGACAACCACGCCCTTCCGCCTTCACGGGGCCACGCAGGACCGGAAGCGACTGGGCCGTGCGGTGGGGCTGTGCTTGGATTGGCTACACTGATATGGACAGTTCCGTGAGGGGCGCGAGAGACGGGACTCTGGGGAGATCTTCGAGGAGGAGTGTCTCGACTGGAAGCGCGGGTTCAGTGGAGCAGGAACCTAATCTCTGTCTCTCTTGCTTTTTTGATTTGTTGAGAAGCCGGCATTTGGGGGCATTTTGGATAGCGAACAGTTCAAACAAGAAGCTGAGAAAATAGAACAAAGCCTGAGTGCCTTGAGAGTCGCCGAGCGCAATGCAGTGATTCCCTTCATGAACGGTGACTTTACCCAATGGGATCTATATCTGGCATCCTCCTCTGAGTATGCGATGAGACTGATAGACGGATTCATCTCCATGCTCGAGTCGAGGAATCTTGTTTGCGTCGCCCAGCTTCTCCGCGCACAGGTTGGAGTCTGCCTGCGGACATTCGCATTATTCGCCGCCGAAGACCAGGATGACTTTCTCAAGCAGGTGTTTCAAGGTGTGCCTGTGAACAAGCTGAAAGATTTCTCGGGTGAGAAGATGTCCGATGGAAGACTTCAAGACTTACTCGAGAAGTTCGATCCAAAGGTAAAAGATGTATACAAGGTGACGTCTGGATTCGTCCACTTCTCCATTGATATTCTGCCGAGCATGGGTGTGCCTGGGGAGGGCTATGAGGTCGAGTTTAATTTTGGAGCCGAGCCCAACGAGAGAAACAATGCGCCTCTCGTGGAATGCGGCAAGGCGTTCTGCCACTATGTCGACCTGCATCTCCAGATGCTCCATAAGGTGATTGCTTCGGATGAATGGTATGCCGATCGATTCCGTATCGATTCCGATGGTCCTGCAGACGAGGCCTCGAAAAGCGAGAAGGTGTAGGTCGAACGCATTGACGCTGCCTTGACAGCATCCCGATATGATAACGAATGGGAGGTTCCCTGCGAAATGTGCGCCTCTGTATATTCTCGCTAGGACGCCCTCGACCGATAAGGCATCGTTGAGTTCAATTTGAGTTCAGCTCGGGTGCCTGAAAATCGCCCAACTCTGATAAAAGGGGAGACGACGGTACACCACGTAGACGAGAGGCTATGGAAGTACACGATTTGATTATATTGGCGCGCTAAACCGCCCCGCTGCCCAACTTGAACTCCGCTCACGCGTGTATGGGGCTGCGAGAGGTAACGGCCTGCGGCCTCCTTTGTGTGCTCGATGATATCTTCGAGCATGCCGGGCATGGCGGAGACATTCGCTGCAATCCAGCCGTGTTCAAGCGCCGTTTCGGATAGGAGTGAGAGGGGGCTGTCTTGCCCGTTTCCCTTGCACCCGTAAAGATGGTTGACAGTTTGGGGTCTCCCGGGTCTTTAGCTTTTACCGTGCTAGATGCCTCATGGAAACTGTTGGACTTTAATCAGACAGACCCAGCATGTCGTTTTCCTCCATGAGGACATCGGCTAAAACCGCAACACCTATGCTTGTTTAAGCAAACTTCCTGATAGTCGTGGAGCTGCTGTAGCCCGACATGCAGGACATCGCTCGGCTTAAACACCGGATGCCGCATCCGCGAAACGAGTTGCGGTGCACCCTGTTCCAAAAGGCTGCCAAGTACCATGGCGTGAGCGTTGGGGTAGCCATCATTCAGCGTGGATACATCCGGATGCGCATAGATCCAGACGATTCCAACGTTCTCGTATTTCCCGTGCAGGTAATCGAAGAGGGCAGGCGACACCATACAGTTGCCGCCGACGGTCACGACTCTGTCGGGGTTTTCTGCCGCAAGCTTCCTCTGCGCATCCTGAATCCCCGCCAGGACTTCGTCCTCGGCATAGATGCGAACTGTCTCCCATTTCTCATGTCCAAGTTTTGGGACGCGTTTCACAATGTCGAGTGGGACTCCTGGACAGTCGGATCACGTGGTGGCCCCCTTTGAGAGGGTCACGAGCATCACGGTCCCGTTCTCGGAACTTGCTTCGACCTCTACCGTGCCACCGTGAAGCGCTGCAATCTCCCAAACAAGCGCTAGCCCGAGCCCTGCGCCGCCGTATGCCCTGCTGCGGGATTTGTCTAGACGAAAGAACGGCTGGAAGATGCTCTCTCGGTGCTGCTTGGGTATTCCCGGGCCCTCATCTTTGACTCGCAGGAACACGCGGCTGTCGTTGTCGCTGATGGAGACGCTGACAGTCGAGCCGGGGTGGCTGTAACGGATGGCATTTTCGACCAGGTTAAACACCAGCCGATAGAGGAGCGTGTCGCTCCCGATTACTAAAGCGTCTCCAGCACAATTGAGGGCTATGCCCCTATTCTCGGCAAGTGGCGCAAGGTCGGTGAGGACCTCTTCGGACAAGGGGCCAAGTTCAACATCGTCCTCGCAAGGAACGCTGCGGAGCTCACTCATCTCGAGCAATACCTTGGTCATTCGAGACATGCGCTCAGTTTGTTCTTGTAGCAGGCCGAGCAGCTCGGCTGTTTCGGCTTGCAAACCGGAGTGCTCGGAGATGAAGAGTTCAATTTGTGCTTGCATAAGAGCGAGCGGGGTGCGCAGCTCGTGTGCGGCGTTGCCGGTAAACTGACGCTGTGCAGAGAACCCTTCGCCAAGACGGGCGATCATGTCGTTGAAAGAGGCGCTGCATCGTTGTAGCTCGGTGGGCACATCTTCACTGAGTCTGATTTCGCTTAGGTTGTCAGGCTGCACGCGCTCAACCTGGGCTGCAAAAGCCCGCAGCGGTTTGAGTGCACGGCCGCTCACAAAGTATGCCAGCACGCCGCCAAGGAGTGTGACTCCAGCCGTGATGTACCAGGCTGTCGTGCCAAAAGACTCCTGTGCGTCGTTTACGATGATCGTGACCTCGTCATCGGGGGTCGCTTTCGTTGGGTCGAACGCCTGGGGCGAATCTTCGCCGGTTGCGTTAAAGGCCGAGATGTTACTGCCGATGGCATCCATGTAGCGCATGCCCGTATAGCCGACCAGGCAGTTCGTCAGCACGCATGCCGCACACGTGAGCAGTGCTGTCATAATCGTTATGCGCCATTGCAGCGAAAGCCTTTTCATTCGCTATCCTCCATAACGTAGCCCTCTCCAATCCGATTGCGAATCGGGTCGTATCCCAAAGCGCTGCGTAGCTTTTTGCGGAGTGACGAGATGTGAACGCGGGTTGCGTTGCTAAAGCTGTTCACGCTGCTATCCCAAACGTGCTCGATAAGCTCCTCTTGACTTACCGGACGCCCCTGATTAAGCATCAGGTATTCCAAGATTCCCGTTTCCTTGCGTGTAAGAGATAGAGCCTCACTGTCCACGGAAGCGATGCGCACCTTGGTGTCAAAGCTGAGCTTTCCGCAGGTTAAAACTATGTCGCTTTGTGTGAAGCGCCTGAGGGTGAGGCTGCGGATCCTTGCCGCAAGTTCGTCCAGATGAAACGGCTTGGTGAGGTAATCGTTGGCGCCGGCATCGAGTCCGGCGACTTTATCGGATACTTCGCCACGTGCGGACAGAATCAGTACCTTGGTCTCGCAGTCGGTTTTCCTAAGTTCCCTGAGCACGGTCATGCCGTCGATGCGGGGGAGATTGAGGTCGAGTACCACGAGGTCAAAGACTTCGACGCCCAGCAGGTCGAGTGCCTCCCGTCCATCGTGGCAGCAGTCGACGCTGTACGCCAGGTTTCGCAAGCTGCGTGCGATTGCATCGCACAGTGCTCGCTCGTCTTCGACGATCAAAATACGCATAACAGTCTCCTTGCACATTCCAAATCGCGCTTAACACGGATTTTATAGTCGATATGGTCCAATGGTCGCGTAACGAAAGGAGTGGTTGGGTTGTTCAAAGCAGTAAAACCCGTGGTACAGGTCGCTTTGTTGATCGTCGGAATTGCCATGGTGTGCTTTGGCGTTATGCGTGGCGAGGCGGATGCCGTGCTGGCCAAAGCGATTAGGCTGTGCTTGGAGTGTATCGGAATTGGATAAAAGAAAAAACACCGTGTCGCATGTTTTGGCCCGATCTCGCGGATTCATTCAGGCGGCGGCAACGCTCATCACCAACATTCACCTGCCAAACTTTGCTAAAGGCGGCATCTATCAGGGCGCGGGAAAAACAGTCTGCGTACCCGGGCTTAACTGCTATTCGTGCCCCGCGGCATCGGGTGCGTGCCCCATCGGGTCGTTCCAGTCGGTGGTAGGTTCATCTAAGTTTAACTTCTCCTACTACGTTACCGGTACGCTCATTTTGCTCGGCGTGCTGCTGGGACGCTTTGTATGCGGCTTTCTGTGCCCGTTTGGCTGGCTGCAGGAGCTGCTTCATAAGATTCCCGGCAAAAAGCTTTCGACAAAAAAGCTCAAGGCGCTTACGTATATCAAATACTTCGTGCTGCTGTTTGCTGTGGTATTGCTGCCTGTGCTGGTGGTCAACGACCTGGGGATGGGAGATCCGTTCTTTTGCAAATACATCTGTCCGCAGGGCGTGCTCGAGGGCGCCATTCCGCTGGCCATTGCCAATACCGGCATTCGATCTGCGTTGGGACATCTCTTTACTTGGAAACTTGCCGTTCTCATTGCCGTGGTAGTGCTGAGCGTTTTGTTCTACCGCCCCTTCTGCAAATGGATTTGCCCGCTCGGCGCATTCTATGCGCTCATGAATAAGGTATCCCTGCTAGGGATTCGGGTCGATGCATGCAAATGCGTCTCGTGCGGCAAGTGTTCAAGGGTTTGTCAGATGGACGTTGATGTGGTCCGCGCGCCCAATCATGCCGAATGTATCCGGTGCGGAAAGTGCATCGGGGCCTGTCCTGTCGATGCCATCAGCTATCGCTATGGCCTGGATGTGTCGGCGGAAAAGCTTCCCTTGACCGCCGATAAAAAGTAAACAAGCTTCGACAAAACGGAGGAATGACTATGAAGCTTTCTAAGATTGCGGCCCTGTTTATGGTGCCGGTATTGGCCTTGTGTCTTGTGGCATGTTCGGCGCCCGGTGGCAATGTGAGCGAATCTGCGAGCTCCGATCCTAAGATCGCAGAACTCACTGCGCAGAAGCCGACCAATGCCGACGAGGCCGCTGAGCTGTATGCGAAGCTCATGAAAAAGGAGAACGATATCCTTTCGAGTGATAACGCGCTGTGGGAAAAGGTATTCAATGCGGCAAATAAAGAATCGGCAATGATTGAGGACGGTAGCAATTACGGCGATTTCCTGCTCAAGACCATCGACGGTGCCAAGGATGAGTTCACGGCGGATGAGCTCAAGACGCTCAAGGCCGGTGCACAGCAGATCAAGGAGATCGAGGACAAGCTCGAGAGCTTGGAGAAGGAGTTCCCCGGCTGTGGAAGCACGCCGAGCGAAGGCGAGAGCGTCGACGCTTCGGCCGCTGGCATGACGGCTGGTGCCAATGCTTCGAGCGAGGCGACGAAGTTCCCCAGCTTTATGGGCAAGGACCTGGATGGCAACGACGTGAGTAGCGACGAGCTGTTCTCTAAGAACAAGGTCACCGTCATGAACTTCTGGTTCACCACTTGCAAGCCGTGCGTGGGCGAGCTGGGCGATCTTGAGAAGCTGAATCAGGAGCTTGCCAAGAAGGGCGGTCAGGTCGTGGGCGTCAATTCCTTTACGCTCGATGGCAACAAGGGCGAGATTGCAGATGCCAAGGACGTGCTGAGCAAGAAGGGCGTGACGTATAAGAACATCTGGTTCAAGTCGGATAGCGAGGCCGGTAAGTTTACGTCAAATTTGTTCTCGTTCCCGACAACGTATGTCATCGATCAGAATGGCAACATCGTAGGGGATCCAATCGTGGGAGCCATCAGCTCCGCCGAGCAGCGCGCAGCGCTCGACAAGCTTATCGACCAGGCGATTGCGGATAGCGAGCAGTAGAAAACGCGTAAAGCACAGCGAGGATCGTGCGCCGCTGTACGAAGTAGCCCGCTCCCTTTCAAGATAATCTCCACCATAAAGAGGTCCCGCTCGGGACCTCTTTTTTAGGCGCCGTCCCGTTCGTTTTTTGGCGTGCTTCGTTACATTCCTCACTGGCGCCGGCAAAAAATGGGGATAGAGTAGGACAAACGCGTCGAATACGAACGGCGGGGGAGAGCGGGCAAGTGCGCCTGCGTGGGAGAGGTTGCCGTCCATGTTGGAGCTCAAGAGTATTTGCAAAAGGTACGTTACGCAGTCGTTTACGCAGGTGGCGCTCGATAGCGTAAGCCTGTCTTTTCGCGATAACGAGTTCGTGGCCATTCTGGGTCCCTCGGGCTCGGGCAAAACTACGATGCTCAACGTTATCGGTGGGCTCGATCATTTCGATTCTGGTGACTTGCTGATCGACGGCATATCGACCAAGGACTTTCACGATCGCGATTGGGATGCCTATCGCAACAACCGCATCGGCTTTGTGTTCCAGAGCTATAACCTTATCCCACATCAGACCATCTTGGAAAACGTGGAGCTGGCGCTTACGCTCACGGGCGTGGGGCATGCCGAGCGTCGCCAGCGTGCGCGCGAGGCGTTGGAGAAAGTCGGCCTGGGCGAGCACGTTAACAAGCGCCCGAGCCAGCTTTCGGGCGGGCAGATGCAGCGTGTGGCCATCGCCCGCGCCCTGATTAATGATCCCGAGATTGTGCTGGCAGACGAGCCGACCGGCGCTTTGGATTCAACGACATCCGTACAGGTCATGGATCTGCTCAAGGACGTGGCGCGCGACCGTCTGGTTATTATGGTCACGCACAATCCCGAGCTGGCGTACCAGTACGCCACGCGCATCGTTAACCTGGCGGACGGCAAGATCACCGACGATTCCGACCCCTTTGATGCAGCAAAGGCCGTGCGTCGCGAGGCTAAGCCTACGCGCAAAACCTCGATGAGCTTTGTGACGGCGTTGGGGCTTTCTGCCCGAAACCTCATGACCAAGAAGGGTCGCACGGCCATGACGGCCTTTGCAGGTTCGATTGGCATTATCGGCATTGCGGCGATCCTAGCGCTGTCCAACGGCGTAAACGGCTACATCAAAAAGGTCGAGGAGGATACGCTGTCGAGCTATCCGCTCACCATTTCCAAGCAGGATTACGACCTGTCGTCCATGATGGGCGGACAGGGGGCCACGGATGATGGCTCGCCTGAAAACGTGGACTCGTCCGACGACAGCGTCGGCGGCAAGGCTAAGGGAACCGATACGATTCCCGTGGTCACGGCCGTAAAGGACATGTTTGCGAGCGTTAAATCTAACGATATGACGAGCTTTAAGGCATGGCTCGATGCCGGTGGCGACGGTATCAATAAAGAGGTCAATGCCATCCAGTACGGCTATGGCGTGACGCCGGATGTCTATCGTGCCGGGAAGGGCGATGAGAAGCCTGTCCGGCTGGTGCCCAACGCCATGACCGAGGCCATGAGCGGAGGCGCAAGCTCGGCGGCAACGGTGAGCATGGACTCCATGGGGACGTCGGTCTTTAATGAGATGATTGACGACCAGAGCCTGCTCGATAGCCAGTACGATGTCGTTGCCGGCCATTGGCCTACGTCCGCCAACGAGGCCGTGATGGTGCTTTCGAGCCGCGGCACGGTGGGCGACTACACGCTCTACAGCATCGGTGCGCTGGATATCGATGAGCTCAACGACCTGGTCAACAGTGCCATGACGGCCGACGGCAAGGTCGAGACGCCCAAGGCCGGCACCGACTTTACCTACGACGATGCGCTGTCCACGACGTTTAAGGTGCTGTCGCCGGCAGATGCCTATCGCAAAAATGAAGAGACCGGCATGTGGACTGACATGTCTGGCGATGCCGACTTTATGGCGGCCAAGGTTGCCGACGGCATCGACGTGCGCATTGTGGGCGTGGTGCGACCCAATGAGACGGCCAACGCGAGCGCATTATCCCCGGGCATTGCCTATACGCATGCGCTGACTCGCCAGCTTATGGAGCGTGCTGCCGATTCGCAGATTGTGCAGGAGCAGCTTGCCCACCCCGAGACGGATGTCTTTACGGGCAAAACCTTTGACGAGTTGCAAGGCGAGGCCAAGCAAGGCGTTGATCTGGGCAGTATGTTCAGTGTGGACGAGGCGGCTCTGAAGAGCGCGTTCTCACTCGATTCGTCTGCGCTCTCGGGCGCGGCTGGCGGCATGGACCTTTCTGGCATCGACTTGTCCGGGCTGGACATTGACCTTTCGGGCGTTGGGAAGGATATCGACTTCACCGACATCATGGCCAAAGCGCCGACCCCCGATTTCTCGGGCATCTTTGACGGTCTGGAGCTCACGCCCGAGCAAATGCAGCAGGTGGGAACGCTTGCCAACCAGCTGTTTGAGGGCTTTTTGCGGTCTGATCAGTTTAAGGCGCTGTCGCCCGATGATCTTAAGGACGCATCAAAGCTTGCCGCCGCGTTCTCGACGTATCTTGAGAGTGATACGGCAGCCCAGCAAATCCTGGCCCAGCTCAAAGCGCTCGGCGGCGATGCCCTGGCCGAGCGCCTGCAACGGGCGATGACCGACTATGTGCAAAAGCAGCTGGCTCCGTATCTGCAGCAGGCTATGGATCAGGTGATGCAGACAATTAGTGAGCAGATTGCGACAACGGTGTCGGCTCAGCTCAAGGCGGGCGCGGCGGGGCTCATGGGCCAGATGGCGACGCAGATGTCTTCGAGTTTTGCCAACCTGGCGAGCGCTATGCGTGTGGATGCGGGCGCCTTTGCTCGTGCCATCCACTTCAACATGGACGCCGAGGACCTGAGTTCGCTCATGATGAGCTATGCCAAGGCATCGAAGCTCACCTACGACAACAATCTGACCACGTTGGGCTATGCGGACGAGGCGGACCCCATCTCGGTCAAGATTTTCCCGCGTGACTTTGAGGCCAAGGAGCGCGTTCTTGATCGCATCGATGCGTACAACAAACAGGCCAAAGCCGCTGGTCACGATGAGCAGGCAATCTCGTATACCGACTACATGGGCATCATCATGGGCTCGGTGACCGACATCGTGAACACCATCAGCTTGGTGCTCATCGCTTTTGTGAGCATCAGCTTGGTCGTCAGCTCAATCATGATCGGCATCATCACCTACATCAGCGTACTGGAACGTAAAAAGGAGATTGGCATCCTGCGCGCGATCGGCGCGTCCAAGCGCAACGTGGCCAACGTGTTCAACGCCGAGACCTTTATCGAAGGCCTCATCGCCGGCGTCTTTGCCATTGTCGTCGTGGTGGCCGTGAGCTTTCCGGTTAATGCCTGGGCGCTTGCTGCCAAACAAGTGCCCAATCTGATGAGCCTGCCCGTGCAGGATGCGTTGGTGCTCATCGCGATTTCGGTGCTGCTGACGGTTGTCGCTGGCCTGCTGCCGGCCCGCAGCGCATCCAAGAAAGACCCCGTGGAGGCCCTACGTTCCGAATAATGTGACAAAGGGACAGCCCCTTTGTCACATTCATCTCCCTGCACCTAGTTTGTTTTGCTCATCAGCGTGATGCGGATGGTTGGATGGGTGTACTCGTCAAACTCGTCCTTAGGATCCGTATCAAACGAGTAATACGTTTTGATGAGGTCGTCACTCGTCCTGATAGAGATTCTCTCGTAGAGTGAGCCGTTCAAAAATGCCTGCCTAAACTCTTCGGGGAGTTTCTGCGGTGCCAAGAGCTCGGGGCTCACCGTCTTGACGTCAACGGTTTGAACGGCAGAGGAAAGCTCGTCAAGCTCGCGTTCGATGCGGGCAAGGTTATCCTCGAGGCTCGCGCTGGGGTCGACCTCTGCCGCGTAGCTCACTTCCTTGAGCGTCCCCTTGTTGTCAAAGTCCAGATACGTATAGGTCTTCTGGGCGTCGGAGTCGCCTTCGTGCAGATAGCCGCGGACATGATAGCCGTAATCTTGATATCGCTCGTATGGGTCATCGGCGGACACGTACTCGCATGCGGGCTCTAATGCCTTGCGGGCGATGGCGATCTGCTCGGCCGCGGCCGCGGCGTTCTGTTGCATCTCGATGTTTCCCTGCGCCAGCTGCGGGATATAGGCGCCGCACACGATTGCGAGGGGCAGTGCCACAAGCGCGACGATCCACTTTTTTGCACGGGGGATAGGCACGCCACAGGCCTCTGCCATGGCCTTTGCGTTGGCAAAGCTCTCGGCAAGCACGTCTGCCGCGGTGGCGACGGCTCCTGCGGCAGCGGCGACTTCTGCCGCGCCGCCCAGGTTGCGTGCGGTTTCGTTGTCGCTGTTCTTGAGCAGACGCGCGGCGGCCTGCGTGCCAACAACGCCTGCAATCTGTGCCGAGCGGTCTTTTTCGCTCTGCTCGACGGCGAGCCGGTGCTGCATTTCCCTCCACTGCTTGCCGCGCATGCCAAAGCGCGGCGCGAGAGTGCAGTAGCAAAATATGACGAGCTCGACGACGGCGAGTGCCAGGGCGGCCATCATGCCCGTGTCTTGGAATCCTTCATGGTGGAAGACGATGTCGTCGATCATCTCGAAAGGAATGATCGATAAGGGCAGCACGAATGCCATGGCAAGCGCCGCGCCGGCAACCTTTGGGCAAATGCAGTATCGCTGGATGCGTTTACGTTCTTGTTCGGAGAGTGTTGCCATAGCTGGTCCTTGGAGTCGTGGCGGTCGTTACGGCGCGCGGCGCGCGGGATGTATCAGTCTGAGCTAGCGCTGGATAAGAACATAGAGCAAAATACTCAGCGCGATGAGCAAGATACCCGCGATGTTAAACATCAGCGTGGCAAAGTCGCCCACGATAGGGCGCTCGACATAGCTCTTGTCTGGGCTGCTGGGGTTGTAGTGCACAGTCATTTGGCTGCCGAGGGGCCAAAGCTGCTCTGCGAGAGTATCTAGGCGTGCGATGGGTCCTGTCTGTACGTGCAACCAGCCCTTGGCGTCTTCGTACGCCGCGCTTTGCGTGCGGACGGGGAGTCCCGACAAGCTTTTGGTCTTTACGCCGCGGAATTGTTTTCTCACGTGGTACTGCGTGCCGTCGACGGTGTACTCCAAAACGGGATACATCCTGCCTTCGCCCATAAAGCGGTGGTCAATGACCGTTCCCATGATCATAGCGGTGCAGGCCTTGGCTTTCCTGCGGGCGGCGGCTTTCATGAGCGTGCTCATTCCGATAAGCAGGATGCCGATGCCTCCAACCGAGATGAGCGCGAGCAGGGATATCTGCGACGTGGCCACGGCGTTCTCCTTTGGCGCGATACCGTCATATGTGACTCAGTATAGGGAATCCTGCCATCGATGAGTGCATGGTCATGCGGCTAAAGTGTCTTGACGGCTCGATGGGTTCGCCATTTGCGCCTTCTCCGGTCCATACAAAAAGCTGTACGTCAGCATTCAAAGATGTCAAAAAATGTTGACTTTGGATGTTGACGTACATGTTTTGGAGTGGATGAAAGGTTAGGGTGGCGACTTTGGAATAGGGCAGGCGCTCCTATATCCACTCGATGATGCCGCTTTCATCGTGCTCGCCGCGCCGCCGATTTGTCGGCCTTTGCCGCGTTAGAGGTACCTTGCCGCGAACTTCTCGATGTCGGCGTTGCTTGCGTTGTTGAGAATGCCGCCGTCAACGATCTTTGCGCCTGGAGCGCTTGCCCTAAGGACCGACGCCGTTTTGCCCATTCCGCTTCCGCCCGAGGTGGCAAACAGGACGACCGTTTTGCCCGTCAGGTCGTAAGACTCAAGGAATGTGTTGATAATCGCCGGCGCCACGTACCACCAGATGGGGAAGCCCAAAAAGATGGTGTCGTAGTCTTCGATGTGCTCGACTCTGGAGGTTATGGCAGGGCGGCAGGAGGGGTCGGCGGCCTCGCGCGTGCTGCGGCTCTGTTTGTCGCGCCAGTTAAGGTCGGCGCTTGTGTATGGATTGGCGGGCACAATGGCGAACAGGTCGCTGTCCGTCACGCGAGCCAAGTGGTTTGCAACGTCCATCGTGGTTCCCGATGCGCTGAAATATGCCACAAGTGCCTTAGTCATTGGAGTTCCTTTCGTTGCTGCGGTTTAGGCTTTATGGTGAGGCAGTATTTGGTGCCATGGTGAGGTGCTATTAAGTGCCGCCTCATGGCCGCGATACCGAGCGGCTTGAACAGCATCCGGTTGAGGCGTTGCGTAGCCGATAGATGAGATAGTCAAGGCATTCGAGCTTCTGTTGCCCCGCGTGTATATCGTTGAGCAATTCGCGGCGATGCCGTTTTAGTAGGCAAATGCGCGCACAGTCGCTGGCAGCAGTGCCGTATAGCTCGATAAACTCTTCGCTGCAACCGGCGTCGCGTAGGCCGTCGATGATGTTGTCGTCCATGGCATCACTTTGCGATTTTGACTTTGGTGGTGCCGGCAAGTGGTTTTTCGCCGGGACGGGCCTTGGGGCCAACGAGCGCGTGCGGTTGATAGAGCTCTTCGAGGAAGTCGATCTCGGCGGGGGAGAGCGTTATGTCGAGCGCAGCCACGGCGTCGTCGACGCGCTCAGGCTTGGAGCAGCCCACGATGGGGGCCGCTACGCCACGTGCCCAGTGCCATGCCAGCGCAATCTGCGACATCGGCACGTCGTGATCGGCGGCAATCTTGGCCACTCGCTCAATGACGGGCATGTCGATGACGCGGTCATGGTCATACTTGTTGGCCATGGTCGTGTCGGTGGTGCCGCGTGTACTCGAGCTTTCCCACGTGGGACGGCAGAGGTGCCCCGACGCCATGGGGCTGTATGGCGTAAGGGCCATGTCAAACTGGCGGCACACCGGGATCATCTCCCGTTCGTCCTCTCGGTACAGCAGGTTGTAGTGGCACTGCATGCTCGTAAAGGGCGTCCATCCGTGGTCGCGCGCGACGATCTGCAGGTTGTGCAGCTGGTAAGCATACATGGCGCTGGCGCCGAGTGCGCGAACTTTGCCCTCGCGTACCAGGTCATTGAGTGCTCCCATGGTCTCTTCCATGGGAACGTCGTAATCGAAGCGGTGAATGATGTAGAGGTCAAGGTAATCGGTGCCCAAGCGCTTGAGCGAGCCTTCGATCTCGCGTTTGATGGCGTCGGCGGAAAGGCCGCCCTCGTTGAAGTGAACCTTGCTAGCCAGCACGACGCTCTCACGAGCAATGCCCAGATTGCGCAGGGCGGCGCCAATGTACTCTTCGCTCGTGCCAAAGCTGTAGCAGTTCGCGGTATCGATAAAGTTGATTCCGGTGTCGAGTGCGCGTTTGATGACGGCGCGTGTGTCGTCGGGTCCGATGGTCCACTGATGAAAGTCGGGGCTGGGCTCGCCAAAGCTCATGCCTCCCAGGCAGAGTTTAGAGACTTTAATGCCGGAATGGCCAAGGGTTGTGTACTGCATGATGCTCCTATTTCTGGTTCTCAACGTCGGGGTGCCAGGCGGCATATTGCGCAAGCTTCTCGGGCGTGCGCTCATAGAAGGGTTCCCGCGATCGAGGGTAGCCATGGCGGTCATGTCGCTGTCCGTGAGCTCGAAGTCGAAGACATCGATGTTGTCGGCGATGTGCGTCGGATTCTTGGAGCCTGGAATGACGATATTTCCCTCTTGGATATGCCAACGCATAATGATTTGAGCAGGCGTTTTGCCATACTTGACAGCGAGGTCGCGCACGACGGGCTCGTTCATGATGCTGCTGTTACCGCGCCCGCCGAGCGGGTACCACGCCTGCAACGCAATGTCGTGCTGGGCGAGCAGTTTCTTCAGTTCGGTTTGCGGGAAATACGGATGGCACTCGACCTGAATAAGGTATGGAACGATCTCGCAATTTGCGAGAAGCTTCTCGATTTCGTTCTCGTCGAAATTGGAGATTCCGATGGAGCGGAGCTTGCCTTCCTTGTACGCGATCTCAAGCTTCTCATAGCCCGCCAAGTAGTCGCCTGCGGGTTGGTGCAGAATCATGAGGTCGATGTAAGGTGTGTTCAGACGCTCGAGCGTTTCGCTGACGGCGGTGTCGCTGTTGTAAAAATAGGGCCAGAGCTTGGTTTCGAGAAACACGTTTTCGCGCGGCGAGTCTGATTCGCGCACGCCACGACCCACTGCTCGCTCATTCACGTATGCATTGGCAGTGTCGATGAGCTCATACCCCATGCCGAGTGCGGAGGTAACCGACGATTGGGCATCGTCGGGTTTAAGCAGATACGTGCCAAGTCCTAGCTGGGGGATTTTGATGCCGTTATTGAGTGTGATGTATTCCATGCGCTTCCTTTCTCGATGGTTCTCTTCTGTAACGATAGTTTCGAGATTTGATAATGTATATTGCCTATAGCAACTAGCTAGATATACGGATTATGTATGTGAAACGAATTGGACCGAATGAGGTTCTCCGTTGTGCACGAAGGAGCAAGCATGGAGCTGCGAACGCTGCGTTATTTTCTTGCTGTGGCCCGCGAGGAAAACATGACCGAAGCTGCTAACGTGCTACATGTGACGCAGCCCACGCTCTCGCGCCAGATAGCCGATTTGGAACGCGAGCTGGGCGTGGAGCTGTTCGAGCGCACCAATCGATCGTGTGTACTCACGAGCGATGGCATGCGCTTGCGCCAGCGTGCCGAGGAGATTGTCTTGCTGGTGGAACAGACCGAGCTAGAGTTGGCGGATCGGGAGCTCGGCATTGCGGGCGTTATCCGCATTGGCGCCGGCGAAACCAAATCGATGCGGCTGGTGCTTGATGCCTTTGCAGAGCTGCATCGGAATTATCCCGGAGTGACGATTGAGCTCTACACCGGTAATGCCGATGCGGTGGAGGAGCGTTTGGAGCGTGGCCTGCTCGACTTTGCGTTGTTGCTGGAGCCCGTTAACGTCGAGAAATACGAATGGATTCGTATGCCCGAGGCGGATCGAGTCGGTGCTGTTGTTGCCGCGAGCGGTCCATGGGGCGGCCGGGACGTGCTGGCGCCTGCGGACGTGGCGAATATGCCGCTGCTGGTGAGTTCGCGCACCTCGAATCGAGCGCTGGACCTAGAAGCGTGGTCGAGTGGCGTCCTTAGCGTCGATGAACTCAACATCGTGGGGCATTTCGACCTGATCGGCAACGCGTCGCATCTGGTGCGTTCGGGCGCTGCGTGTGCGGTTAGCATTGGAAGCTTGCTGCAGATAGATGAAGACAGCGATCTGCGTTTTGTCCCATTTGAGCCGCCGCTTACCATTGCGTCGTATCTGGTATGGAAAAAATATCGCCTGCGTTCCCGCGCCTGCGAAGAGTTTCTGAACCGTTTGAATAGGATGTGACAAGGGGGCAGTCCCTTTGCCGCATTGATCTGAGAGTAGATGTTGATGATTCTATCGCTGGCCCCTATGGAGGGGATTACCGGGCATGTGTTCCGTCGCGTGCACGCGGAGTGCTTCGGTGCGCTCGATTGCTATTACACGCCGTTCTTGCCGCCGCCACGGGTGGGAAACCGCTTTGGTGGCAAGGCGTTTAAGGAGGTCGACCCTGTCAATAACCAGGGGCTCAACGTAGTGCCTCAGCTGATGTCCAAGAACGCGGACGAGTTTGTGTGGGCGGCACAGGTGCTCGCCGACATGGGTTATCGCGAGGTCAATCTCAACTTGGGTTGTCCTTCGGGAACGGTTGTCGCCAAGGGCAAGGGTTCGGGTTTCTTGCGCAATCTCGACGAGCTCGAGGTGTTCTTGAGCGACGTGTGCGAACGCTCGCCGTTGCCGGTGTCGGTCAAGACCAGGCTGGGGTTGGAAAGCGACGACGAATACGAGCGTGTGCTTGACCTCTATTGCCGCATGCCGCTGGCAGAGCTGATCGTGCATCCGCGCGTGCAAAAGGACCGCTATGCGGGTTCGCCGCGCAAAGAGTTTTACGGCGAGACGCTGGAGCGGGCGCCGTTCCCGGTGGCCTACAACGGCGACATCTTTGATCTTGAGGAGATGGATGCGCTGGTGGAGGCCTATCCCGGAACGCGTCACGTAATGTTGGGGCGCGGCTTGCTTGCGAACCCCGCGCTGGCTCGCATGGTTAAGGGCGGCCCTACTGCCACGGCTGCTGAGCTGCAGCGCTTCCACGACACGCTGTTTGCGGCATATGCGGAAGAGATTGGCGGCAATGCGGTCTTTCGCATGAAGGAGTGGTGGTTCTACGCCAAATGCGCCTTCGCCAATCCCGCTAACGTTCACAAGATCGTGCGCAAGACCAAAAAGGTCGACGAATACCGCGCCGCCGTCGAGCGCGTCTTTCGCGAGCAGCCACTTGCACCCATAGCCCGCTTCCACAGCTAGTTGGTCGTTGGGGACGTTCTTTAACGACTAGTCATTTAAGAACGTCCCCAATGGCCGTGTTGCACTAGAGCAGGTTCTCCTGTACCCACGCGATGATGTCGCTCGACTCGTAGAGTGGCTTGCCGTCGATGAACAGGCAGGGAACCTGGCGTTTTCCGCCGACGGCGATGAGCGTCTGCTCGGCAACGGGGTCGGTCGAGATATCGCGCTCGGGAATGGTCACGCCGTTATCGGCCAAAAAGCGCTTGACCTTTATGCAATACGGGCAGCCGGTCATAACGTAGAGCACGAGCTCATGATTAGTAGCCATAGGTCTCCAATCGGTTGCGGTTTCGATTGAAATACCCAAAGCCGCCGCAATCTATGCGCGGGCCAGCGACGACTCGATGGCCTGTACCAGAAACGCCGTGGCTCCGGCGCCGCAGGGCTTGTCGTAGTAGTCAATAAAGCGCTGGTCGGCAAGATAGTCGTGGGCGAGGCCCAGGTACGCTTCGTTCTGGGGTTCGCGTCCCCAGTTGAGACCAATCCAACGACGATGCATCGCGACGAGCTTGCGAGCCTCGCTTCCATCCGCATCGCCGTCGCCCATGGCAATCGAGAGCTGACCCAAAATAGCGCGTTCAAGTTCCTTCATGTCGTTCCATGTCTCGGGGTCCATGTCCAGCAGCGCTTCGTTTGCTGCATCGATAGCCTCATCGCCATAGCGCGCCCGAGCCTCGGCGCCGTAGCGTTCCTCGTTTTCCTGCACGGTGCGCCAGCGCTCCAGTTGCGGCAGGACGGCGCCCATGAGCGAGACGGCTTCGTCGAGTGACAGGCCGGTGTTTTGCGCCAGGCGCGGGGCACAGTCCTCGATCATTGCCTCCATCGTGGTGTCGTAGGTGTACTGGCCGTGGTCGTAGCACCACTTGCAGTAATGGTCGGTCGCGGCGCCCGTGGCATCGGTGCCGCAGTCGTCGGGCGTGAGTATCATGCCGCAGCTCTGGCAATAGCGCTCGGGCATTTCGAGCAGATGAGACAGGGGCTCGCCGGTCACAGCGGCGATGAGCTTCATCATGTCGATGCCCGGTGTGACCTCGCCACGCTCCCAACGGCTGACGGCTTGGCGTGTGACGAAGAGCTTGGCGGCGAGCTGCTCTTGGGTAAGGTGATGGGCGCGACGGACGGCGATGAGCTTTTCTGCAAAGGCCATAACGGCTCCTTTCTGCTGGTTGATGGCTTAAGCATACGCGGCAGCAGGCGCCCTTCCAAGCAACCGTTGGTTGCACGACGGGGGACCGCGGCGAAGAATTGCACGCAACGCCCCACACCTCCATGCCGTACAATGACCGGCATGGAACCTATCGCACACATACATACCGACCTGCCGCAGAAGTTCGGCATTCCGCGCAACAGCTTTTTGGCGCCTCATCTGCAGGGACACATCGTCTTTGAGCCGGAATTTGCCTCCAATGCAGCGGTTGAGGGCCTGGACTCCTTCTCTCACCTATGGCTGTTGTGGCGCTTCGAAAACGGAACGCCCGGCGGCACGGCAAACGACATAGCTGCCGATGCCAAGTCGCAGGACAGGTCTGGCACCAACGTCAAGTGGTCGAAGACCGTGCGCCCGCCGCGTCTGGGCGGAGCCGAGCGCGTGGGTGTCTTTGCCACGCGCAGTCCGTTTCGCCCTAATCCCATCGGGCTCACCTGCGTTAAGCTCGACCGCGTGGAGCTTACCGACGACGGCCCCATCATCCATGTGCTGGGGGCCGATCTGCGCGACGGCACGCCCATCTACGATATCAAGCCCTACATCCCGTTTGCGGACTGCCACCCGGATGCGACCGGCGGCTGGATTGAGGGTGCTCCGTGGCAAGAGCTCGATGTTGAGTTTCCACAAGCGCTGCAGGATATGGTCCCGCCCGCAAAGCTCCCCGGCTTGGTCGAGGTCCTTTGCCAAGATCCGCGCCGCGCGGGCAGCAAGCACGAGCCAAACCGCGTTTACCACTTAGCTTATGCTGGGCTCGACATATCTTTTACGGTCGATAAAACCCAGCTAACCGTAGTCGCCGTCAACGACGCGCAAGACTAACCAGCCATTCGTCTGAACCCGTCAAATTAAGCGCCAAACCCCATGTCAAAATCGCCCATGCTGGTGGACAATAACGCCTACCAAAATAGTCCGCTTTGCATGGGAGTTCAGCATGAAATACGACTTTAGCTCGCTTATCGACCGCCACGGCATGGATGCCATCGCCGTTGACTCTTGGGGCGAGATCCCCGGTATGGCTCCGAACGCACCCGACGAGGGCTTCGACCGCATTCCCATGTGGGTGGCCGACATGAACTTCGCCACGGTGCCCACGGTTCAGGAGTACATCATCAAGCGCGCTCAGCACCCCATGTTTGGCTACTTCAATCCGCGTCCCGAGTACTTCGACCGCATCATCGAATGGCAGAGCCGTCGCAACGGCGTTGAGGACTTGGCGCCGGAGCATATCGGCTACGAAAACGGCGTGCTGGGCGGTGTCGTGTCGACGCTACGCGCGTATGTCCAGCCAGGTGATGCGGTGCTAGTCCACAGCCCTACCTACATCGGCTTTACCAAGTCCATCGAGGCCGCGGGCTATCGTATTGTCCACAGCCCGCTTAAGCTCGACGACCAGGGCGTGTGGCGCATGGACTTTGAGGACATGGAGCGCAAGCTCGCCCAAAACTACATCCATGCCGCGGTGTTCTGCTCGCCGCACAATCCCTGCGGCCGCGTATGGGAGCGCGACGAGATCGAGCGCGCCATGGACATCTATCGCCAGCACGATTGCGTGGTGATCTCGGACGAGATTTGGTCCGATATCATCCTGCCGGGACACAAGCACATCCCGACGCAGTCGGTGAGCGAGGATGCCCGCATGCGCACGGTTGCCCTCTACGCGCCCAGCAAGACGTTCAACCTGGCGGGCCTGGTCGGCAGCTACCACATCATCTACAACGAGACGCTGCGCGACCGCGTGTGCGCCGTGTCCAACAAGACCCACTACAACGAGATGAACGTCCTCTCCATGCATGCGCTTATCGGTGCCTACCAGCCGCAGGGCTATGAGTGGGTTGATGAGCTCAACCAGGTGCTTGCCGGCAATATCGAGTACTTCTGCACGTATGCAGAAAAGCACTGGAAGGGCGTCGCGTTTTCGCGTCCGCAGGGCACGTACATGGTGTTTCTGGACTGCACCGAGTGGTGCCGCGAGCATGGCCGCGATATTCAGTGGTTGCTCGACGAGGGGGCGCGCGTGGGCGTGGGGTATCAGGACGGCCGCCCGTTCCACGGGCCCTGCCACATTCGCGTGAATCTGGCGCTGCCGCTTTCGCGCGTGAGGGAAGCGTGCGACCGCCTGGACCGCTACGTTTTTAATGCACGGTAAGCGTGCGCTGCATGTGGGGCCTTCTGCCAAGTTGGCTAGAAGGCCCCACATGGTAAAGCATCTGTAGCAATTGGGCGCAGACCTGCTGAGAGGCTTACTTTTCTTGAATCTGCTTGCCGCAAAGATGCTCAATCGTAATCTCGTAGAGCTGGACGCCCTTGATGTCTTTGGCGATTTCCTCTTCGACTTCCTCGGCAGAAGGGTAGTACTTAAGCGCGAGCTGGCGGACTTTGTCCTCGATAAACGCGGGGGTGTCATTCGCCAGGCGACAACGGCCAAAGACCACGGTACTCATAACGTAGGGAGCCCAGTCACCGTCCTGGTACCACTCGTTGCCGTAAACGGTAAAGCAGACCTTGTCATCGCGCTTGAGTGCGTCGACCTTGTGGCCAGCCTTGGCGCCATGGAAATAAATCTTGTCGTGCTCGTCGTCAAAGAAGTAGTTGACGGGAATGGCGTACGGGTAGCCATCGTCGCCGTTGACGGCAAAGACGCCGCGCTTGCAGGTAGCGAGCAGTTCGCGCGCTTCCTCGTCAGTGATGGCGCGTTTCTTTCGACGTAAGGGCCTAAACATCGTTGGTTTCCTTTCTGGTCGTGCGTGGTGGTTGAGCACAAACTATAGCGAAACGGATCCGTTTTTCTTGATGCGGGCGAGTATGTTTTTGAGCTTGTTAAAGTCGAGCGGTTTGGACAGATGGGCGTTCATGCCGGCATCGTGTGCCGCCTTGGCGTCCTCGGCAAAGGCGTTGGCGGTGAGCGCGATGATGGGGATATCGGCTGCATCGACCTTCTCGCTCAGACGAATCGCGCGGGTTGCCTCATAGCCGTCCATGCCCGGCATCATGATGTCCATCAGAATCGCATCGAAGCTGCCGGCGGGACGGCCAACGTATAGGTCGACCGCTTCGTTGCCATCGGCGGCGCGAGTTACGACAATGCCTTCGCTTTCGAGCAGCGTCTGGGCAATCTCGGCATTCAATTCGTTGTCTTCGGCGAGCAACACGTTCATGTCGGCGAGCGAGCAGTCGAGCACCCCCTCGACCGTATCTGCCCGCGCCTGAGGGTTCTTGTCGATATCGAGCGGAATCTGGACGTTGAACGTACTCCCCACGCCAACCTCACTCGAAATCTCAATCGTACCGCCCATCAGTTCAATAAGCGACTTGACGATTGGCATGCCCATGCCGGTTCCTTGGAACTTGCTGCGCGCATCGTCACCTTCTTGGGCAAACGGTTCATAGATATGCTTTAAAAACTCGGGAGCCATGCCAATGCCGGTATCCGAAACGCTAAAGCAAAAGAGCGCGCGCCCATCATCGAGTGGCTTGGTCTTTGAACTAAAGGTGACGGAGCCGCCGCGCTTGTTGTACTTAATGCTGTTGTCTAACAGGTTGATTATGATCTGTCGGATATGGGTGGGACTGCCGATCATGTATGGCCCCGTGGCGTACGGCAGACTATTGTCCTGCATTGTGATGCCGTTATCGGATGCGCGGAGCTTGCACAGCACCAGCGTATCGTCACAGAGCTCTTTGAGGTTAAAAGGCGCATGTTCCAGAGTTAGCTTGCGGTCTTCGATTTTGCCCATCTCGAGGATGTCGTTGATCAGCGAGAGTAGGTGATTGGCGGCAACACGCGCCTTGGCGCGGCTTTCGCGGGCGGCCTGCATGTCGCCGTCTTTCAATTCCTCAATTTCGATAAGACCCAGGATGCCGTTGAGTGGCGTACGGATGTCGTGGCTCATGCGCGTGAGGAATGCCGTCTTAGCGGCGTTGGCGGCATCGGCTTTCTGCTGTTCTTTCTGCGCGCGGTGAAGCGACCAGACAAGGATGACGATGCCGGTGAGCAAAATGCAGATGATGACTGCCGCAATGACGATGCGGTTGCGGTAGAGAAGTCGAAACGCATCCGATTCTTGCGCCGAGTACGATGTGGGGGAATAACTGCTTGCAGAGAGCGATTCGCCAGCATTGACGATGCCCTTATTAATGATTCCCAACAGCACGGGCTTGCCGCGCGAAATCAAACACGATAGCTGTGCCGTGTCGGTGAGCTCCTGTGTTTGGAAATCCTCGATATCGTAGGTGTCGCGGATGGTTTTCAAGCGCGTGCTGGGGACAATGATGCAACTTGCCTCCCCCTTATTGAGGGCTTCGCGTGCCTCGTTGTCATTCGGATACTCGGTTACCTTTGCGTCGGGGAATAGGTTTTCGAGCTCAAAACGGTTGACGATCGCGTCTGCTGTGCAAGCGATGTTCTTAAGGTCACTGTTCAGGTTGCTGCTGCTGTGAATGGCGGCTAGGGAAACCGTTCCCATCGGGTTTGACAGGATGACCCCTGCCTGCTCGGCAAGCCAGTAGTCGCGAAACAACGGTAGGGCGACATCGATGGTCCCTGTGGAAAGGGCTTTGGTCATTTGCTCGTTGTTCGAGAACGCTACTGTTGCAACCGTAATGCCAAACTTGTCGTGCAACGTCGTTGCAAGCGAGGCGAGCGACCCTTCCATTTCGCCGTCGTCATTTTGCGTGCAGTAGGGGAGTTTGTTTTTAAGATAGCCGATCGTGATGGTGTTGTCGTTTGCTTTGAGCCAGGAGCGCTCGGGGCCGGTGAGCGATGATGAGCCGCTGTTTTGGGCCGAGTAATTCGCCTTGACCTCGTCGTTATAACGTGGGTTGACGCGGGCGATTGCCGTCATGGCGGCATTGATATCGTTCATCAGGTCGGGGCGGCTTTTGGGGACGGCAAAATAGTAGTCACTCGAGCCAACGTAGAACATGGGCGACGCATCGGGCGACGAGATGGTGTCGTTCATGATGACGGCGTCGACTTCGTCGTTTGCGAGTGCGTCAAAGAGCATGGAGCCTCCGTCATACTCCCTGTATGTGCAGGTGATTCCTTCGTTGGCGAGCCACTGCTGGCCAACGAAGGTTTGCATAACACCGGAGTTGCAACCGATGGTAAGGCCCTGGAGCGCTTGGGGGTCACCCTTGGCCAGGTCGTCGCGATCGGGCTTGGCGTAGATGTAGTAGCGCTCGGTGCCCTCGGGGTTCGAGGAAAAGAGCAGCTTTTGGGTGCGTTCCTCGGAGTAGGAGATGTTGGGCATGAGGTCGATTTCGCCTGCCTCGAGCATGTCCATAAGCTCGGTGAAGGTGCCGGAGACGTATTCGTACCGCCAGCCGGGCGTGTAGTACGACAGGGTCTGGAGGTACTCGTAACCCCATCCCGATAGACGCTCGCCGGGGGTGCCGTCCTGGAAGCCCTCGTTGTTGACGAGCCAACCAACGCGGACCGTCTTGACTGGCTGGCTAGAGTCAGCGGCAAAAGCCTGGACAGGCGCGATAGAACTCAGCACGGCAAGCGCGGCGAGCACAATGGCCAGGGCGCGACATATAACTGAACGAAGGACAGTGGCAGCTCTCACATGCAATCCTAACGAATCGAGACATTACCGCATAAGGATACCAGCCCAGCCTGCCCAGGCGGCAGCTGGTAGTCATTGGGGACGTTCTTGTTTGACTAGTCATTTAAGAACGTCCCCAATGACTAGTTTCGTTTGCGGGAGAGGCGTGGGACAATACCGAGCGAATGTGATTGGACGTCTGAGAAAAGGGGTCGCGATGAAAAAGCTCAGGACGCTTGCTGATGTTTTGCGCCAGGCCGGTTTCGTGCGTATCACGGGCCTGTTCCTCATCTTCTATCTGCTGTGCTCGACGGCTGTCTGGCTGTCCGAGCCCACGACCCTTACGTTTGGCGATGGCCTCTGGTTTAGCTTTGAGACCGTCTCGACCATCGGCTTTGGCGATATCCCGGCCGAAACGCCGGTCGCCCGTGCTATTACCGTCGTCCTGAGCGTCATCAGCATCTTCTACATTGCCATGCTCACGGGTGTGGCGGTGAACTACTGCAATACGCTCATCAAGCTGCGCCAAAAGGACACCATGGCGCGCTTTATGGACGATCTGGAGCATTTGGAAGAGCTCGATCGCGACGAGCTTGCCGATCTTTCGCGTCGCGTGCGCGAGTATCGTCGACGCCAGCGCTAAGACGAACGTCGCGCGCCACAGCAGGGGGCAAATATGAACATCACCGTGTACCTGGGTGCCAACACTGGCAATGACCCGGCGTTTCTGCCCGCGGTGCAGGAGCTGGGCAACTGGATTGGCGCCAACGGGCACGCGCTGGTATACGGCGGGTCCAAATCGGGCCTGATGGGTGCGCTCGCCGATGGCGTACTCGAGGCGGGTGGACACGTGACGGGTGTTGAGCCGAGCTTTTTTATCGAGGCCGAGTTTCAACATGACGGTATCGACGACCTTATCGTGACGAGCGATATGGCGGAGCGCAAGGCCAAGATGATTGAGCTCGGCGATGCGTTCATTGCCTTTCCCGGTGGGACGGGCACGCTCGAGGAGATTGCCGAGGTCATGTCCGCGGTGTCGTTGGGGCACCTGAGTGCTCCGTGCATCCTGTATAACCTGGACGGTTACTACAACGACCTCAAGGCGCTGCTCGGGCACATGATTGATAAAGGGCTTTCGAGCCCAAGGCGTCAGCACGGCATCTACTTTGCCGACGATTTGCGCGAGATTGCCTCGATTATCAACGGATAAGCTTTGAGCCTGCCCCACTATGGCTCCCAATGGTGCCGTTCGCGGCGTGGATGGTTGGCTCGTTCGGGCAACGCTCGCTCTACAATAAAACATAACTATGTCGACTTTGACCGCGGGAGGACCCGATGGACAACCTTGCCAAACCCACAAACCGCGTGCTGTTTTTAGTTAGCGTTGCCGTGACCGGTGCGTTCGCAGGTGCCGCGGTCTGGCTGTTCTTTTTTGCGATGGAGCACGGTATCGACTATCTGTGGACCGAGATCCCCCACATGCTGGGCGCGGCGTCGCCCGAACTCGCCAGCGGCCCGTTCGGTTTTCTGCCGTATCCGTTTTTCGTCTGCCTGCTGGGCGGCCTGCTGATCGGCCTGTACGAAAAGCTTACGGGCACCAAGACCGACGACCTCAACCAGGTGATGGCTAAGGTTAAGCAAGACGGGCGCTACCCGTACGACAACCTGGGCAAGCTTTCGCTCGCGGCATTGCTGCCGCTGCTGTTTGGCGGAAGTATTGGACCGGAGGCCGGCCTGACCGGCGTTATCGCGGGTCTGTGCAGCTGGGTCGGCGACCGCATGCGCCGCTTTGGCGCCGAGTTCAGGGAGCTCACGCTGTTGGGCACCCAGGCCGCGCTGACGGCGCTCTTTACCGCGCCCGTCTTTGGCTTTGTGGCGCCGCTCGCCGGTAGCGCCGACGGCCAGGGCGAAGACGCCGGCGATGGGTCCGCGTCCGGCGAGATCACCATCAAACTGCCCAAGGCACAGAAGACTGTGGTCTACGGTATTGCGATTGCCGGCGGCCTGGGCACCTATCTGCTGCTCGGCCAGGTTATGGGCGGCGGCATGGGCATGCCCAGGTTCGAGGCCGCCGAGGTGGGCAACCTGGAGCTTGCCTGGCTCATCCCGCTGGCGTTGGTTGGCACCGTTTGCGGCTGGCTGTACTTTGTCTCGGAGCACGCGAGCGAGGCGCTGTCCCATGCAATAGGGGAGCGTCCTGTCGTCAAGGCCATGCTGGCCGGTCTGGCGCTCGCCATCTGCGGCACGGTCTTGCCCTACACCATGTTTGCCGGCGAGACCCAGGCCGATGTACTTATGGAGACCTACCTCACCATTCCCGCCGGCGTGCTTATCGCGACCGGTCTTGTTAAGGCCATGCTGACGCCCGCCCTCATCAACCTTGGTTGGCGCGGCGGCCACTTCTTCCCCGTTATCTTCTCGGGCGTAAGCCTGGGCTATGGCCTTGCCATCCTCACCGGCGCAGATCCGGTCTTTTGCGTCGCCGTCTGCACGGCATCGACGATGGGCGCCGTCATGCGCCAGCCTGTCATGGTTGTGGGCCTGCTGCTTATGTGTTTCCCACTCAAGGGTATCGTCTGCATGATCATCGCCGCAGCCATTGCCGCTGGCATTCCACTGCCCAAGCCGCTGCGCAAGTAGCGCGGCAGCGCGCGGTCAGTACAAACATCTCAAGTCCGGTGCGGGCGCTGTGTCACGGATTTGCGGGTGGACTGGATTTCGTTCGGTATCGGCGCTACTTCCAAATTGCAAGCGCGGCGGTGCCCAGTACGATGAGGACGAGACCGATGGCGCTGCGGCGGGAGAGTTTTTCGTTGAATGCCAGGCGCGCAAATAGCACCGATACGACAATCGATAGTTTGTCGATCTGCACCACGACACTCACCTGGCCTGCAGCGATGGCATAGTAATAGAGCAGCCACGATGCTCCAGTCGCGATGCCCGATGTTGCGAGAAATGTGAGTTCGCGCCGGTCAACGTGCGCGACCTGCTCCAGTTTTCCCTTGGCTGCCACGATTGCCCATGCCATAACCAGTACCACGCAGGTGCGGATTGCCGTGGCCAGGTTTGACTCGACGCCTTCGATGCCGATCTTGGCGAGGACGGAGGTGAGTGCCGCGAACACGGCGGCGCCGAGGGCGTAAGCGAGCCAGGTTCGGTCTTGCTGCTGCTCGGGTTCGGCGGACTGCTTCTTCTCGATCATTAAAAACGTGCCGAGGGTGATGACAGCGGTTCCCACGAGCTTAACCGCAAGGTTGCTCGTCTCGTCAAAAAGCGCGATGGCGACCAGCGCGGCGAGCACGGTGCTCATCTTGTCGACCGGTACGACCTTATTGACATTTCCGATGCTCAACGCCTTAAAGTAACAGATCCACGAAGCACCGGTAGCGAGTCCCGAGAGGACGAGAAAGAGCCAGGATCTGGGTTCGATGCTGCCAATGGTTCCAATGGATCCAGAAATGCCCGCCATTGCCCAGGCGAAAACGAGCACTACGCAGGTGCGAATGGCCGTCGCGACATCGGAGTCGGTCTGCTTGATGCCGCATTTGGCCAAGATGGATGTGATGCCGGCAAAGAATGCTGACGCAAATGCTGCGACAACCCACGACACGGGTGCGGTGCCTCCTTGGATAATGGGTTTATCCTGCGAGTTTTATGGACATGAGGATACCGCCCCACCATGAAGGTTTGATATGGCCGCGGCGAGACGGGGCCATGTTCCGGGGAACTATTTGGTTGAGGCTCGAATTGTCGATATGCTGTCGGCTTCTCTTTGGTTGCCAAGATTTAAACGGCATGCCGTGAAGGGCGGTAGCGACGTTGTCGCTGCTTCGTCTTATCTAGTAAATGAGGTGGCGTGCAGCCCAAGCCCTTTGGCTGTCGATTACAGGTCGCGTGCCCGATAGACCTTGGTGCTGACGGCGCAGCTGATTGCACATAGCGCGAGGGCAAGTGCGGCGATGCCTGCACACAGACAGCTCAGAACGGCAGGATCGGGATTCGCTCCGGCAATCGACATGAGCCAGTTGCTGATGGGGTTGGAGGAGCTCAGCGTGGCCATGGTGCCGCAACCAAGCAGGGCAAACAGGCCAACGGATAGGCGCAGCGCCTCCATGTGACCAAATCGAAAGAACAGCGGCTGCGCCAAAAACACCATCATGAGGGAGATGAGCATTGATGCTGCTGAGGCTATTGCAATCTCAAAGACGATCTGTCCCGTCAACGGGATACCCGCGCTGTTGAAGAGCGGGAAGGAGACGATGCTCAGAAGCGCGGCGGCGCACGCCATGACGGCGGAGAAGACAATAACGCTCAGGTAGCGTGCGCGGATGATGTCTTTGCGCGAGAAGGGCAGCGTTGCCCGGTAGCGCTCCCAACCGTTTTGATTGTCGAAGCCGGCCAGCGAGCTCATGACCATGATGGGTGACATGGCACTGACCGCGCAGGCGCCAGCGCTCATGCCGGAATCGCCGTCCGATGCGTTGGCAAGGGTCAGCACGACGAATATGAACAAGCCGACACCCGCAATGCTTGGGGCAAGCGAGCGAACGATGGCGAGCTCGGACATAAGGGCGCGTTTCATTTCGAAGCCCCTTTCAGCGTGAGGCGAAGATAGTCATCAATGGTTGCCCGATCGCAGGGAATCTCGGGAAAGGCCTCGAGCGCTTCGTGACGGTTGGGCACGAGCACGTCCACGCTATAGGCGTGGTGGGCGGCACGGGCGCCTTCGACGCAAGCCATAAGCTCGGCGGCCTGTGCTTGGGTGCAGTGGGCGATGCCGGCGCGGTCGGTAATGTCCTCGCGCGGCAGGTCAAAAATAATCGAGCCATTTTCGATGCAGATGACGCGATCAGCGGTGCGATCGAGGTCGGACGTAATGTGGCTCGAGAGTAACACGCTGTGCTGGCCGTCGGCGACAAAGGCAAGCAGCTCATCAAGCAGTTCCTCGCGTGCCATGGGATCGAGGCCCGCGGTGGCTTCGTCCAAAACGAGCAGCTTGGCATTGTGGCTGAGTGCACAGGCAAGCTGCAGTTTCATGCCCATGCCGCGGGAGAGGTCCTTGACCTTTGTCTTGGGATCGAGGCCAAATCGGTTGATGAATCCGGCGAACGTTTCGCGGTCCCATGTGGGGTACGCCGGGCCTACGAGCGACTCGATCTGGCCCACCCTGAGCGTGGAGGGGAAGGGGCACGTGTCCAGGACAAGACCGACGCGGGAGCGTAGATGGCGTTGCGATTCATCGGGCGCGTCGGCGCCACAGCGCTGCCCAAACAGGTGCACCTCGCCGGCATCGAGCTTTATAAGCCCGAGCGCGGCGCGAATGGTCGTTGTCTTGCCGGCGCCGTTTGCGCCTACAAAGCCAACGATCTGGCCGGGCTCCACAGCGAGCGTGACGTCGCGTAGTGAAAAGCGGTCGCTCACACGGCGTGAGATGCCTTTGAGTTCTAAAAGGTTTTGCATGGTATAGCCTTTCTTGCAGATGGCTACTGCATGGTTTCGGGGGCTACCAGGTCGAGCATCTCGTGCAGTTTGTCGCGCGTGACGCCCAGGGTTTCGGCTTGGCTCGCCGCTTTCGCAAGTAGCTCTTCGATATGGCAGAGCTGGTTTTCGCGCAAGAGTTCCTGGTTGCCCTCGGCGACAAAGCAGCCCTTGCCCTGCACGGTGCAGATAAACCCGAGTTGCTCTAGGTCGGCGTAGGCGCGCTTGGTGGTGATTACGCTCACGCCCAGGTCGCTCGCGAGTGCACGGATGCTGGGGAGTTTGGCTCCCGCAGCGAGCGTGCCCGATAAGATCTGAGCTTTGACCTGCGAGGTTATCTGCTCGTAGATGGGCTTATCGCTCGAATTGGATAGGATGATGCCCACAGCGGCTCCTTAGCTGTTGGGCTACACGTGTATATAACCGGTAAGCACAGTATATATACACTATGCACAGTTATGCAAGAGCTAAATGTGGAATAGACCATCGGCGCCGCGCTTGCTCCAAAACAATCTCAATCTGTAACATCTGGGTCCGTTTTTGGTCGCCAGCTGTTACAGATTGAGATGTTATTTTCCCGCCTGCCTATTTGTCTCAATCTGTAACAGTAAGAGTCGATTTGCGCGGCTAGATGTTACAGAACGAGACATTGGCTGCCTGCCTTTCCGTTTATCTCGATTTGTAACAGCTAGACCCAATTTGGGCGGCCAGGTGTTACAGATTGAGATTGTGCCGGCGGACAAGTTCGTTTGTCTCAATCTGTAACAGATAGGGGGGGCAAATAAGCTCTGCTGTTACAGATTGAGACAGTCTGCTGCAGAATACTTTCGATAACTAGCCGTTCACGTTCTGACTGATGAATTTGTCCTGATAGGCGCCCTAGAGCGGGATTTCGCGGCTACAATAGTGCGGTTACAACGACGTAATGCACTCAATGCAAGAAAGGATCCGCATGGCAAGCCTGTCGGATGAAATCTCGTCGCGCCGCACATTCGCGATCATCAGCCACCCGGACGCCGGTAAGACCACGCTTACCGAGAAGCTGCTGCTCTATACCGGCAGCATCCAGACCGCCGGCTCGGTCAAGGGCAAGAGCTCGGCCAAGCATGCCGTTTCGGACTGGATGGACATCGAGAAGGAGCGCGGCATTTCCGTTACCTCCTCGGTGCTGCAGTTCACCTACAACGGCGCCTGCGTCAACATCCTCGATACCCCCGGCCACCAGGACTTCTCGGAGGATACCTACCGTACCCTTATGGCCGCCGACGCCGCGGTCATGGTCATCGACGGCGCCAAGGGCGTCGAGGCCCAGACCAAAAAGCTCTTTAAGGTCTGCACGCTGCGCCACATTCCCATCTTTACCTTTGTGAACAAGCTCGACCACGAGGCTCGCGATCCGTTTGAGCTCATGGAAGAGATCGAGAACGTCCTGGGCATTAATACGTATCCCATGAACTGGCCGATCGGCAGCGGCCGCAACTTCCGCGGCGTGTTCGATCGCCAGACTCGTCACGTCATTGCCTTTGAGGGCGACGGCCACGCTAACGCCACCAAGAAGGTCGCCGAGGTCGAGGCCGAGCTGGGCGATCCTTCCATGGACGAGCTCATTGGCGAGGAAAACCATAAGAACCTGATGGACGATATCGAGCTGCTCGATGGCGCCGGCGACGAGCTCGACTTGGATGCCGTGGCCTGCGGCAAGCTGAGCCCGGCGTTCTTTGGCTCGGCGCTCACCAACTTTGGCGTGGAGCCCTTCCTCAAGGAGTTTCTGCGTCTGGCCCCGACGCCGCGCGCCTATACCGATACGCTCACCAGCGAGCCGGTCGATCCCTGCCGCGACGACTTTAGCGGCTTTGTGTTTAAGATCCAGGCCAACATGGACAAGAACCACCGTGACCGCATCGCCTTTGTGCGCATTTGCTCGGGCAAGTTCGAGCGCGGCATGGATGCCTTCCACGTGCAGGGCAACCGCAAGCTTAAGCTTGCCACGGGCACGTCGATGATGGCCGATGACCGTGCCATCGTGGACGAGGCGTACGCGGGCGATATCGTGGGCCTGTTCGATCCGGGTATCTTTAGCATCGGCGACACCGTGTGCTCCGGCAAGCGCCACGTGCAGTATCCGCAGATCCCGACGTTTGCCCCCGAGATGTTCGCTCGCATTACGCAGGTCGACACGCTCAAGCGCAAGCAGTTCGTCAAGGGCATGGAGGAGCTTGCCCAGGAGGGCGCCATCCAGATCTTCCGCGAGCTGGGTGCCGGCATGGAGAGCGTCATCGTGGGCGTGGTCGGCGTGCTGCAGTTTGAGGTACTCGAGCGCCGTCTCAAGGCCGAGTACCGTGTTGAGGTTCGTCGCCAGCCGCTGCCCTATACGGACATCCGCTGGATCCAGAACGACCCCGACACCATCGATATCCCGGGCCTTTCGCTCACGCGCGACACGCTGCGCGTCGAGGACATGCGCGGCGGCAAGCTGCTGCTGTTCACGAGCCCGTGGAACGTGGATTGGGCAACCGACCACAACCCCGACCTTATCCTGTCGGAGTTTGGCAACGTAGCCTTTTAACGCATCGGCGCGGTGGTCCTGCGGGGCTGCCGCGCCGTTTGCTTGCCTGATGCCGTGTGAGCGGCTATCATACCCACCGTCGTCTCAAGACCGGGGCGTCCGAGCAGTTCGGGTCCGATATCCTGCTCGTTAAACCTAAAACCAAAGGAGTACATAATGATCAAGAAGGTCATGGAGGACTACAAGGTCCTGTTGCGGAGCATTCCCGCGGCAACGGTTTCGCTGTTTTTCGTGAGCGTCATCATGATGAACCTGCTGGCCAACAAAGAGCTCATCAGCCTGCCGTATCTGGCGCTCGACTGTGGCTTTGTGGTGAGCTGGGTTTCGTTTTTGTGCCAGGACATGATCTGCAAGCGCTTTGGCGCCAAGGCATCCATCAAAATCTCTATCCTCGCGCTGCTGGTCAATCTGGCCGTGAGTCTGTGCTTTTGGGCATGCTCGCTCACGCCCGGCATGTGGGGCGCCTACTACGACACGGGCATGATCGAGGTCAACACTGCCCTTAACGCCACCATCGGCGGCACCTGGTACGTGGTGCTGGGCTCTTCGCTGGCAATGCTCGTTTCTGCCGTGGTTAACTCCACGCTCAACCAGTCGCTCGGTCGTATGCTCAAAAAGAATAACTTTGCGAGCTTTGCCTTCCGCTCCTATGTGTCTACGGGTGTTGGCCAGTTTATCGACAACCTGGTCTTTGCCATTGTGGTAAGCCACACGTTCTTTGGCTGGACCTGGGTGCAGGTCCTTATGTGCTCGCTGACCGGCGCTGTTGCCGAGCTGCTGTGTGAGGTCTTCCTAAGCCCCGTGGGCTACAAGGTCGTGCGCGGCTGGGAGCGCGAGAATGTGGGTTCCGAGTACCTCGAGCGCCACGCAACCGCCTAAGGAGCAAGTATGCGGGTTTTGATCACGGGCGCTTCGGGCGGTATCGGAGCCACATGCGTGCAGCGCTTTTTGGATGAGGGCCACGAGGTCGTGGGCTTTGATCTGCTGCCGGCGGCGATCGAACACGAGCGCTACCGCCATCTGATTGTTGATGTCTGCAAGCCGGGCTCGTTTCCGGGCGACCTTGAACCCCAAGTGATCGTGAACGTCGCCGGTACGCAGGATTCGGCCGACGATATCGCCGCCAACCTGTGTGGCACCATCAACGTGACCGAGCGCTACGCTTTTGTGGGGGAGGGGCTTGTCGCCAAGCCGGCGCCGGCTATCAAATCCGTGGTCAATGTGGGCTCGGCGAGCGGCCATACGGGTTCGGAGTTTCCCGTCTATGCCGCCAGCAAGGGCGGCGTTATCGCCTACACCAAGAACCTTGCAAACCGCCTGGCACCGCAGGCCATCGCCAACAGTGTGGACCCGGGCGGCGTTATCACGCCGCTCAACCGTTGCGTGATGGAAGACGAACACCTGTGGAACCAGATTATGGAGCTCACGCCGCTTAAGCGCTGGGCCACCGCCCAAGAGATCGCCGAGTGGATCTACTTTGTGGGCGTGACCAATCGGTTTATGACCGGACAGAGTCTGTTGATCGATGGCGGCGAGGCCGGCCGCACGCAATTTATTTGGCCCGAATAGGAAACGCGCCCGATGGAAAGCCGTCGGGCGCGTTTTTGATATATCGATTTTTAGCCGAGGCAAGTCCAGTTGACGGGGGTCGAGCTGTGCTGTTCGAGTAGCCGATTGGCTGCCGAGAAGGGACGCGACCCCATAAAGGCGGGGAGTTCTGCCGTGGCACGGTTGGCCGAAAGCGGCGAGGGGTGCGTGGAGGCCAGACAGAACTTGTCGGTTGCCTTGCCCGCGCCGACTGCGACGAGCTTGCCTTCGACCATCTGCTGGGCAAAGCGACCCCATGCCAAAAAGACTACCGGCTGGGGCAGCTGGCAGCAGCGTTCGATAACGTAGTCGGTGAGCGTGCTCCAGCCCAGTTTGGCGTGCGAGTTCGCGGCATGCTCGCGCACGGTGAGCGTGGTGTTGAGGAGCAGGACGCCCTGTTGTGCCCATGGTGTTAGGTCTCCCGTGGCGGGAATGGGGCAACCCAGATCGGCTTTGAGTTCCTTATAGATGTTGCGCAGGCTCGGCGGCAACTTGGTTTGCGTCGTGGGGACCGAAAACGACAGCCCCATTGCCTGGTTGGGTCCGTGATAGGGATCTTGACCCAAGATGACAACCTTGACCTGGTCGGCCGGCGTGTAGGCGAGGGCATTGAGGATGTCGTCTTGTGCCGGGTAGATGGTCTGCTCGGCACGCAAAAGGGCGATACGCTCGAGCAGCTGGTTCGTAGTGTCACGTACCGGCTGCGGCGCATCGCCCAACCAAGTTGCTATGTTGTGGTCGCGGGTTGCGGTGTCCATGGGGCTCCTTTATGGTAGATGCTCTGTTGGCATCTATTGTAAAGGCGCACCGGTTGCCTTTATGACACGGCTGTATGAAGAACGGGGCCTACGAGACGTGCTCGGGCGCTCCTGCCATACGGGTGTGTCCATGTGCGCGAAGGCGCGGAAGCTCGACGGTTGCCACCATGACGCCGGTTAGGATGAGGGCGGCGCCAAAGAAGGCGATGGGGCTCAGAACCTCGCCGACCAGGAAGAACGAGAAGACGGCGGAGCAGACCGGCTCGAGCGAGAAGGCGAAGCCGGTGGTCTCGGCAGGCACGTGGGGCTGCACGAGCGTTTGGGTGATAAAGCCATAGGCAGAGCAGATGAGTGCGAGCGCGACGACAACGACAATCTCGCTAGGCGTGCCGGGAAGCGTGAAACCGCCAAAGGTGAATGCGGCGATACCCGAGAATAAGCCGCCGAAGCCCAGCTGCCAAACGCCCAGAGCAAGCGGATCGACTTCCTCGACAAAGCGCTTGGCCACGATAATGTGGCTGGCATAGATAAAAGCCGAGAGCAGCATGATGATTGCGCCGGGATTCAGGCTGGTAAAGTCGGCGCCCGAGAGCAGCAGCATGCCGCAGGTGACGATGGCGGTGCCGACGAGCACCTTGCGCTCGGGGGCGCGACGCAGCAGGGCTGCGTTGGCAAACGGCACGATTACGACTGTCAGGCTCTGCAAAAAGCCGGCGGTGGAGGCGGAGGTGAGGCTGGAGCCCAGGCACATGCACGTGAGCTCGGATGCCATGATGGCACCGATGATGGCGGCGCGAACCATAAGGTCGCGGTTGATGCGCAACGCGTGCTTGTGGAAGAGCAGCAGACAGGCCGCAAAGGCGATGATGCAGCGCAGCGCAACGATGCTCGTGGCGTTCATGCTGTCCATGCCGATCTTCATGAGGGGATACGAAAAGCCCCATGCGACGGGAACGGAAAATGAGAGCGCGATTGCTTTTTTGCGATCCATGGGACTCCTTTTGTTACAGAACGGTTTCGCACAAAGGATTCTGCTCTCAGATGTGGATGTAGTAAAGCGAATGTATCTTCAGTATGATTAAGAAATGCTAAAGTAGGTGCGAAAAGCGCTGGCAAAACGTTTTACGGCTGCATTGATGTGGAGGCACGATGGCATCGCGGTATCAGATTGTTTGTATGGTGGTCGATTGCGGCAGTCTGAAACGTGCAGCGGACGAGCTGGGCTACACACAAAGCGCGGTGAGCCAGGCCGTCAAGGCGCTCGAGCGCGAGCTGGGTACCACGCTTATCGAGCGCGGCAAGCAGGGTGTGTCGCTTACGCGCGACGGCAAACAGTACCTGCCGTTCCTGCGCCAGATTGTGACCGCCGAGGCCGAGCTTGAGGGCAAGCGCCAGGAGCTGCTGGGGCTCTCTTCGACTGATATTCGTATTGCGACGTTCACCAACGTGAGTCGTACCGTGCTGCCGCGTGTGATCCGCGACTTTGGTGCGCTGCACCCGGGCGTACGCTTTACCCTCAAGCAGGGTGATTACACGCGCAACGCCCAGTGGGTGCACGATGGCGTGGTTGACTTTTGCTTTACGGCACGCGGATTTACCACGGGGCTTCAGAAGCGCGTGGTCTATCACGATGAGTTGGTGGCGCTGTTGCCGGCCGCGCATCCGCTGACGGCAAAGGAAAGGGTGACGCTCGCCGACCTGGCGTCCGAGCCGTTTGTACTGCTGGATGAGGGCGAACAGAGCCTGGTGCTCGATGCATTCGCAATGCATGGGCTGTCACCGCACGTGACGAGTGAGGTGACTGACGACTACACCATCATGGCGATGGTGGAGGAGGGCCTAGGCGTGAGCATGCTCTACCGTCGTACTGTGGAGGGCATGCGAGCCGATATTTGTGTGCGGCCCATCGTGCACGCACCCTCGCGCGACGTAGTGGCAGCCTGGCGCAGCTGGGACACCATGCCTATCGCCACGAGGCGCTTTATCGACTATATGAGCTCGCATATTGTCAATTAATGACTAGCGTGGCGTTGAGTGCGGTGTTTAGCGGGCTGTCGCTTTGGCTTGGGTGGCGCGATAGGTGCGTGCCGGGTGGCAGAGTAGTACCGCCACGACCATAAAGAACGCCGTGGTGCCCAGGCTGATGGGGTAGACCATCATGATGTTCGCAAAGGTGCGGAAGTGCGGGAACACGCAGAACACCCAATAGAAGCGGATGCCGCAGACGCAGATCATGGTGATGAGGGCGGGCGTGAGCGAGATACCAAAGCCGCGTAGGTAGCCGGACATGTTTTCGTAGAACATGCTAAAGGCGTACGCCGGGAAGATCGAACACACGCGGATATAGCCGATCGAGACGATGTTGGGATCGCTGTTAAAGAGCGACAAGATTTCGCGCCCCAGGCCGACAATAACGATAATTGTGGTGAGTGCAACGATACCGCCTTCGACCAGGCAAACCTTGAGCGTCTTGGTGCAGCGGTCGATCTGGCGGGCGCCGTGGTTTTGTCCCACAAAGGTGGTGCAAGCCTGGCTAAAGCTGTTGAGCAAGTTGTAGCACACGTACTCCAAGCTCATGGCGGCGCTCGATGCCGCCATGACCTCGGTGCCCAGGCTGTTGATGGCAGACTGGATGATGATGTTGGCGACGGCAAAGACGGCGCTTTGGATGCCGGCGGGCAGGCCGATCTTGACGATGCGCTTGAGGGCGACGGGGTCTAAGCCTAAGTCGCGCGGGGTGACGCGGACGACGGAGTCGGTCTTGAGCAGGCGGATAAAGAGCGTAGCGGCGCTGACGGTGTAGGCGATGGCGGTGGCGATGGCGACGCCCGCGACACCCCAGTGGAGTACGGGGACAAAGATGAGGTCCAGGCCAATGTTGAGGACGGTGGACACGGCAAGCGCCTGCAGCGGCATGCGGGTGATGCCGACGGAGCGGAAGATCGCAGCCTCAAAGTTGTAGAGCAAGATCGAGGGCATGCTCAGCAAAAAGACGCGCAGGTAGAGCGAAGCGAGCGGCATGGTTTCGGCGGGAACGTTGAGGGCGGCGAGCATGGGCTCGGCAAAGATCTCGCCCAGCGCGATGACGATAAAACCCACGAGCGCCATTAAAATCGAGGTATGGACGGCGCGGTTGACCATATTCTGATCGTTGCGGCCGATAGCGTTGGCGATGACCACGTTGGAGCCAAGCGACATGCCAATAAACAGGTTGAGCATAAGACTGGTAAGCGGAACATTGGAGCCGACCGCCGCCATGGCGAGGGTTCCCTGGTCGCCCGAGAAGTTGCCGATGATGACCGTGGCGATGAGGTTCGACAGCTGCTCCAAGATGCTCGTGGCGGCCACGGGGAAGGCGAACAGGGGAATATTGCGCCACAGCGAGCCGGTGGTCATATCGATGTGCTTAGATGCGGTATCAGCCATACGCTCTCAATCTCTAACATGCTATATCGTGCTTATTTGCGCAGACGATGATACTCCTAATCGACTAGTCATTGGGGACGTTCTAAAACGATTACTCATTCAAGAACGTCCCCAATGACTAGGCGGGGAAGGCGTGCGACAATGGTGGGCGTTGTGTTGTTCGCGCTAAGGAGTTGCCATGTTGTTGTGTCCCGTTTGCCATGAGCCGCTGGTGGATGACGAACGCGGTGCTGCATGCGCGGGTGGGCACCGGTTTGACCGTGCGCGCGAGGGCTATCACTATCTCCTGCGCTCGTCCAAGAGCGGCGACTCCATGGGCGATCCCAAGTCGCAGGCACGCAGCCGTCGCGACTTTCTGAACCGCGGTTACTATGCGCCGTTGCGCGATGCGATGGTCGAGCTGGTGCGCGAGCGGGTGTCTGGACGTGCCGCGTCTACGAACTGCCCCATGACGTTGCTCGATATTTGCTGTGGCGAGGGCTATTACACCAGCGCCATGGGTGCGGTGCCGGGCGTGGATGCTTACGGCTTTGACCTGGGCAAAGAGATGGTGCGCCTGGCCGCCAAGCGCGACGATGCGACCTATTTCGTAGCCAACATGAAGGACATCCCTGTGGCCGATGGCGCCTTCGATATGGTGACCGAGCTCTTCGCTCCCTTTAACGAGCGCGAGTTTGCCCGCGTGCTGGCGCCGGAGGGCTCGCTCTACACCGTGGTGCCGGGTGCCCGTCATCTGTTTGGGCTTAAGGAAGTGCTCTACGATACGCCGTACCTTAACGACGAGAAGCTGCCGCAGACTACCGAGCTTGAGTTAATCGGAACGCAGCGGGTGTCTGCGAACATTACGCTCCAGACCCAGGCCGACATCGAGGCGGTGTTCCAGATGACGCCGTACTACTACCGCACGCGCCCTGCCGACAAAGAGCGCTTGGCAAACCTGGATACCCTTCAAACCGACATCGACTTCATCATCGCCGAGTACCGCCACAGCTAACAACCTGCCAAAAAGGGACAGGTTTGTTTTGGTAGGTTTTGTCTGGGCAAACGTAAAGGGCCGACCGCGGAGATGCGCGATCGGCCCTTTTTAGTTGCTTGGCTGCAGAGGTTATGAGAAGCGAGCGCTTACAGGCGGTCCTTGTTCTCGGCCTTAACGGCGTGTGCCTGCTGAACAAAGAACAGGTCGTAGACCACGATGACAAAGGCGACGATATTGACGGAGCTGCCGCCGAGCGCGGGAAGCGTGAGCGCGGCCTGCGCAATCGTGGCGATTGCGGCAACGATGCCGAGCTTAAACGCACCATCCACCTGCGAAGGCTTGTTGGCGCCCTTGATGCCCGCAACGCCCGCGGCGAGATCGATGAGGCCCTTGGCGACCAGCACGACCGCGGCGAGCATGGCGTTCGACCCGTACGTGGAATCGAGGTTGCCGGTCGCGATGCCGACGCCGGCGATGACGAGGCTGGCGATGCCCAAAACAAAGTAGACGAGGGCAAGGATTTTGAGAGTCTTGCGAGCGGAACTCATGGCTGGTCCTTTCGATACGAGTACGTCAATCTGACGTACCCCATGTGCTGCACATATGGTGAAGCACATTGTAGTTCAACGCGGCGATGCATGCGCCTGAAAGCGCTTTGACCCCGCGCAGCCCACCCCAACCTTTCAAAAAGGAAAGCTGGACGTAAGCCAAATCGATGGCAGCCCATGTGCGGCGCTGCGATGATGAGGCCGTAACAAGGAGCTGGTCTCAAGGAGGAGTCATGATGTACGGAGCAGGGCAAGTGCGTGAGCCGCAGTCGTTGGGAAGGCACATGGGTGATTCTGTGATCGCTGCCGTGTGCACGGGATTGATGGCGGTGCTTTGCATTGCGATGCTGTGGGCCATGTCGCATGTGGGACAATAGCGGACGGTTGGGTGCTGGCATAAACGGCACTCGCGTATTCGTTTTGCTTGCTAAGGAGTGCCCATGGGCGTCGTCGATCCCTTTTCTGTTGCTCGGGCCGCGGGGCTTGAGCTGATCGGGAAGTCCGAGGGCCTCACGCTCACCGACGGCACGATGGAGCTGCGTGCCGATTTTGACCGCATGCTTCCGCGGCTCAAGCAGGGCCGTCTGCAGCAAGAGCTGTTGGTAAAGGCTGCGCGCGCAAAAGGCATCGAGTGCCCATGGGCGATTGATGCCACGGCAGGCTTTGGCGAGGATTCGCTGCTGTTGGCGGCCGCGGGCTTTACCGTCGATCTGTATGAGCAGGATTGCGTGATCGCGGCGCTGCTCAAGGATGCTCTGGATCGCGCGGCAGATGATCCGGCGCTTGCGGCTGCCGTGTCGCGCATGCGCTTACATGCGGGCGAGGACAGCATTGCCGGCCTTCGCCATACGGCTGAGCTGATCGGGCGGGGCGAGCTTGCCGCCCCCGACGTGGTATATCTGGATCCCATGTTTCCCGAACGCACCAAGAGCGCGGCGGTGAAAAAGAAGTTCCAACTCTTGCACCATCTGGAGCAGCCGTGCGCCGATGAGGAGACGCTGGTCGAAGCTGCGCTTGCGGCGCGCCCGCGCAAGGTCGTTATCAAGCGGCCGGTGAAGGGGCCGCTGCTTGCCGGCGTTAAGCCGAGCTATCAACTTGCGGGCAAGGCCGTTCGCTACGATGTGTTGGTGCCGCCGCGCCCGTAGCTTGCGTGCGATGGCTGGCGCTCCGTCAATGCCGTGCCGATGCGGCGCCTATTTCCAAGGGTGCGACGTCAAGTGCCAGCCGCCGCAGTATTCGCATTTGTAGCAGGCCAGCCCGCGGCGTCCGCGGTTTTCGCAGTCGGCCATAACTGCCTCGGCCTCGGCGCGCGTGTCGTAACGGTTTTTGCGCTCGCACGATTTGTAGCGCCAGGCTTCATCGCGCTCGGCGTCCAGGGCGTCGCGGCGCTCGTCCTCGCGTGCAAACAGGTCGCTCATATCGCCGCCGGTAGCAGCGCTCAAAAACTCGCTTTTGGCCTTTGACCAGGCGGCTCGCTTTTTGCTTCCCATCTGCTTCGCGCCCTTCTCCAAACGTTGGTATCATTGCTCAATCAAAGTGATACCAATAAACGTGAGGTCGCCGCGTGATGATCAGAAAAACCCTCGATACCGACATTCCCGCTGTCATGGCTATCTATGACGCGGCCCGCGCCTTTATGCGCGCGCATGGCAACGCCACGCAGTGGCCCGAGGGCACGCCTTCTGCCGAGCAGCTGGCTGCCGATATTGCCGCTGGTGGCAGCTATGTGTGCGAAGTCGACGGTCGCGTGGTGGCGACGTTTGCCTTTTTGCCTGGTCCGGATGAGTGCTATGACGTAATTGAGGACGGGCAATGGCGCAGCGACACTCCATACGCCGTGCTGCACCGCGTGGCGTCCGACGGCACCGCGCACGGTATCACGGCCGCGATGTTTGCCTTTGCCAAAGAGCGTGCCGATCACCTGCGTATCGACACGCATCAGGACAACCTGCCCATGCAGGGGGCGAGCCTCAAGGCGGGGTTTGAGCGTGCCGGCGTCGTGTACGTGTCGGACGGCACGCCGCGTGTTGCGTTTGACTGGCTGCGCGAGGCGTAAGAGCGAGGGCGTGTATCAACAATTCGCACGAACGAAAATGGCCCCGGGTGGGGCCATTTTCGTTCGATGCACTGTTTTGAAAGCCGGCTTTCGCAAGGCGCGAACCTACGAAAATCGCCGCGCGGCAACGCGGGGCGATGAGCTCGGTCGGGGGATAGGGCCCGCTTCGCCCGCCGGCCCGTAAATTGTATCATCCAGTGTGGAACGAGAGCGCCCGTTGCCGCGTGCGATGGGCTTGCAATAAGAGGAGAGCCATGTCGAAGCAAGCGGTCGTTGGAATCTTGGCGCATGTCGATGCCGGCAAGACCACGCTGGCCGAGGCCATGTTGTTCAACGCGGGTCGCATTCGCAAGCGCGGCCGCGTGGACGATGGCGATTCGCATCTGGACACTAACACGATCGAGCGCGAGCGCGGCATTACGATCTTCTCGTCGCAGGCCGTGCTCGACTATGGCGATACCCACGTCATGCTCGTTGATGCGCCGGGGCATGTCGATTTTTCTGCCGAGGCGGAGCGCACATTGCGCGCACTCGACTACGCGATTTTGGTTGTGGGCGCCAACGACGGCGTACAAGGGCACACCGAAACCCTGTGGCGCCTGCTTGCGCGCTATGACATTCCGACGTTCATCTATATCAACAAAATCGATTTGGAGAATCCCGGCCGCGAGGTTTTGCTGGCACAACTTGGGCAACGTCTTTCCGAGGGCTGCCTGGATGCCAGCGAACTGCTGGCGGGCGGCGCCGTTCAGGAGGACGCTGCTGCGTTGGACGAGGCGGCGCTCGAGGAGTTTCTTGAGGCGGGCGAGCTTTCTGTTGCAACGCTGTCGTGCATGGTTGCCGAGCGCAAGCTATTTCCCTGCTTTGCCGGCTCGGCTCTCAAGGACCAAGGCGTGGACGAGCTGCTGGATGGCATATGCGCGCTGATGCGCGAACAGGCGTGGCTCCCGGAGTTTGCCGCGCGCGTCTATCGCGTCAGCCGCGGGGATCGTGGCGAGCGCTTGGCTTGGGTTAAAGTGACCGGCGGCACGCTGCATGCCAAACAGATGATTGACGGACGTTCCGGCGCCGAGGCATGGGAGCAGAAGGTCGATCAGGTCCGCATCTATAACGGCGAGAAGTATGAGCTTGCCCAAGAAGTTGCCGCTGGCGGTATTTGTGCCGTGACGGGTCTTGCGCACGTTCGCCCAGGGGACGCCTTGGGCGCGGAACCCGCGTGCGATGCGCCCGTCATTGCGCCAGTTCTCACCTATACGGTGCTTCCGGGCGAACACGACGTCCACACGGTGTTCAAAGCATTGACTGAGTTGGCGGATGAAGATCCTATGCTCGGCGTAAGCTGGAATACGCATCTAGAGCAGATTCATTTGCAGTTGATGGGCGCTGTGCAACTCGAGGTCGTGCAGCGGGTGTTGGCCGATCGTTTTGGCCTTTCGGTTGCGTTTGAGTCTGGCGGCATTCTCTATAAGGAGGCTATTTCGCAGCCGGTCGAGGGCGTGGGCCACTTTGAGCCGCTGCGCCACTATGCCGAGGTGCATTTGCGCCTGGAGCCGTTGCCAGCGGGTTCGGGCGTGCAGTTTGGCACCGTGACCTCGACCGACGAGCTCGATCTTAACTGGCAGCGTTTGGCACTCACCAACGCCATGGAGCGCGACCACCTGGGTGTGCTGACTGGCTCGCCCATCACCGATGTGCGCATTACGCTCACGGGCGGCCGCGCGCATGCCAAGCACACCGAGGGCGGTGATTTTCGCCAGGCCACGTACCGTGCGATTCGCCAGGGACTCATGCAGGCGCGTGAGGCCGGCGCGGCGGTACTGCTGGAGCCGTGGTATCGCTTTGAGCTCGAGGTACCGGGGGAGTGCGTGGGCCGGGCGCTCTCGGATGCCACACGCATGGGTGCCGAGTACGAGCCGCCGACGATGGCGGGAGACCGGACAAAGCTTGTGGGTCGCGTGCCAGCATCCGAGGTGCAGGATTACGCGCTGGAGGTGGCCGCCTACACGAGCGGTCGCGGGCATCTGTACCTGGAGTTCGCCGGCTATGCGGCTTGCCATGATGCCGAGCGCGTCATCGAGACTGCCGCCTATGAGCCCGAGGCCGATCTGCCCAACACGCCCGACTCGGTCTTTTGCTCTCACGGCGCCGGTTACACGGTCAAATGGTACGACGTACCCGCCGCGGCACACGTAAAGGTCGATCCCGCCACCTTCCGCCCCTGGCGTGCAGCAGACGCGGAGTTTTTCGGCCACATGTGACAAAGGGGCAGTTCCTTTTGTTCCATGCTATTGGTATAACTCGGTATAAGTTGGTATAACTATTACCAGGGTTTGCCAATCCGAGGAGGCCGACATGAATCCAAATCCCTTTAAGCCAACGGCAGGCAAGCGGCCTCCGATACTCATCGGTCGCGAGTCGGTCATCGAAGATTTCGAGGAAGGGCTCGATAACGGCGCCGGAGCGCCGGGTAGGCTCATGCTCATTACGGGAAACCGCGGCTGCGGCAAGACAGTTCTCCTGCGGGAGCTGCAACGTCTGGCCAGTGAGCGCGGATGGGCGGTTGTCTCCGATTCCGCTTCGCTTGGCTTATGCGACCGCTTGGCCGACGCGCTTCGCTCGAATAAACCCGTTGTAACGTCAATGGAGTTCGGTCCGTCATTTGGGCGGATGTCAGTCGAGGCGGCGCGAGCAAAGGGCGAGACGTTGCGAGGGCTGGTCAACGAGCGCCTCAAGAAGCTCGGTCCAGGCAAGGGCATACTGTTTGCGATTGACGAGGCTCAATCTGCGTCTATCGAGGAGCTGGCGGCTCTTGCCGTTCTCTATCAACAGGTGCTCGGAGACCAGGATGCCACGGGCTTGTCCGATAGCGACCAGCGCGGCCTTGCGCTTGTTTTTGCCGGCTTACCCAGTATGGTTGACGATCTGCTCGAAGAGCCGAGCGTGACGTTTTTGCGGCGTGCCCAGCAGCGTACGCTGGGGGCGATATCTTTGCCCAAGGTGCGCGATTCGTATATCCAGACGGTCAAAGACGCTGGTCTTTACGTTGACGCGGAGACGGCGGACCTTGCGGCGCGCAAAAGCATGGGGCATCCCTATATGGTTCAGCTGGTGGGCTATTACATGTGGCGGTCTGCTGTCCGGCGTGGCTCGCAGGTCATCGAAAGGCGCGATGTCGAGGATGGCCATGCGGATGCCGCCTCCGAGTTCTACGAAGCGGTCGACGCGCCCCTGTATTATGGATTGCGCAGTCCGCAACGCCTCTTTATCGAGGCCATGGCTGCTGACGAGGGTAAACCGACGCGTATGGCGGATATCATTGAGCGCTGCGACCGTACTCAGAGTTGGGCGAGCAAATATCGCGCAAGCCTGATTCGCGAACGCGTCATCGAGGCTGCCGGATACGGTCTCGTCCGGTTTACCGTGCCCATGCTGGGCGAGTACATTCGCGATCGAGTTTTATGGCATGAGTGATGCGACAAAGGGACGGCCCCTTTATCACATCGATATTTGAGAGACTAAATTATGGTGATTCATACTGAGCGTTTGACGCTTCGTCCGTGGCGCGAGACGGATGCGGCGAGCCTGTTTACATATGCGAGCGACCCGGATGTGGGGCCGGCTGCGGGCTGGCCGCCCCATCGAAGCATTGAGGAAAGCAGAGAGATCATTCGGACGGTCTTTACGGCGCCCCATACCTTTGCCATTTGCCTGCCTGAGACAGACGAGCCCGTGGGCAGCATCGGGCTCATGCCGCCTCGCTGTGAGTCGAACAGCCAAAGAGGCGGACTCGAGTTCGAGGTGGGCTATTGGATCGCCAAGCCATTTTGGGGCCGAGGCTTTGCTCCCGAAGCAGTACGAGCCATGCAGCGCTATGCGTTCGAAACGCTTGGCTGCAAGGCGCTTTGGTGTGGATACTATGAGGGCAATAACAAGTCGTTACGCGTCCAGCAAAAATGTGGGTTCGCGCCACATCACGTTGAGCGCGACGTGCCCTGCGAGCTTATGGGCGATGTACGCACCGAGTGCTTTACGTATTTGACCTGCGAAGACTGGCGCAGGCAGGCACGGTACGAGTAATGTGACAAAGGGACAGCCCTCTTGTCATATTCGATCAACTGGAAGGGGAGCGATGGCGGTGTCGCAACAACCAAGTGCTATCGAGGTGCGTGGTGCACGTGTCCACAACCTCAAGGACATCGATATCGATATCCCGCTGGGAAAGCTCGTGGGTATTGCCGGCGTGTCGGGTTCGGGTAAGAGCTCGCTGGCACTGGGCGTTCTTTACGCCGAGGGTTCGCGCCGTTACCTGGAGGCGCTCAGCACCTATACTCGACGTCGCCTGACGCAAGCCGAGCACGCCCAGGTGGACGAGGTGCTGCACGTGCCGGCGGCGCTCGCATTGCATCAACGCCCCAGCGTGCCGGGCGTGCGTTCCACCTTTGGCACCATGACCGAGCTCAACAATAGCCTGCGCCTGCTCTTTAGCCGCTGTGCCCATCACGTGTGCCCGCATTGCGGGGCGCGTGTGGAGCCGAGCCTTAACGTGGCCGCAGGTCTGTCGCTCACGTGTCCGACATGCGGCCGCGAGTTCTACGCGCCGAGTGCCGAGGATCTGGCTTTCAATAGTGGCGGTGCGTGCCCTACCTGCGGCGGTACCGGTGTCATGCGCGAGGTGGACGAGGCGAGCCTGGTGCCCGATGAGTCAAAGACCATCAACGAGGGTGCGGTGCTTCCCTGGGGTACGCTCATGTGGGATCTGATGAAGCAGGTGGCAGGCGAGATGGGCGTACGCACCGACGTACCGTTTAACCAGCTCACGCCTCAAGAGCGCGATATCGTGTTTCACGGCCCGGCGGTTAAGAAGCACATTCTCTACGTTCCCAAAAACGGCGAGGGGGCCACGCCGCTCGACTTCACCTATTACAACGCTGTCTATACCGTCGAGAACGCACTCGCAAAGGTCAAAGACGACAAGGGCCTCAAACGCGTTGCACGCTTTTTGCGCGAGGGGCCATGCCGTGACTGTGGCGGCACGCGTCTCTCCGAGACTGCGCGCCAGCCTCAGGTGCGCGGTATCAATCTAGCGCAGGCCGCGGCCATGACGCTTAGTGATGCGGTTGAGTGGGTGCACGGGGTGCCCGCATCCTTGCCGGCCGAGATGCAGCCCATGGCGACGGATATCTGCGATTCGTTTTTGAGTGCGGCCCGTCGCTTGGTCGACCTGGGCCTCGATTACCTTTCGCTCGACCGCGCCGGCGCCACGCTTTCCACGGGCGAGCGCCAGCGCGTGCAGCTTGCTCGCGTGGTGCGTAACCGATCGACGGGCGTGCTCTATGTGCTGGACGAGCCCTCGATTGGCTTGCATCCTGCCAATGTCGACGGCCTGGTAGGCGTGATGCGCGACCTGGTAGGCGACGGCAACACCGTGGTCGTTGTCGACCACGACACACGCGTGCTGGCGGAAGCCGACTATCTGGTCGAGATGGGCCCCGTTGCCGGAGCAGGCGGCGGTAACGTGATCGCTGCAGGTACGGTGGACGAGGTCGAACAATCGCAGGGCAGCCGCATCGCCCCGTTTTTGCGCGCAGACCCCAAGCGCTTGAGCCCGCAGGTGACTGACGAGGAAATGTTCGACCAGGGCCACATCCGCATGGCGACCGATACCATCCATACCGTCAAGCCGCTCGAAGTCGATATCCCGCGCGGCCGTCTCGTTGCGGTGACGGGCGTTTCGGGTTCGGGTAAGACGACGTTGGTGCTCGAGACGCTCATCCCGGCGCTTAAGGCGCAGGCAGCTGGCGAGCGCCTGCCAAGCCATGTGCGCTGGGTCGACGCCGAGGGTATCGCACGCGCCAACCTGATTGATGCCACGCCCATCGGCGCCAACGTGCGCTCGACGGTAGCGACCTATGCCGACATCCATGATGAGCTGCGCCGCGCTTTCGCCCGTACGCCCGAGGCCAAAGCAGCCGGCTACAAGGCGGGTGCCTTTAGCTACAATACTGGCACTCTGCGCTGCCCTACGTGCGATGGCACGGGATCGATATCGCTCGACGTGCAGTTTCTGCCCGACGTCGAGATCGTCTGCCCGGCATGTCGCGGCTCACGTTATGCAGACGCTGCTTCGCATATCCATCGCGAGGGCAAGGACGGGAGTCTGCTTACGTTGCCGCAGCTCATGGACATGAGCGTGGACGAGGCCCTCGACGCCACGGTGGGACTCAAGAAGGTTCAGGCGCGCTTGCAGACCTTGCACGACCTGGGCTTGGGTTATCTCACGCTCGGTGAGCCCACGCCGGCGCTTTCGGGCGGCGAGGCGCAGCGTCTTAAGCTTGCGAGCGAGATGGGCCGTGTGCAGGATGATGCCGTGTTTGTGTTCGACGAGCCCACGATCGGACTACATCCGCTCGATGTCCAGGTGTTGCTGAGTGTGTTCGACGGCCTTGTTGCCAAGGGCGCCACGGTTATCGTGATCGAGCACGATCTTGACCTTATCCGTAACGCCGATTACGTGATCGACATGGGACCGGGCGGTGGCGACGCCGGCGGGCAAATCGTCTGCGCCGGTACGCCGGCGGATATCGCTACTTGCTCCAGGAGCATTACCGGTCGTTATCTATAGGCGATGTGACAAAGGGACTGCCCCTTTGTCACATTGACTTCTATTTCACGCATTGAGCGGCGAGATAGTCGCGGAAGAATGGCAATTCAAAAGCGACGATTCCGCGCCCGCGTTCTCCAATGATGCCGGCATCTATCATGCGGCGTCGGTAGCGGGAGACCTGCTGCGGCGAACGCTTAAGGCGCTCGACAAGGTCGGCGGTGGTGGACTCTTCCTCGTCATCGAGCATGGCGATGAGGAATCGTTTGTCCTCCGCCGTGAGTTCCCGATAGGTTGCCGCGAGGATTCGGTCGTCCATCTCGTCGCGCGCGATTTTGATTCCCAGGTCAAAGTCGCGTGACGAGATTTCCTTCGAATCGCTTGTGAGATCCCAGGCACGGTAGCCTACGAGTTGCAATAGGAAGGGAAAACCAGAGATCGAGTGAACGGCTCTATCGATTCCCCCAGCATCTGCCAGGCGATCGTTTTCCTGGATTGTGCGAATCAAGGCCTCGCGTACGTCATAGTCGGCAATGCGACCCAGATGATATTGTTGGGCGCGGCGAAGGAACGAGACCGTCTTGTGGTTCAGCAACGTCGAGACGTTGTTGGGAAGTCCCGCCATGAGCAGGGCGACGCGTTTCCCATCGGTCACAAAGTGCTGATACGTCGCTGCAAGCTGAATCATCTCGTCGAGTGTCGGGTCCACCTCGTCAACCGTGACGAGCAGACCGGTGCCCGCCTCGTTGAGCTGGTCGATGATGTCGCTCATGCGATAACGCCAGGTTGAGGCATCGTGAACGCGATTGACCTCGATGCTGCCGAGCGGTGCAATTCCGAGGCCGGTGACTTCGAAGTGGGTGGACGAGTCGATGAGATGGGCTGCGGCACGTTTCGTCCCGAGCTCGATTTCCTCAAGCATTCCCGAGAGCGCGGTCGTCTTTACGGCTATCCAGCCGTGGGATTCCGCCCTTGTCGCGAGCGACGACATGAGAGCGGTTTTACCGGTTCCACGCGCGCCTGAGAAGATCGAGGTCAATTCTGGGCGCCTGCGCTGGCTCAAGAAGGCACGGTCCAAATCCCGAATAATCTGTTGTCTGCCAGCGAGATGGGCAGGAACCTCGCCAAAGCTAGGGGTAAACGGGTTTTCGAGGTATTCCACAATGCCCTCCTTTAGCGTCTCGGGTTAATTTCATTTTATTCTAGTTAATCTCAATTAAAAACGATTAATTTCATTTCAAAGCATAAGGTTGGCGTCGTGCGTTATCGAAGCGGTGCTTGAATAGCTTACGTTGGAGCCCGAAAATGGGTTCAACCCATTCGCGAAATTTGCACGCCCTATTGTGAGTGGGCTCTCAGATGAGCTGAAGCTGCCATCGTGCGGCTGATAGGGGCAATCATGAAAAACAGAATCTATGGGTATGCTCGAGTTTCGTCAGCAGATCAGAACCTGGATCGCCAACTGGATGCGCTGGAGCGGTTTCCGGTCCAAACGAATTTGATCTATGCTGACAAAGCGAGTGGAAAGGACTTCAGGCGTCCTCAGTACCGGCGTCTTCTTCGTCGTCTGCGCGAAGGGGACGTTTTGGTGATTAAGAGTATCGATCGATTGGGTCGCGACTACCGTGAAGTTCTCGATGAATGGCGTCGCCTAACGACGGACAAACGCGTTGCCATCGTGGTGCTCGATATGCCATTGCTTGATACACGCGAACAACCCAATGGAATTACGGGGACTTTTATTGCCGATCTAGTGCTTCAGGTTTTGAGCTACGTGGCTCAGGTGGAGCGCGAAAACATAAAGCAGCGCCAGGCGGAGGGTATCGCGTCGGCGCGTCTGCGGGGTGTGAGATTTGGGAGACCGACGCTCGAACGTCCGGATAGCTACCGCGATGTCATCAAATCATTCGAAGGAGGTGAAGTTACGAGGCGAGAGGCCGCAATGCTCCTGAACGTCAGCGCATCGACGTTCGATCGTTGGAGACGGGCGGATACGAACTGATATGACCGTTCGCCGTCTGTCCGTCCTCTTTAACTAGACATTTTGACGAGGGGAGTTTATTGCACGGAGTCCACTCCTTCCCTCGATGTTTATCCAGTTCACGCCCTGGAACCAAATAGTGCCACCGCGTTGCCAATTCGTCTGCTTTTTGACGAGGGGGCTAGATATCGTGTTTTGTATTTAAAGGAGGACAAGATGAAAAGGCATTATGGGATGGCTGCGGCGATCTCGCTATTTGCGACGGTGCTTTGTGGGGCACTTCTGCTGAGCGGCTGTTCACAGGTTGAGAAGAAAAACGATGGGCCTGATTATGCCGATGACCGTGCAATGGCCGTGATTGCTCAAGGCTATCAAAAGCGGTCTGATTACCTTGATTCACTGGGAGAGGATGCTGATCTGGGCTCGAATAAAGTGCGAAAAGAGGCAATTAAAACCGAGATCGATAACGACAAAGAACTCAAAAAGGCGTCATTTAAAGACACTAAGATGCAAGAAGACGTCATTGCCTATCTCAATCTGCTTGATAATCAGCTTGATGTTGTCAAGAAGTATGCGGAATCGGATCCCAAGTATTACGACGAATGGGAAAAGGCCTATGACGCACGATCTGCACAGCTTAAGAAACTGGTTGATCGGTATGACTTAACGGTCGATGATGAGTATCGAGATGCGTTTGACGAGCTGATCAAGAACGGTAGGACCGTGGAGGAGAAGACGCATAATGATGAGGCTATCAACGGACTGCTCTCATCGGCGACCTTTGAGAAAAGTGACGACGGCTACGGTCTCTATACGTACACCGCAATCGTCGAAAACACCTCTGACATATCGTTCGAAAACGTTTTTCTAAATGTCGCTCTTTACGATGCCGATGGTGTAAGGGCGGAAGAATGCTACGCAGATACATCCGCCTGGGCGCCTGGCGAGAAAGTGAAGTTTGAGGTAATGAGTGAGGTTGACGCTTCGAGGGTTGTACCGACAGTATCGAGTTACAGCGTCAAGGAGTAATTCGCGGGAATTGGAAAGAATGCGCGACCGTTTTCTCCGAACGGTCGCGTTTTGCATTAAGCCGTTGACAGAATGATTCGTGCCGCCATGTACACGATGGAAGATGATGGAGAAGTCGGGCCCATAAAAGAAAGGCGAAGCAGGATGACAAAAACAAACTTGTTTACAACAATAACGCAAAAGCTAATCTTTGGCGGTTTGCTGGCTGTTACGGCCGTGGCGACTGCCGGGTGTATCTGGTTGTATTTGACGCGTAATCCTACAACGGTCACCGATGATTCGATTCGCGAGGAGATCGCGCCGGTCGTAAAGCTTGTGACGTACGAATATAACTTTACGCAGCTGCTCTCAATCGATGAAGCGGGGAATCCGCTTGGGTGGGAAAACCCCTTTACGTCTAAGCGATATGTCGCAACGATTGACGGCAAGGCTGATATCGGGATCGATGCCGATAAAATGAAGATTGAAATCAAGCGGGTTGATATGAACGACGAGAACTCAGAGGTCAAGAGCGTAAAGGTTACATTGCCTCACTCGGAAATTACCTCTTTCTCAACAGACCCCAATACACTGAAGAAATATGTTGAGGACAATGGTTTTCTGAACTGGAATCAAGTAAGTACGGACGATCTGAACGGTTTGTTGAAACAGGCGAAGAAAGAGCAGACCAAGAAGGTCGAAGAGAGCGATATGCTCAAAGAATCTGATGATAGAGCCAGCGGATTGATCGAAAAACAGGTCAAAGCCCTATGCGGCGACGATGTCGATATTAACGTTACGTTTAAGTAAGGGTGAATGGTGTGTCCGATAAACGACAACAGTTTGGTGAGGCGGAGCCCGAAAAGCAGCGGAAGCCCGGTGTCGGTTCTTCTTCGCTGGAGAACATAATGTTTGGAGCATTAAATGGCGCGCAAAACGCCATTATGGGTGTGGTCAAGGAGACCCAAAAGAAATCGAGTGAATTGGCGGACGCCGCTAGTCCGTTGGCGGATAATGCGCTTAAAGGTATTACTGACTTTGCAAATGGGATTGCTTCTGCAACTGCAGCCGCGGCGAATGAACGCTACAGCGCAAAGCGACAAGAGCAACTCGGCCTGCCATCGACGCTCGTTGACGATAACGGTGATTGGGTGTTGCCCGATCCGTTGCTGACCAATCAAGAGCTTGCCGAGCTTGAGGTATTGACCGAGCAATACGAAAAGATGGTAGCGCCTTCAAAGCTCAAGCAGTTGACCGATATGGCTGGGCTAAAGATACCGGAGAATCTTCGCACTGCCGTTGGAGATGCGGTCGATGAGCTTACAAGTGAGATTCAGCAACAAGAGCTATATGCACAGGTTATGAAGCAGGTCGTCGATGGTTTCAAAGCTATCGAGGAGCAAGCTGCCAAGTACAGCGTTACTGAGGCGCAGATTGTTGAGGCCGCAAATACTACGCTTGAAGGCGTTACTATCCGTTCGATTGACGAGTTATTCATGCTTCGCAGTTTTGACGTCGCGAGGATTGCGGCAGGCGAGAACGGTAGACACTTGCTGCTTGCGGCGACCGAGGGTGCGGTGACGGGTGCTCCTGGGTTTGCCGGTTTGCCCTTCAATATCGTATTCAGCATGTTTCTCTATTATCGCGCGGTGCAGTCGGTTGCCATGATGTACGGATTTAACGTTAAAGAGGATCCGGCTGAAATGGTCATTGCGGGCGATGTGTTTTCAAACGCGATGGCTCCTTCGGCAGGCCCTGCTGATGGCATGGCTGTCACAATCGGTAAAGTGATGCTTGTAGCCGAGATGGAGGGTGTGAAGCAGACGGTCAAGAAAGGCTGGACGGCAATGGCGGCACGGGGCGGCGCGGCTATGCTTGTCACGCAGATTCGCGCCCTTGCTAATGCCGCTGCACGTAAGGCACTCGAGAATGCCGGCAAGAAGTCGCTCGAGAATAGTGTTTTCAAAAACGTACTCGAACAAATTGGCAGGAATATCACTCAAAAATCCCTCGGCAAGGCCATTCCCGTGTTTGGCGGCGTTGTCGGCGCCTTGTTTGATGTCTCGCAGATGAATCGTGTTTTGCAATATGCCAACATCTTCTACCATAAGCGGTTCATCATTGAAAAACAGGAGCGTATTGCAATACTTGTCGGTATGGAGACGGCCTCTGTGAACGGTGAGGTTGAGGCTTGCGATGCGGAAAGATAACCGACCGTGTTCTTCGATGATGGAGAACTTTGGCGGCGTTTGGTGCAAATCGGTATAGGTAGGGGTGCGGACCTAATTGCGTGACAAAGGGACAGCCCCTTTGTCACATTCCCGGAAAGCCTGTTTGGCGCAGCGCCTCGTAGAGGACGATGGCGGCGCTGTTGGAGAGGTTGAGTGCGCTGATACGATAGTCGTTCGGATTGACGAAGTTGCCGCAGATGTCCTGTTGAAGGATGGCCTCGTGGCTGTCCTCGGTATGCCCCAGCGATTCCTCGTGGGTTTCCCAGGCCTCGGCGTTGTCAAGCGAATCGCAATCGCGCAGCATCGGGATGCGCTCGCAGCACGTGGGCGCTGCAGCGAGTAGCTCCTCAGGAATGCCCGAGCTCTCGCTGCCAAAGACCAAGTAGTCGCCATCGCGGTAGGTACTCTGCGCATAGGTGCGGCGTGCCTTTTTGGTCAGCAGATGCAGGCGTTCGTCGGCAGGGGAGAGGTCATTGCGCGCAAGGAAGTCCTCCCAGCCGGCATAGGTCGTCACGTCCAAGTTTTGCCAGTAGCCCAGGCCGGCGCGACGTACCGTCTTGTCGTCGAGCGAAAACCCCAGCGGCTCCACCAGATGCAGGCGGGTGCCGGTAACCACGCAGGTGCGGCCGATATTGCCCGTATTGGCCGGAATCTCGGGCGCATACAGCACAATGTTGAACATGAATCTCCTTGGCTCAGAACGAAAAACCACCACGAAGGGCACCTTCGTGGTGGTTTGGCAGTTACATAGGCGGAAAAATGCCCGCTTGGATAAACCTAGGCGCGGTGCCAGTCGGTCAGGCAGGCATCGAGGGAGGCGATGAGCGCGTCCTTGTCCATGTGACGGCCGATGATGCACAGGCTCGTCATGCGGTCGCCCGTCTCGTCGTCCCAAATTTGCATGATCTCGGGGTTCTCGTCGATGATCTTCTGCTTCTCGCCCTCGGGCGCGGAGTCAACGAACAGGCCGTTCTCCATCAGGCGCATCTGGTGGCCGGCCTGCTCAAACATGTAGCACATGTCCGGATCACCGGTCTGCCACAGCGGACCCTTGACGCGGATGACCTCGTCGGGCCACTCCTGCTCAACAAAATCAGTGAACTTCTGCAGGTCAAACGGCTTGCGGCGCGAGTACACAAAGGTCTCGATGTCGTACTCGAGCACTTCGGGGTCGTCGTGCTCCTCGGGATGCTCCATGGCCTCGATCCAGGCGGCGGAGTTGTAGGCGCGCATAAAGTCGAAGCGGTCGGTATCGAGCAGCTCCTCCATGGGGACCTCGCCGTTTTGGGCCTCGACGATCACGGCGTCCTTCTGCAGGCTGCGCACGATGGCCTTGAGCTCGGCGATCTGCTCGGGCGTCACGGTATCGGTCTTGTTAAGGATCAGCGTGGAGCAGAACTCGATTTGCTGGATGAGCAGGCTTTCGATGTCGTCCTCGTCGATATCCTCAGCCAGCAGGTCGCGACCGCCGTTGAACTCGTCGTACATGCGGGCGCAGTCGACCACGGCCACGATGTTGTCGAGCGCGAGCTTGGGCTCGCCGCCCACCTTGGCCTCGTTGCAGAAGCTCGAGATGGTGTAGGCGATGGGGATAGGCTCGCAAATACCCGATGCCTCGATGATGATGTAGTCGAACTTGCCCGAATCGGCAATGCCCTGCAGCTGGTTGGCCAGGTCGTCCGAAAGCGTGCAGCAGATGCAGCCGTTGGTGAGCGGGATGAGGTCGTCGGTCTCGGAAAGGCCGCCGTCGGCGATAAGACTGGCGTCGACATTGATCTCGCCGATATCGTTGACGATCACGGCGGCGCGGATGCCGCCGTCGTTAGCGAGGATGTGGTTGAGCAGCGTGGTCTTGCCGGCACCGAGGTATCCGGTAAGCATGATGATCTTCACGGGTTTGTTGGGCATGTGCCCTCCTTTGTTAGACATGGCTTACAGTTGAATCTTATGCCAAACGCCTGCTCTTATACCCACGCGCCGGCAAATAACACAGGCTACTCCCAGGCTCCCCATACATCGGGGCAATAACCGACGGTGGCCTTTTTGCCGTTGCGCACGATGGGTTCGGCTAGAACCTGCTGGTTTTCGAGCAGTTTGTCGAAGCGCTGGCTAGGGGTAAGGTGCTGGATGAGCGCGAGCGTCTCCTCGTCCTTGGCCTTGGGGTTGAGCAGCTTGTCGATGCCGCCGACCGCCTGCATCACGCTCGTGAGCTCGCCCTTGCTCATCTCCTTTTCCCTAAGGTCAATAAACTGCACCTTAATGCGGCGCTCCTTAAAATAGCGCTGGGCCTTCTTGGTATCGAAAGACTTTTTGGTTCCAAAAATCTGGATATTCATGCTCCGCCGCTCTATCGAATGAAGTTGGTCGTTGCTCGATCTGCCTCGGGTGCGTTGATACCGGCGGCCTGTCCTGCCTCGATACAGCGCAGGAGCCAGGCCATGTTTTTGCCGATGTTTCGCATGGTGGCCAGGCCCTCGGCGTCCTGGGTGGCCTCGCCCGGCATGGCACCAAAGACGTTGTTCCAGTACGTGGAGGCCACCACGGGCATCTGGTTGATAGTGAAGTACTTGTTGAGTACATCGAAGGTGGTCGACGTGCCGCCACGGCGGGCGACGGCGACCGCGGCACCCGGCTTGTGCGCAAAGGCCTTGCTGCCAGCATAGAATGCGCGGTCGAGAGCCGAGAGGATGCGTCCGCTGGGATGCGCATAGTAGACGGGGGAGCCAAAGACAAAGCCATCTGCCTGCTCGGCGGCAGCGATCAGCTCGTTCACCACGTCGTCGTCAAAGGTGCAGCGGCAATCGAGCTTGCCGCACTGGCCACAGCCAATGCAGTCGCGAATGGGCTTGGCGCCCAGCTGGAACACCTCGGTATCGATACCCTCGGCGTTGAGTTGCTCGGCGACTTCGGCGAGTGCGCGGGCGGTGTTGCCGTTTGCCTTGGGACTGCCATTGACCAAAAGAACCTTCATCACAAACTCCCTCTGCTGTTGGTGACTTCTGCAGAGGATTATCGCACGATGGGGGAGGCGGTGCGGGCGCGGTGCTAATCCAGTTTGGTACCTGGAACCTGCACGGCTTTACCGAGCAACGCTTTGAGCTCGTTCAAAATGGAAACGGGCTGTCGGTCAACGCTGTTCAGATGGAGCGTGGCCACGCGAATGGGCGGCTGATATTCAAGCGAGCCGATGAGCACGGGAGAACCCAGGAATCGTTCGATTTCGTTTGCGAGCTCGTCGATTGCCTCGGGGCCGAGCTCATCGAAAAGCGCCACGAACATTGGTCCCGTCGAGCGGAACAGGCGACCCTTGCCGCGCGAACAATCCATGAGGCAGGCGGCACTTTCGGCGAGCACGCGGTCGCCTGCATCGAATCCAAAGCGGGCATTGACTTCGGCGATATCGTCGACCTTAATGGCAATAAAGCCTGCCTCGCGCGCCACGCGGCGCATCTCTCCAATAGCGTTGACCAGCGCGTGGACATCGCCCAGGCCCGTTACCGAGTCGGTCGTATCTGCCAAGCTTCGGTTGATGATAGTGCCCACATACATGCTGGGCTCGGTATCGGTGCCGTCCAAGCGGTAACCTGTGCAGTCGCAAAGCACGTATTTTCCGGTGGCATCCATTACGCGATACTGCATGTAGTGGAAGTGCCACGTGCCGTTTATCACCATGTCGAGCTCGGCGCGTACGTTGTCGCGGTCCTCGGGATGAACGCGGGCGAGCCACATGTCGAGTGAGTTAAAAGGGTGCTGGGAGGGCAGGTCAAAATCGCGCACGGCGTTAACCGACCATTGCGATTCTCCCGTATCGAGGTTAAGGATGAACGGATAGCGCGTCTCGGAGCTCATGGAGATCGCTTGGAACACCCGGTCGTTGCAGGGAAGCTGATCGACGATTGGGCGTTGCGGCGCGTCATTGTCTTTCGGTTGCTGCACACGATGCATAAGCTTATAGCGATACATCTTGCGATCGGCATCCATCGTCATCTGGCGACGCGTGTCGCCGGCAAGTGGATCGACGCGCGAGCAGCCAAAGCTAAAGCTGGCGATCATGGGCGCCTTGCCACTTGAGCTCGCCTCGATCAGCCCGGCACGTACCCGCTCCAAGCGCTGCTCGAGTTCGGTCTCGTTTGCGGAGAGCGAGATGAGCACAAACTCGTCTCCACCGATGCGGAACAGCATCTCATCGTGCTCCATGGTTTCGGAGAGCGTGCTGCAGATGCTCAGAATATAGCGATTGCCTTCGGCGTGGCCAAACCTATCATTGCAATGTTTGAGATGGTCGATGTCAATATAGGCGCAGGTGAAGGGGTCACCTTTGTGCCAGAGTTGCTCGACGTGACGGTCGAGTCCGCCGCGGTTGCCCAAGTTGGTGAGCGGGTCGATATAGGCGTTGCTCTCAAGCAGCCGGCGCTCTTGTTGCAGAATGGCATGCGTCTTTTGCAGTTGCTCGCCAACGGCGCGCAGCTCAGCAGGCAGCGCGGCAACATCGAGTTCGGCGGTCGAGATGCCATTCGCAAGTCGCTGAAGATAGGCAATAATCGATTGCTCACCCAGGCGATATGACTCGTTCATGATGGATAACCTCCTTGGGCGGAACAACGGTTTGTATCATATCCCCAATTCGGTTTGAATTGGGGTAATAAGTTAGCTAATGGAGACAAATGCCCCCTTCGACGGTGGCGTTTTGCGCGCGAGCGTATCAGTTGTTATTGCCACCATCGAGCAATGCCTCAAAATCCTTCGCCGGCATGGGGCGGTAGTAGAGGAAGCCCTGAGCGTAGCGGGCACCCATGTGGCGTAGCATGTTCGCCTGCTCATCTGTCTCGACGCCTTCGATTACAATGGGCAGATGGAGCGACTGCGCCATCTCGAGCATCGATGACACGATCTGCGCGCTGCGGCCTTGATCGCGGTCGGTGGGCACAAAGGTGCGGTCGAGCTTGATGACGTCGACGTTGACGTTCTTGAGCATCGCGAGCGTGGACTGACCGGTGCCAAAATCGTCCATATAGGTCGAGAAGCCGCGGGTGTGCAAGTCGGCTGTCAGTTTGTCCACGGCTTCGGACTCTCCCGTATAAGCCGTCTCGGTGATCTCGATACGCATGAGCTCGGGCGGTAGGTTGTATTGGGCGGCAAGCGCCCCCATATGCTCGGCAACGTCGCAGGCAAGGATATCCACGCGCGACACATTAAGCGAGACCGGAACCACACGAAGGCCGCGATCGAGACGCACGCGCAGCCACGAGGCGACACCCTGCCAAATGTACTTGTCGAGCGTCACCACAAAGCCGCTTTCCTCGAGTGCGGGGATAAACGTTGCGGGTGAAATGAGAGAGCCGTCCTTGTCAATCCAGCGGGTGAGTGCCTCGGCGCCAATGATCTCGCCGGTTTCCATATCGACCTGGGGCTGCAGGTAGTACGTGATGCGGCCGTTTGAGAGCGCGTACTGGAACTCGGTCAGCGTGCGGTGGAACGCAATCTCGTGTTCATATTCTTCGGGGCGGAAAATGGCAATGCGCTCCTTGAAGTCGTTTTTGGCGCGTCGATTGGTAAACATGGCCTTTGCCTGCGCATCGATGGTGATCTCCTCATTGGAGTCGATGGGGTAAATGCCCATGGACGGCCAAAAACCTACGCCGTCATCATGCCTGGCTACTGCCTCGCGAACGCGGTTGTAGATTTGATGGACGGTGATGTGCTTAAAGGGGATGAGTGCGCAAAAGTCATCTTGGCCCCAGTACCCTGCGACGCCCATATCGGCATTCTCGATGTCCTTGAGGACCGTGCCCACATCGGCGAGTACGCGGTCGCCCTCGGCCTGGCCGTGCCATTCATTAAACAGGCGCATGTGGCCCATGTCGACCGTGGCGATGCACCAGGTGCCGTCGCGCCTTGCCTCGAGAAATGCGTTGGCGCGCCGCATAAACTCGCTGGGTCGATAGAGGCCCGTGAGCGAGTCGATACGTTCGGCGATGGCGCTTTTGCGCTCCGCCTCGGGTATGGGGAGGCTGTCGTTGGGAACAAGCCCGCCGGCCGTGCGAAGGCGACGGTCGAGTTCGCCTAAAACGGCGGTCGCTTGATGGGTTAACTGCTCGTAAAAGGCCGGGACGACAAGGCAGACGGGAGTAATGGTGTCGCCCGCGATTTGAACGGGAGCGAAAACAGCCTCTTTAAGGTGGCGGGTCAGTTGCTCGAATGCCTCATGGTCCAAATCGTTGCTGAGCACGACGAACTGGACGCTTCGTGAACGGAAGACCCGGCTTCTGCCGCGGGTGATCGACAGCATGCGGCCTGCGTATTCGGCAAGCATGTTGTCGACAGCCTCGGCCCCGTAGAGCTCGTTGAGATTCGCCGTGCCACGAATGCGCACCGCTATAAGCCCCGTCTCGCAGCGGTCGCGACGGCAGGCATCGATAGCGTTGACCAGCATGCGCTGCGTTCCGAGGCCTGTGGCGGCGTCGACGGTTTCGGCAAGCGAGTGGTTGACGAGTTCGCCGACATAGAGCGAGGGGACATTTCCGTCGCCGTCGATGCGAAACCCGCGAGCACGGCAGAGAACGTAGTCACCCGCGGCATTGCGCATGCGGTACTGCATGACGCGGCGGTGTTTGGAGCCGTTAAAGATCTGGTTGATGTCGTTGGCGTAGGCCTCGAGGTCATCGGGATGGACGCGCGTCTTCCAGAAATCGCGGCAGCTGTCTATGTGCTCCGAAGGAAGACCGAGATCGCGCAAGGCACCTTGCGACCAAAGGGTGCGGTCCTTGTCCAAGTTCTCGATAAAGAAATAACGGCCCTCGTTGAGCATCGAAAAAGCGTCGAAAATACGATCGCTTATTTCGAAGTCGTCGGCGTGGACTTGCGTAATATTGCGCCGATCGAGGTGCATGGCATGACGTAGCTTGTAGTCGTACATGCGATGGTCGGCATCGAGTGTCATGCGATTGGAGGCTTCGCCCAGGGCGGGGTCGGCGTGTGCCACTCCGTAGCTAAACGAGTGGGGCATCTCGGAATCGTTGTTTTTGAGCAGGATCGTTCGGCAGTGTTCCAGACGTTCGGCGAGGTCGTCCTCGGTCGCAATCGTAGATAGGATGGCAAACTCGTCGCCGCCTATGCGAAACGCCGCCTCGTCCACTTTCATATACAGTTTGAGATAGAGGCTTACCTGCAAGATATAGCGGTTGCCCTCGTCATGCCCAAAGACGTCGTTGCAGTGCTTGAGATTGTCGATATCGATGAACGCCATGGTAACGGGGGTGTCCTGCTCCCAGAGCTCCTCGAGGGAACGGGCAAAGCCGCCACGGTTGCCAAGCCCGGTAAGCTGGTCGGTAAAGGCGGTCCTGATCAGATCCTCCTGACGCTCGAGAAGGTCACGGACGGTCTTTTCGAGCGTTTCGGTGTAATTGCTGACAGTATCCATGTTCTAAGCGGCTTTCTGAAGTCGGGGCGGATTGCGTCGGGCGAGCTCGTCGTGTACACGCGTCGTTGCTCAGCGTTTTGCGTGTATCCAGGCCCCCGCCTTGCTGCGTTGTTGGGTTACTTTGCCGGCTAATGTTCGCTGTTGATAACTGCTGAGTAGTATAAACAACAGTAATAAACAACAGTACAAAATTATATAGGGGTGCACATGCTGTGGGTGGCTATTATTCGACAAACGGCAGCGCGATGATGCGATGTTCGATAAAAATGCGACTGGGGCGGTATATGTTGATGGGTATACTTGTTCCGTTTAAATTTGCGGGGACGGAGATGGTCGCATGGCACAGCCAACTATGACGCGCACGGTGGGGCTCGCGCTCGAGGGAGGCGGCTACCGCGGTATGTATACGGCGGGCGTGCTCGACGTTTGGATGGAGCACGGTTTGACCTGCGACCATATGGTGGGCGTCTCGGCGGGCGCGGCGTTTGGCTACAATTTTAAATCGCGCCAGATCGGCCGTGCCATTCGCTATAACAAGGCCTATTGTGCCGATAAGCGCTATGCGGGTGTAGCAAGCTGGCTGCGGACCGGCGATATGTTCAATGCCGATTTTGCCTATCACGAGGTGCCTATCGAGCGCGATCCCATTGACTTGGAGGCGTATCGCGCCTGTCCCATGCGGTTTACGTGCGTGTGCACCGATATCGAGACGGGCAAGGCCGTCTACCATGACCTGCCTTATGGCGACGAGCGGGATATCGAGTGGATCCGGGCATCGTCGGCGATTCCCGTGGCGACGCGTCCCGTTGCTATTGACGGGCATAAGTATCTGGATGGTGGCGTGGCTGATTCTATTCCCAGTGCATGGCTGTTTGCGCAGGGGTATGACCGCAATATCGTGGTACTCACGCAGCCGGCGGGCTTTGTGAAGCAGCCCAACAGCGTGATGCCCATGCTGCGTCGCGTGTTCCGTCACTATCCGGAGTTTGTCTCAGCGCTTGAGCATCGGCATGAGGTTTACAATGCCACGCTCGATGACCTGGCACGTCGCGAGGCTGCCGGCGAAATCTTTGTGGTGCGTCCGAGCGAATCGGTGAAAGTGCCGTCGCTGTGCCGCGAGCCCGATGAGCTCGAGCGCATCTATCAGATCGGTCGTCGAGATGCGGAGGCGACTTTGCCGGCGTTGGAGGCCTACCTAGCGGGGTAGAGCAAACTGCCGCGGACTCGGCGGAAAGCGCATCCCGGAATGGAGGTCCAAACTGGGATGCGCTTTCCATTGCTAAAGATGTGAGGCTGCGGATCAGCTGCTCGGCTTATGCCTCTGCTTGCTGCCAGGTGTCGACGAGCTCCTTGGCTGCGGCGTGGGGGTCGTCGGCACTGCAGACGGCGCTCACCACAAAGAAGCCATCGACGCCGGTTGCCTTAAGCTGCGGCAAGTCGGCCGTCTTGACGCCGCCGCCCACCACGATGGGCACGGGGCTTGCCGCGTGGAGTGCGGCCAGGTCCTCAAAGCTCTTGGTGATGATAGAGCCGTCGGCCGCGCGTCCGCAGTCGCGCTTGGTCTCGGTCTCGTGGAGTGGGCCGATGCCCAGGTAATCGACCAGGCTCATGTCGGCGGTCTTGACGTACTCGAGCATTTCCTCGCAACGGGCCGAAAGACCCACGATGGCGTCGGGGCCCAGCAGCTTGCGGCAGACCTCGACGGGAATGTCGCTCTGACCCACATGCACGCCGTCGACGGCAATGCCCTGCTCGCGTGCAGCAAGCACGCAGTCCAGGCGGTCGTCGATGAGCAGGGCGACCTGACCGGTCTTGCCGGCCTGCGCGATTGCCTGTGCGGCGTCGCCGGTCAGCGCGATGATCTCGCGGGCACTTGCCACCTTGGAGCGCACCTGGATGCAGGTAAAGCCGGCGTCGAGCGCCTGGGCCACCACATCGCCCACGGGGCGCCCGAGCGTGTTTTCGGGGCCGAGTACCAGATAGGCCGAGATATCAAGGTTGTCGCGGATGCTCATCGTGCTTCCTCCTGCTTTTTGATCTGCGCTTCCATGCGCTCGAGCTTGCCGGTCATGGTGTCGGTAAATCCGGGCCGAATATCGGCTTTGAGCACGACTTCGGTGCGGATACCCTTGCTCGCCAACACAAAGGTTGCGTCGCGCACGACCTGCATGACCTCGTCCCAGTTGCCCTCGATCTCGGTGAACATCGAGGTGGTGCGGTTGGGAAGGCCGCTCTCGCGAATGACGCGCACGACCTCGGCGACCTCGGCGGACAGCTCATCGCCGGTGCCGCATGGGGCGATGGCCACGGCGACGAGTGTGTTCATGCCGGTATTGGTTGTGGGCTCGGACATGGCTTATGCCTCCTCGAGCTCGAGTCGGTTATCGGCGATGTCCTGGGCGGTCGCGCGGTAGAGCTCGTCGATAAAGGCGACCTTAAAGCTTGCCGGGGCATCGGCGACGGCGGCGGCACGCGTGCCGGCAACGTTGTAGACGGCGGTGCCGCAGACGGCTGCCGTAAACGGGTCGGCGGCGCAGGCGTACACGGCCAGCACGCCGCCCTGCGAGCAGCCGCAGCCGGTGATCTTGGACATGAGCGGGCTGCCGCCGTGGGACTTGGCCACGGTCGTGCCGTCGGTAATCAGGTCGACTTCGCCCGAGACGACCACGGCGCCGCCGGTGTAGCGGGCGAGCGCCACGGCGGCATCGCGGGCGGCGTCGACCGTGTCGGTGGTATCGACGCCGCGTACGCGGCTCAGATCGGCCGCCTCGCCCTCAAGACCCCACAGGCCGGCGAGCGCAATGATCTCGGAGGCATTGCCGCGCACGATGGCGGGCTTGTACTGCTTGAGCTCGTTTACCAGCTGGGTGCGCAGGCTACCGATGCCCAGGCCCACCGGATCGAGCACCCAGGGCTTGCCGGCGTCGTGTGCCGCCTTGGCCGCTCGGGGAATCGTCTGCTCGTAGATGGGGAAGAGCGTGCCCATATTGAGATAGATGGCGCCGCCGCCGGCAACGAGTGCCTCGCCTTCGTCGGGCAGATAGACCATGGCGGCCGATCCGCCCACGGCGAGCTGTGCGTTGGCGACAAAGTCGATCGTCACCGTGTTGGTGATGGAGCCGGCCATCGGATTGGTGGCGCGAATCTCCTCCACGGCCTTGACCATATGCTGCTTAAGCTGTTCCGAATCAATCACTGCACATGCCTCCCTGGCATAGAAAAGGGGCGCTGTGCATAGACAGCGCCCCTGTAAAGGCGGCATGCTCCCTACGCCAGCATTAACTGACAGGTTCAAAGGATTGGGCCCCATGCCCTCTCAGCCTTGTGGTTTGCACCGCCGGCACTCCCGCATCGAATCTGTTGTTCCCTATACTAACGCACCTGCCAAAAAGGGACAGGTTTATTTTGGCAGGTCGTTACAATAGGTAGGACCGATACGAATGGGGGCCTTATGATTAAACTTGTGCTGACCGATATGGACGATACGCTGATTCCAGCCGGGCATGACGGCGCCAGCGACTACGCCATCGAGGGCATTCATGCCATGCAGGCGGCGGGTCTGCACTTTGGCCCGGTTTCGGGTCGCCAGCCGTCCGCGATGGGCTGGATGTTCCGCAATTGCGTCGAGTGCTTCTCGACCGGCGCGTTCTGCAACGGCCAGGTCATGTTTGTGGACGGCGAGGCGGTGGCCTCGCATGCGACCGACAACGATGCCCTGACGCGTCTGGCCGATTACCTCGAGCAAGAGACCGACGATACGTATCTGAAGGTCTACAGCCTGGGTGATGACTTTTGGGATAACGATGCCTATTGCGTGACGAACGACCCCGAGCGCGTACGCCGCGCCATGGAGTCGGGCGGCAACGCGTGGCTCAAGGGCGAAGAGGCCCCGTGCCGTCCTGTTGTCGATGATGCCCCGGTGTTTAAGGCGAATATTTGGAGTGCCCGTTCACGTGAGGAGCTCGTGGAGCTACGCGAGCGCGTTGCCGCCGAGGTGCCGGAGCTCTCGCTTGTGTTTCCCAACAACCGCGTGCGCCTGTTTGACATCCTTCCGGCCGGTTGGGACAAGGGCTGCGCTGCGCTGGAGCTGGCGCGCGCTTTGGGCCTGACGCCCGACGAGGTGGCCGTGTTCGGTGATTCCGATAACGATCTGCCCATGATCGATGCCGTTCCCAACTCCGTTGCAGTCGCCAATGCCAACGAGGCTGTCACGGCTGCCGCGCGCTGGCATATCGGCGCTGCGGCAGACGATGCGGTTGCCGGGGCTCTGCATCAGATTGCCGCCTGTGCCGCGACGGGGGAGATGCCGCCGTTTATGCGTCAGATGGATGCGACGGGTTTCGACGTCACGAACGTCTAGGGAGAAAGCTATGAAGCTTCAGCAGCTCAGGTATGTCGTCAAAGTTGCCGAATGCGGCAGCATCACCGAGGCCTCGCGCCGGCTTTTTGTGTCGCAGCCTTCGATTACCGCGTCGATCCGCGATCTCGAAAACGAGATGGGTGTGCACATCTTTGAGCGCACCAACAAGGGTGTCATTGTGTCCGAGGAGGGCGAGACCTTCTTGGGCTACGCGCGCCAGGTGCTCGACCAGGCGGATCTGCTCGAAGGCAAGTACAAGGGCGAGTCCGAGCAGGTGCCGCACTTTAGTGTGAGCTGCCAGCATTATTCCTTTGCCGTCAACGCGTTTGTCGATGTGATCCGTGAGTTCGATGCCGCGCGCTACGACTTTACCCTGCGCGAGGAGCAGACTCACGAGATTATCGAGGACGTCGCGCATATGAAAAGCGAACTAGGCATCTTGTACTTGTCCGAGCACAATCGCGAGGTCATCGAGCGCATGCTGGCGGCCAACGAGCTCGTGTTCGAAGAGCTCTTCTGCGCCACGCCGCACGTTTTTGTGTGCGCCGACCATCCGCTGGCGGGCCGCTCCAGCGTGACGCTCGAGGACCTGGAGGACTATCCCTTCCTGTCCTACGAGCAGGGCAGCTACAACTCGTTTTACTATTCCGAGGAACTGACCTCGACGTTTGAGCGCCGCAAGAACATCCGCGTGCGCGATCGCGCGACGCTGTTCAACCTGGCCATGGGCCTCAACGGCTACACGGTGTGTTCGGGCGTGATCAGCCACGAGCTCAACGGGCCGGGTATTATCTCCATTCCGCTCGATGTGGACGAGTACATGGAGATCGGCATCATCACGCGCAAAAATACGACGCTCACGCGCTACGGTCGGGCCTATATCGACGCGATCCGCCAACATATCTAGGCTGCTGCGTTCTGCACAGGTCAAATCTCTTTAAGGCAGCCCAAACTGATATAGGAAGCATCTATATCAAACTGTTATAAACATATATTATACGATGGCCATAGGAGCGCTCATACTCTGTCCCAGTAAAGCAACCAATTCAAAGGGAGATATCTATGAGCACTTCGATTCAACCGAACGCGCCGTTTCGCGCCGATATCGTCGGCAGTTTTCTTCGTCCTCAGGCCGTGAAGGACGCCCGTGCCGCCTACGCCGCGGGCACGCTTGATGACGACGGCCTTAAGGCCGTCGAGGACGATGCCATTCGCGATTTGGTGGCAAAGCAGAAGGCCGCCGGCCTGCAGGTCATCACCGATGGTGAGTTTCGCCGCAGCTACTGGCACCTCGATTTTATGTGGGGCCTTAACGGCATTGAACGCCGTACCTCGCGTACGGGTTATATGTTCCACGACGAGGAGACCACAGCCGACACCGCCGTGGTAACCGGCCCCATTAGCGGCGAGAACCATCCGTTCGTCGAGCACTTTAAATTTGTCAAGGTGCTCGAGGGGGAGGGCCAGGTCGCGCGGCAAACCATTCCGGCGCCGATCCAGACGTTCTCCGAAGTCACGCTCGACCGCTGCGACGGCCAGCAGGAGAGCCTGCGCGCTGTCTATAAGACCGATGAGGAACTTGCCGACGCCATCGCAGCCGCTTATCGCACGGTGATCGCCGACCTGTACGCAGCAGGCTGCCGCAACATCCAGTTTGATGACTGCACCTGGGGCATCTACTGCGACACCGATTTTGTCGCCAAAACCGGCATGAGCCCGGTCGACCTGCAAAAGGTAAGCGAGCTGGGCGTGGCGCTCAACAATGCCGCCATCGCGGACAAGCCCGACGATCTGGTCATCAACACGCATGTGTGCCGCGGCAACTACCACTCCACCTATGCCTTCGAGGGCGGCTATGACCCCATCGCGCCGTACCTGTTCGCAAACGAGGATGTCGATGCATTTTACCTGGAGTTCGATACGCCGCGCGCCGGCGGTTTTGAGCCGCTCAAGTACGTTGCCCCGGGCAAGAAGGTCGTGCTGGGCTTGGTAACCACCAAGGCGGCAGAGCTCGAGAACGAGGATGTTATCGTCGAGCGCATCCGTGAAGCCGCAAAGTACGTGCCGCTCGAGAACCTGTATCTGTCGCCTCAGTGCGGCTTTGCCAGCTGCGAGATTGGCAACAAGCTGACCGAGGATGAGCAATGGGCAAAGATCGCGCTGGTCAAGCGCATTGCCGAGCGCGTTTGGAAATAGCGCTAGTGTTTGCAGGTGGCGGCGCGTGCGAGGCATAGTGTATCGCGTACAATGGTTCGGATCGTATCGTTCGGGCAGGTTATCCGATATGCCTGATCGCCCTTCCATTCGAAAGGACATCCATGTCCCAGTCCTCGACGCCCGCCGTCAGCGATGCCATCTACGACGCATCGTCGCTCGGCCGCCCGCGCATGTTTCTGCTCGGCCTACAGCACCTGTTTGCCATGTTTGGCGCCACCGTGCTGGTGCCCGTGCTCACCGGTCTCTCGGTTTCGGCGACGCTTTTGTTTGCCGGCTTGGGCACGCTACTGTTCCACTTCTTGTCGCGCGGTAAGGTGCCGGCATTTTTGGGCTCATCGTTTGCCTTTATTGCCGGTTATGCCGCAATCGCGCCCAACGGCGAGACCGAGCTTTTGCCCTACGCCTGCCTGGGCGTAGCCTGCGCCGGTCTGCTTTATCCGGTGCTTGCGGCGCTCTTCCGCGCCTTTGGCGCCAAGCGCGTTATGCGCTTCTTTCCGCCGGTGGTGACTGGTCCCATCGTTATTTCCATCGGCCTGATTCTGGCGAGCTCCACTATTGCCAACTGCCAGACCAACTGGTTTGTGGCTGTTATTGCCGTTGCCGTTATCGTGATCTGCAACATCTGGGGCCGCGGCATGGTCAAGATCGTGCCGATCCTGCTGGGCGTCGTGGTGAGCTATGCCGTTGCGGCTGCGCTCGGCGAGGTTGATTTCTCGGGCGTTGCCGCCGCTCCGTGGGTCGGTCTGCCCATCGTGTGGGACAACACCGTGTTTGCACTCTTTGGGCCGCAGTTCGATAGCGGTCTTGCCACGACGGCCATCATCACCATCATGCCGCTGGCCTTCGCGACCATGATCGAGCATATCGGCGATATCTCTGCTATCGGTTCGACTTGCGAGCGCAACTACATTGCCGATCCCGGTCTGCATCGCACGCTGCTCGGCGACGGCCTTGCCACGATTCTGGCTTCGCTCTTTGGCGCTCCGGCCAACACTACGTATGGTGAGAACACCGGCGTGCTCGCCCTGACGCGCGTGTTCGACCCGCGCGTAATTCGAATTGCCGCGTGTTGCGCCATCGTGCTTTCGTTCTGCCCCAAGTTCGCGGCTGTCATTGCGGCCATGCCGGCGTGTGTGATCGGCGGTGTGTCGCTCGTGCTCTACGGCATGATCAGCGCTGTGGGCGTCCGCAACCTCATCGAGAACCAGGTCGATTTCCAGAACAACCGCAACGTGCTGGTTGCCGCGCTGGTGCTCGTGCTTTCGCTCGGCATCGCGTACAGCACCGCCGGCGCCATCGTGTTGGAGCTGGGCGGCGTGACCATTTCGCTGTCCGGCATTGCCGTGGGCTCACTGGTGGGCATTGTGCTCAACGCCATCCTGCCGGGTAACGACTTTGAGTTTGATGTCTCCGAGCTTGAGGAGGCTGCTGAGTAGCAGCTGCGTTCGGCTAAAACAAGATATGGTGCCCATGCGTATATGCGTGTGGGCACCATTTTTAATGTGTCAGTATCCAGTGGATGCCGCGGGCCATGCGTAAGTCGGTTTGGGCAAAGTGATTGCCGGGGTTGAGCTCCAGCGTTGTTGGAATGCCGCGCTCGACGAGCAACGCTTCCATCGCGCGTGTGTCGTCGAGTACATGCCGCATCATGCGGTTGGGCGTCTTGGTTTCCTTTTTGCCGAGTGACAGGTAGACGGCTTGCGGGCTGCCGGCAAAAGGGGCCGTGCTGGCACGGTCGACAAAGTCGGGAAACCATAGCGACCCCGATGCGCTCGCGGCGCGGTCAAAGGCGTCGGTTTGCCAGAGGGACCAGAGTGCGAAGAGGCCTGCGAGCGAGTAACCGGCAATGCCGCGCCGGGTGGGCGGCTGAGGAAGCGACGACTCGACCTGGGGGATTATCTGATTCAGCAGCTCATCAAGAAAATCGGCAGCTTGGCCGCCGAAAGGCTCGGCATCGCGTACGGTCCCGTCGCATGCCCAGGGGCTCAGCTCGCGATTCCAATCGAGCCCGCCAATGGTGACGAGGGCGAATGGCGGACAGTCGAGCTCTCGGCAACACTTATAAACCTCGCTGCCGTCGCCCACGCCCACAGGAAGGTAGATGACAGGCGCGCTTTCCGTATGATTCGAATAAACGGTTATCTGCTTTTGATGCGCTTCCATGACGGGCTTCTCTCAGTGTTGTGATATCGGCAGCCCCAATTGTCGCACGCCAGCGTATGCCGGTTGGGCTAGACCAAAGACAATCTCGTGCATCCCCTGCGGACGCATATGGAAAACGCCACCGCCGGAGGGGAGCTCGGCGGTGGCGTTGTTAAACGGTGCTCGGGCTCGGGGCCTTCGCGGGAGCTGCCATGTGCGCAGAGGCGTCTAAGAACGCTTACGGCTCGCCATGGTGCCTGCGGCGATAGCGGCTGTTCCCGCAAGGACGGTTGCCACGATGGCCGCACCCGAGGTGTCGCCGGTTGCCGCGAGCACGCCGGTAGTCTTGGCTTTCGTGGTTGAAGCCGCAACGGCCTTGGTCGGCTTTGAGCCCTCAGGCTTGGGGTTCTGCTTGGACTCCGCGGGCTTGCTTTCTGCGGGCTTGGTCTCGTCGGGCTTGGGGTCTTCCGGCTTGGCTACCTCGGGAGGTGCGATGGTCGTACTTTTGGCGACTGCTTTGATATAGAGGGAGTCGACCGTGGCGTCGCCCGTGCCGATGGCTTGGCCTGCCTCGTAGATGCCGTCACGGAGCTTGCGATAGTCAATGACCTTGCCGCCTTCGGGCGTCTGGATGGCGGCGTTCTCAATCTTGATGGTGCCGATTGTCTTGCCGTCAGCGCTCATGGCACGGGCAAAGATTGCCGCTGTATTTCCTTCGGCCGTTACCTTGCTGCGGATGATCGAGATGACTGCGGGTGTGACGCCCTCGCTGGTCTGGGCGATGATGCCGATGTTCTCGCCTCGGGGTTCGCGCCCCGTCTCGCCATCTTGGTTTTCGCTGTAGGGGATGGGGCCGTCGCCGTTCTCGACATAGCGGGCTATGGCCTTGACAACGGAGTCGCTGATGTAGATGTGGCCGCCCTTCTCGTTGGGTCGATCGTTTCTGGTGGAGAATGCAGCCGAAACCTCGCCTTCCGCAAACGCGTCCACGGTGGAGCCGTTCTTGACGACGATGTCGTCCTGGTAGGTGAAGAGGGCGTTGGCGCCACCGTATCTGCCTTTACTTGCACGGACCGTCACGTTTGCATGATCGAGGGTGATGCCCTTGTGGGCATAGACGCCATATTCAACACCGTTTACGTTGAGGGAGGCGTTTGTGGCTGCGAGGCTGCCCTTGGCCTCGACGGCAGCGTCTTTCTCGGAGCTTGCCTTGACCTGGCTGCCGTCCGAGATGTTGATATTGCCGCCGCTCCAAAGGGCCTCACCATCGGCTGAGCTTGCCTCGACCGTCCCGCCACCCTTGATGGTGAGGTTCTTGTCGGCTCCAATACCCTTGTCCTTGGTAGCCCTGGCGGTGACGGCTCCGCTGTCGTCAATCGTGATATTGCCGTTTGCCCTGATGCCATCCGATGCACCCGTGGCGTTGACGTTGCCCGAACCTTTGATAGCGAGATCACCTCCGGCATTGATGGCATCAAACCCAGTGCTCGTGGCGTTGACGGATCCGGCTCCGTCGATGTTGATATTACCCGTGGAGAGGATAGCATCCTCAGTAGATGTCACGCTGAGCGTGCCGCCCTCGTCGCCTTGGATATTGAGCTCGGCATTCTCGTTAGTGCCATGAGAAACGTTGATGCTTTCGATCCATTCGGCAGTGACGATGTTGGTTCCCGAGTAATTCACGTTGAGCTTGCCTGCGGCCTGGATCTCGCCGCCGTTATAGTTGTTGAGCTTCAAGTCGTCGGCGCCGTCCCACGACCAGGTACCGGCCTCGTCGCTCGCCGCGGTGTTGTACTTGTTGCCGCCGACCTTGACCCATTCCGCTGCGAGCGAGACGCTCGGCATGAGCAGCGAGCTCACCGTGAGCGCGCACACGGCGCCCGCGACGATGCGGCGCGTCACGCGGCGCCAGCTGCCGTGCGCGAGTCCTATGCGATGGCGAACGTCGGGTTCGGCAACATGGGTTCCGGCGGTAGTGTCATTGCGTTTGGGGGTCGTGAACAAGGCTGCCATGGTTGCTCCCGTTCTCATAGGGCCTATACGACTAGATTCAGCGTATCTGCTGGATGTTGCCGGCGGTAGTGCCGTTTGGAGGGCAAAATGGCCAAAATTGGGGAGAAATAGGCCGCACGCCGGCGCAGGGACCAGCGCTAAAAGAAAAGCGCGGGGCCGCATGGCGACTCCGCGCTTTATTGTTCAGCTTTTGCAGCCTTGCCCTTACGCTACGAAGAAGTAGACGAGGAAGGCAAGGGCCGCGATCCACCCGTCCCGTGCGAAAAAGTGTTTACGAGCGCTTGCGGCTCACCACGGCGCCCGCGGCGATGGCAACTGTTCCCGCAAGGGCGGCTGCCACGATGGCTGCGCTCGAGGCGTCGCCGGTTGCTGCGAGTTTGCCGGCGATCTTGGCTCCCGTGGCTGCAACTGCAACGGTCTTGGTCGTCTTCGTGCCCTCGGACTTGGAACCCTCGGGCTTGGTCTCGCCTGGCTTCTCCTCGGGTTTGATCTCCTCGGGAGGCGCGATGACCGTGCTCTTGGCGACAGCTTCGTTATAGGGGGAGTCGATCACAGCGTCGCCCGTGCCGATGGTTTGACCCACCACGTAGAAGATGCCGTCATCGAGTTCTTCCTTGTTGCGATAGCCAATGATCTTGCCGCCTGTGGGCGTCTGGATGGGAGCGCCTTCGATCTCGATGGTGCCGATTGTCTCGCCGTCCGCGCTCACGGCAAGGGCGAAGATTGCCGCCGTGTCTCCCTCAGCTGTGACCTTACTGCGGACAATCGAGATGGTCGCGGGCGTGATGCCCTCCTTGGTCCGGGCAAAGATGCCGATGTTCACGCCCCTATGCTCGGGAATGACCGCGCCGCTTTGGTTGTTGCTGTAGTGATCGGGGCCGTCGCTACCGGACTCGACATAGCGGGCTATAGCCTTGACAACGGAGTCACTAATGTAGATGTGACCACCCGCTTCGTTGGGGTAGTAGTTTCTGGTGGAGATTGCGGTCGAGAACTGGCCTTCTGCGAACGCATCCACGATCGAGCCGTTCTTGATGACGATGTCGTCCTCGTCGGTGAAGAGGGCGCTGGCTTCATCGTTCCCTGCACTTGCACGGACCGTTACGGTTGCGCCATCGAACGTGATGCCCTTGTAGACATAGATGCCATACCCAACGCCACTTGCGTTGAGGGAAGCGTTCGTGACCGTGAGGCTGTTTTTACCGTCGATGGCGGCGTCTTCCTCGGAGCTTGCCTTGACCTGGCTGCCACCCGAGATCTCGATGTTGCCGTCGGCCCAAATCGCATTGTCTTTGATAGAGCTTGCCTCTACCTTGCCGCCGCCCTTTATGATGAGGTTCTCGTTAGCATCGATACCCTGATCCTCGGTGGCCTTGGCGGTGACGGTTCCGCTGTTGTCGATCGTGATGTTGCCGTCGGCCCTGATTCCATCCGAATCGCCCGTGGCGTTAACGTTTCCCGAGCCCTTGATGGTGACATCGCCCCCGGCATCGATGGCATCGTGCTCGGTGCTCGTGGCGTTGACAGTGCCAGCGCCGTCGATGTTGATGCTGCCGACGGAAGTGATGGCGTCACGAGAAGATGTCACGTTGAGCGTGCTGGACGCGTCGCCCTGAATATTAAGCTCGGCGTTCTCGTTCGCGCCATCCTTAACCTTGATGCCGCGGCCGTCGCCGTTAGTGACGATGTTGTCGCCCTCGTAGCTCACGTTGAGCTTGCCCGCTGCCTCGATCGCGCCGCCGTTATAGCCGTTGAGCTTCATATCGTCGGCGCCGTCCCAGGCCCAGGTGCCGGCCTCGTCGCCTGCTGCAGTGTTGTACTGAGTGCCGCCGACGTTGATCCACTCGGCCGCGAACGAGACGCTCGGCATGAGCAGCGAGCTCACCGTAAGCGCGCATACGGCGCCTACAACGATGCGGCGTGTCACGCGGCGCCAGCTGCCGTGTGCGAGCAGCGTGCGACGGCGCACGTCGGGCTTGACAAAATGGGCTCCAGAGGTTTTGTCATTGCGCTTGGGGGTCGTGAACAAGGCGGCCATGGTTACTCCCATCCTCATAGGGCCTATGCGATTACGCCCAGCATATCTGCAGGATGTAGCCGGCGGTAGTGCCGTTTGGAGGGCAAAATGTCCAAAACTTGGGAAGCAATACATCGCGCGCCCGTGCGTTGCCTGGCTTTAAAAGAAAAGCGCGGAGCCGCTCGATGCGACTCCGCGCTTTGGTGTTCTGCTTTGGCAGCTTTGCCGTTACGCTACAAAGAAGTAGACGAGGAAGGCAAGGGCTGCGATCCACATGAGCGGCTTGATCTCGGAGGCCTCGCCCTTAAAGAGCGCGACGATCACGTAGGCGATAAAGCCCAGGCCAATGCCGGCAGAGATGGAGTAGGTGAAGGGCACGCCGGCGACAATCATGAACGCCGGGAAACCCTGCGACACGTCGGACCAGTCGATCTCGGAGGCCTCGCTCATCATGAGGTAGCCGACGTAGACCAGAGCACCGCAGGTGGCGGCACTGGAAACGATGGTGACGATGGGGGAGAAGAACGCGGCGAGAATGAACAGCACGCCGGTGGTGACGGAGGTGAGGCCCGTGCGACCACCGTCGGCAGCGCCAGAGGTGGACTCGACGAAGGTAGTGATGGAGGAGACGCCCATAAAGCCACCGGCAGCAGCGGCCACGGAGTCGACGACCAGGATGGGACGGATGTCCTCGACATTGCCGTCCTCGGTCAGGAACTCGCCCTGCTTGGCGACGGCCATCGCGGTGCCCATGGTGTCGAAGAAGTCGCTCATGAGCAGCGAGAAGGCAACGACGAGCAGCATCGGGTCGGTCAGGACCTTCACGATGGCAAGGTTGCCGTCGGCAGTGCTGGCAAACGGGGCGCCGAAGGTCGAGAAGTCGAGCGGTGCGATGAGGCCCTCGGGCGCATGGGTGACGCCCAGCGGGATTCCGGCGATAACGGCGACGATGATGCCGATGAGCAGCGAGCCCGGCACGTTGCGGGAAGCCAGGGCAACCGTCACGACGATGGAGATGATGCCGACGATAAAGGTGGGGGAGGCGATGTCGCCCAGGCCGACGAGCGTACCGGCGCCAGCGGTGATGATGCCGGCGTCGCACAGGCCGATCATGGCGATGAACAGGCCCAAGCCAACCGAGATGGCGTGGCGCAGGACCACGGGGATGGCGTCCATAATGGCCTCGCGCAGGCCGCACAGGACGAGCAGCAAGATGACGACACCCTCGAGGAAGATAACGCTCATGGCCACGTGCCAGTCACCGCCGCACATGGTGGTGGCGATGCCCGCGATCATGGCGTTGATGCCCAGGCCCGAAGCGCAGGCGAGCGGGCGGTTGGCGAAGATGCCCATGCAGATGGTCATGATGCCGGCGCCCAGGCAGGTGGCACAGGCGAGCGCTCCCGCATCGATGCCGGCGCCCGAGAGCACCGCGGGGTTGACGGCGATGATGTAGGCCATCGCCAGGAATGTTGTCAGTCCAGCGCGAAGTTCGGTCCCGATTGTGGACTTGCGCTCACTGACGTGAAAAAGTTCGTCCATGCATACCCTTTCCTTGTTCGGCCCCGAGTTTAGGCCGATTGACACGAACGCTCCCACTATAGCCCCTTTACGACGCTGTTGTTCCTCGCATGTTGATGTTCGGCGCTTTGTGACAGACGGACGGTATTTTTCGCATGAAAATGTGTGGGTACCGTATACTTAAGCGGTTACAACGACCCCTATGGAGGAACGTATGATTAAAGAGCTCTGCCACGACGAGGCTATCCTGTCCCAGCGTTGCGAGGTCGCGACCGTCGAGGACGAGTCGGTTGCTCAGGACCTGATCGATACCATCAAGTCGCTCGACGATGCCGGCTGCCTTGCCGCTAACCAGATTGGCGTTACCAAGAAGGTCTGCGTCTACCTGGACGACGCCGGCGAGCCCCACGTGCTCTACAACCCCCGTCTGGTGTTTGGCCTGGGCGCCAGCAAGATGGAGGAGAGCTGCCTGACGCACGACGAGATCACCAAGTCCACGCGCTATATCAAGTGCAAGGTCGCTTATGACGTGATCGTCGACGGCAAGATGCGCGAGCGCAAGCAGGACTTCGTCGGCTTCGAGGCACAAATGATCCAGCATATGATCGACCACTGTCTAGGCAAGCTTGTCTAGGGTGACCACAGCACCACACCTCGCCGCTCACTCGTCACTTGCGTACCATTAGTACGCGGCGCTCCTCGTTCGGGGCGATCTGTGGCACTGTGGCACCCTAGACCGACCTGTTAGGGTGACTTTATTACGTTCATATGTGGTTTTTGGTCCGGGCGTGACATTGTTGTCATGTCCGGGCTTTTGTGTTTAACGCCTCTTTGTTTGGTGACAATAACCTTAGCAAGAACGTAAAGCTGGGAGGCGCTATGTGTACGAGCATTCGATTTACCGATAATTCCGGCCACATGTATCTAGGCCGCAACCTCGACTGGAGCTTTGACTATGGCCAACAGGTTCGCGTGATGCCTCGCGGGTTTCACATTCCGTATTCGTTTATCGACGACGCGACAGCGGCACACGCGGTGATCGGTATGTGCATCGATTACAAGAACTATCCCATGTTCTTCGACTGCGGCAACGATGCGGGCCTCGCCGTGGCGGGTCTCAATTTCCCGGGTTATGCCGAGTATGCCGAGGACCCTGTCGACGGCAAGACCAATATCGCAGCCTATGAGTTTCCCCTGTGGGTGGCAGCGACGTTCTCGACGGTCGATGAGGTCGAGGCCGCGCTGCGCGACACGGTGATTGTCGCCAAATCTGCCGGAGAGGGGCTGGGCGTGTCGCTGCTTCATTGGATTATCGGCGACAGCCAGCGCAGCATCGTGGTCGAGATGATGGCTGACGGCCTGCATGTATACGACGATCCGGTCGACACCCTTGCCAATCAGCCCACCTTCCCGTGGCACATGGAAAACCTGCGCACCTATATCACGGCCACAAGCGATTTTCCGCAGACGGCGACATGGCGTGGCGCCGAGCTCAAGCCCTATGGCGCGGGTGCCGGCATGCGCGGTATTCCGGGTGACTGCTATTCGCCGAGCCGTTTTGTAAAGGCGGCGTACCTCAATGCCAATTACCCGCAAAAGGAGAGCGAGACCGAAAACGTCGTCCGCATGTTCCGTTCACTCGAGGGCGTGGTGATGATTGAGGGGGCGTCCAGGATGGGCGATGGCAAGTTCGAGAAGACTATCTATACCGGATGCTTTAGCGCGCGCACGGGCAATTATTACTACGCGATGTATGGGGATCCGTCGATTCGCTACGTGAGCTTGATGGATGCCGAGGGCGCGAGCCCCGATAGGCTCGTGGTTCCCGATCCGCGTCGTTCGTAGCCGTTAGCTTTACTGCAATGCAAAGCGGCCCTGCATCTCCCGTGAGATGCAGGGCCGCTGTCGTTGATTTGTGACGTCGCTAGAAGTTGGCGTCGTTGAGCTGGTCGCTCTCGAGGCCGTCGAGCTGTTGTTCGGGCGTATCGGCGACGCTCTCGAGCAACTCGGTGGGGTCGACGTTCATGTTTCTGCCGGCTTCGTTGCCGTTGACCAGGTCGTCCGAGAAGATATCGACTTCCATTTCCTCGGCCTCTTCGATCTGAACCTCGAGCGGCACCTGGGTGCGCACGAGCTTAACGGCCGGGCGCATGCGGGCAAACAGCGGCACGTACTCGATGATGATGGCCGAGTTCTCAAGACCGTACCAGCGTGCCGGGCTTCCGCAGGCGCGGCGGACGGCGTACTTGATGGCCATGACGCGGTGGTCATTGCGGTTGATGTCCGTTTCGGGGGCAAGCATCTTGCGCAGCATGCAAAAACGGAAATCGCCCACGTTGCCGCGTGTCTCGTAGATGGAGTAGGTGTGATGCTGCGGCGGCAGCTCACCCGAGGCCATCAGGTCGCCGACGATCTGACGCAGATAGGCGTTGATGCGCTGGTTGACCTTAAAGCCCAGGTCCAAGCGCACGCGGAACAAAAAGTCCGTGCCAAAGGTCTCGACGGAATACTCGTGCGTATAGGGCTCATCGGTAACGTGTACGTTGATGAACCAGTATGCCTTGGCGCGCTTGGGATGCTTATCCAAGATGGAGTAGAGCACGTCGCGGTCGAGCGTGAGCGGGTCGGGACTGTTGGTAAGGAACACCAGATTGTCGGCGAGCACGGGGTAGGTCTCGTCGTTGCGCAGGCGGCCGAGCTGGTCAATGTACTTGGAGACGGGCAGCAGGATCGTCTGCGTGCGCTCGATCGCGGTGCCGCGGCGCCACACGTACATAAGGCCAAACAGCAGCGAGGCCAAGAAGATCATCACATAGCCGCCGTCAAAGAACATGGTGAGGCACGAAGCGAAGAAGCACAGCTCAATGGCACCAAAGAGCAGGGCGAAGACGCAGGCGCCCAGCTTGTGTTTGAGGATGCCGGCGATGTAGCTCGTCAAAAGCGTCGTGGTCATGAGCATGGTCACGGTAATGGCGAGGCCGTAGGCGCTCTCCATGCGCTCGGAGTTTTGGAACAGCAGCACGATGAAGATACAGCCGACCCACATGATGTTGTTGACGAGCGGAATATAGAGTTGGCCCTTGGTGTCGCTGGGGTAGTGGATGCGCAGATGCGGCATGAGATTGAGACGGGTTGCCTCGGATACCAGCGAGAACGAGCCGGTAATGAGCGCCTGCGAGGCGATGATGGCCGCTACGGCCGAAAGCACGATGGCAAAGGGGCGCAGGGGCTCGGGGAGCATCATATAGAACGGGTTGACGATATCCATCGCGAGCATCTGGGGGTTGGAGTTATTGGCGAGCAGCCAAGCTCCTTGACCCAGATAGTTGAGGATAAGGGCCGCCTTAACAAACGGCCAGGATGCATAGATGTTAGCCTTGCCCACGTGACCCATGTCCGAATAGAGCGCCTCGGCGCCGGTCGTCGACAGGAAGACGAAGCCGAGCACCATGATGCCCGAGTGGTTGATGGGCGAGAACAGGAACATGATGCCGCGGATGGGGTTGAGCGCGCGTAGGATGGACAGGTTGCCGAGCATGTTGAACAGGCCGGCGCCAGCCAAGAACAGGAACCACAGCGTCATGAGCGGGCCGAACAGCTTGCCGATCGACGAGGTGCCGGCGCGCTGCATGGCAAACAGGCCGCAGATAATGATGATGGTGATGATGATGACGTTGGTCTGGCCGTCACCCAAAAGCGCGTGGCCCCATTCGATGGTGCGCAGGCCCTCAATGGCTGTGGTGACCGTGACCGCGGGGGTGAGGATGCCGTCGGCGAGCAGCGCCGCGCCGCCGATCATGGCGGGGAGAATCAGCCACGGTGCCACCTTGCGCACCAGGCTAAACAGGGCGAAGATGCCGCCTTCGTTGTGGTTATCGGCCTTCATGGCGATAACCACGTACTTGACCGTGGTCACGAGCGTCATGGTCCAGATGACGAGCGAAAGCGCGCCCAGGATCATGTCCTCGCTGACGGTGCCGATGCCGCCGTTGTTGGTGACAATTGATTTCATGGTGTACATGGGGCTCGTGCCGATGTCGCCGTATACGACGCCGAGCGTAACGAGCAGCATGCCAGCGGAGAGGGGAATGGCTCCATGCCCGCCTTGACCACGCTGGTCTTGGGGGCTTGCCTCCAGTTTGTCGTGTGCCACGTGGACTCCCTTGGACATCCGGTTATCTGTCTAGGACAGATAATCTTTATGCCGTCTTTATACATACAAGAGCAGTTTGGCACATTGGTTGACTTTAGACAATAATCCCCAGCTGGGGATTATTTATGTACATAGGTAGCATTTCAAAACAGGGGCATATCCGCTGAATGGCTTGCTGCAACGTGATAACCGCGGACGCGCCCCTGCTTTGAAACTGAAGAGGGGCTGTTAGGCGCGTGCTGCCTGGGCGATGCCAGCCTTGGCGTTTGCGCGTTTGCCGGCGAGTTCGCAAAAGATCGCGCCGCCGATGATAAGCACGGCGCCCATCAGACGGACCGGTGTTATGGCTTCGCCCAAAAGGACGGCCGAGAACACGACCGCCGAAAGCGGCTCGAGGTAGCCGACGACGGCGACGGTCTGGACGGGCAGTTTGGCGACGGCGCTAAAGTAGAGCAGGCAGCCGATGCCGGTGTTGACGACGCCGAGCATGACGACGGCGCGCCAATCAATACTGGCGGCGACGCCGGCGGACAGGAATGAGGGGGCGCCCTGCGTGAGGAGCGTAAGGACCAGCGCGGTCAAAAAGGCGGCGCTCACCTGGAGCGCGGAGTTCTCGAGGCCCTCGATGTGCGGCGCACCCTTGCTGGCGATGACCATCAATGCATAGCAGAAGGCCGAGGCGATGCCGCAAGCGATACCCGCAATGGGCATATTGCCGCCTAGACCTTGTGCCGCAATGAGAAAAGCACCGCAGGCGACGGCGATAAAGCCGGCGATTTTGCTGCCGGTCAGCTTTTCGCCAAAGATGAGCGGGGAGAGCGCCATGACGATGATGGGGCCGCAGTAGTACAGCAGCGAGGATACGCCGACGCCAATCGTCTGGTAGGCGCGGAACAGAAAAATCCAGCTGGCGCCCAGCGCGGCTCCCGAGAGGAGGAGGGCTGCGGCTTCGCGGGGGCGGGATGGCGCCTGCGGCTTATGGCGTTGGGTGACGGCGAGGATGGTGACAAGCGAGAGTGCGCCTAAAAACGTGCGCAGTAGCACGATATCGGAGCTCGGCAGCGCAATGGCAGCGGCGATGATGCCGTTGGAGCCAAACAATAGCAATGCTGCTAAGTACGCAAACAGTCCGTTGTTCATGCGCTGAAATCCCCTCTATATCCGAGCATGTTCACTATGGGTGAACTGGCTATAGAAGAAAAGCGAATATAATTCATAGATAACATGACAAAAGCTCATGCATATGTGGAGGGGTGCCGTGGAAACGAATGTTCAAAAGATGCAGGTCCTACTCGAGACCGTGCGCGCCGGCAGTTTTACGCGCGCCGCCGAGCGGCTGAGCTATTCGCAGTCGGGCGTGAGCCGTATGGTGGCCGATCTTGAGGCCGACTGGGGCTTTAAAGTGCTTGATAGAAGCCGCGAGGGCGTAGTGCTTTCTGCCGACGGGCGGCAAGTTATGCCGGCTGTTGAGGCGTTATGCGAGGAATTCACTCGCTTGCAGCGACGGGTGGATGAGATGCGTGGGCTCATGCGCGGCAAAATCTGCATCGGTACATTTTCGAGCGTGGCGACCCACGTGCTGCCGCCGGTGATTGCGCGCTTTCGCGCCGATCACCCGGACATCGATTACGAGCTGCTGATGGGTGATTACTCCGAGATTGAGCAATGGGTGGCGGAAGGTCGCTGCGACCTGGGCTTTATTCCGCGCGAACCACGCGGCGCCGGCATGGCGTCGCGGCCGTTGGTGCGAGACGAGTTAATGGCGGTAGTGCCAACAGGCTCTTTGTTTGCCGCGGCGGAGGTCGTCTCTCTTGCCGATTTGGCCAACGAGCAGTTTATTCTGCTGGAACGCGGCACAGATGATGAGATTACGCCGCTGTTTCGCCGCGCGGGCCTGGCGGTGCGCTCTAAGCTGTCGACCTGGGATGATTATGCGATTATGGCCATGGTCGAGGACGGTCTGGGCGTGAGCATTCTTCCGGCGCTCATCTTGCGCCGCTGCCAGTTCGATGTTGCCGTGCGCCCGCTCGAGGGACATCCTCATCGGCAGATCAACGCCATATACCGCACCGCTGACGTTTCGCTTGCGGCGGCTCGTTTTCTTGAATATCTCTAAAAGCGCGTACCTGTTGTCTACTTTGGGACAATTCTCGAGGCTCGGTACATTTTCTTGTGAAATTGAACTTTCGGATAATGTGCCGCGCTATACTGCTGCCTAAATTGAACTCAGGTTCAATTCGTGTTCTATAAATTGAACTTTGCCAGCAAGGAGGTTCTAGTGGCCCAAGAGACGTTTTGCGATCGCCTGCGACAGACTATGTCCGATCGCGACGTTCGCCAGTCGGACGTAATCCGCGCATCGGAGATGCTCGGCAAAAAACTCGGCAAGAGTCAGATGAGCCAATATGTGAGCGGCAAGACGATCCCGCGGCGCGATGTGGCAGAGCTGCTCGCCCGCATTTTGGAGGTCGATGTTACCTGGCTGCTCGCCGGTGACGCCGACCAAGGTGAGACCCCTCCGTCCCGTAAAGTTGCCAAATCCGAACCTAGTTCCTCAGCTCAAATTCCAAGGAGCACCACCATGCGTACTTTTTCTAAATCCACCAAGCTTGATAACGTCTTGTATGATGTGCGCGGTCCCGTCGTCGACGAGGCCGCCCGTATGGAGGACGAGGGCGAGCGCATCCTCAAGCTCAATATCGGCAACCCAGCGCCCTTCGGTTTCCGCACGCCCGACGAGGTTATCAAGGACATGCGCCAGCAGCTGCCCGACTGCGAAGGCTATTCCAACTCGCGCGGCCTGTTCTCTGCGCGCAAGGCGATTATGCAGTACTCGCAGATCAAGGGCCTGCCCAATGTTCAGATGGAGCACATCTACACGGGCAACGGCGTGTCCGAGCTCATTCAGCTTTCGATGAACGCGCTGCTCGACAATGGCGACGAGATTCTGATCCCCAGCCCCGACTATCCGCTCTGGACGGCGTGCGCGACCCTTGCCGGCGGTCATCCCGTGCACTATCTGTGCGATGAGCAGGCGGATTGGTATCCCGATCTGGAGGATATGGAGTCCAAGATCACGAGCGCGACCAAGGCCCTCGTCATCATCAACCCCAACAACCCCACGGGCTCGGTCTACCCGCGCGAGGTGCTCGAGGGCATCGTCGAGGTTGCGCGCAGGCACCAGCTCATGATCTTTGCCGACGAGATCTACGACCGTCTGTGCATGGACGGCTACGAGCACGTCTCGATTGCCTCGCTCGCTCCCGATCTGCCCTGCGTTACCTTTAGCGGCCTTTCCAAGTCGCACATGATCGCGGGCTATCGTATTGGCTGGATGGTGCTTTCGGGCAACCAGCGCTGCATGAGCGACTTCATTATGGGTATCAACATGCTCTCTAACATGCGCCTGTGCTCCAACGTGCCGGCCCAGTCGATCGTCCAGACGGCGCTCGGTGGCCATCAGTCGGTCAACGACTACATCCGTCCCGGCGGTCGTGTCTACGAGCAGCGCAACTTTGTGTATGAGGAGCTCAACAAGATCGACGGCATCTCGGTGGTCAAGCCGCGCGCGGCGTTCTATATCTTCCCCAAGATGGATGTTAAAAAGTTCAACATCACCGATGACGAGCAGTTTGCCCTCGACCTGCTGCACGAGAAGAAGATTCTGATCACGCGCGGCGGCGGCTTTAACTGGGCCGAGCCCGATCACTTCCGCATCGTGTACCTGCCGCGCATGGAAGTGCTCAAAGAGTCGCTCGAAGACCTCGCCGACTTCTTCGACCATTACCGTCAATCGTAGGGGATAGAAACTCCGCACAATGAAAAGCTCCCTGCAGTTGTTTTGCTGCAGGGAGCTTTCTTGAATCGGCGGGACTAAATAATAATCCCGTTGCAGTGGTCGATTTCGTGTTGGATGATCTCGGCGGTGTAGCCCGAGAAGTTTTTGATGCGGTGGACGAAGTTCTCGTCCAAATACTCCACCTTAATGCGGCGATAACGGGTACAGGGGCGCTCACCAACCAGCGAGAGGCATCCTTCGCTCGTCTGATAGGCATTGACCTGCTCAAGAATTTGAGGGTTGTACATCAGGAGCGCCCTGTTGCCGTCCTTTACGCAGATGATGCGTTTGCGCACGCCAATCATGTTGGCGGCGAGGCCCACGCACTCGTGCTCATGCTCGTGGAGCGTATCCAGGAGATCCTGCCCGGTCGCGGCATCGTCAGGTCCCGCCTCTTCGGAAGGCAGACGCAAAAAGAACTCGGATTTCATGATGGGCTTAATCATGGCGGGCTCCTTAAGGTGGATAGGTTTGGTTCAGGCCATGATACCGCGACATGTCGCATTAATGTGTGTACATAGATTCTGCAGCTAGATTGGCGGGCGACACCATAAACTAATGGACGTTTTGCCGAGAGGCATGAATGTATAAAGCGCAAAGAGTGCGCGACGGGCCCCGCGAATGGGGCGATGATGCCCGAGAGGGCCAAGAAGGAGTCTCATGTCCGAGAACGAAGAGATCATGAACGAGACCGAGAACGAGACCATGGCTGCCGAGGTTGAGGCAGTCGAGACCGTGGAGACCGAAGCTGCTGAGGTTGAGGCTGCTGACGAGGTTTCCGCTGAGGAGGAGGCCGAGGTTGTCGAGGCCGCCGTTGATTACGATGACGAAGAGCTGATGGACAAGATGCAGAAGGCCGCCCGCCTGCTGCGTAGCCGTCGCTTTGCTATTTCCAAGGAGGAGGAGGCCAAAGCCGAGCGCATGGCGAACATCGAGCGCGCCATCAAGCTCCTTGACCTCAAGCCCAAGATGGAGCAGAAGGAAATGTCCGACCTGCTGGGCATGCGCCTTCGTGAGCTCGATGGCCTGATGGCCGAGGCCGAGGCTGCCGATCTGGTCGGCCGCATCGACGACGCCGAGGGCGATATGCGCAAGATCGTCGTCTTCGCTGCCGAGGATGCCGCTGAGGGCCTGGTCGAGCTTGCCAATAAGAAGGAGAAGCTCCTGCCCGAGCTTTCTTACGAGGAGGCCACCGAGCTGATGGCCGCTCTCGATAAGGTTATCGCTCCGCTCGTCGCCATGGGCCTGGACGAGGACCGCGGTCCTCGCGGCGGCCGTGACGATCGCGGTGGTCGTGGCGGTGACCGTGGCGGCCGCGGCGGCTTTGGCGATCGCGGTGGCCGTGGCGGTGACCGCGGCGGTCGCGGTGGAGATCGCGGTGGCCGTGGCGGCTTTGGTGACCGTGGCGGCGACCGTGGCAGCCGCGGCGGCTTTGGCGGCAACCGTGGTGGCTATGGCGATCGCGGTGGCAACCGTGGCGGCTTCGGCGGCAACCGTGGTAACGACCGTGGCGGTCGCGGTGGCGATCGTGGCGGCCGCAACGGTGGCGGCTTCCGCGGCAACCGCTTCTAATTGGGTTACGCGGTTCTACGAACCGCGTAACTAGTTGACGCTGCGCGCCCACCAGAGCGACAACTTGTCATTCAAAGAGGACGGCATGACCAGAAGGTCTATGCCGTCCTCTTTTCATGTCAATTTGTTCGCTCTGGTGGACGCTCGCTGTCGGTACCAAAACATCGGCGCTGCCATGATCCAAGGTAGTCATTGGGGACGTTCTTAAACGACTACATAGCATGAGAGTGGATAATCTCCCGGTTTGAGCCTGCATTCAAGCTCAAAGTGGGAGATTATCCACTCTCATTTGTTATGTGTCCGAAAATCCACGCTCGTTTCTACTCTGCCTACATTTGGAGGAAGAGCTCGTGGAGGCGGGTGTCTTCATCGAGTTCGGGGTGGAAGGTGACACCGAGTTGGTTGCCCTGACGGGCGGCGACGATGCGCCCGTCGACTTTCGCTAGGGCCTTGGCGTCGCCGTGGAGCTCGACGATGCGGGGCGCGCGGATAAACGTCAGGGGCACTTCACCGTCGATGCCGGCTACCTGCCCCTTGGCTTGAAAGCTGCCGAGTTGCCTGCCGTAGGCATTGCGCTCGACAAGTACATCCATGGTTGCCAAACGCGGCGTGCCCTTATCGTCATGGGCGGCAAGGTCGTGAGCCAGCAGAATTAGGCCGGCGCAGGTGCCCAGGACGGGCATGCCTTCAGCGATACGGGCACGAAGCTCCTCGAGCATGCCCAGCTCATCAAGCAACTTCCCTTGAACGGTAGACTCGCCGCCGGGAAGTACTAGACGGTCAAAGTTCTGCCGCAAATCGGCCGCCTGTCTCAGTTCAATACAGTGTGCGCCCAGCTCGGACAGCCTCGCCTCGTGCTCGGCAAAAGCGCCTTGGACCGCCAGCACGGCGACCGTTTGGTCTGCATAATCGCTCATGTGCGATCCTTTCTGCTGGACTAGCGTCCGCGCTCCTCCATGATGATCTCGATCTCATCGGCGTTGATGCCCACCATAGCCTCGCCAAGGTCCTCCGAAAGCTCAGCGATGAGTTTGGCATCGGTGAAGTTTGCCACGGCCTTAACGATGGCGGCGGCGCGCTTGGCGGGGTCGCCACTCTTAAAGATGCCCGAGCCGACAAAGACGCCCTCGGCGCCCAGCTGCATCATCAGCGCGGCGTCGGCGGGGGTCGCTACACCGCCAGCAGCAAAGTTCACGACGGGGAGCTTGCCCGTGGCATGGACCTCGCGCACCAGTTCGACCGGAACCTGCAGTTGCTTGGCTGCCTCAAAGAGCTCATCATCGCGCAGGGCGACAACGTCGCGAATCTGCTTTTGGATCTTGCGCATGTGGCTCACGGCCTGGACCACGTCGCCCGTGCCCGGCTCGCCCTTGGTGCGGATCATCGTGGCGCCCTCGGCGACGCGGCGCAGCGCCTCGCCCAGGTCGCGGGCACCGCAGACAAACGGGACGTCAAACTGGGTCTTGTCGATGTGGTAAACATCGTCGGCAGGGGAGAGAACCTCGGACTCATCGATGTAGTCGATCTCGATGGCCTGAAGGACCTGCGCCTCGACAATGTGACCGATGCGGCACTTGGCCATAACGGGGATGGAGACGGCCTCCTGGATGCCCTTGATCATCTTGGGGTCGCTCATGCGCGAGACACCGCCTGCGGCACGGATGTCGGCCGGAATGCTCTCGAGTGCCATGACGGCGCAGGCGCCGGCTTCTTCGGCGATGCGTGCCTGCTCGGGCGTGGTGACGTCCATGATGACGCCGCCCTTGAGCATCTGCGCGAGCTCGCGATTGAGTTTGACGCGATCGGCCTTACTGGTCTGTTCTGCCATGGTTGCTCCCTTGGTTGGCATGTGCATTGCTTGACGGAACATCCTATCGGGGAGCTGGGTATGGCGAAATACTCAGTTTTCGAGATAATGACAAGGTCAGACTAATATCAGATTGAATGGCTTAATAAGGTCAGGTGATAGGCTCATGCTTGACTACAATTTGGAAAAACGCGGCGAAGCATCGCTCTATGAGTATGTTTACCAGCAAATTCGAGATGATATTGTTGCTGGACGTATTGCGGCGGGGGAGCATCTTCCGTCCAAGCGCGCCTTTGCCAGTCATCTGGGAATCAGTGTCATTACCATCGAGAATGCATATAGCCAGTTGCTTGCCGAGGGCTATATTTGCTCAATACCGCGTCGGGGCTACTACGCTTGCGAGCTTCCGGATGCACCGGTTTTGCCTTTGGCTACGGGGGATATCGACCGAGATACTGTCTCTGTGGACCTCGCCGCGCCTGACGCCGATGGCCAGGTCGAGCAATTCGGATCACTTTCTCCATCCGCATTGGAGGCGGCTAGGCTTTGGCAAGGCGCGCTACGAGCAACGCTGACGTCCGAAGACGAACGCGAGATCTTTTCGCCCGCACCAGCGCAGGGCACCGCTCGGCTACGACGCGCAATCGCTCACCATCTGCGCGGGACACGGGGCATGAATGTTAATCCCGACAACATTGTTATCGGTGCGGGCGCCCAGCTGCTCGATACCATGTTGGTTCAGTTGCTTGGCGCGGACAAGGTGTATGCCGTTGAGGATCCGGGCTATTTGCGCCTGACGCGCATCTATCAGGCTATGGGTTGCAAAGTTCGACATATCCCGTTGGATGATGACGGCGTGGACTTGAGCGCTCTGCAGAAAGCCGGGACCGATGTCCTTCACCTGATGCCGTCCCATCAGTATCCGACCGGCCTTGTGACGAGCATTGCGCGTCGCTATGCCCTGCTGAGCTGGGCCGCCGAGCAGCCGGATCGGTATCTCATCGAAGATGACTTTGATTGCGAGTTTCGCCTTGCCGGCAAGCCGATTCCCGCGCTTGCTTCGATCGATGCCGCCCAATCGGTCATCTACACCAACACCTTTTCAAAAAGTCTGTCGTCGGCGTTGCGTCTAGCGTACATGGTGCTGCCTGATGAGCTGATGGAACGGTTTAGGCGCAACCTTGGTTTTTACGCCTCGTCGGTGAGTTCTGTTGACCAGGTCGCTCTGGCTCGTTTGCTGGAATCGGGTGATTACGAGCGGCATGTGAACCGCGTGCGCGTTCGTGCTCGTGAGGCGCGGGATAGCCTGGCGGCGCTTGTGCGGAAAGTGTTTCCGGCGGGGGAGGTCTCGATTGAACATGCAGACGCGGGCCTTTACTGCGTCGTGGCTGTGGAGCGTGACACGGGCGGAAGCTCTTTTGTGCGGGCCCTCACGCGCTCGGGTATTCCGTTTATCGATATCAGTGACTGTTATTGGTGCGCCGATAGCTCGTCTGTCCCTGAAAACTCAACTCAAATTCTTGTCCAGTATGACGACCTGAGTCCGGAAGTGCTTAATACCTTGGAATTGCAGCTAATGGGGGGCGCTCTGCAATCTAAGTGAGTAGACTTTTGGCACTTTGGCGACCAGGCCGTTTTGAAACAAGCTATCTACCTATGGTTTTGAGAAGCAGGATGACCGGTCTGATCGGGATGTTCCAAAAAGTCTACTCACTTGCCGCGCAAAGTTTCCTCATGAGAAAAAATGGGGTTTTCAACAGGGCTTCGTCCAGCTCTCGGCAAGCTTTTGGCCAGTTGGGGAGGGCTGTTGAAAACTTAACGGTCCGTTTGGTGCCATTTTCGGTGCGTTCGCGCCAATGCGAGACCGGCTGGGTTGAAATTCGTGTTTTCCTGTGCCTATGAAGGATCTGCTTTGTGACATATCGGCTTTTAGGTACTGGCGTTTGCCCCCTCAAGTGCGTGCTTTGTGTTCGCCGCTTCCGCGACCGGAAGAAGACCGGCAGCGATATGGCCTCGCCCGCAACCCGACGGCTGCGGTTGTGCTCGGTTTTCCGTTGTATACATTGGTTCGGACGAGAAACAAACGGACTTGCCCTGCCAGCATTAGGCAGCGGCTGTTCCTTGGCGAGCTCCCCAGGGAATCTGTGCTGGAAACGGAGCATGGATTTTTGGTTACGTCTCCTCTGCTGACGGCATTCATCATGTCGCGCCATCTGACGGATCTTCAGCTTCTTTTTGTGTTGGCGGAGATGTGCGGTTTGTTTGCGGTGTGCGCTCTGCCGGCGGCACTTGAGACGGAGCTTGCGCGTGCAATTGATTCGGGCGCGATTTCGACAACGTTCGGTTGGGTGCGCTGCCCGTCCGAGGATGGCGCCGCCTCAAATTTATGGCGTCGAGACGCTTTGGTTTTGGGCGGAGACCTTGACCGTTTTTGTTCAGATGTTTGCGGGATGCGTTACGGCAATAGATTTATGGCGGTATCGCATCTCGTTCCATTGGGCGCCGCGTCGCCTTTTGAGGTCGAGGCGTATTTGTTGCTTGGACTGCCGCGAGCCCTGGGAGGCGAAGGGTTTTGCGGCATAGAGCTCAATGTCGAAGTGACGCTAAGCACAAGTGCTCGAGCGATTGTGGGAAAGTCCCGTGTATATATCGACCTACTTCTGTCTTCGCCGGACGGCAGGCGACAGGTGGCCATTGAATGCCAAGGAAAGGCCTCGCACGGACGCGCAGGGGATGGCCTGCGTGACGCTGACCGCATGACGGCCCTTCAGGCCATGGGCTACGATGTACTTCTCCTGACACACAGACAGATATCCGATGAGGATAGATTCCGCGCGATCGTTAAGGCCGTATGCAGGATGCTCGATGCTGAATATCGTGATAAAAGCTCGGATGAGCAAAGGGCTGAGACATTACTCCGGTCTGAACTATTCGTTGACTGGACAAAATTGGGAGTAATCGACGGAAAGATGCCCGTTAGACACAAAACAGCTCGATCGTGGACGGCTGCGGAACTAAGTGAGTAGACTTTTGGCTTGATGGCGACCAGGTCGTTTTTGCAATAAGTCATTTACCTGCGACTTTACAAAGCAATTTAGATGGCCTGCTCGGCAAGTTCCAAAAAGTCTACTCACTTAGTTTTGACGAGAAACCGATGCCGAAGGCAGTCCTATTCCAGGGAGTTAACAAGTTCGTGAGGCACGAAAAAGGCCCGAACCATGCGGTCCGGGCCTTATAAAAGTAGAGAATGTCTCTCAGGCGGTTGGCTTAGCCAAAGTAGCGCTTGAGCAGGCCGGCGAAAGCCTTGCCGTGGCGAGCCTCGTCGCGAGCCATCTCGTGCACGGTGTCGTGAATGGCATCGAGACCAGCGGCCTTGGCGCGCTTGGCAAGATCGGTCTTGCCGGCGGTGGCGCCGTTCTCGGCCTCAACGCGCATCTCGAGGTTCTTCTTGGTGGAGTCGGTCACGACCTCGCCCAGGAGCTCAGCGAACTTGGCGGCATGCTCTGCCTCCTCGTGGGCAGCCTTCTCCCAGTACAGGCCGATCTCGGGATAGCCCTCGCGATGGGCGACGCGAGCCATGGCCAGGTACATACCGACCTCGGAGCACTCGCCCTCAAAGTTGGCGCGCAGGTCGGCAACGATGTCCTCGGAGACGCCCTCCATCTTGGCGACCCCCACGACGTGCTCGGCAGCCCACTCGAGCTGACCCTCTTCCTGCTTCAGGAAACGAGAACCGGGAACGCCGCACTGGGGGCACTTAAAATCCTCGGGCAGCTGGTCGCCGTCGTACTCTTCAACATAACCGCAAACGGGGCAAACAAATTTCATGATTCGATCCCTTCGATCGATGGCGATGGGGCGCTTGTCCGGTCCCGTAAGGGCCCTCTCCGGACGTGCGTCTTGACGAGTTCTATTATCCATAAATGCAATCAAATGTGAAGCCTATTAGGAATGATTTTTAATAAAACAATTTTGAGATATGAAGATGTTGATTGATTAACGATTGGCAGGCCGTCTTTGACCGCCGCTGAGTACAATCGGTCGAGCAAATGTTGACCAATCAACAAATGAAGGAGCTTCCTTTATGCATCTAGCCCGCCGCGCCTGGTGCCGAACGTATCAAACTGTTTTTCGCATCGCATTGCCGGTGCTGCCCTATACCGAGCCACGCATTCTGGAACACGCTGAGGATGTGCCCACAGTGCTTCAAAAGCGTTCGATACAGCGGGTTCTTATCGTGATGGATCCCGGTATTGCCCGTCTGGGGCTCACGGCACCGCTCGAGACAGCGCTCGCGTCCAAGGGAATTGGCGTTGCGGTCTATGCCAAAACATCAGCGAACCCCACGGTCTCAAACGTGGAGGAAGCGGCGTCCCTGTATCGAGAGAGCGCCTGCCAGGCCATTATCGGCTTTGGTGGCGGTTCGGCCATGGACTGCGCCAAGGGTGTGGGGGCGCGCATTGCGCAGCCAAACAAGCCCATCAACAAGATGCGCGGGCTGCTGCGGATTCATCATCGCCTGCCGCTGCTCATCGCCGTTCCCACCACGGCAGGCACGGGAAGCGAGGTCACGCTTGCAGCGGTAATTACCGATGACGAGACGCACTACAAGTACCCCATTAACGACTTTGCGCTTATCCCGCGCTTTGCGGTGCATGACCCCGAGTTTACGCGCGGCCTGCCCGCCTCCATTACGGGGCAGACGGGTATGGATGCCCTGACGCATGCTGTCGAGGCCTTTATCGGCCGTAGCACCACGCCCTACACGCGCAAGATGGCGCGTCAAGCGGTCCAGCTCATCCGCGACAATTTGCTCGAGGCCTATGAGCATGGCGACAACATGCATTCGCGTCGCAATATGCTTTCGGCGGCGTATAAGGCGGGCGTTGCCTTTACGCGCTCCTATGTTGGATACGTTCATGCCATCGCGCACAGTCTGGGCGGCCGATACGGAATTCCGCACGGCTTGGCCAACGCCATCATCCTGCCGCATATGCTTCGCGCTTATGGTGACGCCGCCGCCCCCAAGCTTGCCGATCTTGCTCGCATGGCGGGCATTGCGCCGGCTACCGCGCAGGACAGTCTTGCGGCCGAGGCCTTTATCGATTGGGTCGACCGCATGAACGCCGCCTTGGAAATTCCCAAATACGTGACGGGCATTCGCCACTCCGACATTCCGCAGATGGCGGCGCATGCCGATGCCGAGGCCAATCCCCTGTACCCCGTTCCGCTTCTAATGGACCGCTTGGAGCTCGAGCATATGTACGAAATTATCGCAGGTGGTATGTTTGAGGACGAGAAATAGGAGGGTCCATGAACACCGAGGAAATTGCGCGCATCGTCGGCGATCAACGCGCCTACTTTAAGACACACGCCACGTTTGATGTCGATGCTCGACGTCGCGCGCTCGTGAGTTTACGCGATGCGGTCCGGGCGCACGAGGCCGATATTGCCCATGCGCTCAAGACCGATTTGGGAAAGTCGCATGACGAGGCATATATGTGCGAGATCGGCACGTCGCTTTCCGAGATTCGTCATCAGATTGCTCACGTGGTTCGATGGAGTCGTCCGCGCCTGCGTCCGTGCGATCTTGCCAACGCCGTGAGTGTGTGCAAAACGCAAGCCGTGCCCTATGGCGTCACGCTCATCATGGCGCCCTGGAACTACCCGTTTTTGCTGACGCTCGAGCCGCTCGCTGGCGCCCTTGCCGCAGGCAATACCGTCGTCATCAAGCCGAGTGCATATGCTCCGGCATCGAGCGCGGTGCTCAAGCAAATCTGTGAAGAGGCATTTGATCCGCGTCTGGTGACGGTTGTCGAGGGCGGGCGCGCCGAGAACGAAGCGTTGCTCGATGAGTGCTGGGACAAGATTTTCTTTACCGGTAGCGTTCCGGTCGGCAAACTCGTCATGGAGCGCGCAAGTAAAAACCTTGCGCCCGTGACGCTTGAGCTGGGCGGAAAGAGTCCCTGCATCGTGGATGCGACGGCAAACTTGAAGGTTGCGGCACGGCGTATCGCCTTTGGTAAATGGCTCAACGTGGGGCAGACCTGCGTGGCGCCCGACTACCTGCTGGTCGATACGAGCGTGCACGACGAGCTGCTGGGCCTCATCAAGGAAGAGGTCCGTCGCATGTTTGGCGAGCACCCGCTCGATAACGAGGATTACGGGCATATCGTCAACGCCAAACATTTTGCGCGCGTGCGTGGGCTGATCGATCCCGATAAGGTCGTGCTTGGAGGTGTCACGCGCGAGGCTTCGCTCAAGATCGAGCCGACGATTTTGGATGGCGTGGCCCCCGATGACGCCGTGATGCAGGAGGAGATCTTCGGCCCCATCTTGCCGGTACTGACGTTTGAGAACTTAGACGAGGCCGAAACGTTTATTACGGATCGTCCGACGCCGCTGGCCCTGTATATCTTTAGCCAGGACCGCGAGGTCCAGCAGCGCTTTGTGCGCTACGTGCCCTTTGGCGGCGGCTGTGTTAACGACACCATCATGCATCTGGCTACGAGCCATATGGGCTTTGGCGGCATGGGCGCGAGCGGCATGGGGCAGTACCATGGCCGCGAGAGCTTCGATGCGTTTAGCCACAAGAAGAGCATCGTGAACAAGGCAACCTGGCTGGACGTGCCGTTTCGGTATGCGCCCTACGCAAGCTGGAAGCACAAATTCGTGCGCATGTTTGTGCATTAGGAAATGGCAGGTAATACGAACAAGTGTTCCTATTACCTGCCATTTACGTTAGACTACTGCCATGGGGTACGGATGGGCCAACTCCCTTTAGAAGGGAATTGGTATGAACGTAAGCGATGTTATTTCGTTACTGGCGTTGTTAATCGCGGCTATCGAACTCGGCCTGTTTATCGGCCGAATGAAATAGCCGCCCCCGCGTAAGCGAAGACGGCCACTTCTCACGATGTAAACGTGCACCGGAGTTGGCAAGACCCGCTGCAACGGGTGCCATCCGTGCCTCTATCTTATCTGCAAGCGCTCTGTCTCGCAAGCGTTGCGGCAACTGGGTGAAAGGCGCGAGCGGGTGAATTCGTGTCCGCACGGGCCCGTAAACTTCTCAGTAAGGTTAAGCGCCGGTTTATCCGGCCGTTAGAGGAGCTGCCATGTACGAGCCTTCACGTGTTCTTTTGTCGTTTCATATCGCAGGATTTCAGTATGCCGACGGTGCCTTGGTCCTGGGCGATCTTAAGGTCGGCGATAAGCTGACGCTGTGTGCCGAGCGCGATAATCCCCATGACCCTGAGGCGGTTGCGATCTATTACGGCAACACCAAGCTCGGCTATGTTCCGGGAAACGGGGTCGGCCCGCTATCCGTGATGATGCATTATGGACACGAGGGTGTATTTGAGGCGCGCGTGCAGCAGGTTGCCCCCGAGCGTAGCCCGTGGCACCAGGTGCGCGTTGGCCTCTACGTGGTGGATGCTCGCTAGTCGGTAAGGGAGGCTGCCATGTTTGATGACGATGGCCTGTTCGATCTGACGGATGACCCGTTTGAGTGGGATATGCTGCTCGACGATGATGAGCTGGAGCAGGACCGTAAGAAGCGGCAGGACAAGAAAACTCAGGGTGACGCTTCGAAAAAGCAAGACAAGCGCCGCCGCGGACTGTTCGGCGGGCTCTTTGGATAACCGCCGCATCGCTGCGTCTGTATACTTAGCACGAGTTGAACACGTTGCGAAATGAGGACAGAGACGATGATGTGGTTTACCGCCGACCTGCACCTGGGCGACACGAATATCCTGCACGACATGGACCGGCCATTTGGCTCGGTCGAGGAGATGAACCGCAAGGTCATCGATGCCGTGAATGAGTGCGTGGCGGCGGACGACCGTCTCTATATCTTGGGAGACTTTACCTATCGTTTGCCCCTGGCGGATGCTGTGCGCCTGCGCGAGCGCATCGAATGTCAGAACGTAACGCTCATCCGTGGCAACCATGACGGTGACTGGGAAGATCCAGCTGCGCCCCAAATCTGGGAAGACGTGCGTGATTACCTGGAGATTGCTCCCGGCTATGCCAAGGGCCATCGCCTGGTGTTGAGCCATTACCCCATGCTCAGCTGGAATGGCAAGGCGCGTGGCGCCATCATGCTGCACGGGCATATCCACAGCAGGGGAGACCGCACCAACGCGCGCAACTGCGATCGCGAGCGCCCCATTTATCGCTACGATGTGGGCCTCGACGCCAACGAGTACAAGCCCGTAAGCCGAGACCAGATCTTGAGCTTCTTTGGACTGTAATTCTCGAACCGTCACACAAACCGCCACAAAGGGGACAGGCACCTTTGTGGTGGTTCTGGCGCTGTTGCTATTATGGCGGCGGCGTCTTTTTTGTCCGTGCGGCGCGGTAGAGTGTAAGCGGTTGAAATTTGCGTCCATCGAGGAGCTGCTATGAACGAGATCAAGTGCCCGCATTGTGGCGAAGTTTTTAAGGTCGATGCGTCTGGCTATGCGGACATCGTCAAGCAAGTGCGCAATGCCGAGTTTTCGCGCGACCTGGATGAGCGTGTGAAGGCAGTCCAGCGCGAGGGCGAGCAGGCGCTGGAGCTTGAGCGCTCGCGTTCGACGGCTGCCTTGCAAAAGGCAGATTCTCAGCGCAACGCTCAACTTGTCGAGCAGAAGAACGCCGCGGAGCAGAAGCTGGCACAAGAGGTTGCCAAGCGCGACGCTGAGCTTGCCGAGCTGCGCGCCAAGCTCGAGGGCGCTGCCACAGAGCGCGAGAGCGCAAGTCAGCGCGCGGCGGTTGAGGCCCGTGCCGATGCTCAAAAGGAAAACACCGAGCTTCAGCGAGAAATCGACAATTTGCGTGCGCAGCTGGAGCGCAAAGATGACGAAGCCAAGCTCGTCGAGTCGGTGGCGCGCAATGCTGCTCAAAACGATTTGGCTGCACGTGATGCTCAGATTGCCGAGCTGCAGGCCAGGCTTGCCGCGGCGGACAAGGCCCAGGAGATGGCGCTTGCCGCTGCCGCGGCAGAGTCGCAGCGCGAGCTCGATGCTGCTCGCGGTGAAGCTGAGCGCGCGCTTGCTGACTACCGCGCGACGGTACAGGAGAAGTTTTCCGCCGCAAAGGCACAATCTGAGCAAGAGGCCGAGGGTCTGCGTGCCCAGTTGCGCGAGCAGGAACTGATGGCAAAAATGAACCTGTCGGAGGCGGTCGCCGCGGTGGAGCGAGAGCGCGATGAGGCACGTGCCAAGCTGACGAGCGAGCTGGCGGTGCGCGATTCTCGCGAGGAACAGGCCAAGGCGGCACACGAGCTCGAGCTTGCGCAGGCCAAGCGCGCGAGCGATGACCTGATTCGCTACAAGGATGAAGAGATTGAGCGCCTTAAGGACATGAAGGTCCGCCTGTCCACCAAGATGGTGGGCGAGTCGCTCGAGCAGCACTGCGAGACCGAGTTTAACCGTCTGCGCATGACGGCGTTTCCTAACGCGTACTTCGAGAAAGACAACGATGCGTCCGAGGGTACCAAGGGCGACTTTATCTTCCGCGAGTGCGACGCGAGCGGCAACGAGGTCATTTCGATTATGTTCGAGATGAAAAACGAGAACGACGAGACTGCGACCAAGCACAAAAACGAGGACTTCTTTAAGAAGCTCGATCACGATCGTCGCCAGAAAGGCTGTGAGTACGCGGTGCTCTGCACGCTACTCGAGCCCGAGAGCGAGCTCTATAACGCAGGGATAGTCGACGTGAGCTATCGCTACGAGAAGATGTACGTGATTCGCCCACAGTTTTTCATTCCCATGATTACACTTCTTCGCAACGCCGCCATGGGTTCGCTGCGCTATAAGCAGGAGCTAGCGGAGTACAAACAGCAGAATATCGACGTCACGAACTTCGAAGCCAAGATGGAAAAGTTCAAGAACGATTTCGGTCGCAACTACGAGATCGCGAGCCGCAAGTTCCAAACGGCGATCGATGAGATTGACAAGACGATTAGTCATCTGCAGAAAACCAAGGAAGCGTTGCTGTCCTCCGAGAACAATCTGCGCCTGGCCAACAAGAAAGCCGACGATCTTACCATTCGCAAGCTCACGTGGGGTAACAAGACCATGAAGGCAGCGTTTGACGAGGCACGCGGGGCTGCGCCAGAGACAAACGATGAGCCCGCCGAGGCGGATTCGTATGAGGTCGAGGATGCCGAGTAAGGCATAGCGTATAGTGCAAAAGCGGGCCGCTGGCGATATTGCCAACGGCCCCGTTTCATTTCGTTCCAGTATGTACGACTAGTCCTCGATCAAATCTTCGATAAAGCCGACACGGTAGTTCTTGAAGATGACCTCGCCACCGTCTTGCGTGGCGTCCAGATCGACATCGCCCATGATGCCAAAGTCGTGGTCGCCATCCTCGTCGGCAAAGATCTGGTGCACATGCCATACGTGCGCGGTCTTCTCATCGGACTCGTCGATGGAAAACATCGCGGCGCTGCGGGCATCTCCGTCGGTGAGGATTTCCTCGTGCTGCTCGTGGTAAGCGTCGAGTGCTTTTTGCCAGCGAATTTCGCTCATGCCCCAGTCGTCGTCGAGCTCGCCCAGGTCGCGAACATGCTCGCGGGCGGCAAGGGTCACGCGGCGGAAGAGTGCGTTGCGCACCAACAGCGTGCAGCCGCGACGGTCCGCAACGACCTCGTCGATGCCCTGTGGCGGTGCGGCGTCGAGTGCAGCGGGGTTGCCGGCGTTCTCCCACTCGTCCACCAGGCTCGAGTCCACCGAGCGCACCACAAAGCCCAGCCACGAGATAATGTCGCGCAGGCGCTCGTCGCGCTTCTCGATGGGTACGGTGCGGTCGAGCGAACGGTAGGCCTCTGCCAGGTAGCGCAGCAAAATACCCTCGGAGCGGGCGATGCCGAGCTTTTGAATGTAGCCCTTAAAATCGCTCGCGCTTTCCAGCATATCGCGCAGAACGCTCTTGGGAGAGAGCTGATAGTCGTTTGCCCAGGGTACTTCCTGGCAGTACTTGTCAAAAGCGGCGTCGAGCAAATTCTCGAGCGGCTTTTCGTACGTGACGTCTTGAATGCGCTCCAGACGCTCCTCATATTCGATGCCGTCGGCCTTCATCTCGGCCATAGCGCGATCGCGTGCTGCGCGCTCCTGTGCGCGCAGCACCTGCTTGGGATCCTCGAGCGTTGCCTCGACCATTGAGATTAAGTCCATGGTATAGGTCTCGCTCTCGGGATCGAGCAGCTCCAACGCGGCAAGCAAGAACGGCGAGAGCGGCTGATCGAGCGCGAAGTCCTCGGGCAGATCGACCGTCAGCGCATAGTCGATGTCTGGTGCGGCGTCAGCCGGGGCATCGGGTGCGGGCGGCACCTCGGCGCGCACGACGACGCCGGAATCGATGAGCGTGGCGAAGATTTCGTCGGCGCGAACCTCGAGCTTGGCCTTTTCCTCGGGCGTTTGCAGGCTTGTCTCGATGAGGTCGTGCACGCGGGCTCGCGCATCGCCGCCCTGCTCGACCACGCTAATCACCATGGAGTGCGTGATGCGCAGGCGCGGCTTGAGCGTTTCTGGCTGCGTCTCGATCAGGCGCTCAAAGGTCTGCTTATTCCAGGTGACAAAGCCCTCGGGTGCCTTCTTCTTTTTAATCTTACGGAGTTTTTTGGGGTCGTCGCCCGCTTTGGCCGTAAGCTTGGCATTCTCGATCTCGTGCTCGGGTGCCTCGGCAATCACCATGCCCTCGGTATCGAAGCCCGAGCGGCCGGCGCGACCGGCAATCTGATGAAACTCGCGGGCGCGCAGACGACGCATCTTGTAGCCGTCGAACTTGGTGAGCGCGGTGAGTACCACGGTGTGGATGGGTACGTTGATGCCGACGCCGAGCGTATCGGTGCCGCAGATGACGGGCAACAGGCCCTGTTGTGCCAAGCGCTCGACCAGCAGACGATAGCGCGGCAACATGCCAGCATGGTGCACGCCGACGCCGCATCCGAGCAAGCGCTTAAGAATCTTGCCAAAGGCCGTGGAGAAGCTCGTGCCTTTGGCAGCTTCCTTAATGGCCTCGCGCTGCGCCTTGCTGGCGATGCCAAAATTGGCGAGCGACTGCGCCGTCGCAAGGGCGGCATCCTGGCTAAAGTGCACGATATAGAGCGGGGCCTCGCCACGGCGCATGGCGAGCTCGACGGTGCCCTCGAGGGAGGTCGTCACATAGTCGTAGCTCAGCGGAACAGGACGCGGGGCGTCGACAACCAAGTCGCAAGCAGCGCCGGTGTGCTCCTCGAGTGAGGCGGCGATGGCAGTGACATCGCCGAGCGTGGCGCTCATGAGCATAAACTGCGTGTGGGGCAGGGTGAGCAGCGGCACCTGCCAGGCCCAACCGCGGTCGGGGTCGGCAAAGTAGTGGAACTCATCCATGGCCACGCAGCCCGCATCGGCGTCCTCACCCTCGCGCAGCGCATCGTTAGCAAGGATTTCGGCCGTGCAGCAGATGACGGGTGCCTTGGTGTTGATATGCGTGTCGCCGGTGATCATGCCGACGTTATCGCGGCCGAGCACCTGCACAAGGTCGAAGAACTTTTCGCTGACCAGGGCCTTGATGGGGGCCGTGTAATAACAACGCTTACCCTGCGCCATGCCCATAAAGAGCATACCCAGCGCGACGAGCGATTTACCCGATCCGGTCGGTGTGCCTAAGATGACGTGATCGCCGGCTGCCAGGTCCATGAGGGCCTCTTCTTGGTGATCCCACAGTTCAATACCGCGATCGCTCGTCCATTCAAAGAAACGCTCGAAGGCCTGGTCGGGCGTGAGCCATGGCTCGGGCTCACTGCCATCCTCGGGCTCCCACCAGGTGGGGGAGAGCGCGCCGAGCGAGCCAAACTCGGCTTCGGTTCCCGTGCCGCCCGAGAATGAGCTGGCGGCGCCGGCGCCGGAGACGGTGCTGGCGGCGGTATCTGTCGTGGTCTGTGCCATGTGTTTGCTTTCTCTCGCGATTGTCCGCCAACTATTATGGCGTAGCGGCGGCGCGGAGCGGCAGCGCGCGAGAAAATGCAGGAAATGGGCGTGCGGTGCTAGCGTTCCTGAGGCAGGCGCTTCTTGCCTTTCCGGGCACGGTTTCTAAAGTTCTCGACGGCCTCTTCCATGCCGAGAGGCACGTAGGTGAGCTCATCGAGGTTATCGGGCAGGTAGCAGGCAAGGCTTTGCTCCTGCATGCGGCCCGCCGTGAGCTGTTCGTCGGTTGGCTGCGCACCGGGTGTGGCGCAAATGCCATAGACGACGGCGCCCATCTCGCGCGTGCGGCATTCATATTCGGTCTCGGGATGCTCGGGATGGTCGCGGCGTACGTCGTCACTTACCCAAAGCGTGTCGTAGCCGGCCGCGGCAAACTGCCCCAGGGCGTAGTCGCGCAATGGCTTGCTGTCGGTGCGCAGCGTGACGGTGGCGTCGGCTGCAAAGAGCGAGCGATAGAGCATTAGATGGTCGACATGGACGAGTCGTTTTTTGGCGTACTTGGCCTTGGGCTGCGGCGTGGGAAAGTTAATGGTGATGGCATTGAGCTCGCCTGCGGCAAACAGCTGCGGCAGCGATGCGGCGCCTCGGGGCAGGACGAGTGCGTTGGATAGCTCCTGCTCGCAGATTTTCTGTGCGGCATAGGCGATGCAGATGGGCTCCTGGTCCATGCCGATAAAGAGGGTGTTTGGCTCGTGGGCCGCGCGCTCTACAAGGTACGTTCCCTTGCCACAGCCAAGATCAAGGTGAAGGTGTTCGAAGGGCTTGCTGCCAGCTGGCGCACAGGCCTTGCGCCAATCTCCGGCATAGGCCTCGGGGTTCGTCTCAATCGCATCGGCGTAGCGCTCCAGGCGCTCCTCGAGCACAAAGTTCTTAGGCGTGCGAACGTGGACGGCTCCCATGAGGCTCCTTGGTCATAAGTATGGAACGCATAGCTGCACGTTCCGTCAATGGGTTGAAAAAGGGTGGGCGCAATGTGCCCGAAAGTTGCGGTGCGGCTCGGCGACGAGTCGTCAATGCCTACAGGCGCTTAAGAATCACATAGCGGTTGAGCTCGCCGCTGCGACCGTCGGCATGGAAACGCTCAAGCTCGCGCACGGGGACCTCGCCGCTCTTGTAGAACGTACGGACGCCGCGCACCAGGTCGGTGATCTGCTGATCATCAAAGTGGTGGCAATAACGGTAGGCGTGACGGTCGTTTTGCCAGCCAATGAGGTGGTCGCCGGCTTCAAACTGCGCGGAATCGTAACCCTCAAACGGCGGGGTGAGCTCGGCGCGGGCTTCGGCGCGAACGGCCTTGCGCGCCATGCGCTCGTCGTTCATAAACTCCCAAAAACTGATGGCGATGATGCCACCCGGGCGCGTTTGGCGCACCAAGGCATCAAGTACGCGTACACGGTACTCGCACGACGGCACATGGTGCATAAAGCCAAAGCAGACCGAGATGTCGGCGAGCGGGGCGTCGAAAAGCACGTCGGGTGTCTCGGCGGGGTTGAGCTTCATAAGGGCGTCGAGTACGTCGAGTTCCTGGAAGTGCAGGTTGGGAATGCGCAGGGCGTGGCCGCGTGCATCGATGGCCAGGTCCTGGCACGAGTCGACACCATAGAACTCGAAGGGGCAGCTGGCGTCTGCCGAGGGGCTCGTGCCGTCCACGCCTTTGGCAGCCAGCGTGCCGCCGGCGGCAAAGTTCTCGAAGCGCATGTTGCCGCAGGCAAGGTCGAAGACGCGGACGGGATGCTCGATCGTGGCGACGTCGAGCTGTTCGAGCGCAATGTCCATGGTGCGCACCCAGCCGGGCCACGGGGCCTGACGCGTATCGGAAAAGGAGGCGGAGTGCTCGCGATAGAACGTGTTGTTGAGCTGGATGAGCGATGAGGCGAAATCGCGGTTCACGGCGCGGGACTCCCTCCGTTGGCGGTGCGGAATAAACAGTACGACCATACTACCGTTAACGCCGCAACGGGGACAACCAAGCTACGGGTCATTGCTTTGTTTGGACACATTTCCGCAGCTCATATGCACCCGCAACCGCCGGTTGTCAAAAATCTCACTAGAATAGGTGGCATGCTTTTGGCGGTGGCGGATAGATTTTTAACTGTGCAAGGCGCCTTAAGAACAAAAACGGTCCGGCGGCACGGCTGGCATCACATAGGAGGAACCATGAATGTAGAAACTGCGCAGCGGCTCGCCGACCTTCGTCGCAGCAAGGGTTTTAGCCAAGAAGGGTTGGCGCGAAAGCTGGGACTGTCGCGCCAGGCGGTCAGTAAATGGGAGCGTGCGGAGAGCTCGCCCGATACCGAGAACCTGATCTCGCTCGCAAAACTCTATGGCGTGAGTTTGGACGAGCTCCTCAATCCGAGTGACGAGATCGAGGACGATATCGAATTTGAGAACGAGGACCGCGCCCGTCAGCGCGAGGCCGAGGCCGCGGAGCGTGCCCGCACCCATGAGGCAGCGGCGCGCGCCACCGAGGCGGCAACACAGGCGAGTGATGCCGCGGCCAAGGCGGCGCAGGCGGCGAGTTGGAGCGCGCAGGCTGCCAATGCGGCGACGGCTCAGGTGACGGGTGCCGGTGCGACCAGCGTGACTCCGGTGAAAGGTCCGTTCCAGTCGTTCCCGTATTGGGCTGTGTGCTGGCTGCTGTTCTTTTTGCTGATGTTCCTGTTTGGCGCCGGCCCCTTTGCCGCACTGATCTTCTTTACGATTCCCATCTATCACTGGGTGGCGCGTGCGCTCGATGGTGATTGGGCGCGCGGGGATATTCAGGTTGGTCCGGCACCGGCGGTCGCTATGACTAAGGGGAAGAACGTTTCCGCTTCGGTTGACGCTGACATGGCTGCCGCGGCCACCGCTGAGCCGATTGCCAAAGAGGGTGATGAATGATGAAGCTTTCGCATGAATCCAAGGTACGCTTGGGTGTTGGCATCGGAGCGTTTGTGCTTATCATCGGGCTTGTCTTTGGTGCTTCGCAGCTATTGGCTCATTCCGATATGGTGCGTACGACCGGTATTCTATCTGGAGATTTGTCTGATTTTGACGATATGTTTGACGACGATGATCTCTTGGATAGCGGTAACTATTCCGCTCGGCCTCAGCAGCTTTCGAGCGAAACGTTTGATGCCGACGCGTTCCAATCGCTCGACTTGGACGTGACGTCGGGGACGGTCGAGGTTAAATGTGTCTCTGGCGGCCCGGTGCGTGTTATCGAAAGCGGTCGCGTTGCGAAGGGAACGTCTGCTTCTGATGCGGCTACCCGGAACCTTGCTGAGGTCAAGGGCTCTACGCTCAAGATCAGTCAGTTCGACTACGATGATAAGCGCGCGATTGACCGCACAATTACCATTGAGCTGCCGCGAGATGTTGCGGATAACCTGGTGGGCATTACGGCGAATGTAGGGTCGGGCGACCTGGCGGTCGCGGACATTGCGTGCCATGATCTGGTTATAACGTTGAATTCGGGAGACGTTGAGTTTACGGGCACCGTGACCGACACCCTGAATGCCGAGGTCGGTTCGGGCGACATGACGTTCGATCTCTACCAGGCGCCCGCGAAGTCGATGGACGTGAGTGTGGGCTCGGGTGATGTGGAGATGACGGTTCCGAACTCTACGGGCTTTAAGGCGAGCCTCACCTTGGGCAGCGGCGACTTCGAGAGCGATTTCCTTCCGCTTGACTACGACGGCGAGACCATTTTGAATCTTGAATTCGATAATGGCGATAAGTCCGCCACGTATCGTTTTGAGGTTGGTTCGGGCGACATGTCATTTGATTCAGAGTGACGGGCGGTTATCGAAGACTTATAAACCATAGCTGCGCTGTTTGATGGAGGCGCCGGAGCCGTGACGGGCTCCGGCGCCTTTGCCTTTACAATGGGGGCATGGAACAGATTATCTTGAACATACTTGAGGCCCTGCGTCGCGGCGAGACCGTGGACGACAAGGCGCTCGTCAAACTGATACATGCCGAGGCGCGCCGTGAGGGTGCCGACAAACGCGATTTGGCCAAGCGCCGTCTGCTGCCGTTCTACCAGCGGGTTAAACGTGAGGAGCCGGCTCGTTGGGCTGCGTGGAATGTCGATACCGAGCTGGAACGTCGACTGCTGCAGGTGCTGCGTATGAAGCCTCGTCGCACGGCTTCGGGCGTGGCGACCATTACCGTCATTACCAAGCCCTGGCCATGCTCGGGCGATTGCCTGTTTTGCCCCAATGACCTGCGCATGCCTAAAAGCTATCTGCACGCCGAGCCGGCGTGCGCCCGTGCGGAGCAAAACTGCTTTGACCCGTATCTGCAGGTGAGCGCTCGTCTGACCGCGCTTTCGCAGATGGGGCATGCGACCGACAAGATAGAGCTCATCGTGCTCGGTGGCACCTGGAGCGACTATCCGCAAGGGTATCAAACGTGGTTTATGTCGGAGCTTTTCCGTGCGCTCAATGACGATGCCGTCGCCGGCGTGGCGGCAAACCCCATGTTGGCGCGTCCGGGCATCAGCCGTGCCGAGGCAGGGCGCCTGCTCGATGACGCTCCCGCCGATGCCCTGCCGCCGGTGGTAACAGAGCGCCGCGAGCGCTATCGGGCTGCCGGCATTGCGACAGACGAGGCTGAGCTTGCTGCCGGCGTTGCCGACGAGCAGGGGCGTGTGGATGCTGTCGTTGGTGGCTATAACCGCGCAGTGCGCCGTCTGTACGGCCCCGGTACGCCATGGGGCGAGGCTGCCGAGTGGCAGACGGCAACGATGGAGGAGCTTGAGCGTCAGCAGCGCATCAACGAGACGGCGAAGCATCGCGTGGTGGGGCTCGTTATCGAGACGCGCCCCGATGCCGTAACGCCGCAGGCCCTCACGCTCATCCGCCGCCTGGGTTGCACCAAGATTCAGATGGGTATTCAGAGTCTTGACCAGCATCTACTCGATATCAACGAGCGCCGCATTTCGGTGGCGCAGATCGAGCGGGCGTTTTCGCTCGCGCGCCTGTTTGGCTTTAAGATCCACGCGCACTTTATGCTCAACTTGCTGGGCGCCACGCCTGATGGGGACAAGTGCGACTACGAGCGCTTTATGACCGAGGGCGCCTTTATGCCCGACGAGGTCAAGGTCTACCCGTGCGCGCTCATCGAGGGCTCGCGTCTGGTGGGCTGTTACGAGCGTGGCGAGTGGCGCCCCTATACCGAGGACGAGCTGCTCGATGTGTTGGCCGACGACATCGTGGTGACGCCGGCGTTCTGCCGCATCAGCCGCATGATCCGCGACTTTAGCTCCGATGACATCATGGTGGGCAACAAGAAACCCAACCTGCGCCAGCTCGTTGAGAACCGCTTGGCTGCTTGGGGTGACGGTGCGACGGTGCGTGAGATTCGCTATCGCGAGATCAGCACGGCGGGCGTCGACCTGGACGAGTTGACCCTTGACGAGGAAGTGGCGTACGAGACGCCGGTGACGCACGAGCGCTTTTTGCAGTGGGTGACACCGCAGGGCAAAATCGCGGGCTTTTTGCGCCTGTCGCTGCCCGACCGCGCGTTTGTTGCCGCGCATGCGGACGAGTTGCCGACGGTGTCGGACGAGGCGATGATTCGCGAGGTTCACGTGTATGGCATGGCGGCGCGCGTGGGCGATCAAGGCCAGGCGGCGCAGCATCACGGGTTAGGGCGTTTGCTCGTAGAACGTGCGTGCGAGATTGCCCGGGATGCGGGTTATGCGCGTATCAACGTGATTAGCGCGATTGGCACACGTGAGTACTATCGTCATCTTGGATTTTATGACCATGGCCTTTATCTGCAAAAGGAGCTCTAGATGAACAAGCCGAGTGTTTCTGCCGGCGTCGTTGCCGGCGTTGCTCTGGGGGCCGCGGCGCTTGGCGCGGCCGCTGTCGCTGTCCGTGCTGCCTGTCTGCAGGTTGCGCGAACCCGCCATGGGTTGGCGCGTGTGAAACGCGTGCACGATGAGGGAGGCGACGAAGTCCGTGTATTGGTGCAAGGCGGCGTTTACCAAAGCGCAAGCTACGTTGGCGAGCGTTGGGCGGAGCCCGTCTTTGCGTACTATCGCGCGTTTGACGACGTGTTTGAGGCTGAGGACGCAATGCGTGATGCTTACGGGCATGGTATCGACCGTATGCTCATGCTGGGCGGCGGCGGGTTTGCCTATCCCAAGTTTGCACTGATGTCGCACGAGAGCTTGCGCATGGACGTCATTGAGTACGATGCCGAGATTACGCGCCTGGCGCGCCGTTGGTTCTACCTGGACGAGCTGGAGCGCACGGTGGGCGATCGCCTGCGAGTGATTACCGCTGAGGCTCGCTCGTATCTGGGCGTGACGAGCGTGGGTCATCGTCGCTACGACGTGGTCGTGAGCGATTGCTTTGGCGGTGTCGAGCCCGTACGCGAGCTGGCGACGGTTGAGGCATTGCGTTTGGTGCGAGGCAGCCTGAACCCCGGGGGCATCTATGTTGCCAATATCGTGAGTGCGAACAGGGGGAGCGGCGTGACGTTCCTGCGCGATTGCGTTGCCGCGGCACTCGAGGTATTCGCCCACGCCTGGGTGGTCCCATGCGGCGACGCGGAGTTCGGCGGCGAGGAAAACTACCTGCTCGTCGCCAGTGACGGCGATTATGCCTTTGCCGAAGCCGTGCCCTTCGACGCCGACTTCCTCGGCACCGTCCTTCACGACAAGTAAGTCTCTCCGTCCCAAAAAGACGGGTCTTAGGCGTGGTCGCTCCAGCTGCGGACACGCTGCTTCATGCCCTCTATGTCGAGCACGCCTTCGGCAAAGCCCTTGCGCACGAGCTCTTCGGGAACAAACTCGTCGTAGCGGTCAAAATAAGGCACCTCGTCGGGATAGACGAGCTCGATGGGATCGAAGTCCTTCTCGGCCTCGGCGGCGAGCACCTCAAAGAACGTCTCCTCGTCGGCCTTCATCTTAAACTGCATAAAGTACGGGCGTGATGGGTCGAGTCCGCGAAGGCCCAACTCCGCGGCACATTTAATCTTGAGCATGCGCTCGAGGGCCAAAAAGGCGTAGCTGCCCAGCCAGGGGAAGAGCACCCAGGTATCGCCGCCCAGGTTAATGAGCGGTTTAGTTTCCGCGCCCGAAATCTCGGCCGTATGACGAGCCTGCGCAAGGCGGGCCCGTGCGTTACCCATAAGGTACGGATACGCGGCGTGTTCGTTGAGCGCCTTGCGCATGCGCTCGAGTACGTGTGTATTGATGTCACCGGGACAGTCGCCAAAGTAGGCCGGCACCCGGCCCTTGACCTGCGTGGCAAAGACGGTGTGACGCTTCCAGTCCACTTCCTCGACAATCCAGCAGTGTCCGGCGATGGCGATGCGCTCGCCAGGTGGTGGCGGGTTGACAATCGTGCCCAGCTCGGCCGATTCGCTGCGAACGGTAAACTCCTCGTTTTCCTGGAACACGGCGTAGAACTTAAAGTTGTTGATGATGCGCTCGCCCGCGAGACCCACGATGAGCCCGCCACCCTCGGTGACTTGGATATGGTCGATCTTAATGAGGTGACGCAGCAGTACGCGATAGTCATCGGCCGAGATGCGATGGAAATAGCTGAGCGTGAGCACGCGCTGGGCAAGCTCTGCCGGCGTGAGCTCTCCGGTGCTGGCAAGCGTCGACATGGTCTGGTGATAGAGCAGACTGTAGGGGAGTCGATCGAGCTCGGGCGGCTCGACCCACTTCTCCTCGCGATAGAGTTGTACGAGCGCAATGCCCTGCAGGAGCTTCCACGGAATGGTCTCGGGCATCATCGTGCGCGGCTCGGGCTCTTCCTCGCGCATGACAAACCACATCTCGGGCGGAAGATCGCGTCGTCCCGTGCGGCCCATTCGCTGCAAAAAGGAACTGACGGTAAATGGTGCATCGATCTGAAACGCACGCTCCAGGCGGCCGATATCGATACCGAGCTCCAGCGTAGAGGTGGTGACGGTCGTCTGTGCCTGTTCCTCGTCGCGCATGAGCTCTTCTGCCGTCTCGCGCAGCGATGCCGAAAGATTGCCGTGGTGGATGAGAAAACGGTCGGGCTCGTGTCGGCTCTCGCAGTAGCTACGTAGCATGGAGCATACGGCCTCCGCCTCCTCGCGCGAGTTGGCAAAGACCAGGCACTTGCGGCCGCGGGTGTGTTCGAAGATATAGCCCATGCCGGGGTCGGCGTTGTCTGGTGCTGTGTCGGTGGGGTTGAGTAATGCCTGTTCGGGTGCTTTGGGGATGTCGACTTCGCCCTCGGGGGCCGAGGAAGCTTGGCGGTCCTTGGGAGCGGCCTTGCCCCGTGCCCGCTCACGACGTTGACGGCGCTCCTCTTGTGTTGGCTGTCCGCTGTGACGCATGTCTTGGGCGCCGGCGGGCAGTGCCGCGGATGCCGCCGCCTCGATGCGCTCGCACGCAAGCACTTCGGCCTCTTGAGGACCTGTGCCCATGAATCCCCGCTGCTGCGCCTGGGGGCCCGAGTTGTAGAAGTGCTCCATGGAGATACGCCACACGCGGCGCGGTTCTTCAAAGCGGGGGATAACACAGTTGCGCCCCGTTCCCTGTGAGAGAAAAGCGCCCGTGCGCTCGGGGTCGCCGATGGTAGCCGAAAGGCCAATGCGGCGAGGCTGCACGCCGGCCATGCGCGAGAGTCGCTCGATAAGGCAGAGCGTTTGCCCGCCACGGTCGCCGCGCATGAGCGAGTGGACCTCATCGATGACCACGTAGCGCAGGTCGCAAAACATGCGCGGGATCGCCATGTGCTTATGGATTAAGAGCGCTTCGAGTGACTCGGGCGTAATCTGCAAGATGCCGCTCGGTTTTTTGATGAGCTTAGCCTTGTGCGACTGCGAGACATCGCCATGCCAGTGCCAGATAGGGATATCGGCCTCTTCGCAGAGGTCGTTGAGGCGGACGAACTGATCATTGATGAGCGCTTTGAGGGGGCCGATGTAGAGGGCGCCCACGCTCGCGGGCGGGTTCTCCCAAAACTCGGTCAGGATGGGAAAGAAGGCTGCCTCGGTTTTGCCGGAAGCTGTGGATGCCGTCAGGAGCACATTATCTTGCGTGTTAAAGATGGCGTCTGCCGCTGCAACCTGGATAGAGCGCAGACTCTCCCAATCGTGGGAGTAGATGAAGTCTTGGATAAACGGGGCGTAGCGGTCAAAGGCGTTCACGGGGCCTCCTCTCAAATACGAACCTCTTAACGCGGTGAGCAGTGGCTTGCCGCATCACTGCCTCAGCGTTTGCCCAGATAAAAGCTGCCAAAATAGACCTGTCCCTTTTTGGCAGGTTAGATGGTGAATTCGGCGAAGTTGCGGTCGCCGTCTGCGGTGCCGGTGTCGCCTGTTGCGGCTGCCGGTGCCAGCGCGTCGCCGCCGACGCTTTGCAGCAGCTCGGCCACATTTGCATCGGGGTTCTGACACAGGATATCGAGCAGCTCGATAAAGTCACGGATGACCTCACGCGGCGTCAAATGCGTATCGGCTCCCACGCGGCCGAACTCAATCTTGAGAAAGTCTACCAAGTCGTTCTCGGTAAGCGTGGGCGTCCAGCCAAAGTAGCCGGCATGGATCTGCATGAGTTTTTCGATGAGCACCAGCAGCTCCTCATAGGTGAGTGGCTGCAGGCGGATGATGGGCGCGAGCATGTCCTTAAGGTCCTCGCGTGCAAAGCGGCCCTGAGCGAGTCGGCTGCGTAGGGCCTCGTAGGAGAACACGCCGCGGCGTCGGTCTTCGATGGAGGTTGGCGTGCCGCCCATGATCATGCCCAGGTACTGCGCCTTGCCCTGGAGCGTGTCGTTGTACATGGTCAGGATCTTCTCGTAGTTGTATTGGCGTGTGATGGCGTTGGGAATCTTATACAGATTCACGAGCTCGTCGATGAGCACCAGCATGCCCTTGTAGCCGCTGCAGACCAAAAAGCGCGCAATGAGCTTAACGTAGTCGTACCAGTCGTCATCGCTGATGATGGTCGAGGAGCCCAGCTCGGCGCGTGCCTCGCTCTTGGTGCGGTATTCGCCGCGAATCCATTTGGTCACGCGGCTCATAGCTTCTTCGTCGCCCTCGGATACGGCCGCGCGGTAGCGGCGGAGCATGCGGGCGAAGTCGAAGCCGTGGACCATTTCCTCGAGCGGGGCCAGTTGGGCATTGACGGCAGACTCATCGGCATCGGCACACGAGGCGACCCAGCGATCCAGGATAAGGTTGAGCGCACCGCCCTCGGGGCGCGTCTTGGTCGATATGTTGCGGATGAGCTCACGGTAGGTGGCAAGGCCCTGTCCCTGCCCGCCCTGCAGGCGGCGCTCGGGGGATAGGTCGGCATCGGCGACGACGAAACCCTCACCCATGGCGTGCGTGCGGATGGTCTGGAGTAAAAAGCTCTTGCCGGCGCCGTAACGACCGACTAGAAAGCGGAAGCTCGCGCCGCCGTCGGCGATGAGACTCAGGTCGGTGAGCAGGGCGCGGATCTCGACCTCGCGCCCTACGGTGATGTAGGGAAGGCCGATGCGCGGGACCACGCCGCCCTTGAGCGAGTTGAGAATGACGGCAGCGACGCGCTTGGGCACGCGGGGTGCTGCGGGTGCGGTATCACTCATGGTCTAGGTATCCTCTCACGTCTGCTTCGTAGTCCTCGATAATGTGCGGTCCTGCCGCGCCAAATTCAATTACGGTGTCGCCCACCAGGTCAAAGAGCGCCTCGTTGATGGTATCGACGAGCATGTCCTCGCTCTGCCCCGACCTCTCCACTGCCGATGTCGCTTGCGCTGCGTTTTGCTCGAGCAGCGCGCGCAGATAGGCATTTGCGGCGGGCGCGAGTTCGGTCGCGGCGTCAGTGGGCGCGGGCGTTACGGGTGCGGGCACAGACACGAGGAGCGGTGCCACGACGCCAAACTCTTCGGTGGAGACAGCCGGCTCGTCGGGTTCGTCTTGCCGTATGGTCATCTCGCCAGGTTCGGCAGTCATGCCGGGTGCGGACTGGATGTTCGGTTGCTCGATAATCGTCACCTCGGCTTCCACAGACACATCGTCCTCGCGCTCCTCATCGATCAAAAGTGCCTCACGCGTTTGCGCGGCGGCGCTCCGAATGTGCCCCAGCTGACTCAAATCGATATCGATCTTGACGGGCTGGTGCGCGGCGTCCCACGAAAGCCATGCCACGATCTCGTCATCGATGATCTTGGCCAGATATTTGGGGACCTTCTCCTCCTTTAGGGGGTGGGTGGGGTCTAGGGCCAGGCGCAGCCGTTGGTCGCAGGCGCGCATCATCTCACCGAGCTTGCTGCTTTTTTGCCTGCTGCCGTGAATTCGCATGCATTCCCAAAAGCCGTTTTGACAACGGTAAATATGGATGGGGTCCAGACGGTATTCGCAATCCTCGTGGCGATTAGGCGCAAAGAACACAGCCGAGGCAAACATGGTATAGGGCATGGCCGTCTCCTCCCCAAACAAGCTCGCCACGATACCGCTCTTTCGGTGCGTGTCATAGTAGCGCGCCATACGGACATACACGGCGCATGCCACGTGGCGTAGGTCGCGATGGTGACTGCGATCGAGCCGTGAGTTATTGAGGTTATACGTGGAGAGGGCGTTGATGGCGGCCATGAGTCGCTCCTCGCGCGCCTCGTCGGGCGGAAGGGGGAGCGTAGGCTCGGAGGTCTTGCGACGCGCAGGCGCCAGGTCTGACGGCGTTGGCGCGGGCGCAAGGTCTCGCGCCGCACGCCGCAGCTCGATAAGGGCGTTATCGAACATGACGGTTTTAGAGTCGCGAAGCAGCTTGGGGTCGAGTCCGTGGAACACGGCGTAGTCCTGCAGCCACACGCGTGCGAACCGGTCGATGCCGGGTTCAAAGGCGCGATAGGCATCCCAAAAGGCCTTGATTTTGTTAAAACCATCGAGTGGGTCATCTACGCCAATGCCGCAGATCAGCTCATAGAGATACAGAAAGGCAAAGGACGTAGACGTTTCCTCGACGGTTCCGCGGCGCACTTGGGTGCGCCAGGTAAAATAGCCGCGCAGCTGCCGATCGCTCATGGCGTTATAGGTGGGAAAGTACGACTTGAATGTGCCGTTGTAGGGACAGTCGTCCTCAAAGTCGGCCATCAGCAGGCCTTGGCGGTAGAAAAGCTCGGCTTCCGAAAGCCAACGTCCCGCGCCACCCTTGGGGTCTTCTTGCCAACGCGATATCTCACGCATTTTGCGGTACTGGTCGGGAAGGAAGTTCTGCATCTGACGACCGGTTTTGAGAATCGGCTCGTCAGCATAGACTTCGTTTGAGAAGCGAGCAGACTGATGGGTCCGGGCCTCGGCCATAATGCGCTCGATGAGCATCTTGATGTCCTGGTCGGCCACCGTTTCTCCTCTCCTAACGCAGCTTCGGTGACCTCATATCATAGCACAGCATCAAACAGGTGTTCGAGATACCGCTACGTAGATAGATTTAGAACAGGAGGGCGTAGATGACGGCTATGACAACGGAGGGGAGCATATTGGCCGTGCGGAAGGTCTGAGGACGGATGAGGTTGACGCCGACGCAGAAGATGAGTATAGAGCCCACGAGCGATAGACTGTCGAGGGCGGCGGCGGTCATGATGGGGGAGAGCGCGCCGGCAAACAGCGTAATCGTTCCCTGGAATACGGCAACGGGCAGGGCGGAGAAGATGCAGCCGCGGCCGAGCGAAGCCGTCATGGTGCAGACGATGATGCAGTCCAACGCGCCCTTGAGGGCAAGCGTGGACCAGTCGCCGAGCAGGCCGTCTTGGATTGATCCCACGATAGCCATGGCACCGATGCAGACGGTCAGCGATGTCGAGACAAAGGCATTGGTGAACTCGTTGTCGCCTTCGCTGCCGGTTTTGCGCTTGAGCCATTCGCCCAGATTTTCGATGCCGGCTTCCAGGTTTATGGCCTCGCCGATGAGCGAGCCAAGGGCAAATGAGACGATAAGCATGGTGGTGCCGGTGGTCGCCAGCGTTTTCCCGTCAATGACGAGCATCTTTTGCATGGTGCCGCCCAGGCCGATAAACAGAACGCACAACCCCGACGCCTTCATGAGCGTGTCTTGGATGCGGGGCGTAATGAAGCGCCCGCCCATGAGGCCCAGCAGACCGCCCGCGATCAAAAGCGCGACGTTGATGACCGTTCCCAAACCCGGCATGAACCCTCCCATATTGATGCCAACCTGGCAATCGTAGCAGAATGGGCTGCAGGGTGCGTCATGCCTCATCCTATACGTTATATAAGTGGTATTAACGACGGCATTTGGTGCCCAAGCCTCAGCCTCCCATCACGACATAGGGGCTGTAATCGAAGCACAGCGTCATGAGTCGCTGCGGGGACTCAATGGCCGCGGCGATGATATCGGCATCTCGAGCTCGGTCAAATCCCTCGAGCTCAATTTGATACGAGACGTCTTCCATTTTATGGAGTATCCGGTTATTCAGGAGGTTCTCACCGTCGAATTCCTCGGTTTTGCCTCCATCCGAGGTTACGGCATACAGGTGCAGTTTTGCGGTGGTCGCAGGGTCGACGACCGTGAGGTTGTCGATTTGGTTGGCCGTGCCCTTTGCCCCAAGCAAGGTGAGCAAGGTGGGGGCTACGACCTCGCCCGATGGCAGAAAAACAACTTCGACGGTTTTAGGGAATGCGATAATGGCCGCTTTGCGGACGGGCTTATCGGCAACGGTGACCTCAATGCTCGCGGCGTCGACGGTTTCCGTGCGGTCGAGCGCGACCATCATGCAACAATTGCCCTCGTCGATGTCTGCCGGCATGGGACACCCCAAGTTTTCGCCAGCTTGCGTGCCGCCCACTGCGGCGGCCGTTTCGCTTGGCTCGCTGAAAGTGGCTGAAGGACCGCTCGATGGCGGTGTTATGCCGCCTGGTGCGCCATTGTCCCCAGGCGCTATTTCACCGCTGCTCTCGCTGGAGTCGCTTGCGATGTCACCTGTCGAGGGGGCGAGTCCGACCGCTCCTACTCCGCTCCATTCCATCTCGAGGAGCGCCGGATCGACAAGGACGTGATGCACATCTTGCGTTTTGGTACTGATATCGACAGGACCGGGATCTGTCCCTCGCGTCAGGCTGAGCGATCCGGTCCGCTGTTTGCCCCGAATCTCCTGGCTTTCTGTGTCGCTCGCGTAGAACATCAGGGCGATCTCGCCATTCGCTGTGGCGTCGGTGCCCACCTTGGTCATTTTCAGCGATGCGGTGAATGAGATGGCGGGCTGCGTGCCATCGGCGCTCGAGGGGACGCAGCCCAGGCATACACCTCCTCCGTCTTCGAAAAATGTGCTGTCGAAGGCGACCGTTGCCCCGTCCGCCGAGTCATCGGACAGGGTGATGTCGAAGCGCAGCTCCACGTCGCAGAAATCGCCATCGGCATCAGTTGCAGCTGCGCGCCATGTGCAGATAACGCATCCCGTTAGGGGACCGTCCGCTGTGCTTGAGCGCTCGGTATCCACGACTATCGAGCTGTTCGTGCAGCGACGGAGGCACCCCGAGGTCGAAATGCTTGCCTGCGCAAGCGAGAAGCGTTGGCGCGCGATGGTGCTCATCTGGTTTGTGGCGAGACAGTTGACGGCAGGTAAGGGGACGCCCACGGCGGGTGTCGCTAGAGCGGCGACGGACATGCCGGTGGCAAGCGCACTGCAGAGCGCGGCAACGGGCAAAAGGTTCTTTGATGCCATGGGTTCTCCTTACCTGTTCTGGACGGTCTCGATTTTCGCGGCTACTGGCTGCGTTTGATGCGCAGGCCAAGGCCGATGGCGCTTGCGCCTGCCGCGGCGATTCCTGCTGCCAGGAGCTGTTGCGTGTCGCCCGTTTGCGCGAGGGGCTCATGTTGGCCACTGCGTTCGAGCTCCGATAGATCGACAGTCACTTGCGTGGCAGCCTGCGCTTGCTCTTGTTGGGCAAAGGCGGCGATTGGGGCAAACGTTACAACGCCGATGATGACGGCAAGGACAATCGCCTTAGGCCGTGTGCGCACCGGGCTCGACCGTCCACGTAATGCTTGCGACCTGGTCGCCCTCGCCAGTCACATGGAAGATGTCTCGCGTGACGCGGGCGACATTGCCGCTCGTCTTGAGCTTAATCTTGTCCGTACCATTGGCGATGCCCTGGTAGCCCATGTCGAAGGATGCATTTTTGGAAAGGTCGAGGCCCGCTTCCTGCGTCGCGGCGTGAGCGTCTTGGAGTGCCTTGTCCGGACCAACCTTAAAATCGATGGAGTTCTGGGCGGTTCCCGTCTTGGCGTCGGCGACGATGCTCCAGGAGTTCTTGGCGCCGATCTTCATGTTGGCAACGTGGATGCCATAGGCCGAAAGATTGTCGATGGTGGTTGTATTCTCGGAAGGGCCCTGAAGCGTGCCATCGGCCTTGGCGACAAATGGGATGACGGTCGGGGCTTTGAACTTGATGTTGTCGATTTGGGTCCTGATAGTCACGTTGGTGGTTCCAGTGCGTCCCTCCGCCAGGGCGGGGGTCGGCGCGGCACCCATTGAAAGTGCAAGCATCAGCCCCACGCCCACGACGAGCGCCCTGGTCCCGCTCAAGTTCCCGGTGATGTCCATAATCGTTCCTTTCTATTCGTCACGGACCGTTTCCGTGATGGTCAGACGAAAGCGGCGTGGGTGCGCGTTTTCGCAACGGGTGGCAGATCTAGTCTTCGGGCTGCGCAACCCGCACCTTGATGCGCGTGGGATTGCCATGGGCGTCGTAGGTCTTGGCGTCGAGCGCTTGAATCTCGATATACGCCTCACCTTCTTTGATGTCGCCTGCGGGGCAGGTCTCAACGGTCTTGCCGGTCTCGACCACGCCCGATTCATAGATGGTCTCGTCGTTTTGGATCACGCGGAAACGCTGGGGAAACTTGTTATCCTGGACGTTTTGCACGTTGACGCGCAGCTTGCCGCCTTTTTGTAGCTGGGCGACCGGTGCGACCGAGATCGTCATCATGTTGTCGCGGACGATGGCATCGAGCTCGTCCTGGATTTCCTGGCGCGACTTACCCTCCGCCGCTGTGACCGAGGCACCTGTCTCGGCGACAGGCTTTGACTGCCAGGCGTAAAGGCCGACGGCGATAAGGGCGCAGGCGATGGCCAGGCAGACAACGCCGAGCCTTTTTCGATGTTTTGACCCTAGGGGGCTCGACTGCTTCCTTGCGCTCATGCGGCATCCTTAGTGGTATAGACGCGCGCGAACGTGGACGGATCGGCACCAAAGAGCATGTGGAGCATGAGGCGTCGCGAGTAGATGAGCTCGTCGAAGTTTGGGTCGAGTTTGATGTCGTGGATGTGGGCGATGTGGTGAGCGAGTGCCGAAAACGATTCGGGATCGCAAATCACGTCGGTGGTGACGTGATAGACAGCCGCATCGGGAAATGCCTCCTCGTCGAAGGGCAGAAGATACGGGTCGTCGCCAACTTCGATGGCGACGCCGTACTGGGGCCAGTAATATGCCATGGGAACCTCCCTGTTTTTGGGCCAAACCTTCCATTGGCTTTGGCTGTCGATGCCGACCGTATCAGCCGTAACTTGACCAATTTCTGACCAAATGCTTGACGGGTTTACATCGCCGCAGGTGAGAGAGGGTAAAAACTATCTCAACTTTTTTCGGGCGCCAATTGCATGCGTGGCAGCGATGGAAAGGAGCGCGTTAAATAGAGCGCCTGCCGAGAAAACGCTGCCGCTCGCCGAATTGCGCAAACGTAAAATTCGCCAATTATGGAGACGGTCTCAGTCACGTCGACGAAACGATGCGGTAACATCTCCCTGCAAACACTGTAGTTAACTAAAGGGGGAGTTCGCGTGTCTGCAGCCATCAAACCCTTCGGCGACGAGTTCGAAGAATATGGTCGCGATGAATCTCGCACATCGGGCGAGGCGTCGAGCATCTCGTTTCCGACAACGGAGGACGAAGTCCGCGCCATTCTGCGAAAGCTCCATGCCGAGCATGTTCCGATAACGGTCCAGGGTGCTCGGACCGGTCTGGCTGCCGGTGCCGTGCCCCACGGCGGCCACATCCTCAACACTTCTCGTATGAATCGCTACCTGGGTCTTCGCCGCGACGAGCAAGGCCGTTTTCTGCTGCGCGTGGAGCCGGGCGTCGTGCTTTCTGAGTTACGCAAGCAGCTGGGCAAGAAGGCATTGCCGACCGCTGGCTGGGATCAGGCACCGCTTGAGGCCTATGAGGAGTTCCAGACAGCTCCCGAGCAGTTCTTTCCCACCGATCCCACCGAGGCATCTGCCTGCCTGGGTGGCATGGCGGCGTGCAATGCCTCCGGTGCCCGCAGCTATGCCTATGGCCCCATGCGCCCGCACGTTACGGGGCTTCACGTGGCACTGCCGGACGGCGACCTGCTCGAGCTTCATCGAGGTCGGGCACACGCTGACGCACGCCACTTGTCGCTCGTGACGGCAGGGGGCCGCGCGCTTGAGCTGGATCTTCCCGGCTATACCATGCCCAAGACCAAAAACGCGTCGGGTTATTTCGTTTCGGACGACATGGACGCCATCGATCTTTTTATCGGTGCATGCGGCACACTCGGGGTCATTACCGAGCTCGAGATCGCCCTGCAGGCGGCACCTTCGGTCGTATGGGGCGTGAGCTGCTTTTTCGACAGCGAGGACAAGGCAGTGTCCTTTACCGATTCCGTGCGCCCCGTGCTGTCCCATGCCGCCGCTATTGAGTATTTCGATGCCGGCGCCTTGGATATCCTTCGCCGCCAGCGCGAGCAGTCGACCGCGTTTGCCTCGCTGCCGGCACTCGACGATGAGGCAAAGGTCTGTATTTACGTGGAACTCGACTGCGACGACGAGGCTCAAGCGACTGAGGAGCTGTACCACCTGGGATGGGTTTTGGAGCTTGCGGGCGGCCGCGATGACGCGACCTGGGTTGCGCGCACCGAGGTCGATCGCGAATGCCAGCGGTTCTTCCGCCACGCCGTCCCCGAGAGTGTCAACATGCTCATCGATGAGCGTCGCCGCACCGACCCCACCATTACCAAACTGGGGTCGGATATGTCGGTACCCAACGCGCGCCTGGCCGATGTCGTTGCCTTCTATCGCCGCACGCTGGCCGAAAGCGGGCTTGAGTCTGCCGCCTGGGGACATATCGGCAACAACCATCTGCATGTGAATATCCTGCCGCGCGATGCGCAGGACTACCGTCGCGGTGGTGAGCTGTTTGCCCGGTGGGCTGCGGAGGTAACGGCTATGGGCGGCGCCGTCTCTGCCGAGCACGGCGTCGGCAAGATCAAAGCGGGCTTTTTGGAGACGATGTACGGCCACGAGGCCATGGTCGAATCGGCTCGACTCAAGCTGCAGCTCGATCCTGCCGGGCAGCTGGGTCGTGGCAACCTATTTTCGGAGAAGCTCTTGGATGAACTCGTCCAGAAAGGGGGCGCGTGAAGATGAGCGATTTCCATATGGTGGTGTGCGTCAAGGCGGTACCGGGAAGCACCGAGGTCAAGATGGACCCCAAAACCAATACCATCGTGCGTGATGGCAAGCAGGCGGTCATTAATCCCTTCGATGCAAGTGCCCTCGAATGCGCGCTGGCGCTCAAGGACGACTTTATCGGCTTTGGCATGGATGTGCGCGTGACGGTGGTGTCGATGGGTATCCCTGCAACCGAATCGCTGCTGCGCGACTGCATTGCCCGCGGCGCCGATGATGCGCTGCTGCTGACCGATCGCGCCTTTGCGGGCGCGGACACGTTGGCGACCACCTATGCCCTCAAATGCGGTATCGAGGCGCTCGACGAGGACTTCGACCTGCTCATCTGCGGCAAGATGGCGGTAGATGGCGATACCGCCCAGATTGGCCCCGAGCTGGCCGGCGCCTTCGAGATTCCCTGCGTGACCGATGTGAGCTGCGTGCAGAGCGCAGGTTTTACGACGTGCGGTGCGCTTTCGCTCGTTCACGGTTGCGATGCCGGCGAGGAGACGGTCTATCTGGAGATGCCGTGCGCGATGACGACCGCCAAGGAGATCGGCCAGCTGCGCATGCCGAGCATCGCCGGCATTCGCGCGGCCGAAGATGCGGATGTGCGGGTGGTCTGTGCTGCCGATGTACATGCTGACCCTTCGCGTTGCGGCCTTACCGGATCGCCGACGCAGGTCGTGCGCTCATTTGTGCCCGACCGCGACCAAACGTGCGAGGCCATCGAGGGCACGCCGGTCGAGCAGGCGGCAAAGATTGCCAAGATTATCGAGGGGATGGCATAGATGAGCGGACTGATAATCGATAGCGAGGCGTGCGTTGGCTGTGGCCGCTGCGTTCGCGCCTGTGCCTCGGGTGGCATTGTGATGGAGGGCGAGCGCCCCAACCGCTGCGCCCATGTGACCGACGGCTGTATCTTGTGCGGCGGGTGCGTCGACGCCTGCCCCGTCAATGCCATTTCGATCGAGCGCGACGAGGCCGCCGGCGCGGTTGACCTCGATGCGTATCGAGACATATGGGTATTCGTTCAGACCGACGATCACGATGTCGTGGCTCCGGTGGCCTACGAGCTCATGGGTAAGGGGCGCGAGCTTGCCGATGCTCGCGGTTGCCGTCTGGTGGCATTGGCCGGCATGGGCCCCGAGGGCTCGCTTGAGGACCTGGAACATCTGGTCTGCGCCGGTGCCGACGAGGTCGTGGTCTGCCGCGACGAGCGACTGCGCCAAAACGATGCGGAGATCTATGCTCGTCTCATCTGCGATTTGGTGGCCGAGCGCAGACCCGAGGCCATTCTGTACGGCGCGACCGCCTTTGGTCGTGAGCTGGCGCCCGGTGTGGCCGTACGCTTGCAGACGGGCCTTACGGCCGACTGTACGGTGCTTTCGATGGATACGGAGACGGGTCTACTGCAGCAGACCCGCCCGGCGTTTGGCGGCAACTTGATGGCCACCATTATCTGCCCCAATCATCGGCCGCAGATGGCAACGGTGCGCCCCGGCATCTTTGGGGCACCCAAGTTTGACTACAGCCGCTCTGGCACGATTACCCAGGTATCGCTTGCGAATGATGTTAAGGCCCGTGTCGAGATCTCGATTCCCGCCGAGGAGTGGGGGCAGCAGGCATCAATTGCCGATGCCGAGCGCCTGGTCGTGGTGGGCCGCGGCATCGGCTCCAAGAAGAATCTGCCCCTGATGCGAAAACTCGCCGATGCCTTGGGTGCCGAGCTTGGTTGCACGCGTCCCGTTGTGGAGGCAGGCTGGTTGGAGTATCGCCACCAGATTGGCCAGACCGGCGTGTCGGTTTCGCCCAAGCTCCTTGTGAGTATCGGCGTTTCGGGCGCTATCCAGCATCTTGCCGGCATCGGCGGCGCGGAGTGCATCATCGCTGTCAACGAGGACCCGGATGCCCCCATCTTCGGCGCTGCGCAGTACAAAGTTGTCGGTGACGCCGTCGAAGTTGTCGAGGAGCTTCTGGCCCAGCTCGAGCGCTAGGCGCTGGCCAGCCAGACTCGCATCTCTTTCTTTAGGCGTTCCCAGGTCGCTTGCGTGGCGGGGTCGGTAAAGGGCCGCACGATACCAAAAGGTGCGTCGAGCAGGCGGTAGATATCGCCCTGCTTGCGCGTCAGCGCGCGGCTTGCCGGATAGACGAGCTCAAACATAAAGCAGATAAGCCCCACCAAGTAGTCCGCGGGCTCATCGCGCTCATCGCGCGTGACGCAGCGGTGCTCGTCAAAGGCAGCCAGCGTCGGTGCCGAGAAGTGGCTGGCAAGAAACACGTCCTCATCCACTTTGAGGATGGTGTCGACGGTGCTGTCGGCGATGGTGCGCATAATGTCGACCTTGTCGCCATCGCGCACAATATCGCAGAAGCGCCGCGTGCGCTCGTCGAGCTGCGCGGGTAGACGGAAATCGCTGTGATAGGCAATGCTTGCGCGAATCAACTCGTCTTCTACCGGATCGTCGATAAAGTCGCGGATACTTGTTGTCGCGGGCGCGTCTGCAGGGTTTTCGCCAAAGAGAACCTCGACGCCCAACGCCGCATGGCTCATGCTCTCGGCATCCTTAAACGTGTCCCAGCGTCGCAGCTGCTCAAAGCGACCCATATCGTGCAGCAGGCCGCAAAGCCACGCTAGGTCAATGTCCTGAGGTGACCAGCCCTGTTCGCGTGCCACGGCATCGCATGCCTCGGCAACGTGGTACGTATGCTCGATTTTGAGCGCGATACGCGGATTGGCGGCATCGTAGGCATCGGTGTAGGTTTTGAAGGCCGCGGCAGCCCGCGTTCGATCGATAGCTGTCATAATGACTTCCTAAAAAGTTGTGTCTTTCTGTGTCTTTCGATCCGGTGGCAATTGTAGGTGAACTCGGTTGCCATCGGGCGATGGTTCTGCCGCGTCGTTGAATGCGGCTCGGAAATCTTGTCGGGACGAGGAACGTTATGGTGCTCAAAATCGTTAAAACCGTCTGGCCGGTGATGCTTACCTATGTTGCGATAGCCGCGCCGTGCGGAATGATTATGGCGCAGACGGGAATGGAACCCTGGATGGTTTTTGCCCTGAGCAGCACGTTCGTGACGGGCAGCGGGCAGTTTATGGTCTGCAACCTGTGGCTGGCAGGTGTGCCTGCGGCATCGATTGTCGCAAGTGTGGCCGCAATCTCCTCGCGCTTTGCGCTTTACTCGGCATCGATCGCACCGCATTTGAGGGGTGCTTCGAAGCGTCAGACGCTGGCTGTTGCCGCGACACTTACCGAGGAGGCATACGGCATTTCGCTTGCCAAGTTGGTTAAAGGGGAGGATTGGGGTCCGCTCGAGTCCTTTGTGCTCAACGTGATCCTCATCGCAACATGGGGCGTTTCGTGTACGACGGGCGCCATCGTCGGCGCCGCTGTTGATGTTCCCACCGCTATTGCGGGTTTTGTCTGCACATCGCTCTTTATCTGCCTACTCTTTTCGCAGCGACTGTCGCGCGGCAATGTCGTAGCTGCCGGTTTGGCTGCGGTGTCCGTCGCCATATGCAAGTTCTTGGGGTGGACGAATATCGCCGTGCCGGCAAGTGTGCTCGTCGGCGTTGTCACGGCACTCGCGTGCGATGTCCTCGCCGAGGGAAGGGGCGCTCGCGATGCCCGTTAATGAGTTTCTGGTTCTATGGCTGTCGTCATGGGCGGCCATCGCGTTTTTCCGCATTGCCCCGGCGTTTGCCTTGCGCGGGAGAACGCTGTCGCCCCGCGTTACCGAGGCCTTGGGTTATATTCCGCCTGCCGCCTTTGCGGCGCTGGTCGCCAACGATTTGATAAGCCCTGGCGCTTTCGACGCCGGCTTGTGGCAGGGCTTGATTCCCTGGATTGCGGCCGCCGGCGTCGTGGCGGTGGCAATCAAGACAAAGTCGATGTTGTGGTGCTGCGTCTCGGGCATCGTGTTCTATATCGTTTTAAGCTTCATATAAGAGCGGAGCACGTTTAGCGTCCCGGCACACGTATCGAATTTCTCACCGAGCCGGTCTGCTTCTTCTGGTACCATGGTCAAACTTTACTGTAGCAAAGTATGACGTGGGCTTTTGTTCTGCGTCAGCGGAAATGGGGGTTTCATGGCACAGGAAGCGACCGCCAACGAGCAAAAGAAATTCAAAGTCCCGCGTATCCCGGGTGACATCATGATCTACCCGATGATCGTTGGCCTTTTGCTCAATACCTTCTGCCCGCAGGTCTTTGAGATCGGCGGCTTCTTTACCGCCGCCTGCCGCGGTGGTTCCAACACCATCGTTGCCGCGATCCTGCTGTTTGTGGGTGCCGGCATCAGCTTTAAGTCCACGCCGGGCGCCATCAAGACCGGCATCGTTGTGCTGATTCCTAAGCTTGTTGTTGCGGCTGCCCTTGGCTTGGGTGTGGCATATTTCTTTAACGACAACTTCCTAGGTCTGAGCTCCGTGTCTATCATCGGCGGCATTACGTTTTGCAACATGGCGCTCTACACCGGCATCATGGGCGAGTTCGGCGACGAGTCCGAGCAAGGCGCCGTCGGTATCCTGTTCTTTACGGCCGGCCCCGCCGTCACGATGATCATCCTCGGTGTCTCGGGTCTCGCCAACATCCCCGTCGGCACCATCATCGGATCCATCCTGCCGCTTGTTATCGGCATGGTTCTGGGCAACTTGTTCCCGTTCATCAAGAACCTGCTGGTTCCCGGCGCCAATCCTGCGATTGCCGTTATCGGTTTTCAGCTCGGTGCGTCCATGAGTCTTTCGAGCTTTATCACCGGCGGCATTTCGGGCATCCTGCTGGGCCTCATCACGCTCTTTATCGTCGGTCCCATTACCTTTGCCTTCGAGCGCCTGTGCGGTGGTAACGGCAAGGCGGCCGTTGCCTGCTCCACTATCGCCGGCACGGCTATGACCACGCCGGTCGCCCTCGCCGAGGTCGCTCCGCGCTATGCCGAGCTTGCGCCCACCGCGTATGCGCAGATCGCCACCGCCGTCATCATCACGGCAATCATGGCCCCGATTCTGACCGGCTGGGTCGACAAGAAGTTTTGCCAGGGCAAGGAGGATCTGTCGCCTGCCGGTGTCGAGGCCATCGAGGAGGCCGTCGCGACCGACATCGATGGCGAATAGCAATCGCTACCCATCAATGATGCCGGAGTGCAATTCGCGCCGTTTGAGCGCCCGAACGATGACTGTTTTGCAGTGACGTTCGGGCGCTCTGCTATGATTCCCCTTACCCCTGCGGGTAGGGGGTGTTTGTTGCCCAGACCAGAATCGGGCGATTCTGACCACTTGAATATTGAATGGATGGCGTCTAGTGGTTAAGGCACTCAAAATTGAGATATTCCTGCTATGCATGATTGTTCTTATCGGGCTTGCCGCACGAAGCCGCCGCTCCTTGTTCTCGAGCACCCAGCAGCTTCTGTTTAGCATGCTGGGCTACACGTCTGCAGCCTACATTTTCTTCGATATGATCTGGACGCTCTCGGACGGCGTGAGCACTCCTGTAGGCATCACGGCCAACTGGATTTCCAACGCGGTCTCGTTTTCGCTGTTCGCCATCGCGTGCCTCATTTGGTTTTTCTATTCCGAGACAGTGCAGGGCTCACGCCTTTTGACCGCGCGCTATAGGGTGGCGCTCGTGACGTTGCCAACCGTATTGGTGGTCGTGCTGGCATTTACCAGCTACTGGACGCACACTATGTTCTATATCGATGCACAGGGCGTATATCGTCGCGGAGCGCTTTATATGATTCAGCCTATCGTTAGCTACTGCTACATCATATATACGTCTTTGCATGCCTTTATTCAGACTCGAAAAGTCGAAAGTCTGCAAAAGAAGGCCATTTATCGCACCCTCGCCTTTTTTGCGGTTCCCGCTCTGGTGGGCGGTACCTTCCAGGTTTTGTTTTCGGTACCGGGCCTTTGTGTCGGTATAACGCTGAGCATCCTGCTGCTCTACATCATCTACCAGGAGCAGCTGATCTCGACCGACCCGTTGACTGGCCTCAACAATCGCAACCGTTTTGAGACCTATATGCTGTCGCTCTTTTCAAATGTGGATCAGGCCGAAGATGTATATCTGCTTATGATGGACGCTGACGGCTTTAAGCAGATTAACGACCGGTATGGACATGTTGAGGGCGATCATGCCCTCCAGGTCATATCTGCTACGCTCAAAGAGGTCTGCTCGGCGTCTGGTGGCTTTATCGCACGTTATGGCGGCGATGAGTTTGTGGTGCTTCAAAAGGCGACGGCGGAGCAGGACATCATGTGTCTGTGCGCGGCAATCAGCGACGAGCTCGCGCGCGCCGAGGTCCCGTATCTGTTGCGGATGTCCATCGGCTACGCACGGGTTGGTGATGGCGTCGATACCTGGCAAGACTTGCTTCGCGCTGCCGACGCGGAGCTTTACCGCGTAAAGCGCGAGAAGAAGAAAGCCGGCGTCCAGATACGCTAGAAAAAAAGGGCGAACGCTGGCGTGCGTTGCGGCCCTCAGCTCACCGATGTACTCCATTAAGCTAAAGCATGTGAATCTCCTCTACTAAATAAGGGCGGTTCGCTAGGCTTTTTTGGGTTTGTTGACGATGATGATGCCGCCGCAGACCAACAGCAGGGCAACAAGTACGGTAACGGGGCTCGTGCCAGCGCCCTCGCCGAGCAGCAGTGCGCTCAACAGCACGCCAAAGACCGGGTTCATAAAGCCAAAGACCGAAACGCGGCTGACGGGGTTGACGGCGAGCAGGCGGGACCACAGCGAGTACGCGACGGCGGAAATGAGCGCCATATAAATGATGAGCGCGATGGCGGGGGCGATTTCGGTGGGGGAAAACGTGCCGCCCATCAAAAACCCGATTGCGGTAAGGACCACGCCACCGACTAAAAACTGCCAGCCGGCGAGCAAGACGCCGTCATGCTCGCGCGAGAAGATGCCAATGAGGCAGGTCGACAGGGCGCCCGCAACAGTGGAAGCCAAGATAAATCCCTCGCCGTCGAGCGTAAAGCCAAAGGTGCCATCCGCGCCCGAAAGGTTGACGAGCGCGACGCCTGCAAAGCCCAGCACACAGCCAAGCACCTTGGGCGTATTGAGCCTCTCGGTGTGAAATGCCAAGGCGGCAAAGAGAATTGCGAGGAAGTTGGCGCTGGCCTCGATGATGGAACTCGACATGGCGCTGGCGCGCGAGAGTCCTAGGTAGAAAAAGAAGTACTGCCCGATAGTCTGGAAGAGTGACAAGACAAAGATGGGCTTGATGTCACGAGCCTGCGGAATGAGGGGGCGGCGTTGGGCCGCACTCATCCCAACGATAACCAGGGCGCCGGCAAGCGTGAAGCGCAAGCCCGCAAAGAGCAGCTGTGAGGCGCTATCGTGCGCGGGGATGCCAAAGAGCCCGTAACCGATCTTGATGCAGGGGAAAGCCGACCCCCAGAGCGCACAGCAGACGAGGCAGCCCAGGATGAGCCCGGGTAGGGTGGCGAGATACGGCTTGCGGCTTTCCATGATGTCCTTCCTGTATGCGCGAAGCAAAAAAGAACCCGCCACCGGGTGTGCCGGTGGCGGGTGTTGTTACCCGAGGGGATTGTACCCGATGGGACGCATTAAGCGAAGTAGGCCACGCCGCTCTCAAAGATCGGCATGAACTTATCGCCGGGGACATGCTCGGGCACGTTGCGGTACAGGTTGTCGCCACGACGCTCGGCATGGCCCATCTTGCCCAGGACGCGGCCGTCGGGGCTCGTGATGCCCTCGATGGCGAGTGCGGAGCCGTTGGGGTTGACGGAAAGGTCCATGCTGGGCTTGCCGTCCTCGCCCACGTACTGCGTGGCGACCTGGCCGTTGGCGATGAGCTGGGCGAGCACCTCGTCGCTGGCGACAAAGCGGCCCTCGCCGTGGCTGATGGCGACGGTGTAGGGGTCGTCCAGGCTGCACTGCGATAGCCACGGGGACAGGTTGGACGAGATGCGGGTGCGCACCAGACGGCTCTGATGGCGACCGATGGTGTTGAACGTCAGCGTGGGCGCATCGGGCGTGGCGTCGACGATGTCGCCGTAGGGCACCAGACCGAGCTTGATCAGGGCCTGGAAGCCGTTGCAGATGCCCAGCATCAGGCCGTCGCGGGCCTTGAGCAGGTCGCGGACTGCCTCGGTGACCTCGGGAGCGCGGAAGAACGCCGTGATGAACTTGGCGGAGCCATCGGGCTCGTCGCCGCCCGAGAAGCCGCCGGGGATCATGACGATCTGGCTTGCACGGATGCGGCGGGCAAGCTCGTGGGTGCTTTCGGCGACGGCCTCGGGCGTGAGGTTGTTGATCACGAAGGTGTCGGCCTCGGCGCCGGCGGCGCGGAAAGCGCGGGCGCTATCGTACTCGCAGTTGTTGCCGGGGAACACGGGGATTACCACGCGCGGGCGGGCGATCTTGGCGCCGCTGTACACGTGGATATCCTTGGCACGGAAGTCGATGGTCTCGACCTTGGCAGTCTCGCCGGCGCTGCGGTAGGCAAAGACGCCCTCGATGCCGCTCTCCCAGGCCTCCTGGAGCTCGGCGAGCTCGATGACCTCGGAGCCGGTGTCGATGACATAGCCCTCGACGGTGGTGCCCAGGGGCTCGACGACAACGCCGTCGGCGATCTCGGGCAGCTCGGCATCCTCGGCGAGCTCGACGATAAAGCTGCCGTAAAGCGGGGTGAAGAGGCTCTCCACGTCTACATCCTCGGCAAGCTCGATACCGATCTGGTTACCGACGCACATCTTAAAGAGGCTCTCGGCGCCGCAGCCGTAGCCGGGCGTGGAGACGGCCAGGGCGTCGCCGGTGGCGGTGAGCGCCTCGACGGCGTCAAATGCGGCGAGCAGCTGCTGGGCATCGGGGCGGTAGTCCTCGCCATAGGTGGCGGGGGCGACACGGACGACGCGATGCGTGAGACCCTTGAACTCGGGGGAGACAGCGCGGTCCGCCTTGCCAACGGCGACAGCGAAGCTGATCAGGGTCGGCGGAACGTTGAGCTCGCCGGCTTCGTCTTCAAACGAGCCACTCATGGAATCCTTGCCGCCGATGGCGCCGGCACCCAGGTCGACCTGGGCCATAAGGGCGCCCAGGACGGCTGCCATGGGCTTGCCCCAACGCTCGGCCTCGGTGCGCAGACGCTCAAAGTACTCCTGGAAGGAGAGATAGGCGCGCTTGTGCTCAAAGCCGGCGGCCACGAGCTTGGCGATGGACTCGACCACGGACAGGTAGGCGCCCGCAAACTGGTCGGCCTCCATCAGATAGGGGTTGAAGCCCCATGCCATAGCGCTCGCCGTGGTGGTCTCGCCGTCCACGGGGAACTTGGCGACCATGGCCGAGCTTGGGGTGAGCTGCGTCTTGCCGCCAAAGGGCATGAGCACGGTCGCGGCGCCGATGGTGGAGTCAAAGCGCTCGGAAAGACCCTTGTTGGAGGCGACGTTAAGGTCGGTGACGAGCGAGGTCATGCGCTCGGCAAGCGTGGTGCCGGCCCAGCTGGGCTGCCACACGCTGCGGGCGCAGACGTGGGCGACCTGGTGCTTGGGCGCACCGTTGGAATTGAGGAACTCGCGGGACAGATCGACGATGGCGACGCCGTTCCAGGCCATGCGCATGCGCGGCTCGGCGGTAACCTCGGCGATGACGGTTGCCTCCAGGTTCTCCTCGGCGGCGTAGCCCATGAACTCCTCGACGTCACCGTCGGCGACGGCGCAGGCCATGCGCTCCTGGGACTCGGAAATGGCGAGCTCGGTGCCGTCCAAGCCGTCGTACTTCTTGGTCACGGTATCAAGGTCGACATACAGGCCGTCGGCAAGCTCGCCCACGGCGACCGAGACGCCGCCGGCGCCAAAGTCGTTGCAGCGCTTGATCAGACGGCAGGCATCGCCGCGGCGGAACAGACGCTGCAGTTTGCGCTCGACCGGGGCGTTGCCCTTCTGGACTTCGGCACCCGAGGTCTCGATGGACTCGGTGTTCTGGGTCTTGGAGGAGCCGGTGGCGCCACCGATGCCGTCACGGCCGGTGCGGCCACCCAGCAGGATGATCTTGTCGGTGGGGGCGGGGCACTCGCGACGAACGTGGTTTGCCGGGGTGGCGCCCACGACGGCGCCGACCTCCATGCGCTTGGCCACGTAACCGGGGTGATAGAGCTCGTTGACCTGGCCGGTGGCAAGGCCAATCTGGTTGCCGTAGCTGGAGTAGCCGGCGGCAGCGGTGGTTACGAGCTTGCGCTGCGGCAACTTGCCCTCGAGCGTCTCGGAAACCGGGACGGTGGGGTCGCCGGCGCCGGTGACACGCATGGCCTGGTACACATAGCTGCGGCCCGAGAGCGGGTCGCGGATGGCGCCGCCCACGCAGGTGGCGGCACCGCCGAAGGGCTCGATCTCGGTCGGGTGGTTATGGGTCTCGTTCTTAAAGAGGAACAGCCAGTCCTGGTCCTCGCCGTCGACATCGACCTTCACCTTGACGGTGCAGGCGTTGATCTCCTCGGATTCGTCGACATCGGTCATGACGCCGGTCTTCTTGAGGTACTTGGCGCCGATGGTGCCCATGTCCATGAGGCAGACGGGCTTGGCGTCGCGACCGAGCTCGTGGCGCATCTCCATGTAGCGGTCGAAGGCCTGCTGCACCACGGCGTCGTCGATCGTCACGTCATCTAGGACGGTGCCGAAGGTGGTGTGGCGGCAGTGGTCGGACCAGTAGGTGTCGATCACGCGGATCTCGGTGATGGTGGGGTCGCGGTTCTCATCGCGGAAGTACTGCTGGCAGAAGGCGATGTCCGCCTCGTCCATAGCAAGACCGCGATCGGCGATGAAGACGGCAAGGCCGGCCTCATCGAGCTCGCGGAAGCCGTCGAGCACTTCGACGGGCTGGGGCTCGGGGGTCTCCATGTACAGCGTCTCGGGCAAGTCGAGCGAGGCGATGCGCGCCTCGACGGGGTTCACCACGTAGTGCTTGATGGCCTTGATGGCGGCTTCGTCCAGAGCGCCCGAGATCATATAGACCTTGGCGGAGCGCACGGCGGGGCGCTCGCCCTGGCTGATGAGCTGCACGCACTCGCTGGCGGAGTCGGCGCGCTGGTCAAACTGGCCAGGCAGGAATTCGACGGCAAAGACGGCGCCATCGCTTGCGGGGAGCTCGTCGTAGGTCACATCGACCTGGGGCTCGCTAAAGACGGTCGGCACGCAGGAGCGGAAAAGCTCCTCGTCGATGCCCTCGACGTCGTAGCGGTTGATGATCCTCAGGGCCTCGATGCCCTTGATGCCGAGAATTTCGGTCAGCTCGCCCTTGAGCTGCTGAGCCTCGACGTCGAACCCGGGTTTCTTCTCCACGTAGATACGAGAGACCATTGGTTCCTGCCTTCCTGATCGGTTGGGCGTACGGTACGGTATGCGGCAGCGGTCGGTTTGCGGGGCAAGCCTCGCGGTCGCCTTGAGCCACATGTTTGTAAACCTCACTATGATACGACAGCTCGCGGCGCGGTGAGGACGGCGAGGGTGCTACAGTGAAGCGCAAACAAGAGAAAGGCATCACATGGCATTCGTTTCGCTCGCCATCATCGCACTCGTGGCCTTTGCAAGCCCCTTCATCGCCTCGGCGATTCCTGGAAAACCCGTTCCCGAGACGGTCTTTTTGCTCGTGCTCGGCGCGGTGCTGGGACCCCATATGCTCGGCGTCATCCATGTAGATGCCGAGGTCTCGCTTGTGTCCGAGCTGGGCCTGGCCTTTTTGTTCCTGCTTGCCGGCTTTGAGATCGACCCCAAGAGCATCACGGGCGTCGAGGGGCGCTACGGCTTGGCGACGTGGGTCGTCACGTTTGGTATCGCCTGGCTTGCCGTGCGCTTTACCCCGTGGTTCTCGGTCAGTCATTTCGACGGTATCGCCGTGACGCTTGCCCTCACTTCGACGGCGCTCGGCACGCTCGTGCCTATCATGCGTGAGCGCTCGCTCACCGGCACGCGCGTGGGCGACTCGATTCTCGCGTATGGCACCTGGGGTGAGCTCGGCCCCGTGCTCGCCATGTCGGTGCTGCTGTCTGCCCGCACCGGCATCCAAACGCTCGTAATCCTTGGCTTGTTTGCGGTGGTCTGTGTGTTGCTGGCCGTGGTCCCGAGCCGCTCCAAGCGCGTCGGCAGCCGCTTCTTTGCGTTTGTCGAGGAACGCGCCGATACCACGTCGCAGACCTTCGTGCGCCTGACGGTGCTCATCCTGGTCACGCTCGTGGCGTTCTCGGCTGTCTTTGATCTCGACATCGTGTTGGGTTCTTTTGCCGCCGGCTTTGTCCTGCGCTATATCATCCCCGAGGGCAACCATACGCTTGAGACCAAGCTCGACGGCCTGGCCTACGGCTTTTTGATCCCGGTGTTCTTTACCGTGTCGGGCGCTAAGATCGACCTGACGGCCGTGGTGTCGCGCCCCGGGCTGCTCGTGGGCTTTATCTTGGCGCTGCTGATCATTCGCGCGGTGCCGATCCTTGTCTCTATGAGCATTTGTCCCGTGACGCGCGATGTGTCGGCGTATGGCCGCATTACCGTGGCGCTCTACTGCACCACGGCGCTGCCGATCATCGTTGCCGTAACGAGCGTGGCCGTCAACGCGGGCGCGCTGTCGCAAGATATTGCGTCGGTCATGGTTGCCGCCGGTGCCATCACGGTGTTCTTGATGCCATTGCTCGCGCAGCTCTTCTACCGCGTGGTCGACGCCGCGCCGGTCGCCGCCGTGGCGGAGGTTGCCGAGCATCCATCCGATGCACTTGACATCCTGCGCGCCCATCACGATTTGGCGAGCCTGCTCGCACGCGAGCACGAGCTGCTGACCTCGCATGGCCATGGTCGCGTATTCGAGGGCCTGCCTACGCTCGATACGATTGCCGAGCGTCTTTCCGCCGAGGCGGCGAGCGGCCACATCGATGCCCGCATCGTGGACGCGGCGCGTCTTCTTGCCGATAAGACCTATGGTGATGAGATCGACCCGTCCGAGCTGACTCCGCGTGAGCGCCGCCGCCTTGAGCGCGCCAAGCTCGCCGTACACGAATACCGCCGCCGCATGCTGGAGCTCTACGCGCGCGATGAAGCCCAGGACGACGACGGCAAGTAGCAAGGAATGTCGGGATACGGGTTCCGTCCAAATAATAGAAGGCGCGCTGCCTGCGGTTGATGCGGACAGCGCGCCTTTTGCGTTGAACTCTGTTGAGGTCCGAAGCCGAAACTTTCGACCTTTAGGAGCGGGCTGCCCCGTCGACGGGGAGGATGGCGCCCGTGACATAGGAGGACATGTCGCTCGCAAGGAAAACGAAGGCGTTGGCAACGTCCTCGGGCTCGCCCATGCGACCGAGCGGAATAGTGGCGATGATGGGCTTGATGACCTCTTCGGGCAGGTTGGCGACCATATCGGTCTTGGTTACGCCTGGGGCAACGGCGTTGACGCGAATGCCCATGGGGGCGAGCTCGCGCGAGAGCGACTGGACCATGCCGTTGACGGCAAACTTAGACGTGGGGTAGCCGACGCCAGAGGGCTGGCCGTACTTGGCGACCATCGAGCTTGTGGTAGTGATGGTGCCGCCGTGGCCGGCCTCGGTCATGATCTTGGCGGCAGCCTGGTGACCGTTAAAGACGGCGACGACGTTGAGGTCCATAACTTTGGCGAACTCCTCGGCTGTATAGTCCAAAAGGGGTGAGCGCTGGGAGATTCCGGCGTTGTTGACGACCGTATCGAGACCGCCCATATCGGCTGCAGCCTGGGTAAAGGCCTCGGTCACGGCTTCGAGTGAGGTGAGGTCGCAGGAGCGACCCCAGACCTTGGCGTCGGGATAGACGGCTGTCAGCTTCTCAACGGCCGCATCGGCGGTCTCCTGACGCGAGCCAAAGACGGTGACGGCGGCGCCCTCCTCGATAAAACGGCAGGCGATGGCATAGCCGATACCGCGCGTGCCTCCGGTGATGATTGCTTTCTTGCCCTCGAGCAACATGGTGCCTCCATTCTTCGGGGGTGGACGTACGCAGCACAGGATAGCGGCAGACAAAAACAAACATGCCTGCTTATCGGTAAGCGGTACCCCTGGTTGACACCGAACGGTCAAATTGCTCAAACGCGGATCGTGTCAATGCACCCCGAGCGTGCAAATGAAAGGGCTCCCGTCCAAGACTAGACGGGAGCCCTTCGAGCAAATGCGTTGTGGGGTGTAAACCGAACTAGTTCGCCATGACGCCTTCGGTCCAAGCCTCAACGTCCTCGATGCGCAGGACGTTGGCGACCTCGGCCACGCAGTCGACGCTGGCAAGCTCGGCGGCGGCAGCCTGGACATTCTTCTCGAGCGCGCGGTGCGTCAGGAAGATGACCGAGCAGGCATCGCTGACACCCGACTTGCCGTCCTCGACTTGGTTGATGAGCGAGATCGAAATGTTGTGCTTGGCAAAGATGTCGACCGTCTCGGACAGGGCGCCCACGCGGTCGGCGACCTTCAGGCGCACATAGTACTTGGTCTGGAGCTCGTCCATGGGCTTAAAGGCGAGGTTGTGACCATAGGGCTCAATCTCGGGCAGCGGAGCCACGCCCCGGCTGATCTGCTCGGAGAGCGACAGGATATCGCCCACGACGGCGCTCGCGGTGGGGAAGGAGCCTGCGCCGGCACCGTAGAACATGGTCTCGCCCACGGCGTCGCCCACTACGTAAACAGCGTTCATGGCGCCGTTGACCTTGGCAAGCATGTGGTCGGCGGGGATCAGCGTGGGATGCACGCGGACGTCGACGCCGGCGTCGGTGTTGCGGGCGATGCCGAGCAGCTTAATGGTGTAGCCGAGCTCGCGGGCCTGGGCGATGTCCTCGGCGCCGATGGTGCGGATACCCTGCTGGTACACATCATCGGTGGTAACGCGGGTGCCAAAGCCGATGGAGGCGAGGATGGCCGTCTTGCTGGCGGCGTCGAAGCCGTCGACGTCGGCGGACGGGTCGGCCTCGGCATAGCCCTTGGCCTGCGCGTCGGCGAGCACGTCGGCGTAATCGGCGCCCTCGGCGTCCATGCGCGACAGGATATAGTTGGTGGTGCCGTTGAGGATGCCGGCGATGGTCAGGATCTTGTTGCCCACCAGGTCGTGCTCAAGCGTGCTCACGATGGGGATGCCGCCGCCGCAACTGGCCTCGCACTTAATCTGCACGCCGCACGCACGCGCCTTCTCGGCAAGCGTCTCGACGTGACGGCCCAGCAGGGCCTTGTTGGCAGAGACGACGTGCTTGCCGTGCTCAAAGGCAGTGGTAAAGATCTCGGTTGCGGGATGCTCGCCGCCGATCAGCTCGACGACGATGTCGACGGCGGGGTCGGTGACGACGTCGTGCCAGTCACTCGTAAAGGCCTCGCGCTCAATGCCTGCCGACTCGGCTTGCTCCCAAGCAAGCGCGCAGGCGCGGGTCAGCTTAAGGTCGATGCCGTAGGCTGCCAGGTACTCATCGTGGTGGCTCTTGATCAGACGGGCCACGCCGCCGCCGACGGTTCCCAGACCGATGAGGCCGACGTTCACGGTGCGCAGGGGTTCGCTCATAGATAGCTCCTTCGTGCATCTTATGGATGGATTAACCGCTTAAAGGTTGAGTGCATTCTAGCGTGAACCGAGGGCGCGTGCTCGCCAGTTAACAGGAGTCGCACAAAACGGCACCCCCGAAACGCTGCGGAAACATTGGAAACACGCTCGCTACATACGACCTACGGCCTATGTGATCCAGGACGGCAAGTACATTGCCGCCTAGGTGCGCACAAAACGCGAACGGTGAGGCTGTTTATTCAGGGCAAGTACGCTTGAAACAGAATGGAAACATTACTTTTACTTAATAAAGTGGCATTTATGCATAAAGCAATGGAAATACGCAGAAATATGGATAAATGAACAAATCCAAAGAAAAGTTGAAATAATCGCCACTTTTCCTAACTAAAGCGTCTACTATTTTGCGAACGCCGAACACGGCGAAGGATGGCCTGTCGGGTAACCGAAACCCGACGAGATTTGAGAGGAGAGCCGCATGTCGAGCCTCACCGGTAAGTCATTGAACCCTGTTATGAATCGCAGGAGCGTTATCGCGAGCGCAGCAGGTCTGGGGGCGATGTCTATTCTAGCTGGCTGCTCCTCTAACGGCGGCGATAGCGGTTCCGCGTCGGGCGACGCTTCGTTTAAGATTGGCACCATCGGCCCGCTGACCGGAGCCAACGCGTCCTACGGCAAGTCCGTTACACAGGCTGTCGAGCTTGGCTGCAAGGATTTCTCGACTAAGGAGCTGCCGCTTGTCAGCAAGGCCGAGGACGACCAGGCCGACGGCGAGAAGGCCGTCAACGCCTTCAACACCCTGCTCGACTGGGGCATGCAGGCCCTCGTCGGTCCGACCACCACGGGTGCGTCGGTCGCCGTTGCCGCAGAGTGCGGTAACGACCCCGAGACGTTCATGATCACCCCGTCCGCTTCCTCCGAGGACGTTACCAAGGGCAAGGATTGCGTCTTCCAGGTTTGCTTTACCGACCCCAACCAAGGTGTCAACGCTGCCAAGTTCCTGGCGCAGAAGTATGCGAACGAGAAGTTCGTGCTGTTCTATAACTCCGGCGACGCCTATTCTTCGGGCATCGCAGATTCCTTTAAGGCCCAGGCCGCTAAGTCTAAGCTTGAGATTGTCGACGAGGAGACCTTTAAGGACGACTCCGCCACGAGCTTTACCAACCAGCTGACCAAGGCCAAGCAGGCAGGCGCCACCATGATCTTTGCGCCGATCTACTACACGCCGGCGTCCGTCCTGCTCAAGAACGCCAAGGACATGGGCTACGACGTCAAGATGATGGGCTGCGACGGCATGGATGGCATCCTGGGCGTTGAGGGCTTCGACACCTCTCTTGCCGAGGGTCTGCTGCTCATGACCCCGTTCTCCGCCGACGACGAGAAGAACGCCGACTTCGTCAACGCCTACAAGGATAAGTACGGCGATACCCCCGACCAGTTTGCCGCCGACGCCTACGACGGCGTGCATGCTGTGGTCGAGGCCCTCAAGGAGGCCGGCCTGGGTGTCGACGCCGACCCCACCGAGGTTGCCGAGAAGCTTCCCGAGGCTATGCGCAACATTACTGTTGACGGCCTGACTGGCAAGCTCTCCTGGAACGACAAGGGCCAGGTCCAGAAGGACCCGACGGCGTACGTCATTACCGACGGCAAGTACGTACAGGCCTAATAGGCCGCCTTACATAGAGCGGTTTTGATCCCAAGCAGGGGAGGTTTTGGCCTTCCCTGCTTGCTTGGTATCTAGGGACGATGTAACGTCCCTGTTTCATACATCAACTGGAAACCTATTTGAAAGGGGGATGTGGAACATGACGGTCTTTATCCAATACCTGGTCAACGGCCTGTCCATGGGTAGCGTCTACGCCATCATCGCGTTGGGCTACACCATGGTCTACGGTATCGCCAAGATGCTCAACTTCGCTCACGGCGACGTCATCATGGTCGGTGCCTATGTCTCGTTCTGCGCCACGTCGTATCTCGGCCTCCCGGGCTGGGCATCTGTAGTTCTCTCCTGTGTGGTCTGCACGGTTCTCGGTGTTCTCATCGAGGGTCTGGCATACAAGCCGCTGCGTCAGGCGGGCCCGCTGGCCGTTCTGATCACGGCCATCGGCGTGTCCTACTTCCTGCAGAACGCCGCGCAGCTCCTGTGGGGCGCCACGCCCAAGAACTTCACTTCGCTCGTCACCTTCCCGGTGCCGGAGTTCTTGGCCAAGTTCAACGTAAGCGCCGTCTCGCTCGTCACCATCGTCGCCTGCCTGGTTATCATGGCCGGTCTGATGTTCTTTACAGGTAAGACCAAGATGGGCAAGGCCATGCGCGCCGTGTCCGAGGACAAGGCCGCCGCTCAGCTCATGGGCATCAACGTCAACCGCACCATCTCGATGACGTTTGCCATCGGCTCTGCCCTTGCCGCTATCGCCGGCGTGCTGCTGTGCTCCTACTCGCCGGTACTGCAGCCCACGACGGGCGCCATGCCTGGCATTAAGGCCTTCGACGCTGCCGTTTTCGGCGGCATCGGCTCCATCCCCGGTGCCTTTGTCGGCGGCATTCTCATCGGCATCATCGAGGCGATGGCGCAGGCCTACATTTCCACGAGCCTTGCCAACTCCATCGTCTTTGGTGTTTTGATCATCGTCCTGCTCGTCAAGCCTGCCGGCCTCTTGGGCAAGTACGTCCCCGAGAAGGTGTAGGTGAGCGTTATGAAGTTTCTTAAAGACAAGCAGACGCGTCACGACTTTGTCACGTACGCCATGTGCATCGTGGCATTTGCCATCGTGTTCTTTATGCAGTCCAACCACATGATCCCGCGCATGATCGCCGGTCAGTTGGTTCCCATTACGGCCTACATCGTCATGGCCATTTCCCTTAACCTCGTCGTCGGCATCGCGGGCGACCTGTCGCTGGGCCATGCGGGCTTTATGAGTGTCGGTGCCTACACGGGCATCGTCACCGCTGTCGCCCTCGAGAGTGCCGTTCCCTCCGATCCAATACGTCTTGTCATCAGCATTGTGGTCGGCGCTATCGCCGCTGCCATCTTGGGCTTCCTGATTGGCATCCCGGTCCTGCGCCTGAGCGGCGATTACCTGGCTATCGTGACGTTGGCCTTTGGCGAGATCATCAAAGAGATCGTCACCTGCCTCATTGTGGGTGTCGACTCCCGCGGCCTGCATGTGATCTTTAACATCACGGGTAACTCCACGATCGACGACCTGCACCTGCTCGAGGACGGCACCGCCATCATCAAGGGCGCGCAGGGCGCATCGGGCGTGTCGACCTATTCGACCTTCCTTGCCGGCGCCATCCTGGTTATGGTCGCGCTCGTGATCGTGCTCAACCTGGTTCGCAGCCGTACCGGCCGTGCCATTATGGCCGTGCGCGATAACAAGATTGCAGCCGAGTCCGTAGGCATCTCCGTCACCGAGTACCGCATGATCGCCTTCGTGGTTTCCGCTGCCCTCGCCGGTGCTGCCGGAGCTCTCTTCGGCGGTAACTTCTCGCAGCTCTCCGCCACCAAGTTCGACTTCAACACGTCCATCCTCATCCTGGTGTTCGTGGTCCTGGGTGGTCTGGGCAATATGCGCGGCTCCGTCATCGCGGCGGCGTTGCTCACGGTGCTTCCCGAGCTGCTCCGTCAGTTCTCGGACTACCGCATGCTCATCTACGCCATCGTGCTGATCCTGGTCATGATCTTTACCAACAACCCGCAGCTCAAGGCGTTCTTCGGTCGCGTCAAGGACCGTTTTGCTTCCAAGAAGGAGGTGGCAGCCGATGCCCAGTAAATTTGAGTTCAACAAGGGCAAGATGGTCCCCTATCCTTCTGGCGCCATCGTTCCCGACCGCGACCTGGGCGAGCGCCCGGCGCTCGAGTGCATTCACCTGGGCATTGAGTTCGGTGGCCTTAAGGCAGTCGACGACTTTAGCCTGACCATCGGTAAGACCGAGATTGCCGGTCTCATTGGTCCCAACGGCGCTGGCAAGACCACGGTCTTCAACTTGCTCACCAAGGTGTACCAGCCCACGCACGGCACCATCCTGCTCGACGGCGAGGACACCTCGGGCAAGTCGGTCTATCAGGTCAACCGCATGGGTATTGCCCGTACCTTCCAGAACATTCGCCTGTTCAACACCATGACGGTGGAGGATAACGTTAAGGTCGGCCTGCACAACCAGGAGCGCTACTCCGGCTTTGAGGGCGTGCTGCGCCTGCCGACGTATTGGAAACACGAGAAGGCCGCCCACGAGCGTGCAATGGAGCTGCTGTCCATCTTTGATATGGAGCACCTGGCAAACGAGCAGGCTGGATCGCTGCCTTACGGTGCTCAGCGTCGTCTGGAGATCGTCCGCGCGCTTGCCACCAACCCCAAACTGCTGCTGCTCGACGAGCCTGCCGCCGGCATGAATCCGTCCGAGACCGCGGAACTCATGGAGAACATCGTTAAGATTCGCGACACCTTTGGTATCGCCATCATGCTTATCGAGCACGACATGTCGCTCGTCATGAATATTTGCGAGGGTATCTGCGTGCTCAACTTTGGTAAGGTCATCGCCAAAGGCACGGCCGAGGAAATCCAGAACAACGACGCTGTTATCGAGGCGTATCTGGGCAAGCAGGATAAGGGGGAGAACTAAATGGCAGAGCCGATGCTTTCCGTCTACAACATCAATGTCTGGTACGGCGCCATCCACGCCATCAAGGACATCTCCTTTAACGTCAACGAGGGCGAGATCGTGGCTCTGATCGGTGCGAACGGTGCCGGCAAGTCCACGACGCTTAAAACCGTCTCGGGCCTGCTGCGTTCCAAGACCGGCTCCATCAAGTTTATGGGCGAGGACATTACCCATACGCCTGCCGACAAGCTGGTGGGCAAGGGCTTGGCTCAGGTCCCCGAGGGCCGTCGCGCCTTCTTGCAGATGACGGTCGAGGAGAACCTGGAGATGGGCGCCTACACGCAGCCAAAGTCCACGGTTGCTCCGGGCCTTGAGCGCGTCTACGAGCAGTTCCCGCGCCTGAAGGAGCGCCGTCGCCAGGTCGCCGGCACCCTTTCGGGCGGCGAGCAGCAGATGCTCGTCATGGGCCGCGCTCTTATGAGTAACCCTAAGCTGCTCATGCTCGATGAGCCCTCTATGGGCTTGGCACCGATTCTGATTGAGCAGATCTTCCAGATCGTCGAGGATCTGCATAAGGCCGGAACCACGGTGCTCCTGGTCGAGCAAAACGCACAGATGGCGCTTTCCATCGCCACACGCGGCTACGTGCTCGAGACCGGCAAGATCACCATGACCGGCACCGGCCAAGAGCTGCTGCACGACGACAACGTGCGTAAGGCCTATCTGGGCGGTTAGGCGGTTCCGCCGTTCTGCCGAACGGCGGACCAGCCGACGCTGCGCGGGCACCAGAGCGACAACTTGTCATTCAAAGAGGGCGGCATGACCAGAAGGTCTATGCCGTCCTCTTTTCATGCCAATTTGTTCGCTCTGGTGCCCGCTCGCTGTCCGTCCTCTGCCTGCGGCGTTACTTTGGTTCTGCCCCCTTTATGTTGCGGTGGAATAGGGACTAAATGGGAGCCTCAGAGGCCAAAACAGTCCCTATTCCACCGCAACTTCATGGGGGCGTGCGACAATGCCGCGTGGAAATAGAAGCGTCATCTGGGGGTCTATCTATGCTGTACGAGTTTTGTGCCGAGAACTTTGAGCGAGTGCCGGCGGCCATCGAGGCCGGTGCGGGGCGCATTGAGCTGTGTGACAACCTCGCCGTCGGTGGCACCACGCCTTCCGCCGGCGTTATCAGCGCTACAGTCAGCTACGCTCACGAGCATGACGCACAGGTGATGTGCATGATTCGTCCGCGTGGTGGCGACTTTCATTACAACCAGGACGAGCTGCGCATGATGGAGATGGACTTGGGTCTTGCCGTGAGCGCCGGCGCCGACGGCTTGGTCTTTGGCTGCTGCAAGCCTTGTGCCGGCGGATGGGCGCTCGATGAACTTACACTCGGCGCCCTCGTGATGGCCGCGGGCTGCGCGACCGAGGAGTGCAAGCGCGAGTCCCTTGACATCACCTTCCACATGGCGTTTGACCAGCTCTCGCCCGAGACTCAGATCGATGCTGTCGACACGCTCGCCGACTGTGGCATCACGCGTATCCTGACGCATGGTGGTGCTGCCGGAACGCCGATCGAGGACAATCTGGAGCACCTATCGCGTCTTGTCGAGTATGCGGGCGACCGCCTGACCATCCTTCCCGGCGGCGGCATTTCCACGGCCAACCGCGATACCGTGGCGGCGGCATTGGGCGTCTCCGAGCTCCATGGCACCAAGATCGTGCCGCTGGAGGCGTAACCCGTGGCGCTGGTATTTGACGTTCAGCAGGCGAGCGGCAAGCCCGACGACAACCGGCGCCCTGGCACCGCGTGCCCCTTTTGCGATACCGAGGGACTCGCCAATATCATCCGGCGCGACGGCGACTGCATCTGGCTCGAGAATAAGTTCAAAACCCTGCGCGTCACCCGTCAAACCGTGCTGATCGAGTCAGCCGATCACGATGCCGACCTGGCGACCTATGAGCCAGATGAACTCCACCATGTGATGAGGTTTGCCCTGGATTGCTGGCAGCAGATGATCGATTCACAGCAGTATCGAAGCGTGCTCATGTACAAGAACAAGGGTCCTCTCTCGGGCGGTAGTCTCGTTCATCCGCACATGCAGATTGTGGGTTTGGAGCAGGAAGACGGCTATGCTTCGTTGACTTCCGCCAATTTCGAAGGCATCAATGTCTGGCAACAGGGGAGAATCGCGGCCAACATCTCAACCGAACCGATCATGGGGTTCTTTGAGGTCAACGTTTCAGCCCCGCAGGGAATTGCCGCCAGCGATGACACAAGAGACCAAGCCGAGGCAGATCTCTTCGCCGATGCGATCCAGGTGGCTCTGCGCTATATCCTGAACGAGCACCACGGTGGTCGCGCAGAGTCGTACAACTTGTTCTTCTATCACCTGGGCGGTCGGACCATTGCCAAGGCGCTGCCGCGTTGGGTGGTTTCGCCCTACTTTGTCGGCTATCGTTTGGCCCAGGTCAATGCCGAGACAACGCTCGATATCGATGCTGAGCGCCTGCGTGCGCATCTGGAAACGCTCGTATAGCAAGACTAACACCCGCGTAATGCGGACAGTCTAGCGTGCCATGGCATCGCGGCCGGCCTCGACCCGCTTGCGCTGGGCGGCGCGCTCCTCGCCGGTCAGACGCTCAAAGAGATGTCCGATAAGCGAGGCGAGTATCTGCTGAAACAGCGTTCCGCACATGACGGGAAACACGACTTCGCTCGGAAAGTACTGCGTGGCGATGACGGCGCCCGAAGAGATGTTACGCATGCCGCAGGTAAAGCACATGGTAGTCGTCTCGTTATATGGCAGATGGAGCGCGCGGGCGACCAGAAAACCGACGACAAAGCCGCTGATGGCGAACGCCAGAATAAAGAGGGCGACTTCCAGGCGCACTGCGTTCATGTGCAGCACGTACTCGCTCATGGCGGTGGAGTTGGACGCGATAACACCCATCATCATGAACTTGCAGGCGGGCGAAAGCGCGGGGGAGAGTTTTTCGTGCCCCCATCCGCGCGTGAGCTCGTTAATGACGATGCCGAGCACGGCGGGGATGGCGATCATAAAGGCCATGTCTTGCATCATGCTCGGCACATCAATCGAGACGGTGGCACCCAGCAAGAGCTTCAGCGTGAGCGGAATCGTCACAGGCGAGATAACCGAGGACGTCAGGATAATGGTGAGCGCGAGCGGGCCGTTGCCGCCGAACATGCTAATCCACATAAAGGCAGTGACTGCTACGGGTACGCTGTACTCGAGCACGATGCCGCAGACAAGGTTGGGGTTGGAGCCAAAGAAGAGTGACCCTATGGCATAGGCTGCTATGGGAATGAGCACCGCCGAGACGAGCAGTGCCAAAATCAGGTGCAGGGGACGGCGGAACACCTCAGCGACCTGGTGGAAGGTGTTACTGAGCGCGCCTTGGAACGTCATAAAGGCGAAGAGGGCGGGAACAATGGGCTTGAGCACGCCGATCTGCTGGGGAAAGAGCACGCCGAGCGCCACGCAAATCGGAACGATGATCTGCATATGCCCCGCGAGAAACTTGCCCAGTCCAGCCCATTGCTTCATATGTCCCGTGACTCCCTTTATCCGCGAACTCGTTTGTATGGATATGCTAGACGCTCGTATGCGTCCGTGCGGCTGAAACGCTCGATTATTTCGAGGCTATTACCGTCATCGTTTACCGAAACCGCGGCGCGCTGCGAGGTTCTGCGTCCGTGCCGCACGGTATAATAAATCCGTTCAACAGATCTGCCTGCCGAAGCGGGCATACACAGAGGACTCATCGCTATGAACCGTGAGAGGTATCGCGGCGACCTGCCCCTATCGGGGGTGGGCGCCTATGTCATCGCTTAAGACGACGCATCGCTGGGCGGTCGCTCAGCAAAACCCCGGGCTCGAAAAGGAGCTTTCGGCTGGTCTGGGTATTCCCGGACTGGTGGCGCGCATTATGGTCGCGCACGGTATTGCCTCGATTGAGGAAGGACAGCTATTTTTGACGCCTTCGCTCGATCGCGACTGGGCCGACCCACTCATTATCCCGGGCATGTCGGTCGTTGCCGACCGCGTCGAGCGTGCTATTCGCAACAACGAGCACATTGCGGTCTTCGGCGATTTTGACGTCGACGGCATTACGTCGACTTGTCTGTTGACCGAGGCGCTGCGGACGTTTGGCGCCGATGTCACACCGTTTATCCCGCACCGCTTTGACGAGGGTTATGGTCTTTCGCGCGCGGCGCTCGACCGCGTTAACGAGCTCGCTCGTCCCCAGCTGATCGTGACCGTCGATAACGGCATTGCCGCCAAAGAAGAGGTTTCCTATCTGGAGAGCCTGGGGATCGATTTGGTGGTCACGGACCATCACGAGCCCTCCGATCAGGTGCCGCAGGGCGTGCCCCTGACCGACCCTAAACTCGAGGACAAGGGCCCCTCGCGCGAGCTCGCCGGTGCTGGCGTGGCGCTCAAGCTGGTGCAGGTCCTGGGCGAGCGTTTGGGCAAGCCGTCGTATTGGCGTTCGCTGATAGAGGTCGCGGCGCTGGGCACCGTGTCCGACATGATGCCATTGACGCCCGAGAATCGCGCTCTGGTCGCCGAGGGTATCCAGCAGATGCGCGTGACGGCTCGTCCCGGCTACATCGCGCTTGCAGCGCTCGCCAAGGCCGACCTTTCTACCATTACGGCCGACGGCCTGTCGTTCTCGCTCATTCCCCGCTTAAACGCCGCCGGCCGCATGGCTGATCCCAAGCTGGCGCTCGACCTGCTGCTTGCCCATGATCCTATCGAGGCAAGCGCGCTGGCGGCCGAGCTCGAGGAGATCAACCGCCAGCGTCGCGAGATCGAGGCGGAGCTCACGCGCGATGCCATGGCAAAGGTCGAGGAGACCTATGACGGCGGGCGCGCGATTGTCGTGGGCGGAGAAGGCTGGCACGAGGGCGTTAAGGGCATCGTGGCGAGCCGCCTCACCAACCGATATCACGTGCCGGCGCTGCTTTTCTCTATCGAGGACGGTATAGCGCGTGGCTCGGGCCGCTCGGTGGGCAAAGTCAACCTGTTCGAAGCCGTCGAGCGCTGCTCCGACCTGCTGATTCGCCGCGGCGGGCATGCCGGTGCGGTGGGCGTGACCATCGAGGCGTCTAAGCTCGATGAGTTTCGTCGACGTCTTTCCGCCGTGTTGTCCGAGCTTCCCGCCGAGGACTTTGAGGACACCGACGAGGTTGCCGCCACGGTCGACCTTTCCGAATTGAATATCGAGACCATCGAGCAGATTTCCCGCCTTGAGCCGTTTGGCCAGGGTAATAAGGTGCCGCTGCTGGCTGCCGAGGGTGTGACGATGTGTGACCGCGCCGTGGTGGGTAAGACCGGCGAGCATATGCGTTTCGTGGCGACGGATGGCGCCGCAAGTGTGCCGGCCATCATGTTTCGTGTGCCGCAGATCGACAGGCTTATCAATTGCGACAGCGCCGTCGACTTGGTGTTCGAGGCCGTTGCCGAGCATTGGCAGGGGCGCGTGAAGCCCAAACTCATGATCAAAGATGTCTTGGTGCGCGATGCCACGGCGCCCAATATTGACGATCCGGCATGTGAGCTTCGCCGCGGCGTACAACCGGCGGATTCTGGCCTGCGCCTGGAGTCGCGTAAACGCGAAACGCTCGCTCAGCTTTCCTATACCGAGCTCACGCGCTCGCTCATTCACAGCTTTATCGGATCGAACCAGCCGCACCGCGCACAGGTCGAGGCGCTTGACGCCCTGGCCGACCACCAGAGCGTTTTGGCCGTTATGGGAACGGGTCGCGGCAAGTCTCTGATTTTTCATGTACATGCCGCACGCGAGGCAGTCCTTCGCGGGCGTGCGAGCATCTTTGTCTATCCGCTGCGCGCACTCGTTGCCGACCAGGCCTATCACCTTTCCTCGACGATGGCCGCGCTCGGCATTGGCGTTGGCGTGCTGACCGGCGAGACCGTGGAGGCGGCGCGCGATGACGTGTTTGCCGGCCTGGCTTCGGGCCGCACCGGCATCGTTCTCACGACGCCGGAGTTCCTGTCTATCCATCGCGATCGCTTTGCGCGTTCTGGACGTATTGGCTTTGTCGTTATCGATGAGGCACACCATGCCGGTCTTGCCAAAGGCGGCGACCGGAGCGCCTACCTCGACATGCCCGATATTCTCAAAGCCCTGGGCGATCCCGTTGTCATGGCGGCAACGGCTACCGCGACGGCCCCAGTCGTGGCGGAGCTTGCTCGTGTATTGCCGATTACCAGGACGGTGGTCGACGAGACCGTTCGCGAGAACCTACAACTCGAGGACGACCGTGACCTTGCGAGCCGCGAAAATCGCCTGGTGTCGATCGTGGCGACGGGGGAGAAGACCGTTATCTACGTGAACTCGCGCGACCAGTCCGTGGCGCTTGCCAAGACGTTGCGCAAACGCGTGCCCGACTGCGCGACTCATATTGCGTTCTATAACGCCGGGCTTGCGCGCTCCGATCGCCGCCGTGTCGAGGAAGCCTTTAGAGACGGAAGTCTCAGCTGCATCGTTTCAACTTCGGCCTTCGGTGAGGGCGTCAACCTGCCCGATATCCGTCATGTCGTGCTCTACCACATGCCGTTTGGTGCGATTGAGTTTAACCAGATGAGTGGTCGTGCCGGCCGCGATGGACAGCCCGCCATGATTCACCTGCTCTATTCGTCGCGTGACGCTCGTATTAATGAGCGCCTGCTCGATTGTTACGCGCCCGAGCGCGATGAGCTTGTCACGCTCTATCGAGCGCTGCAGACCATGTGGCGCTCCAACCGTGGCAAGACGGGGGACGATTCATTCTGCGCGAGCGATATCGACATTGCGCAGATGTGTCTTGCCATCGATGCCCGCACGCCGGTCGACGAGCGCTCAGTGGAAAGCGGCCTGGGAATCTTCGAAGAACTCGGTTTCTGCCGCGTTTCGGGGTTTGACGATACGCGTCGCATCGCGATGGCGGAAAACCCCGGTCGCGTGCAATTAAGCAGGTCAATTCGCTATTTGGAGGGCTTGCGCTCGCGCATGGAGTTCACGGCTTTTCGGAGCTGGGCACTCGATTCGTGCGCTTCTGATATGCTAGCCAAAGTTAACCGCCCGATCGTACCGCGGGCCTAGGGGAAGGGGACCTCGATGGATGCCGCAGCCCGTACCGCCCATGATTCCACCCTCCAGCCGTTTTCGGAGATGGAGCACTATAAGCATGCCGATGAGCTGCCGCCCGAGATTATGGCGGACAGCTACGACAAGCTGGAGCGTCTGTGCCTCAAATATATGAACGAGGACGACTTCTCCAAGGTGGAGCAGGCCTACTGCTTTGCTGCCGAGAAGCACTGCAACCAAAAGCGGCGCTCGGGCGAGATGTACATTAACCATCCCGTCGAGGTTGCCATCATTTTGGCCGATCTTAAGATGGACTGCGATGTGGTGTGCGCCGCGCTGTTGCACGATACCGTCGAGGATACCGAGACCTCGCTTACCGATGTTTCCGGCCTGTTTGGTGATACGGTGGCCGAGCTCGTCGATGGCGTGACTAAGCTCACCAACATCGAAGTAGACAGCATGGACGAGAAGCAGGCCCTCACGCTGCGTAAGATGTTCCTCGCCATGTCCAAGGACATCCGCGTCATCATCGTCAAACTCGCCGACCGCCTGCATAACATGCGCACGCTTGCCGCCCTGCGCGAGGACCGCCGTCTGTTTAAGGCGCGCGAGACCATGGACGTATACGCGCCTCTGGCCGACCGCCTGGGCATGAGCTCAATCAAGTGGGAGCTCGAGGACCTGTCCTTCTTCTACTTGGAGCCCGATGCCTACCAGCGCATCGCGCGCATGGTGGCCGAGTCGCGCGAGGTTCGCGAGCGTTATCTGGCCGAGACCATCAAGACGCTCACTGATGAGCTCAATCGCATTGGTCTTGAGGGCTTTCAGATCAACGGTCGTTCCAAGCACTATTGGTCCATCTATCAAAAGATGAAGCGCAAGGGCAAGGAGTTCTCCGAGATTTACGACCTGGTGGCGCTGCGCGTCATCACTCATTCGGTGCGCGATTGCTATTCCACGCTTGGTGCCGTGCATACCTTGTGGCATCCCATGCCCGGTCGCTTTAAAGACTATATCGCCATGCCCAAGGTCAATAACTACCAGTCACTCCATACGACGGTTATCGGCCCCACGGCCCGCCCGCTTGAGATTCAGATTCGAACCTATGAGATGCACGAGCAGGCAGAGTACGGCATTGCCGCCCACTGGCTCTATAAGAAGTCGGGCGGATCGTCTGCGTCTAAGACCAATGATGCCCAGCGTCTGGACGACCAGATTAACTGGCTCAAACATTCGCTCGATTGGGCTGCGTCTGATGAGATCACCGATGCCAAGGAATACCTGCATTCGCTGAAGGTCGACTTGTTCGACCAGGAAATTTTTGTCTTTACGCCCAAGGGCGAGGTCATGGCGCTTCGTGCCGGCTCTACACCGCTCGACTTTGCCTACGCCGTTCATACCGAGGTCGGTAACCACTGCGTCGGCGCCAAGATCAACGGTGTGGTGGCGCCGCTCACGCACGAAATCAAGACGGGTGACCGTGTCGAGATTTTGACCAACAAGAGTTCTAAGCCGTCGCGCGATTGGCTCAAGATCGTCAAGACGCCTTCGGCCAAGTCAAAGATTCGCCGTTACTTCGCCGCCGCGACCAAAGACGATGACGCTGCGGCCGGTCGCGATATACTGGCCAAGGACCTGCGTAAGCGCGGGTACGGCATCTCTACGCCGCGATCCACGCGTGCGCTCAATGCCGTGGCGGAGCAGTTTAACTACAAGCAGCTCGAGGACCTGTTCGCAGCCGTTGGCGCGGGCAAAGTCGCCCCACGCGCCGTGGGCAATAAAGTCGAGCAAATCTTGGACCCCAAACCCGAGGAACAGCTCACCAAGGCCGAGGCCATCGCCGAGGTCGTCAAGCAGCCTGCCCGCGGCTCCAATCGCAAGCCGCAAAAGCGTGGCAAGAGCGCAAGTAACGGCATTATCGTCAAGGGCGAGAGCAACAGCGGCCTGCTAGTTCGTCTAGCGCATTGCTGCAATCCGGTAACGGGCGACGATATCGTCGGCTTTATCACGCGCGGCCGAGGCGTCTCGGTACATCGCGCCAACTGCCCCAACGTCAAGGGCCTCATGGAGCATCCCGAGCGCATGATTGACGTAGAGTGGGATGGTGCTGCCGATACGCTTTTCCAGGTCGAGATTGTGGTCGAGTGCCTGGACCGCATGGGCCTGCTCAAGGACGTCACCATCGCCATTGGCGATGCAGGCGGCAATATTCTTTCCGCCGCCACCTCGACTAACCGCGAGGGTATTGCAACCCTGCGCTTTATGGTCGAGATTTCGGATGCGAGCGGCCTGGATCCGCTACTGGCATCCATTAGCAGCGTCGACTCGGTCTATGACGCACGCCGTTTGATGCCTGGCGAGGGTGGGGCTCAGCTCAAGCGTCGCGTATAGGCGTAACGAGCGCGCGACAGTAATGATATTGGCTACGTTCGAGGCATCGTTTGGTGCCTCGACGTTTATAGAAAGAGGGCGCACGCATGGACGCTGCGGCTTTGGACTTAACTCCTCGGGGTACGGCTTCGATTGAGGCGCTTGTAAACGGCCCCATCCAGACCAACAGTTACGCCGTTATTTCGAGTGGCGAATGCTTGATTATCGATCCCGCTTGGGAAGGCGAAAGCCTCGTTGCGCATATCCGAGCCGAACGCCCTGATGTGCAAGTGCTCGGTTCCGTCTGCACGCATGGTCATGCCGACCATGTTGGCGGTGTCGCTGGAGTTCGTGCCGCCGTTGGCGCTGACGCCCTGTACGAACTGTGCGGCAAGGACGCAGCTGTGCCGCATGCGAATATCGAGGAACAGCGAGCGATGTGGGGCATCGAGACGCCCGATCCAGGCGAGCCGACGCGGCTGCTTGCCGAGGGCGATACCATTGAACTAGGCGACATTTGTCTGCAGGTTATCGAGGTGCCTGGGCATACGCCGGGGGGCATCGTTCTATTCGCCGCAACAGAGCAGGGAAATATTGCTTTCGTGGGGGACACGCTCTTTCCCGGCGGGCACGGCCGTACCGATCTTTCTGGAGGAGACGAGGCGGCGATTCTGCGCTCGCTCTCCAAGCTCGCCCGGCTTCTCCCGCCCAATACCGTTTGCCTAACCGGTCATGGCGATTCGACCACCATGGCACGCGAGCTCATGCAGAACCCTTTCATGCAGGTGTAGCTTTATAGTCAGCTTCCGAAGCACGAGGAACGTCCAAACGTCAAGCTATTTTCCCCAACGGGTCGATTCCGTAGGGCAAACGGTTAAAAAAAGTCTGTTTGGACGATATTCGTGAACAAACGAACGTTTATGCTCGGGTGCGCCGTGGTAAAATCTCAGGCGTTATCGGAGCAACCTTACAGGAGGTTTCTTTTATGCTCGTCAACGCAGCAGACATGCTCAAGAAGGCCGAGGCCGGCAAGTACGGTCTCGGTGCCTTCAACACCAACAACCTCGAGTGGACCCTGGCTATTCTCCAGGCCGCCGAGGAGGCCAAGTCTCCGCTGATCCTTCAGTGCACCGCTGGTGCCGCCAAGTGGATGGGCGGTTTCAAGGTCTGCGCCGACATGGTCAAGGCTGCCGTCGAGGCCACGGGCGTTACCGTTCCCGTCGCCCTTCACCTCGATCACGGTTCTTACGAGGACTGCTTCAAGTGCATCGAGGCCGGCTTTACGTCCATCATGTATGACGGCTCTCACGAGGAGACCTTCCAGCTTAACCTCGACCGCACCAAGGAGCTCGTTGAGCTTGCCCACTCCAAGGGCATGTCCATCGAGGCCGAGGTCGGCGGCATCGGCGGCACCGAGGACGGCGTGACCTCCAGCGGCGAGCTCGCTGATCCTGCTGAGTGCAAGCAGATCGCTGACCTGGGCGTCGACTTCCTCGCCTGCGGTATCGGCAACATCCACGGCGTGTACCCTGCCGACTGGGCTGGCCTTTCCTTCGAGCGTCTGGGCGAGATTAAGGCCCAGACCGGCGACCTGCCCCTCGTCCTGCACGGTGGCACCGGCATCCCCGAGGATCAGATCAAGAAGGCCATCTCCCTGGGTATCTCCAAGATCAACGTCAACACCGACCTGCAGCTCGTCTTCGCCAAGGGCGTTCGCGAGTACATCGAGGCTGGCAAGGATCAGCAGGGCAAGGGCTTTGACCCCCGCAAGCTCCTCAAGCCTGGCCGCGACAACATCGTTGCCCGCACCAAGGAGCTCATGGAGGAGTTTGGCTCCGTCAACAAGGCGTAAGCGTCGCTAAACTTCCCGCCGGAAGCCCCGTCCCCCTACACTGTTTCCTTTGCGCTCACCTGGCTTCGCCAGAAGTCGCGCCAAGGAAACAGTTCCGGGGGACGGGGCTTCCTTCGTTTATCGCCGCAGGGTTACGAGTCTGAATTAAGGTGGCTACTGGCTTCGCCAGAAGTCGCGCAATGGGAAAAGCTCCGGGTGAACGGGGCCTCCTTTGTTAACTCGCTACAGGGTTACTGGGCTGAATTCATTTTTATAGGTACCGTTCAGCGGCGTTGATGGCTCCCTTGTTGGGGCTTTCTTTCTATCTCGTTACAATGGACTCCAGGAGTTCGAATGACTTGGAGTTTGGTGTGGCTGTTATTGATGTGCTGCCTTCGGATGGGAAGGTTATTGACGAGGGTCCTGTTGGTTGCTCTGTTGATGTTTGCTGTGATGATTTTCGCCATCTCGATATTGGGCTACCGCCTGAGATTCTTCGTCTTAAGGATGCCGGGTATTTGACGCAGGCTGTTGCCGCCTGCGATCGCCTTTTGGAGCAGAACCCTGAGCCTTCGCTGGCTGCCTGCGTTCGCGCCGAGCGGTATCGCATGATCGAGACGCCGCTTCATTTTTCGGTGTCGCGTGATCGGGCTATCGAGATGATCCGCGAGGAGTGGCCTGAGTTTACCGAAGAGCAGTTTGACGACCTGATTGACCGCAAGCGTATCGATTGGCGCTTTATCGATGGCGAGCTGTTCGTTCTTGACAACTTCCTTGATTCTTTGCGCGTGTATCCCAAGGAGGTTCCGGGTCTGCGTCCCGATTCTGCGGATGGAATTGCGCTGCGCAACCAGATGCTCGAGGAGATGGAGTCGCAGGGCGGGCTGTCTCGCACCATTACGCTTAAGGCATGCGTGTCTGTCCCCGGTGCTTTGGAGGGGGAGACCGTTCGCGCGTGGCTTCCCGTTGCCGCCGCCTGCCGCCAGCAGTCCCAGGTCGAGATACTTGATATGACGCCGGAGGGGGCCATTGCTCCTGCGAGCGCCTCGGCGCGTACTGCCTCGTGGGTCTCCTCGACCGATCGCACATTCTCGGTGACCTATCGCTATCAAATCGATGCCGCTTATCGCGATATCTATGGGGGTGCACTTCCAGCGCATCCCTGTATGGACGCGCCGTTGCCCGAAGATATTTCCGAGGACCGTCCGCACATTGCATTCACGCCGTATCTGCAGCAGCTGACGGCCGGTGTTGTTGACGGACTCGAGGATCCGCTCGATCGCGCCCGTGCTATCTATGATTACCTGACGCAGCATATCGACTATCGCTATCAGCCGCCGTACCTGCTTTTGGGATCTATTGCCGATGACTGCGCGCATTCGCTCCGTGGCGATTGCGGCGTTATGGCGCTCACGTTCATCACCATGTGCCGTATCGCGGGCGTGCCTGCCCGTTGGCAGAGCGGCCTGTATGTTGCGCCCGATTCGGTGGGGCCGCACGACTGGGCAGAGTTCTATACGCCGCAGACCGGTTGGCTCAACGCCGACGTGTCATTTGGATCTTCTGCTCGCAGGATGGGGGAGGAGTGGCGCCGCCATCACTACTTTGGCAATCTCGACCCGTGGCGTATGGTGGCCAACAATCGATTCCAGGCAGAGTTTGAGCCCTCTTTCGACGGCATGCGCGAGGACCCTTACGATAACCAGATGGGTGAGGCTTCGGTCGACGGTCGCGGATGCCGTCAGCGTGAGATGCTCCGCACGGTCGAACTCATCGAAATGCTCGAAGTTCCATTTTCGGACTAATCAACAGAAAGCTGTGATAAACTAACTCACGCATTACGTGCCCGAGTGGCGGAATTGGCAGACGCAGTGGACTCAAAATCCACCGTTGGCAACAACGTGCGAGTTCGAGTCTCGCCTCGGGCACCATACATGCAACTGAGCGTTCAAGGGGGTCAAGACCCCCTTTTTCGTGTACGTAATGTGATAGCGCACTATACGTGTTATTATTCGCAAGGCGTTGTTCCCGCAATGCCCTAAAGAGGAACCCGAGGGTTCCCACCTTTTGGCGCCAATGAGCAGCTGACTGGTCATACAACTTAGATTCCCTTCCTCGTATCGAGGATGTCTATGTGTACGACCTGGTTGCAAAGAAGCGCCGGGTTATTTTTTTATGAATGGAGGTAGGGAAAATAGCTAAGTCTGATGACACCCGCATCAACGACGAGATCACTGCATCTTCGTGCCGTTTGATTGGCGTCGATGGCTCTCAGCTCGGCCTGTTCGCCATCCGCGATGCCCAGCGCGTCGCTGACGATCAGGGTCTCGACCTGGTCGAGATCGCTCCCAACGCGGAGCCGCCGGTCTGCAAGGTCATGGACTACGGTAAGTTCAAGTACCAGCAGGCCATGAAGGCCAAGGCCGCTCGTAAGAACCAGTCTAAGGTCGAGGTCAAGGAAATGAAGTTCCGACCCAAGATCGACGTTGGCGATTACGAGACCAAGAAGGGCCACGTTCTGCGTTTCCTCAAGAAGGGCGCACGCGTTAAGATCACCATCATGTTCCGCGGCCGTGAGATGGCTCACCCGGAGCAGGGTCTTAACGTTCTCGAGCGTCTCGCCGAGGATCTCAAGCCTTACGCTACGGTCGAGTCCAAGCCTAAGATGGAAGGCCGTAACATGCTTATGCTGCTCGCCCCGATTAAGGGCGCCTTCGATGAGGATAAAGCGGCAAGCGATACCAAGTAACTAGTGTTCTGTAACCGATTAAGGAGTATTTCATGCCTAAGATGAAGTCCCACAGCGGCACCAAGAAGCGTTTCCGCAAGACTGGCACCGGCAAGCTTATGCGCGCCAAGGCTTTCAAGAGCCACATCCTGAGCAAGAAGTCCACCAAGCGTAAGCGCGGCTTCCGTCAGGAGACCGAGATCGCCGCTGCCGACCGCAAGGTCATCAAGTCGCGTCTCGCCTAAGTTCGCGTTCCCGTTTTTCGTTTTACCGTCTAGGAGTTGATAGAACATGGCACGTATTAAGCGCGCTGTTGCCGCCAAGAAGAAGCGCCGTACCGTTATGCACCGTGCGAAGGGTTACTACGGTGCCGCTTCGCGTACTTACAAGCATGCTAAAGAGCAGGTCCAGCACTCCCTGCAGTATCAGTATCGTGATCGCCGCAACAAGAAGCGCGAAATCCGCTCTCTCTGGATCACCCGCATCAACGCTGCCGCTCGCCTGAACGACATCTCTTACTCTCAGTTCATGCACGGCCTGAAGGTTGCCGGCATCGAGCTCGACCGCAAGGTTCTGGCTCAGATGGCTTACGAGGACATCGAGTCCTTCAACGAGCTGGCTGCCATTGCCAAGAAGGCTCTCGAGGCTTAATTGCTTCTTGCATCTTAAAGGGGCGCTTCCAATCCGGAAGCGCCCCTTTTTGATTGATTAGGGATGTGATCGATTTGGGACGTAGCCAAACCGATCAATTCGATAGCGTCCGAGTTGCAAGAAAGAGCAGGTAGCGTATGTGTCAAAGATTTTTGACACTCTAATCTGCGCGCAGCCATCCGTATGGGTTTGATTTTGGGATTACGCTTTGCTTGCCGGCTTCTGTTGTGTAGCCGCCCAATAAGAGTTGAGATGCATTCGAAGGGAACGCCATGCAGCTGCCAAAACACCTTAAACAGTATCGACTCGATGCTGGTTTGTCCCAGGAGGATCTTGCAAGGCGCATTTTTGTAACACGTCAGACCATCAGTAATTGGGAGCGCGGTAAAACGTACCCCGACATCCAGAGTCTCCTACTGCTGTCTGAACAACTGGATGTAACGATTGACGAGCTTGTTAAAGGCGACATTTCAATAATTAGAGAAAGGGTTGAACGCGATAGGGGCACGCTCTATCGCTTGGGTGCGGGGATGTTGGCTGGGCTTCTTGCGTTTACCGTCTCTATGGCCTGGCTCATGTGGCAACAAAACCACGGGTGGGGGATGGTCCAGTGCGTTCCGACGATGGTGTTGGCAGGCGTCTTTGGTGCTGGCGCAATGTGCTGCGCGCTTGCAGCGGAACATATCAAGAAGAAGAATGATTTGGTGACGTATCAAGAGATATCCGACTTCTTGGACGGAAAGAAGGCGGACAGCGAAGAGACGAGGACGGGCTGGGCTTACGAGCATCCACAGCTTGCGAATGCCATCAAGTTTGCCGCAGCGGCTCTTATTGGACTAATCGTTTTTGAACTCGTTAACGCTGCTATGTCCCATTTCTAATGGGTATACAGCCATTAATGCGGCCGAAGCTTAACCGTTGGAAAACCGAAGGGCCGCTCTAATAGGGGGGCCGCGGCCCTGTTCTTTCTAGTCTCTCACAGAGAAGGTCCCATCCTCATTTGTGTAGGAACCGTGGAGGCCCAGATTCCCGCCCCCGGGGCCCCTCCGGTCTGGCAATATATCTCCTTGCCGCGCGGCCCGGTGGGACCGGATGAGCCGCAAGGCGTGCACCTTGAGAACCGGATACTGCGAGGATGGACACATTCAGTG
>NZ_QSIL01000005.1 GCF_003469185.1 Collinsella sp. AM34-10 | reverse complement strand
GTTATACCCTAAGAGCAAACCACCCTTTTTAAGGGTGGTTCTGATTTGTTGAACACATGGTCGCTACGTCCGCGCCCGGCTCAAACGGTCAGCAATCATCCGTGAACGATATTTGTTCAAAAAAGAACAAAGATAAACAAATAGTTGTTGCAGTTACTGTTCGAATGTGTTCAAATAAACATGAACAGTGAAGAACCGCACATTCAGATGCCCGGACCTGAACGCGATTCAACACTTCCAAACAGAAACTACGCACCTGCGTATCTCTCAAGGAGGATGTCATGAGAGTTGTAATCGCTTCCGATGCCGACGGTATGTCGATGAAGGAGTCCATCAAGGAGATGCTCATCGCCGACGGTCACGAGGTCGTCGACTATTCCGAGACCCCTGCCGCGGACTTTGTCGATTCCGCGACCGCCGTTGCCAAGGACCTGCTGGAGCACAAGGATTCCCAGGGCTTCGCATTCGATAAGTACGGTGTCGGCTCCTATATGGCCGCCGTCAAGATCAAGGGCATGGTCGTCGCCAACATTTCCGACGAGCGTTCCGCTTACATGACCCGCGAGCACAACGGCTCGCGCATGGTCACCATGGGCCCGGGCGTTGTGGGCACCGAGGTCGCAAAGAAGATCGCCCGCGAGTTCCTGCGCGCCCAGTATGCTGGCGGCCGTCACCAGATCCGTGTCGACATGCTCAACAAGATGGCCTAACGAGAGCCACCGAGAACTCGAACTTCTACCTCAACTTGTGAATTCAGACGAAAGGACGTTCTGATGAAGAAGACCATCGCAATCGGTTGTGACCATATCGTTACGGACGAGAAGATCTATCTGGCCGACCGCCTGGAGCAGGCTGGCTACAAGGTGCTCGACTGCGGCACCTACAGCCACACCCGTACGCACTACCCCATCTACGGCAAGGCCGTGGGCGAGGCTGTTGCCAGCGGCAAGGCTGACTTTGGCGTGGCCCTGTGCGGCACCGGCATCGGCATCACCAACGCCGTCAACAAGGTTCCCGGCGCCCGCTGCGCCCTGGTTCGCGACATGACCTCTGCCCTGTATGCCCGTCGCGAGCTCAACGCCAACATCGTGGGCTTTGGCGGCAAGATCACCGGCGAGTTCCTGATGGCCGACATCATGCTTGCCTTCCTGGAGGAGCCCTACGACAAGACTCCCGAGCACGATGCCTTGATCGCCAAGATCGATGCCTGCAATAAGGCCGACGCCGAGGCTCAGGCCGACCTGCACTTCTTTGACGAGTTCCTGGAGAAGTGGGACCGCGGCGAATACCACGACTAAGGAGGTTCCGGCGTTCTACCGAACGCCAGACCAGTCGACGCTGCGAAGCCATCTGGCGTGCGAGCTACTCTGATAAAACTTTTGCTTGCTGAGCTCGTGTGCGTCGTTTTGGCGGTACCCGGCATTCTGCAGCTTTTTAATTGACGGCTCGCGTTTCTGTGAGGGGCGCGGGCCGGTTTTCTAAACAGGAGTCCAACATGATTCTGACCGTTACCATGAACCCGTCGATTGATACGCGCTATCAGCTCGACAAGCTGATCATCGACGATGTTAACCGCGTGATGCCCGAAAAGACCGCTGGTGGCAAGGGCCTCAACGTGAGCCGTGTGCTGCTGCAGCTGGGTGACGACGTGCTCGCGACCGGCCTGCTTGGCGGCCACATGGGTGCCTATATGGCCGAGCTCATGGATGCCGATGGCGTCAAGAATGACTTTGTGCCCATCGCCGGTGAGACGCGCATTTGCCTGAATATTCTGCACGAGGGTAATCAGACCGAGCTGCTGGAGAGCGGCCCGCAGATCGCCCCGGCCGAGCTCGAGGCCTTTACGGCCAAGTTCGCCGAGCTTGCAGCGAAGGCGGACGTTGTGACGCTTTCGGGCTCGCTGCCGCGTGGCGTCGATGCCGGCTACTATGCCGAGCTCGTCAAGATCGCCGAGGAGGCGGGCGCTAAGGTGCTGCTCGACACCTCGGGTGCATCGCTGGAGGCCGCGCTGGAGTCCGACGCTAAGCCTGAGCTCGTAAAGCCCAACCTGACCGAGATTAATGGCCTGCTAGGTACGTCCTTTACGACCGATGATATCGATGCCTTGCGTGAGGCGCTTGCCGCCGATGGCCGCTTTGCCGGTATCCCTTGGGTTGTCGTTTCGATGGGCACTGCCGGCTCGGTGGGCTTCCATGAGGGTCGCGCGTTCCGCGCCAAGACGCCCGCGATTGCGGCAGTGAACGCGACGGGTTCCGGCGACTCGACCATCGCCGGCTTTGCGCATGCCATTGCTGCTGGTGCCGACGACATCACGGTGCTCAAGACCGCCAATACCTGCGGCAAGCTCAACGCCATGGATCCCAAGACTGGCCACCTGGTCATGGACCGCTGGGACGAGATCTACAACAGCGTTGTCGTGACTGAACTGTAGGGTTACGCGGTTTTACCAAACCGCGTAACGGCGCGACGCTGCAAACGCCCCTAAGCGGCAATCTGACGTTCAATCGTCGGGCATGACCAAAAGGTCAATGCCCTCCTCTTTCACGTCACCTTGCTCGCTTAGGGGCGTTTTCGCTGTCGTTGCCAAGACACCGGCGTTGCCTTGGTCGCAAGTAGTCATTGGGGACGCTCTTTAATGACTAGTCGTTTAAGAACGCCCCTTAAGAATGACCCCAATGACTACACTCAAAAACTGCGCCCGCCGGCGATGTTGCCGGCGGGCGCAGTTGTCTTGAAGACGAAATGATCCGTTTTCCTCCGTCCCCAAGGGATCATTACAGTGAGTCGATAAAGCGCTGTTGGGCGGCGCGGCCAGCTTCGTCCCACTTAAAGACGCCGGCGTTGTCGAGCACGTGGCCAAATACCACGCCGACCTCCTCGTGCAGGATATCGATGGCGTTGTCGGCCGTAAGTTCGTCGGCGCGGCGGGCATAGACATCCTCGGCCCATGCGGCGTGGCTGCGGCATAGATCATCGCCCTCGAGCGCACCGGCAAGGTCGTAGCTGGCATCGGCCTTGGCTGCCAGCAGATGCTCGCGGACAGCGCCGAGCTCGGGAACCAGGCGCGGCGGAAGAATAGCCAGGCCCATGACCTCGATCAGGCCGATGTTTTCCTTTTTAATATGGTGATACTCGGCATGCGGGTGGAAAACACCCAGCGGATGCTCGTCGGTCGTGATGTTACAGCGAAGCGCCAGGTAGGCCTCGTAGATCTCGCCGCCAGCATTGCCGCGGGAGTCGACGCGGCGGATGACGGGCGTCACGGTGTTATGCGCAACGCCGTCGGCTGTGCGCGCGACGACGCCAACCGACTCATCGGTCCACTCGCGCCAAGCGAGGATAATCTTCTCGGCGGCGTCGAGCAGCTGGGCGCGGTCGTGCGAGCGCAGTCGCAGCACCGAAAGCGGCCACTGCAATACGGTGCCGCTGACCTGGTCAAAGCCGGGCACGCTAAACTGCGAGACCTCGGCGGCATGCATCATGGGGAACTCGTGCGCGCCGCCCTGGAAGTGGTCGTGCGACAGAATCGAGCCGCCCACGATGGGCAGGTCGGCGTTGGAGCCAATAAAGTAGTGCGGGAACAGGTCCACAAAATCGAGCAGGCAGGTCAGCCCCTTGCGGTCGACGTGCATCGGGCGATGCTCGGAGCTCATAGCAATGCAGTGCTCGTTAAAGTACGCGTACGGGCTGTACTGGAGGCCCCAGCGCTCGCCGTCGAGCTGGATGGGGATAACGCGCAGGTTCTGGCGAGCGGGGTGAGCGCCGCCGTCGGCTGCGGCGGAGCGTCCGGGATAGCCCTCGTTCTCGATGCACAGCTGGCAGGCGGGATACTTCTCACCCGTGTTCTTTGCGGCGCCGGCTGCGGCAATGTCGCGCGGGTCCTTCTCGGGCTTCGACAGGTTGATGGTGATCTCCAGGTCGCCCCAGTTGGTGGGGGTGCGCCATTTGATGTTGCGCGCGATGGCGGCGCGGCGCACGTAACCGGCGTCGCAGCACAGACCGTAGAACCAGTCGGTCGCGGCGCGGGGCTCGTTGACGCCCATGCGGCCGTTGAACTCCTCGTTTACAACCGAAGGCCTCGGCATGAGCGCGCCCATGATGCGCATGGCGATGCGGTCGCGGCCCGACACCGTGTCCTCGGCAGCACCGTTGGCAACGGCGGCCTCGGAAAGCGCGGCGAGCGTGCCCTCCAGGTCAAAGTCGGGCAGGGTATCGGGGTGCAAGAGCGAGAGTTTCTCGACCTGGAGCGCCCAGGCCATGTCGAGCGCCGGGCCCGTAGCACCGATGCACTCCAGAATGGTGTTGTATGCCCAGATGCGATCGTCCTGACCGATCATGGATCGATGAATGGCATACTCAATCAGGCCTTGCGTGGCCTCGCACACGTCGGTCATTACAGCCATGCCGCGTAAGCCCCCTTGTCAGAGATGGCGTAGTGACGGGCAGAGCCCTCGCCCAGCCAGCTGTTCATCTTGGTGATAAAGGTGTCGACTAGGTCGAGCGGCACGAAGGCCTGGATGGTGCCGCCAAAGCCGCCGCCGTGGATGCGGACGGCGCCGCGGCCGTCAAGCACATGCTCGGCCAGTGCTAGGGCATACATCGAGGGCTGCTCGGAGCCCAGTTTGGCAACGACATTCTGCAGGTACATGGCAGAGCTGGCGCCGGACTTGCGCGTCAGGACCAGGAACTGGTCGATGTCGCCGGCGTTCAGGGCGGCCCAGCGCTTATCGACCAGGCCGTTCTCGTACCAGTAGTGAACGGCGCGCAGGCAGGCACGGTCGCCCAGCTTGGCGCGCAGCTCGGGGAGCTTGGCGTCAAAGTCGGCAACGTCGACCTCGCATAGGCGTGCCTTGCCAAACTCGGCGGCGACGTCCTGCATCTCGCGCGGAACGGCGGCGTAGTCGTCGGTGGCGGCCACGTGATCGGCGCCGACCTTAACGAGCACGAGCGCGTAGCCGTGATCCTCAAAGTTGAGTTCGAGCTTCTGGGTCTTAGGCTGGGCTTGATCCTCAAAGTCCATGTAGGCAAGGCCGCCCAGGCACACAGCGGCCTGGTCCATCAGACCGCAGGGCTTGCCGTAATAGTTGTTCTCGGTGCGCTGGCTCATCTGGGCGAGCGCGACGGGCTCGATGGCGGGTGCGCCCCAGAGGGTTTCCATGGCACGACCGTACGCGGCCTCGACGGCGGCGGAGCTCGAAAGTCCGCCACCCGAGGGAACGGAGCAGGTAAAGGCGAAGTCGAAGCCCTTGGGCTCAACACCAAGTGCTACGACCTCGTGGGCCATACCGCGCACGAGGCTTGCGGACGTGCCCTTCTCGGACTCCTGAACATCCAGCGTGTCGAGCGTAATCTCAAACGTGGGGTAGCCCTCGTCGGCGACGCGGACCTTGTTGGAGTCGGTTGCTACGGCGATGCCGTCAACGGCGACATCGAGCGAGCCGGCGATAACGTGGCCGCCCTCGTGATCGGTGTGATTGCCGCTGATCTCGGAACGCCCGGGCGCGTGCACGTAGAGCACCTGGCGGTCGCCGATGGGGCCAAACTCCTCCTCAAACAGCTTGGTGAGGGTGGCGAGTGTCTTTTCGTCGGGGGCGGTCATATGGGTCCTTTCCTTGACGCCGGAGAGATTGGTCCGTGTCATTATGAGTACGTTAACAATTTTGAGCACCACAAACCAGACGTCGCGGCGCCGCACGTTAATGGGTATGTTAACGTACTCATAACACAACGCATATCTATTTTTGAGAATCTGGTAATCGGTAGATTTTCGGCCGTGAACGGTGTGGCCGTATGGACATATGGAGCAAAAGAACCGCTGATAGAAAAAGTAGAGTACGTTAACATGCGTCCGACGATAGCGGACTTCGGCGCGGGGTGTGTTTCTGCCCGGGCCGACATTCGCACTATTCAGATCCTGCGAGAGCGAAGGTGATTTTGTGGCAAGGCGCCCTTCCAACGATACGGGTACGCGTCCGGTATCCATGGCCGACGTTGCCCGCGCTGCCGGTGTTTCGCAACAGACGGTTTCGCGCGTTGCCAACGGATTGCCCAACGTTAACGAACAGACGCGCCAGCGCGTGCAAGCCGCTATGCAAGAGCTCGGCTTCCGTCCGAGCTATGCCGGCCGTTCGTTGCGTGACGGCCGTTACCATTCGGTCGGCCTGTGCGTCAACGATGTCACCAAGTTTGGCAACCTCTCAATGATCGACGGCATCGCCAGCGCTGCTCGCGAGCATAATTGCGCCATCACACTGGTCGAGATGTCCAAGACCGAGGAATTCTCTCTTGCCGAGGCAACACGTCGTATGGCCGCGCTGCCCGTGGACGGCATCATTATCGGCATGAGCCGTATGGCTCCCGATTTTGAGACGTTCGATCCGTTGCCGGGTATTGGCACGGTCATCGTTACCATGTATGCGCACCCGCGGGTGACTACGGTTGACTCCGATCATTACGGCTGCTCGCTGTTGCTCATGGATCATCTGTTTGAGCTGGGACACGAGCAGATTCGTTATATCGGCGGCCCGTCCTTTTCGGTCGACGAGCAGTTCCGTCGCGCCGGTTGGCAGGATGCGCTCGAGCGTAAGCACATCGAGCCGGTAGAGCCGCTTGAGGGCGACTGGTCTGCCAACAGCGGTTACGAGGCCGGTAGGTACCTGGCCGAACACGATCGCACCATGACAGCAATCTATGCGGCAAACGATCAGATGGCAAATGGCGCCATTGCAGCGCTGCGCGATAGCGGCTTGCGCGTGCCCGAGGACGTGAGCGTGGTGGGCGTCGACGACTCGCTCGACGATTTTGTCGCACACAACGAGCTCACGACCGTTCGATTTGATTTGCATCAGCGTGGGCGCGAGGTGTTCGAGCACGCGGTTCCCAAGGCGGGGGCAACGGACAAAACCGTCGCCATTCGCATCCCCGGTCAGCTCATCGTTCGACATAGCACGGCAGAGCCTCGCGCATAGTTTTTGCAGGTCAAAAGCGGTATATTCCGCATCAATAACAATCGATAAGGATGCTGACAGATAGCCGTGGCTATAAAGGCGAGTGTTATGATAGACGGGTTCTTTTGTCTATCTAGGAGGCTTTGCCTGATGGAGATCACCAAGGATATCCGCTACATCGGTGTCGACGATCACGACATTGACCTGTTCGAGGGCCAGTACGACGTGTCCGAGAACGGCATGGCATACAACAGCTATGTTATCTTGGGCGATAAAATCGCTGTCGCCGATTCGGTTGACGCTGGCTTTGTCGACGAATGGCTCGGCAACCTCGAGGCCGCGCTCGATGGCCGTACGCCCGACTACCTGGTCGTCCATCACATGGAGCCCGATCACTCCGCCGGTATCGCCGCCTTTATGGAGCGCTATCCCCAGGCACAGATTGTGGCCAGCATGGGCGCCTTCCGCATGATGGTCAACTACTTTGGCACCGACTACCCCGAGCGTAAGACAGTCGTCAAAGAGGGCGACGTGCTCGACCTGGGTGGCCACAGCCTAACGTTTGTCTGCGCCCCCAACGTGCACTGGCCCGAGGTGATCTTCTCCTACGAGTCTACCGACAAGGTGCTCTTTAGTGCCGACGGCTTTGGCAAGTTCGGCGCCAACGACATCGAGGACCCGGAAGGCTGGGCCTGCGAGGCGCGCCGCTACTACTTTGGCATCGTCGGCAAGTTCGGCAAGTTCGTTCAGGCCGTGCTTAAGAAGGCCGCCGATCTGGACATTCAGATTATTTGCCCGCTCCACGGCCCCGTGCTGACCGAGAACCTGGGCTACTACCTCGACACCTACAACACCTGGTCGAGCTATCAGCCCGAGGACGAGGGCATCACGATTGCCTATGCGAGCGTGTACGGCCATCTGAAGGCTGCCGTTGAGGAGCTCGCTTCTGCGCTCGAGGCCCGCGGCCAGAAGGTCTCCGTCTTTGACCTGGCTCGCGATGATATGGCCGAGGCCGTTGAGGATGCGTTCCGCTATGACCGTCTGGTGCTCGCCTCCATCACCTATCAGGGCGATATCTTCCCGTTTATGAGCACCTTTATCCACACGCTTGCCGAGCACGCCTATCAGAACCGTACGGTGGCGCTCGTTGAGGCCGGCTCCTGGGCGCCCACCGCTGCCAAGGTTATGACCAAGGAGCTCGAGGGCATGAAGGACATCACCCTGGCGCAGAACAAGGTGACCGTGCTGGGCTCGCTCAACGACGCCTCGCGCGCTCAGATCGAGGCCCTCGCCGACGAGCTTTCCAAATAGCGATATTTCGCTTTTAACGCTCAAACCACCACAAAGGGGACAGGCACCTTTGTGGTGGTTTTTGTTTAAGCGCCGGCGATGACGAGATTTGGGCGGGCGTTGTCGACGGTCTCGGCGATTGAGATGGCGACGGCGTGATCGGGGTCACGGTCCATCACGATGGCGTTGACGTCGGTCAGCTCGGCAAAGCGGTACATGCCACGTCCGTTGACCTTACTGGCGTCCATGAGGGCGACGCTTTGACGGGCGGCACCGACCATAGCCGCTTTGGTCTCGGCCATCTGCGGAAAGTCGGTCGTAAAGCCGCAGCTGGGGACAAAAGCGCCAGGGCACATGACGGCAAGATCGGCATGGACCATTTGGAGCGCTTGCATCGTGAGCGGTCCGTACAAATAACGATGGCCTTTGCGCAACGCCCCGCCCAGCATGACGACATCGACCGAGGGCATGCTCTCGTCGATGTAATCGGCAATGGTAATGTCTGCTGTGATGACGGTGATACCGTCGCGTTGATCGAGGAGCCGGACGAACTCGAGCGCCGTGGTGCCCGAGTCGACGAGCAACGTGTCGCCGTCATTGACGAGCTCGATGGCGCTTTGCGCGATGGCCTGCTTGGCGGCGACGTTGACATTGATGCGGCGATCCTGCGTGGAAACGGTCAGGCGTTTGTGGAGCGATACGGCACCGCCATGCGTGCGGCGCAGCTTGCCTGCTTCGGCGAGCGCGTCCAGGTCGGCGCGGGCGGTGACGGAGGACACGCCAAAGGTCTGGGCGATTTCTGCTACCTGCACCGAGGCGTTATGATCGAGCATCTCCATGATGGCGGAACGACGCTCGTCGGCGAAAGCTCGGGTTGTTGCGTGGGCCATATCTGCTCCATCATCGTCTGAAATTTGCAGGAATTGTGTTGACTCTATTTTCGTTCATTTTCTTTTTGAGTAAGAAAACGCCTTTCGATTACTTATCTTTTCTATAAAAGAAAGACGCTGAACGCCCAAAATTCAATATCGAATACGCCCACTCGGCTCCAATTCCTTCCGTTTACTTTTCAAAAACGACTGTATTGACCTGCATGGGCTCAATATCTCGCACGTGCAAAGCCGCTGAATTTCATACAATGAGCGCAGCAAAACGCAAGGTAAAACGCCTTGCGGACACGTACGCCCGATGTCCAGATGCGGGCGAGGGAGAGGAGCAAACGCTCATGGCACTTGTTACCACCGAAAAGATGCTCAAGGACGCTCAGGCCGGCCACTACGCCGTTGGCGCGTTCAACGTCGAGAACCTCGAGTTTGTTATGGCCGTTCTGGCAGCTGCCGAGGAGACCAAGTCCCCCGTCATCATGCAGACTACCCCGGGCACCATCAAGACCGCTGGTCTGGACTACTTCTATGGCATGGTCAAGGCTGCCGCCGAGCGCGCTTCCGTGCCCGTCGCTCTGCACCTCGATCACGGCGATGGCTATGACCGCTGCATGCAGGCTTTCCGCACTGGCTACACCTCTGTCATGATCGACGGCTCGCACGAGTCCTTCGAGGACAACATCGCCCTGACCAAGTCCGTCGCCGATGCTGGCCGCGCCATGGGCGTGCCCGTCGAGGCTGAGCTCGGCAAGGTTGGCGGCAAGGAGGACGACGGTCCCGCGGTTGAGGGCGAGAGCCCCTACACCGATCCTGCCGAGGCTAAGGAGTTCGTCGAGCGCACTGGCTGCACCTCCCTCGCTATTGGCGTTGGCACGAGCCACGGTGTGTACACGAGCGATCCGCACATCGAGCAGTCCGTGGTCAAGGCCATTCGCGACGCCGTCGACGTGCCGCTGGTTCTGCACGGTACCTCCGGTGTGCCCGATGAGCAGGTTGCCGAGGCCGTGAAGAACGGCATCTGCAAGGTCAACTACGCCACCGAGCTGCGTCAGGCCTACACCAAGGGCTTCATGGCCTACATGGCCGAGAACCCCGCCTGCTTCGATCCCAAGAAGCCGGCCAAGGAGGGCATGCGCGAGATCACCGAGCTGGTTAAGATCCGCATGACCAACCTCAACTCTGTGGGCAAAGCAGAGTAACAGCAAGGGTACTCTGACTCGCTACATATCCCGGGGAGGGACGAGGGCTTAGTTCCCCAATCGTCCTCGGGCATGCAAAAAGCCTCGCTGCGCACTTCGTGCGGCGAGGCTTTTTGCCCCCTGCGGAAAGATTGGGGAACTAAGCCCTCGTCCCTCCCAGGTTGACCTACTCGAGGTCGTCGCCCTTGTGGCGTTGGGGCTGAAAGGGTGGGACGCGTGGGTTATTTGGTTGTTAGGGTTAGTAGGTCGTTGGGGGTTTTGAGGTTGTAGGTGGCGTTTGGGATATCTTGGTGTGATCCCCATGCTGCTCGGGCAAAACTGACCCCTGCTGAAGTTGCGCATTGTTCGTCGTAGACGGTGTCGCCAACGTAGACGACGTTGCCAGGATTCGCGCCCGCACGTCGGAGATATTCGAGCATGGGTGCGGGTGCAGGTTTATGTTCGGTTGTGTCTTCGACAAGGATGATGTGCTCAAAATACTTATCGAAACCAAGGGGTGCAATTTCTTTTGCGTATTCGTCGCGCGCACGTGAGGAGACGATGCCAAGTTTGCAGCCGCTATCGGCGAGTGTTGCGATGACTTCAAGCAAACCTGGAAACACGCTGATGGTGCTTTTAAAGCTGGCGGCAACTTGGCACCAGCGATCCAACGTTGTCTGCGAGTAGATCCCAAGTTTCTCAAGGGCATCCTTGCCGGGTATGCCGAGGGCAAAGTCAAGCTCGTGTCGGGGAAGCGTTTTGCTGGTCTCTTCTTGGACAATCTGGACAAGCGATGACAGAACGCTTTCTTCTGTATCTGCCAATGTCCCATCAACGTCAAATACGATATGGTCAAAGTGCTTCATATGATTGCTCCTCTCTGTTGTTTGCCTGCAAGTTTGATGCAGTGACAGAAGAAGGGCTAGCGGGATTTCTGCCTGGTGCTATCGAGATTCTGCCTCGCTGCTCGATAGCTCGAAGGAGTGCACCCCATTTGTTCTTTAAATACCTGGCCAAGATGGCTTGCTGTTATAAATCCGCATTGGCGCGCGACTGTCTGTACCGTTCGCGTGGTGTGTGCCAAAAGTTCGCAAGCACGGTTTATGCGGTATGCGCGTAGATATGCCGCCGGGGTCGTTCCTGCACAAGTTTCGATAATGCGGTAACACTCTCTTTCGCTTACGCCGGCTGCAGATGCCATCTGGGGCACATCTATAGCGGCTGCATAGTTTGCGCGGATAAAGTCCAGGATTGCCTTGAACTGTACGTCGCGGCTGGTCATCCAAGAGGCGCCGTCGGAAGAAAAGAGCGGTTCGGTCTTGGCGTTAATCTGAATCCAGAGCTCTGACAAACTATTTCGAAGCGCCATCTCGTTCTGCGGCCGTTGAAGGTCGTGGCTAAAGGAGCTCTTCAGCAAATCGATAAAGGGCATATCGTCGGGATTGGTGGGCGACCATTTGAGCACATCGACGCCTCGACATTGAAGCAATGGGTTGATGTAGCGCTTTTGGAGACGTCCCGCGGGATCGCCGAGCATCGACGGCTGAAAGATATGCAGCATTTGAATGGCTGGCGCCGAATTGGGTGATTGCAGCGTGCTGTGCAAAACGCCGCCGTTGATAAAGCCGGCGGACCCTTCCTCAAAGCATACGTGCTCATGAGCCGCGTGCGTTCGATAGTCAATCGCTCCCTGCTCCATGTAGAAAAGCTCAACTTCGGAATGCCAGTGCCAGGGGACGGAATTGCCCGGATAGCGAGCGAATTCTGCGCGTTCGGCAATATAGGGCCAGTCTTCGGCGGTCTCGGGAAACGCTTCCTCGCGTCCTCCGCGGTGCAATTCTATGTGATCCATGTTTCGCATGGCATCAGTATAAAGCGCGATGGGCTTAGATTGCTCTTGCCTGTTCGGGGAACGCCTTGTCTAGGGATGCTTGGAGCTTTTCGAACGATGCTCGCAAGTTGTGGCTCTGGTCGGTTGAGCGTTTGGCTTTTGTGGTTGGGGAGTCGAGGAGGCCGTTTCTCTGTGTCGGGGGGAAGGAGAAAAGGTCTGCATGTTTTAGGGATGGCTGCTGCGCTGCGTCATTGGAAGAATGCATGCTTATGCGGCCTCCTCGATGTCCACCAAAAGGTTGCGCACGGGGTGTGCTGCTAGGTCCCGTGCGTTGGCTGTATTATGCCGCGGCCGTCGCAAAGAAGCGCTAAAGAAAGGCTTAATGAGGTTTGGCGTTACGATGAAACCGCAGGTCAGAGCTATCGAGTGACACTCTTGAAAGGTTTTGAGCTTAAGGGCTTTCTAAGGTTTGTGACGTGGATGTGGCGCGGACGTGCGGAGCGTGTGAATGCTCGCTGTTAGCGTTGCGGCTCTGCGGCCCGCACCTGCTCGATGACCTTTTCCATGGTGGCGTCGATGCGGTCTTTTTTGAGCTCGCATTCCCAGATGGTTATGGGTGTCCAGCCCATTTGAGTGAGTGCTGCCACGGCAGCGCAGTCGCGCTCGACGTTGCGACGGAACTTTGCCTCCCAAAACTCAACGTTGCGCTTGGGCTGGCTGGGATTGCACTTGGGACAGCGATGCCAAAAACAGCCGTTGACAAAAATGGCGATCTTGCGCCCGGGGAAGGCGATGTCGGGCTTGCCAGGTACCTTCCATTCCAGACGGTATCCCGTGAGGCCTGCTGCCCGCAGGCGCTGGCGAACGAGCAACTCGGGCTTGGTGTTGGCGCGCTTGTTTCCTTTCATGGACTTTTTTATCGCGGCGCGACGGCGCACGAGCTCACGCTCGTCGGCGGAAAGGTCCGAGGTATCGATGCCGTCCAGCAGGCCGGGCTTGGGGCGCTTTTTGCTGTGGCGCTTAGGCTTGCGCTTGGGTTTGGTAGCGGGCTCGTCGGCCGTGGTCTCGGTATCGTTGGCAGCGCCATTAGCCTCAAGCCGGTCTTCCTTTAGCTCAATCAGCGCATCAATGAGCCCCTTGTCGGCGGGCATCCATTCCACCGTGGCAAGCGAGGTGCGCGGAATCCAGCGGATATCGAGCTGGCGGTCGTGCTTCTGGGGCTCATCGGATTCATCAGCCAGCGAGCAGTAGTAACACTCCATTGAGAGATGAAAATCGGGGTAGTCATACTCAACGGTGTAGAAATCACGTAGGTTGGTGACCTTTACCTGTAGCTCTTCCATAAGCTCGCGGCGCACAGCGCCTTCGGGTGTTTCGCCGCGCATGAGTTTGCCACCTGGGAATTCCCACAGTCCCTGCATGTCGCCGTAGCCGCGCTGCACGGCAAGCAGCTCGTCAGATCCATCCTTGCGAATGATCCCAGCGGCAACATGAACAGTCTTCAACAGGAGTCCTCTCTCCACATCAACACATGGCAGGCTACCCTTACCTTACACAACGGTAAGGCAAGCGTAAGCCATATCGATGGTAGCCGACTCGGCTCCTTGCGACTATAGATGCCGTAGACTAATCGCAAGAAAGGACTCGGTATGCAAACCACCCAAATGGCGACCCCGGTACTGGAGGTCGCGCATCTCGAAAAGGTATATGGAGCGCTGGGCAACGTGACCCGCGCGCTCAACGACGTCAGCTTTACCGTCAACCGCGGCGAATTCGTCGGTATCATGGGCACCTCGGGCTCGGGCAAGTCGACGCTGCTCAACTGCGTGTCGACCATCGATGCCGCCACGAGCGGCACCATTCGCATCAACGGCCAGGACGTGACGCGCATGAAGCAGGCCAAGCTTTCGCAGTTCCGCCGCGAGGAGCTGGGCTTTATCTTCCAGGATTCCAACCTGCTCGATACGCTCACGGCACGCGAGAACATCGCCCTGCCGCTCACCATCGCCCGCACAAACTCGGCCGAAATCTCGACTCGCGTGCAGGATGTGGCCGCGCGCCTGTCCATTAGCCAGGTACTCGACAAGTACCCCTACCAGATGTCCGGCGGCCAGCAGCAACGTGTCGCCGCTGCTCGCGCGCTCGTCACCGACCCCACCATGATCATGGCCGACGAGCCCACCGGCGCCCTCGATTCCAAGAGCGCCCGCCTGCTGCTCGAGAGCCTGGAGGCCCTGAATCGCCGCCTGCGCGCCACGGTGCTCATGGTCACGCACGACAGCTTTGCCGCCAGCTACACGAGCCGCGTGCTGTTTATCCGCGACGGCAAGATCTTCACCGAGCTGCGCCGCGGCGACACCGACCGCCGAGAGTTCTTCGACCGCATTATGGAGGTCGTTGCCATGATGGGCGGTGAGGGCTCCGATGCTCTGTAAACTCGCTTGGGGCAACGTCCGCCGCGCCGGCCGCGATTACCTCGTCTACTTGCTGACGCTCACCTTGGGCGTCACGGTCTTCTATGCATTCAACACCGTATCAATGCAGGTCGATATCGCCGGCATTAAGGAAGAGGGCCTGTCCGAGCTCATGGGCACCATGCTCGGCTACCTCACGTACTTTTTGGCTGGTGTCATGGCCTTTTTGATGGTGTATGCCAATAACTTCATCATGAAACGCCGCAAAAAGGAGTTTGGCCTGTACCAGGTGCTCGGCATGGGGCGCGGGCGCGTCGCCACGATCATGGCGCTCGAGACGGTGATCGTCTCGGTCGGCGCTTTTGTCGCCGGCATCGTGCTGGGCGTGGGGCTCTCGCAGCTCATGACATTCTTTACGGCCTCACTCTTCAAGACGCAGATCGCCAATTTCCGCTTCTTTTTCTCGGTGCATGCGTTCAACCTGACCCTTGCCTGCATGCTCGTAATGTTTGTGCTCACGCTCCTGCTGAACCTTCGCGCCGTGCGCCGTACCAAACTCATCGAGCTTATGGGTGCCGAGCGTCGCAACGAGAGCATCAAGACACGCAACCCCTGGATCGCGATTGCCATCTTTGCTGTGGGCGTGGTGCTTGTGGGCGTGGCCTATTACCGTCTGCTACGTGATGGGTTCCCGCTAACCGAGACGGGCGACAAGCTGGACGGGGCAATGAGCCAGTTTGGCATCACCACGGCCATGGTCACGGTAGGCACCTTTGCCCTGTTCTGGGGACTCTCGGGCATGCTCATCAAGCTGCTGCAGAGCCTGCGCGGCGTGTATTGGCGCGGACTTAACATGTTTACCGTGCGCCAGCTTGCGGCCAAGGTCAACACGGTGTGCTTTTCGATGGGCGTCATCGCGATGATTCTGTTTTTGGCCATTACCTCGGTGACGTGCGGTATGTCTATTGCCAATGTGATGAACGAAAACCTGGAGCGCTATAACCCTGTTGACGTGTCTCAGACGTATGTCTATTACACGCCCGAAACGCTCGACTACTACAAGGAGTATGTCAATCCGTCTGAGGCCGATCGCATGGTGCTGGCCGATGCAACGGTCGATTTGTACGCTGCATGGCATGGCGATCGTAAAGATCCCGATAACGTTGCAGACGTTATTAAGGGCAAGTCGGCGGACAACAACGACGAGACCGGCAAGAAGGTCAATATCGCCGATGTTGCCGGTGAGCATGTGCAGATCGATTCGTATCTGAGTTACCCGCTTGGCGGCTCGGGCCCCTCGGTGGTGGCGGGTGAGATGTGCAAGGCCATGGGCGAAAAGCTTCCCAAGGCGCTCGAGGGAAGCAACGCCGATGCGATGGGTCTGTATGTGACGCCGGCGAGCCAGTACAACAAACTGCGCCAGATGATGGGCGAGGAGCCGGTGAGCATTGGCCGCGACCAGTATCTGCTCACGTGTGATATGGGCGGTGAGCTGGGCGACCTGTACACCAAATATATGGCCGGCGGCCATACCCTCACCTTGGGCGGGCATGAGCTCAAGCCCGCAACCGATAAGTCGGACGAGGACACGGCGGCCATCGCCAACTCGGCGATGGGCAGCAATCCCGGTACCGTGGTCGTAGCCGATGAGCTGCTGTCCCAGCTTAATCTGCAACCGTATTCCAGTAATCTGCTCGTTAATTACAAACAGGGTATGGATACGACCGAGGCAGACGAGAGCATTAAATACACCTTGCTCGACAATCTGCTCGTTAACGGCAAGGAGCCGGGGTCGTGGGGAGTCTTCATCACGCGTTCCGAGATGTACACGCAAGCAGCGCAGATGAACGGCATGATTAGCTATCTGGCCATCTACATTGGCTTTGTACTGGTCGTTGCGTGCGCGGCGATTCTGTCGATCCAGCAGCTCTCCAATGTGGCCGACGGCAGCCGCAGCTATCGTGTGCTGGCACAGATTGGCTGTGACGACCGCCAGATTCGCCATTCGGTGATGGCGCAGCAAGCGGTGTTCTTTCTGTTCACGCTGGCAGTGGGCCTGGCGCACTCCTTTGTGGCGCTCAAGGTGATCATCGAGCTGGTGAGCGTATTCGGCGATATGAGCATCGCCGGCACCGTGGGCCTCACCTGTGCAATCTTCCTGGCAGCATACGGTGGCTACTTCCTGGTGACGTACCTCATGAGCACCGGCATGGTACAAGCTGCCATCGCCACCCGCTACAGCGAGTAACAAGCGGGGCAAAATCGTCGCAAAACCAGTGCGAACAACCGCCGCGAAGGGAGTCCAGCCCCCCCTTCGCGGCGTTTTTTTGTCTGACTGATGAGTCTCAAGGCCAAGTGAGTAGACTTTTTTGGATCTGTCGAGCACATCGCGGGTGGCGCCCAATAAAACCGCAGGTCAGGGCTGTGGCGTTTTGGGGCGTGCTTCGCCTCCTGCAAAAAGTCTACTCACTCAGTTTTTTCTGTTAGAAGATCGCCGCGAGGGAAAGCAGCTCTCCTACGGCTGTTGACGTTTGCCCAGATAAAACCTGCCAAAATAAACCTGTCCCTTTTTAGCAGGTTATCGCTTCCAAAAGCGGAGGATCAGCGTGGTGCCTTTTGGTGGAGGGGGGATATTGATTAATTCGGGTAACAGTTTTTTTAACGCCGGGAACGATGTTAAAATAACCAAAATGCTATCTAGGAGCTTTGATTTTATGGCAACCGTGGCAGCTGCCCTGCAAAACGTGACGCGCTCGTTCCTCTGGCATTCAATTATGTTGTTTATAGGGGCGGCTGGTCTGTATTGTGTGGCGCCAAGTATTTATACGGGCCTTTCTGGCACCGTTCTTATCGGTCTGCATCTGCTTTCGGGCTTCTGTGTGGGCCTCATCTCTCGCCCTGTGAGACAGGGTATTTCCAAAAGGCTTTTTGGACTTATGCTCGTAGACATTGCACTTCTTGTGATGTACACGATATCTCTTAATGTCTTTCATCAATTTCATGTTGTGGTTTCGGTGCTCGCGTTCATTTTGTTGTTACTAGCCCCCTTGCTTGTCGCTTGCTGTTCTTGGGCGCTTGGCGGTGAATTCGCAAACATACGTGCGGGATTAAAGGGGAAACATGTGGCCGATAGCTCTGCTCTCCACGGGTATCCTGAGCTCGCACTTTACAGCCCCGTTGTGCTCTTGATTGCTTTGCTTGTTGGCCTTCAGTTTCTTCTCGTCCCGTTGATGGACTCCATCGGTTCTTTCCTTTCCGTTAACGCCGAGATGGGGGTTGCTGCCTTGCTCGTCGAACCTCTTGCGTTTGGTAATGCCGCCGTTATTCTCGATACGGATTGTTTGTTTTCGCGCAATATAAACATCGGAGCTGTGCTCCTGAGCTTTGGTGGGCATCAAGAGATCGTATTGCTTCTGGTTACCGTTTTGGGCAGTATCCTTGCCAGGGCCATAACGCGATTTTTCCCCGACTTAACGAGCGCTTTTTCTGCGGCCGCCAAATTAGGAGGAAAACACTCTGCAGTTGCCGATATCCCTACGGCTTCGGGTTTTTCTCAAAGGGAGTCCGCGGTTTTCTCTATGAGGATAGAGGGAAAAACGTACGAGGAGATTGCTTCTGCCTTGGACATTTCCCCGTCTACTGCCCGTACCTATTTGTCGCGGGCCTTGACTAAAACCGGATATAAAAGCATTTCAGAGGCGACGGCTGGACTTCTCTTGTCAAAGGATGCGTGGCATCTTGACGCAACAAAAGGCCATGATCACCGTTCAGAATCGCTGGGGTCCTCATCGTTCAATCAGAACTGCAGGATAGTCTTCGTCTGCTTCCTGTTTATGTATGCGTCTGGAATGGGCATCGAGGAAATCCTCGTATGCTTCGGCTTTGAGCATGATGCGATAATCCTATCGATAGCTATAGTGCTTGTGGCCCTGTGTTGCCGTGCGGCTATACGGTGGATGTCTGAAATGCACTTGTGCCTTTCGCCTGAACTCACCCTTTCTTCGGTGTCTGTGGGTGCTGGAGCAGCGTTCTGGGTTCACGATGTGGTAAGTCGACTGTACATTTTCTTTGAGTCCGTTGGGAGCGGTGAGGCCGTTGGCGGCCTTATGCCTGCCTTACGCGTGACTGCGTTCCTTGCCGTACTTATCCTTATGGCTAATTCGCTGCTATTCTTGCGTTCGAAAGATACGGTTCGGGTGGGTGATCGACGCGATACCGTGCGTGAGGCCTTCTTGAGGCTTGGTTTCACGCCGCTTTATGCCGATATCATGACATGCGTTTTTGATGGCAATAGAACCACCGAGATTTGCGCGCATCTTAACGTTGCTCGGGGAACCGTCAAAGAGGCCAAGAACAAGAGCTATGCCTTGCTTGGAGTTCACTCGGAGTGTGAACTTAGAGATAGGGTTTTTAGTCTTATGGCAGATGTTATAGAAAATAGCAGGTAGAAGCCTGTAGACAAATAAGATTGTAAATCCATCCTACACGTCTACAGACAGTTCTGACGATGAAGGCGATACTTCCGGACAACGGGTCCGACGACTCGTGTGTTGCGAACCGGAGGTGCTTGCTGTGAAGACCTGTGATTGCCTCACATATGTACGGCTTAATTTAGAAGTTCTTGCGCGCAACCGGGGAATTATGTTGCTGACGGCGCTGCTCGCGCTCGTATACTGCATCCCGGTATTTCTATCCGTTCCAACGGGAGCAGATTATCTATATGGTAGAGCTTCCATCGAAGACCAGAGAGCCCTTTTGGTCTCTCAAGTCTCTGACGGCGTTTATGACACTGCCCCACAGGAGCTCAACAGCATCATTGCCGACGAAAGGGCGTGCCTTGATCGGGCGCTTGAAAGCAAGACGGACTCCAGAGAGTATTACGATGCGATTGCCGATTACGACAATCTATTGCTCAAGGAATACCGACTCGGTTATTTGAATGGTGTTGATTCGGAGTTATCGCTTGAAGCCCAAGAACGTCTTCCCCGAGCCATATCGATGCTGGCCCATCCGGAATCGTACGACTCAACAACAAAAATGCCCGGGATGATTCTTCTCGCATATTATTGCGGCGCTGTTCCTGCAATAGCGTGGCTTTTGGTCCCGGTCCTCGTCCTCTATATGTCGCTTGAGGGGGATGGAAAGCGGTTCTACGATCGAGCGTTGTTGTCAAAGTTAGAGATGAATGCATGCCGCGTTCTCGTCTCTGGTATTGCATCGATGCTGGTTTTGGTTCTGGCGTTGGCTCCCTGTTTTGTATTGGCAACGGTGTTTAACGGTGTAGGTCAGACAGAGTACCCAGTCGTATTCATTCAGTATGGTGACGTAGTCGAAAGAACTGTGTTAGTTCAGCTAGGGCTATTTGCCGTCTTTGAAGCTGTGCTGTCGATGATGTTTGCTTGCTTGGGCGTGTGCGTGTACGCCGGAAGCAGAAACAGGGCCATTTCGTCCATGGTGATCGCTCTTGTGGGGGGCATAAGCCAGCTTCCGTTTTATGCGAGCAAAGATGCTCCATGGCATGCGTTGCTGCCGTATATGGTGTCGAGCTATTCTGCCTCTTCGTTTGCGCTCGGCGGCGCATCTTACGCCAATGGAGCGGAGGTATCTCTCGTTCCTGAAGCCAGTGCATCGCACTGCCTCTTTGCCGTGATGGGCGCGTTTGCTGTTTGCGCGTTGGGGGTCATTTCGTTTTCGTGTCTAAAAAGCAAGAATCGCTGGGCCTGGAACCATATTCGCCCGGATAGTTTGAGCGAGAAAAGCCTGCTCTCTCTGTCGCTGGATGCGTTGACGGTTGGAAAAAACCAGCTGGTAAAGGGATTGCAGTTTGATATGCCCGCTGGCCAGATATGGGGTCTTGTCGCGCCAAATGGACATGGCAAGACTACGCTACTGAATACTCTTTGGGGAGATGCTGGGCCATCAGTGCGCGTGTCAGGTTCTTTCTGTTTTCATGCAAAAGTATGCGTCGACTGTGAGGAAATGAGAAAGGTATTCTTTTTGGTTCCGAATAGGCCGTCGCTATTGATTCCATACATGACCGTCGCTTTTCATCTCGACCGATGCAGGAGAATTTGGCATTCACCTCGCACTTTGGACCAAGTGCTTGATCGCTTTGACTTGACTGGGTTGAAGAATACGCCCGTATCTAGGCTGTCTGATGGAAATAGACAATTACTTAATGTCGCGATGGCGTATATGTCCTATTGCGAAGTCGTCCTTTTGGATGAGCCCATGAATGCACTTGATGTGAGACACGTTGCGATTGTTTCGAATGCTCTTAGAGATGAAGCGGGTAGAGGAGCACATGTCATTATCTCTTCTCATCTTATCGGAAACCTCGAATCGCTCTGCGATGCCTCCGTATTGCTCACAGGGGATGACTCGCGTGTCGTTACCAGAGAAATGGGAGGTGATTCGAAGTGGATCGGTAATGTATACGCGCAGCTTTTCAAGACGAACGACAGTAAAACTAGGAAAGGAAGATAACCATGAAACGCCATGTAACGAAGAACTTTGTGAAGGCAATGTTCGCATGTTTTATGCTTACCCTGTCGATGGTCACAATTCCCGTTTGTGCGACGGCGAAACCAGATGCAGGTTCTGTCGCGCCTTGTCGTCTTGTGACAGCGGACGTCTTGGACACTTACAAGTCGTTCTCCACTGCGAACCACCCGAGCGAGAATGTTGATTGTTTCGACCAGACATACAAGAGGCTGTCTTTCAAAACTTCGTATTCTCGTACGGGGCAAACGATTCTCTATACGGGTGCAGCGTTAAGCCCACGCGGCAACGGGATGCCCGGGTTTGAGACAAAATATCAGTGCACATATCGTACCTGGTAGACAACTCTAGGATCGGATCTCTCCGAATAACTTTGTGGCGGACTTGTTTAACGCTACCGCTCCTTCGTTTATCTCAATCTGTAACATCTGACTGGCAAAAACGCTTCTACCTGTTACAGATTGAGATTATTCGACGCGCGCTCTGTAACTCGTCTCGATCTGTAACAGTAAGACGGCGATTTGGTCTCCATATGTTACAGATTGAGACGAAAGAAAGCGTGAGCCAGAAAACCGCCGCGAGGGAAAGCAGTTCCCCCGCGGCGGTCTTAACGTTCGCCCAGATAAAACCTGCCAAAATAAACCTGTCCCTTTTTGGTAGGTTATCGTTTCCAAAAGTGGAGGATCAAGGTCGTGCGGTTTTGCTGCTCGGTTTTGACCAAGATGTTGTGGATGTGGGTTTTGACGGTGCCCACGGCAAGGAAGAGCTCGTCGGCGATCTCTTGGTTCGATTTGCCCAGTACAACCAGACGCATGACTTCGGTCTCGCGGTTGGAGAGCTTGTAGGCGTTGCGATAGAAGGGCATCTGCTCTTCGATGTGTCTGTCAAGATCGCTGACGTTCTTTTCCTCGGGCGCCTCCTGCATGCGAATCGAAAGCACGTGGTAGGCGTACAGGATAAGCAGGATGGCAAAGTAGCACGCAAAGACGTTCTCGCTAAAGTTGCGCTCGGATAGGTACAGCTGCAGCCAGGAGGGCGCCAGGCTCATGGGGACGACCAAGATGTTGTAGAAGTCCTCGGCAATGATGCAGCCGACCAAAATGGCGCCAACGACTAGGTGCTTTCGTTGATTGTTGACACGCGCCTTCAGCTCAACCTTCGTACTCTTGCGTGCGGTCCAAAAGATATAGAGCCCCACAAAACCCAGGAATACCTGGCGCATCGTGTAGTAGAGCCATTGATGCATGGGGCCGTAGGGGACAGCGACGATAATCAGCAGCTCGCTCAGCAAAAACGTTGCGACGGGGATAACGAACTGCTTCTTTGAATGTTTGTCGAGCAAGTCCATGGCAATGAGCCAGATAAAAGCCTGTGAAGCGGTCGCCACAAGGGTCCGCAACACAGGCATGGTAATTGAGTAATAGTCGCTGGCCGGAAAACTCTGGTTTTGCAGCGTGTATTCAAAAAAGAAGATCTCGGTCATCTCGATGGCATAGCAGATAAATACGCCGCTGCCATAGATAAAGAAGCGTCGACGAGACGAGGCGTAGGCGGCAAGCGAAAGCACAGCCGTCACAATACAGATCACGAGTATCGCTAGGGTATAGAAGAACATCAAGGTGTTCATCTGTCACCGTCCCATCTCATTTTAGCTATGGCCGAGCCCTGTATATCTTGTGGGATATAGACGTCTCAACCCTTCGTTCCATTGCGGATTAGGCGCCGAGATACAGGATAGCCGTATACCGTTCGCGGTTCTAGATAGTAAACCCCCTGCAAGCTCGCTACCTGCGGGTTTATATTGGATTAGGAAGGGTGTAACTCCGTGAACGGTCTTTAATCCCGAATAAACTAGGTAAAAATTGCACATGGGTGAATGATGGTCTTGTCAACACGAGGCGTGATGTTCGAGCGCCTCATAGTAATAGTCGGCAAGACCGGCGGAAAGGAAATCGACATGGCACTGCCTAAGGATTTCATCGACACCAACGACTTCACCAAAGAGCAGATCCTGGCTATCGAGGATCTTGGCCTGGCAATGAAGAAGGCCATCAAGGTTGACGGTTATTATCCGCACCTGCTCCGCAACCAGAGCCTTGGCATGATCTTCCAGCAGGTTTCCACCCGCACCCGCCTTTCCTTCGAGACCGCCATGACCGACCTCGGTGGCCACGCCCAGTTCTACGGCCCTGGCACCATTCAGCTCGGTGGCCACGAGTCCCTGGGCGACACCGCTCGCGTCATGGGCTCCCTGCTTGACATCATGATGGCTCGCGTTGACCGTCACAAGGACGTCGTCGGCCTCGCCGAGGGCTCCGCTGTGCCCGTCATCAACGGCATGTCCGAGTTCAACCACCCCACGCAGGAGATGGGCGACCTCATGACCATGCTCGAGAACCTCCCCGAGGGCAAGAAGATCGAGGACTGCACCCTGGCCTTCATCGGCGACGCCACCCAGGTCTGCGTCTCCCTTATGTTCATTGCCTCCAAGGTCGGCATGAGGTTTGTCCAGTTTGGACCTAAGGGCCACCAGATCCCCGACGGCGGCCTGCACGTTGGCACCGTTGAGGAGCGCGCCGAGTTCGGCAAGCAGATGATGGCCATCGCCGAGGAGAACTGCAAGGTCTCCGGCGGCTCCATCGTCATCTCCGACGACATCGAGTGCATCAAGGGCGCCGACTTCATCTACACCGACGTGTGGTATGGCCTGTACGACGAGGAGGTCTCGGGCGAGAACTACATGGACGTGTTCTATCCCAAGTATCAGGTCACCATGGATATGATGAACTTCGCCGGCCCCAACTCCAAGTTCATGCACTGCCTGCCGGCCACCCGCAATGAGGAAGTCGTCGACGAGGTCATGGACGATCCCGAGCGTTCCCTGTGCTGGGTCGAGGCCGAGAACCGCAAGCACTCCATCCGTGCTCTCCTTGCCGCTCTGGGCAAGCGCACCCCGCTCAACGACGAGGGTGTCGAGTACTCCGCCAAGGCCGAGCTCCACGCCGCTCTCGAGGCCCTCGAGCAGCTCTAAGCCTCAAGGCTGCTAAACGCACGTTTGCGGGCGGCGGATGCTCGTCTCCTGTCGCCCGCTCACCGAGGCTTGAACGCACGTCTTTTGCCCGGGCCTCGGATCTGTCCAAGACTGAGCGAAGGAGCTCATCATGAGCGACGGAAAGAAAAAGCTTTCCTTCTTGACGGTCATTTCGACCATCATCTGCGTCGTCTTCGTTTGCGAGGCCGCCGCTCCTGCTGCTGCCATTGGCAATCAGCAGTTCTTCTGGTGGATCTTCCTGATCCTGACCTTCCTGCTTCCCTACGGCATGGTCGTCACCGAGCTCGGCACCACCTATGACGGCGAGGGCGGCATTTACGACTGGGTGCGCGATGGCCTGGGCGACAAGTGGGGCGCCCGCATTTCATACTACTACTGGGTTAACTACCCGCTGTGGATCGCCTCGCTGGCTACCATGTTCCCCGATATCCTGGGCATGGTCTTTGGCGTTGAGTTCAATCTGATCGCCAAGATGGGTATCGATCTTGCCTTTGTGTGGATCGTCTACCTTATGGGCCGCTCCAAGGCGGCCGACTCCGAGTGGGTCCTTAACGGTGGCGCCATCATCAAGGTCGCCGTCGCCGTTATCGTCGGCGCTCTGGGCATCTGCTATGCCATGGAGAACGGTTTTGCGAACGACATGTCCGCTGCCACGTTCCTGCCCGAGCTGACCAACACCAACGCTCTCGGCTACCTGTCGATCATCATCTTTAACTTCATGGGCTTCGAGGTCATCTGCACCATGACTGACGACATGGCCGATCCCGCTCGCGATATCCCCAAGGCTATCATCGTCGGTGGCCTGTCCATCGCCGTGATCTACCTGTTCGCTGGCTTTGGCATTGGCGCTGCTGTGCCGGCCGATTCCATCGACCCCGACTACGGCATGATCTATGCAGTCCAGACCATGGTCGGCGACTCCATGATCTTTAAGGTCATCTGCATCGCCTTCCTGATCACCCTGTTCGCCAACATGGCTGCTTGGTCCTTCGGCGTTAACTCCGTTGCTCGCTACGCTGCCGAGCACGGCAACATGCCCAAGGTCTTTGCTTCGATGATCTCTGACGACGACATGCCCAACGGCGCCAACCTGGTCAACGCTATCGTTGCCTCCCTGGTGCTGTGCCTGCAGCTGGTTCCCATCGACGCCATCTCCAACGGCGTGTTCTGGATGCTCTTCGGCACCTCCGTCGTCTTCCTGCTGCTCACCTATATCCCGATGTTCCCGGCGTTCCTCAACCTTCGCAAGAACGACCCGAACCGTGAGCGCATCTTCACGTTCCCGTTTAAGGGCGCCATGATGAAGGTCATGCTCGCTATCCCTTGCATCGAGCTGATTCTGGCCATCGTTGCAACGCTGGTCCCGTTCTCCGCCGCCGAAATTGCCGACAAGGCCCCGATGATCGTTATCTTCATCGTGCTTCTCCTCATCGGCGAGGTCGTCCGCGTCGTCAGCGCCAAGGGTCGCGAGACCGAGTACAAGGGTCTTACCCCCGAGCTGGCTGCTCAGCGTCTCGCTGAAGAGGCCGCCGAGGCTGAGGAGAACTAGAGCGCCCGAATTCGGGGCTCCAACCCTCCTTGCGTACCAACGTGCGCTTCGTCGCGCTTCCGACTCCAGGCACGCTAGCCTCTTCGGGGGTCGTGCCCAAGCGACAAATTGTCTAGCCATTCCCTGGGGTGGGTGTGAGCGATAGCTCCGCAAACCACCGCCCGCCCCAATCTCTCTCCCGTATCCTTCGTGCGTTTGTCTCCGCGCACTTGGCTACGTCGCCGCTCGTCGGTGCGGCTCCGTGAAAACCGACATCGGGCGCCCCGACCTTTGCCGGGGGACGGGCGCCCACTATCTCTTGGTTTTAGGCTGCGGGTAACCCGCCCGCGGCAAACGATCGTTCGATTTGGAGGAAATCTTATGCGTACGATCACCGAGTCCGAGTCCACCCCCAAGGCCGACGGCTTCTTCATGCCCGCCGAGTTCGCCCCGCAGGATCGCGTGTGGATGGGCTGGCCCCACCGCACCGACACCTGGGCCCACGGCGCCAAGCCTGCTCAGAAGCAGTATGCCGCCATCGCCCGCGCCATCTCCGAGTTCACCCCGGTCTATATGTGCGCCAACCAGGTCGACTATGCCAACTGCAAGGCCGTCTTCGAGAACGACGAGAACGTCACCGTCATCGAGATGACCACCGACGACGCCTGGTTCCGCGACACCGCCGCCACCTACGTCATCAACGGCAAGGGCGAGAAGCGCGCCAACCACTGGCACTTCAACGCCTACGGCGGCCTCGTCGACGGCCTCTATTTCCCGTGGGACAAGGACGAGCAGATCGCCCTTAAGATGGCTGAGCTCTCCGGCTGCCGTCGCTATCGTCCCGACGACATGATCCTCGAGGGCGGCTCCATCACCGTCGACGGCGAGGGCACCCTTGTCGTTACCGACCAGTGCCTCCTGTCCCCCGGCCGCACCTGCTCTGCGGTGCTCGAGGAGGAAGAGGATCCCGAGTCCATCTGGCCCAAGTACCACAAGAAGTTCGAGCCCTGGAGCGAGGAGCTTCGCGAGTACATGAACGAGCACCTCAAGGATTACCTGGGTGTCGAGAAGGTCATCTGGGTCAAGGAGGGTATCGACCCCGAGGAGACCAACGGCCACATCGACGACGTCGCCACGTTCATTGCCCCGGGCGTCATGGCCTGCATCTGGACCGACGACCCCGAGTACCCGTTCTACGAGCAGTGCCACGCTGCCTACGAGACCCTCTCCAACGCCGTTGACGCCAAGGGCCGCAAGCTGAAGGTCTACAAGCTCTGCATGCCCGTGAACCCGCTGTTCATGGACCAGGCTTCCTGCGACACCATCGACGCCGACGAGAACGCCGAGCCGCGCGTCCCCGACGAGCCGCTGATCGCCTCCTACATGAACTACCTTGTCACCAACCACGGCGTTATCGTCCCGCAGTACGGCGACGAGAACGACCAGCTGGCCGTTGACACGCTCCAGAAGATCTATGACGAGGTCTGGGGCGAGGGCGTCTACAAGTGCGTCGGCGTTCAGTCCGAGCAGGTCGTCTTCGGCGGCGGAAACATCCACTGCATTACGCAGCAGGAGCCGTCCGCTTAATCGTCTGACTTTCCGAGGCACCCCATCTCGCCGCTCAAACCGTCGCTCGCGTACCAAAGTACGCTTCGCTCCTCTTTCGCGGCGACCTGGGGCACCTCGAAAACCCAGCCGATCAATCGGACGGTCGGTGAATCGGGCCATCTTGGGGCATTGATGGCTGATTTGCTTGATGTCTTGGTCGGTTGGGTTTTCTTTGGGCACTCCGTTGCCTCCACATCGGAGTGCCTTTTTTCTTTGATTGAATACGCGTTTGGCCTGGGATTTTTTGCGGGTTAGGCCAATTGTTCGCTTGAATTTCCCAGGTCAGACGCGTTTTCAATTGCCGAAAGTTTCCGGTCGTGAACGCGGCCGTTTTGATCGGAGTATCTATGTACCAGCGTATCGTCATCTACACGCGTCTGTTCCGCGAGCGTTGGTCCAACAACTGCATCCTCTCCTCTCTTTGGGATGGCACCTGTACCGGTGACGCGGCCTGCAACCCTACCTTGGGCTGCGCCTTCGGTACAGATGCCATCCTTTTTGCTGTAGGGGGAGCGCGCCATGGCAGGTAAAAAGTTCTCCCTGATCGAGGTTATCCTTTCGGTTATTTGCGTCGTGTTTACCATCGAGGCGGCGGCTCCGGCATCTGCCATGGGCAACGTGCAGTTCTTCTGGTGGATCTTCCTTATCATTACGTTTTTGCTCCCCTATGGCCTGGTGGTGGCCGAGCTGGGTACGGCGTTCGACTCCGAGGGCGGCCTGTACGATTGGGTTCGCTTGGGCCTGGGCGACCGTTGGGGCGCCCGTTGCTCTTGGTGCTACTGGGTTAACTTTCCGCTGTGGGTGGCAAGTATCGCCTGCATGTTCCCCAGTGTCATTAATGCGGTGTGGGGTATCGAGTTTTCACTCGGGATCCGAATTGCCATCGAGATTGCCTTTGTGTGGGGCGTCACGGTCATGGCAATGCAGCCGGTGGCGGAGGCCGATTGGGTTATGGACGGCGGCGCCGTCATCAAGGTGCTCATTACCGCTGTGGTGGGAATCGTCGGCATTTGGTTTGCCTGCAATAACGGCTTTGCCAACGATATGTCGTTTAAGACCTTCATTCCAGATTTGGGCGACACCAATTCGTTGACGTACCTATCGATCATCCTGTTCAACTTTATGGGCTTCGAAGTGGTCGCGACCTTTGCCAGCACGATGAAAAACCCATCGCGCGATATCCCCAAGGCGGTTATCGCTGGTGGCGTTGCCATTGCGGCAATCTACATTATCTGCGGCATCGGCATTGGAGCCGCGGTTCCCACCGAGCAGCTTTCGCTCGATTCGGGCATTGTGGACGCGGTCGCCGCCATGTTGGGGCGCAGCCATCCGCTGACGATGGTCGTGGGCGTGGCCTTTTTGGTGACGCTGTTCGCCAACATGATTTGCTGGAGCTTTGGCGTTAACAACGTGGCGAGCTATGCCGCGCGTCATGGCAATATGCCGCGTCCCTTTGCGCTGGTGTCCAAGAAGACCGGCATGCCCAATGGCTCGGCAATCATTAACGGATGTTTTGCCAGCCTGGTACTACTGCTTCAGATTCCGCTGGGCGAGGGCTCCGACGTCTTTTGGGTTTTCTTCTCGATGAACGTCGTCTTCTTGCTCATGAGCTATATCCCGATGTTCCCGGCGTTTTGGCGTCTGCGCAAATACGACGGTCGCCCGCGTGTGTTCCGTGCGCCCTTCGAGGGCAAAGTACTCGCGGTGGCGCTCGCGATTCCCGTGGTAGAGCTCGTGCTTTCGATTGTCGCTACGATTGCGCCGCTCAACAGCTCGCCCGCCGAAATGGCAAAGCTGCCCATTCTCATGGGTGTGGTGGTCGGCGTGTTGCTGGGCGAGGTTTCGCGCCTCATATCGCGCCGCGGCCGCAGTGTCGATAATCCCGGCGTTGGTGCAAGGGGGACAGGTTTCTTTGCACCAAAACAGTAGCGCCGCGAGCTGCGCGGCGCTTGCTGCATCTTGGATTACTGTTCGCGGTGCTCGGGATCAGAAGCGAGCTTAGGCGCAAAGTAGGGGACGTGGCCCAGGTAAGGGCAACTGTCGTTGCGCTCATCAACGATGCAAGGAACGTCATCGTAGGTCATGGTCGAACCGATCCTGGCGATGGCCTTGGCGGCGGGCGCGACAATAATCTTGAGCGGTGCAATCGGCGCCATGGCATCTCCTTTCGATCTTGGTATTCGTTCGATGTCTTACCATAACTGTAATGCGGAATCAAGCTGGTTGTGCGCGGAATGAGGGTAGTATGAGCTTCGCATTCTTTATCTACACGATTCTTGTCATGGGCGTTGGATTGGTGACGGCATCAACTGCACTCGTAATATGGCTCATGACTCGTCGACGCGATTGTTTGGTGGCGGCCGCGGGCTTCCTTCTCTATATCTTCGATATGTCGGTGATCTTCTTTGATGAGTACAACCGGCTCAAATATGACTATGTGGTGACGTTTGATGAGCCGCTTCAACATCCGTTACTGCGCTGCGCGCTGGGCGTGGCGATTCTTGCGTGCGTATGGCTTTGGGTAACGTTTCGCTTACACGATGAGGTGACCGTTAAGCGCGTTGCCGCATATGTCGTACCGATCGCCGTGCTTCAGCTTGCTCTGGTGCCTCGTACTGGCTTTGCGGGCCAGGTTCAGCAATATCTTTTTTGGCTTTCGCGCGATTTGGGAATGGCATTCTGCTTGGTATATGCTTACGCCCGCTATCGCAAGACGGAGAATAGGGCTGAGCGGCTCGATCTTGAGCGCTCTCGGACGTTCTTTCGCATAGCCTGCGTGCTTACCGTGATGGTGGTTATCGAGGATACCTATATGATCCTATTCTGCACGCCTGACGTTGACAACGTGATGGTGAGCGCCTTTTTATGGTATCTGGGCGAGCGGAATATCTCAGAGAATTTATTGTTTGTTGCTGCAGCCGTTCAGCTATTTAAACAGTTCAGCCATATCTTACGTGTGTTCTCGCGTCACCCTCGTGCCGATGAAGAGGTAGCGACAGAGCGCCGTGATGCACGGGAGGACCTTGTCTCGCGTGTTGCGATTTTCTCGGACGAGCATGGGCTTTCAAAGCGCGAACAGGAAGTGCTTACACTCGTATTGCGTGGACTCGATGTCCAAAATATTGCTAATGAACTTGTGATTAGCCCAGGTACCGTCAAGGCTCACCTGCATCGCATCTATGTAAAGAGCGAAGTCAAGGCGCGCGACGACTTGATTGAGACATTCTGGCGCTCGTAAGGCTGGGGTGGATCGGCTGACGGCATATCGCAGACCACTCGGCGTAAAGAAGCGACAATAAACTTAGACAATAAAATACCTGGTCAGACGTGTAAACCTGCTTAACCCGTCCGTTCGCCTGCTTCCATCTTGGCAGCTTGTGCAGGAGGTGCGTCAATGGGTGTTGACACGGGGAGTAGGGTGCTGGACAGACGCCCGACCGCTCGTAGGCACGTGTCATGCAGGGAGCAACAAATGCTCCCTCACCGATTGGGCGCGCCGTATCGTGGCGTTCATCCATTGTCCTGTAACGTCTGAGGAGGCTCATATGGACAAAGCGGATTTAGTCATCAAAAGCAATGCTGTGTTCACTGGTGACGGGCTGGCACCGTTCAAGGGCGGCGTTGCCGTCGCAGGTGACAGAATTGTTGCGTGCGGCGAAGATAAGTACCTCGACGCTTTTATCGGCCCCGATACTGAGGTGCGCGACTATGGCGATAGGCTCGTCATGCCTGGCATCATCGACTCGCATACGCATTTTGCCCAGGGCGCCTTTATGACTGATCCCGATTTTGCCGTCAATCTCATCGATTGCACAAGCTTCGAGCAGTGTATGGAGCGTGTTCAGGCATTTGCCGAAAGCCACCCGAGCAACGAGTGGATTGTGGGCTGCCAAATCATTCAGTTCCAGTGGGATGTGCCCGAGATGCCCACGGCCGCGATGATTGACAAATACATCTCGGACCGTCCGGTATTTTTGCAGCAGGTCGACATGCATACGTTTAGTGCCAATACCTGCGCTATCGAGAAAGTCGGCATTACTGCTGAAACGCCAGACCCATCAGGCGGCAAGATTCTTAGGGATGAAGCTGGCAACCCCACTGGGGTCTTCTCGAACAACGCGGGATCCCTTTTCTTGGATGAGGTATACAATCCTGCCCCCGAGGTGGCTAGTGCTTCCTTTGCCAAGACCGCGCATCGTGCCAACGCTCTCGGTATTACGACAGTCGGCATGGTAAACCCCACTTTTGTGAGCATGGATAACCCCTATAAATTCCTCGCGGAGCTTAACCGCAAGGGCGAACTTCCGTTGCGCGTGTTCATGTACACAGACCTTTTTGAGAACGAGGCCATGACGCTCGAGGAGATTCGGGCGAAATACGACTTCCCGGGCACGCAAGTCGAGTGGCATGGCTTTAAGCAGTTCATTGACGGTGTGTGTTCCGATCATACTGCTTGGATGCTCGAGCCCTATGCTAATGCTTCCGAGACCTGTGGCGAGCCGGCTGAGGAACCTGAGCGTGTGCGCAAAGCCATCCTTAAAGCGCTTGAGTGGGGTGTCGACACGCGCATCCATGCCATAGGCGATCGTTCCGTACGCTTTATCCTGGACTGCTTCGAGGAGGGCGAGAAGCGTTACGGTCTTATGGGCCGTCGTCACTCCATGGAGCACAACGAGACTGTTCAACCTGAGGATTTGCCGCGCTATGCGGAGCTCGGCGTCTGTCCGGCCATGCAGCCGTGGCATATGCTGCTTGATATGGCAGACTTGGCAAAGGACGACGCCGTTGGTCCCGAGCGCGCGGCGCTCTCGTGGCCAATTCATAGCCTGCTCGCGAGCGGTGCCTGCGTGCATCTGGGCTCCGACTTCCCGGTCGTGGGGCTTGAGCCTATGGAGGAAGTCTATGGAGCGGTCTACCGCATGCTCGAGGATGGATCTAATCCTGAGGGTTGGTTCCCCGAGGAGCGAATCACTATGGCCGAGGCCCTGCGCGCATACACCTACGGCAGCGCCTACGCTATGCATGCTGAGGACCGCATCGGCACACTCGCCTGCGGCAAGCAAGCCGACATTTGCGTACTCGACCGCAATCTCTTTACCTGCGAGCCGGCAGAGGTGCTCGAGGCTACCGCGGCCCTTACGATGATCGCCGGCAAGGTGGTCTTTGAGGCCTAGCGCCATCGTTTGGTTGGGCGGCTTGGCGCCAGTTGTCAGCCGCCTGACATCCATTCAGCACTACTCTCTCAAGGAAAGGGGAGAACAATGGCAGAAGAAGTAACCGCTGCCGTGGAGGAGGAGCGCGAGCTCGCCTCCCAACCGATTCCCGGTCTGGTGCGTAAGTACACCATCGTCACCGGCCAGGGCATGCTCGCCCAGATCATCATGGTGGTCCTCGAGGGCCTCGTGATGGGTTGGGGCCTGGGTGCCCACGGCCTGGCCTGCGTCTCGATCATCATGTCGGTCGAGTACATCAACCTGGCCTTTGGCAACCTGTTTGGCACCGGCGTGCCCGCCGTGGTGGGCAACCTTTTGGGTGCCGGCGACGTCAAGGGCGCAAGCAAGGCTTTTAGCCAGGGCTTTTGGCTCACCACGATTGTGAGTGTGCTGCTTGCTGTGGTGATGGCCGTGTTTACCGAGCCCATCTGCGCATTCTTTGGCGCCACGCCCGACATCATGGCCGATACCGTTGCCGGCGTGCGCACCTTCGCCGTGCTGCTGCCGCTCACGGTCATTGGCCAGATGGTCACCGCTGTGATGCGTGTGGACGAGAAGGTTCAGGTCCAGGCCAACCTCATGACCGTTTCGGCCATCGTTGCCATCTGCTGGCTCGCGCTTTCTACGTTTGTGCTCAAGTTTGGCGTTATGGGCGCCGGCGTGTACTACGGGCTTTCCATCGGTATCTGGGCCATCGGTATCTTCTGGTTCATCGGGGGCAAAAAGTCCCAGCTCCAGATTAGCCTGGCCGACCTTAAGCTCGACCTCGCCGTCTGCGGCCAGATCCTCAAAATCGGCTTCCCGTTCTTCCTGGTCCAGGGCGCGACCTTTATCTTTAACACCGTTGCCAACTCGCTTTTGGGCTCGCTCGGCGGCGACATGGGCTCGCTCTACATCGCAGCCTTTGGCGTGATCAACGGCTACATCCTCTACATCACCATGATGGTTGCCCAGTGCTTCTCTTACGGTCTGCAGCCCATCGCTGCCTTCAACGCCGGTGCAAAGGCTTGGGCGCGCCTTAAGGAGACGCTCTCTTGCACGCTTAAGTACCAGGTTGTGACGCTGGCGCTGGTCACCGTTGCACTCTGGTTTGCCGCTACGCCGGTGTGCGCCTTCTTTGCCGGCAGCGATCCTGCGCTCGTTGAGGTTGCCGCCAACGCCACGCGTACCGTCATCCTGGCTGTTGCCCTGGGCTATCTTGCCATGACCATGTCGATATATTTCCAGGCGGTCGAGAAGGTTGGTGTCGCCACGTTTACCGGCCTGCTTCGCTATGTGATCTGCTCAGTGCCGCTTATGTACCTCCTCGGCAACATGATGGGTGTTGAGGGCGTGTGGATCGCCCTGGTGGTGGCCGACGCCATTACCGGCATCATCTCCATTGCGCTCGCCGCGCACGAGTCCAAGCGCCTTGCCACGCTCTAGACTTGGACACGGCCGGCGCGCGATAGTCGAATAAGTCAACTCGCCTGCAAGCCACCACAATGGGGACAGTTCCCATTGTGGTGGTTATTGTTATTTAGGGTCCGAGATATCGATTCTATAAATAACGCTTCTGAACTGGGCTACTATAAGATTGTGGAAAACACTACTACAAGATTATGGTAATTACCGAGGACCTTTTATTAGATTTCATCCCTTTAGGGTCTCAGGTTTTTCTGCAAACAAAGGCTGCATGTTGATATCCGCTTGGCCGATAACAGTTGGTCAACATCATCTGTTATCGGCCAAGTCATTTACAACTGGCTCATCCGCCGTTTGTAAACCAAAGTGGATCCATGCTGTCCCGAGGGGGAGTGCACTACGGCTGCAGCAGCGCCATGAGACCCATGCGGTTTTTGACGCCGAGTTTGCGGTAGATGGCGTTGACGTGCTTTTTGACGGTCGACTCGGAGATATAGAGCTCAACAGCTATCTCGTGGTTGGTCTTGCCGGTGAGCATGAACTTGAGGACCTCGGCTTCGCGGGGGAGCAGAGCGGCCTTGATGGCAAGCACGCTGGCGGGGCTTTCATCTGCGCCCTCGGCATACCCGTGTGGGAGCAGCTGATGCAGGTGCAAGCTCAGGTGCCGGGCAATCTGGCGGAGGATCTCGAGCTCCGAATCGGTAAAGTCGCCGTCTTGCTCGGCGCGGAACAGCGTAATCGAGCCGAGCGGCGTGGCCTTGTGCGCCAGTGTGGCCGTGCAGCCATAATAAATTCCCAGGGGCTGCATCCATTCCAGGTAGATGGGCGTGCCATTGCGGCGCTCGACATCCACCAGGTCCAGATCGCGATATACATCGACCACCCGCGTGTCAAAGCTCCAAATGGTGTAGTCATACGCGGCGTAGCGTTCGTAATAATCATCAAGCGCCTGTGCGGACATTCCGTATGCGACGGGGCGAACAAATTGCGTTTGTCCGTGAGCCCCCGTCTGGGCGATATCGAACATCGAGACACGGTGCACAATCACGTCTGCGATGCGTTTGAGTAGGCCTTCCTGCAGTGCACTGAGCGACCCCTGCTCATGTGTCCACAGTGCGCATTCGTTGAGAGCGGCCCAATCTTGAGCAAAGAGCTCAACGTTCTGGTTATCTGCGTTGTTCGCATGTGTCATGGGGAGTCCTTTCGTGCCATCTAGCCAGTATGGCATGCGTGCCGGTCCACTAGAACTTTAGGTCAGTGAACGGTCGACTTTTGGCTGCCGAATGGGTACCCAAGGCCCATTGAGACGCCGTTGTCGCCGCAGCACAATGGGGGTGTCATCAAACAGGTTCGACCCAAAGTGAGGAGCCAACATGAAGACCATTTACGAGAGCGAATCAACGCCCAAAAAAGAGGGTTTCTATATGCCCGGCGAGTACGAGGAGCAGGAGCGCACCTGGATTCTCTGGCCGCATCGCTCCGACGTGTGGCGCTGCGGTGCCAAGCCCGCTCAGAAGGTCTTTACCGAGATCATTAAAACGGTCGCACGCTTCCAGCCCATTACGGTGGGCGTCAACGCTGAGGATTTCCCCGCGGTGTGCGAGATCTTTGACGGCGTGGAGAACGTGCGCGTAATCCACATGGAGTACAACGACTCCTGGATTCGCGACCCCGGTCCGGCGTTCCTCGTTAATGACAAGGGCGATGTGGCGCTATCGCATTTCCACTTCAACGCGTATGGCGGCTTCATTGACGGTCTGTACTTCCCCTGGGACAAGGATGCGAGCATCGGCCTACAGGTGGCACAGCTCGAGCAGGTCAACCGTTATCGTCCGGAGGACTATATCCTCGAGGGGGGCTCGTTTAACTGCGACGGCCAGGGCACCGTGGTGACCACTGAGATGTGCCTGCTCAACGAGGACCGCAATCCGCAGTACACCAAGGAGCAGATCGAGGCAAAACTCAGCGAGTACCTGGGCATCGAGAAGGTTATTTGGATCAAGGACGGCATCGACCCGTTTGAGACGAACGGTCATGTGGACGACGTTGCGTGCTTTAGCGCGCCTGGCGAGGTTTGCTGCATGTGGACCGACGATCCCAACCACAAGTTCTACAAGGAGTGCCAGGAGGCCTACAAGACTCTTTCCGAGGCAACCGACGCCAAGGGCCGCAAGCTCAAAGTGCACAAGGTAATTATGCCGGCGACCTCGGTATACATGACCGAGGAGGAGGCTTCTACAATCGATCCCGTCGAGGGCGTGCTGCCGCGTACGCCCGAGGACGCCTTTGAGCCCAGTTACCTCAACTTCCTGCCCATTAACGGCGCGGTGCTCGTGCCGCAGTTCGGCGACCCCAACGATGCACAGGCGCTCAAGGACATCCAGGCCGCCTACCCAGACCGCGAAGTTATCGGCATTATGACCCGCGAGGTCATCTACGGCGGCGGCAACATCCACTGTATCACCCAGCAGCAGCCCAAGGCGCGCTGTAAATAGCAGTTCCATGGTGAACAGGGCTTGATTGTCCGCACACGAAAGTCCGCCGACTTCAACGGTCGGCGGACTTTTCGTGTGGTAGTTTCACCTGAACGGCGGGCCGTGCGGCTTGGGTGTGCGGGCTCACAATCTGGGGAAACCAAACGGATTGGGGGCTTGTATGATCGATTCGAAGGGAAGCGTGCGACCCGAGGGCATGTTTAACGGGGCGCACCTGGCCCCCGAAGCCCAGCGCGCATACGATAAACTGCTCGAGCGCGTGCTCAACGGGCAGAAGGGCTGCGAGGTTTCGGCGCGTGCGGGTATGGATACGATCAAGGCGCTCGTATAGCTTTACGCTTTCGGATGTGACACATAGGACTGCATGCGCCGCTCCCGGCTATATTGCCTCCGAGTGCTTTAGCTCATGGAGATAGCCGGCATCAGCGATTTCGAGAGCTTGGCGGCGTCCACGAATGCCCCGGTGTTTACACCTCAGACGGACGACTTTGGACTCGCGGTCCATATCTTCAAGATGCTCAATCGCGGAATTCATCCGTACAGTTCTGGCGAACTTGACTTGGGCATTTTTGACCTGGATGACGACATACCGCCTGCACCGTCGCTGAACAACTGCGCGTGTAACGGGCGCAGTCCCTTCGTGGGGACGCTGGTCGGACACCTTATCCCGGTGTACGCTCTCGAGCTCGATGACTTTGGCCACCTTATGAGCGAGGCTTTCCGCCGGTCGTTGTATGGCAGGGCGGAGGAGCGCCTTGACGCACGCACATGGGCGCGCCTACTCGACCTGTATCTATCCGAGACGACGGTTGAGTGTCCGCGGCGCGGTCATCTATACGACGCTTCGCAGGATGAATGTCCCTATTGTCGAGGAGAGCGCACCCTGTTAGCTCTCTTGGCTGATTGCTGACTGTCTTGGAGAAAGCCCGTGAGGCGGCACACAGGCTAATCCTGCGTGTCGCCTCCGTACATGTAGACGATAAAGCCGTCGCCGGTGTCTTGGCTGTGATCTTCCAGGATGCGCTTCATGTTGAGGTGCTCGTAGAACTGCCAATCGGAGTTGCAGTCGCTCATCAGGAAGAACTTGGTGCAGCCTGCCTTGGCGAGCTCGGCGCGCGAAAGGTCGATGAGTGCGCGGCCGAGTCCCTTGCCCTGCCACTCGGGCACGATGATGATCAGGTTGAGCTGGCCCTGGGCATACTCGTTGCCCGTGGCGGCAAAGCGGTCGGCCGTGGCCTTTTCACGACTGTCGCCAAAGAGCGAGCCCTCGAGCTTGGCATCGGCGGTCTTTGCCATCTCGGTTGCCTGGGCGAGCATCTCGTCGTAGCAGGGCTCCCACGTGGGATTGGTGCGCGGCTTGCCGTCCTCGAAGATGCCGATACAGCAGGCGGCGATAGTGCGGCCCTCGGCCTCGGCGACGAGTGCGATGGGGGAGCGCTGCAGCTGCATAGCGATGTTAAAGCGGGCGCAGAAATCGGCGGCTTCGACGTCGCCGCGGTTGCGTAGTGTGTTGCACCACAGCTGGTTGTAAATGGCGGCGATGCCGGTCAAGTCATCGAGCGTGGCGGCGCGCAGAGTTACGTTGTCAAGGCTCATGGAGGCTCCTTCCAGGTTGGGTCAGGCCATCTCTGAGTGTGACATGGACGCAGGACGGCCGCATCGACCATTCGGCAGACGAGCCTCGATCACTCGGGGACGGAGGGCCCTAAGAAGGAATGAGGGTGGAAGACGCATATCCCCCACCCCAGCGCATGGGCGGAACTAACCAGAATGAGAGTGGATAATCTCCCACTTTCGCTCGAAAAGCAGGCCACAAAAACGGGAGATTATCCACTCTCATTCTGGGTAGTCGTTTAAGAATGTCCCCAACGACTACCCCAAAAGGAGCGTCCCCAAGTGCCAGCTTTGGCAACGACGCTGGTAGAAAAACGTCAGCGAAAACCGGCCAGAGCGAGCAAGGTGCCTTGAAGCGAGGCGGCATTGACCTTTTGGTCATGCCGTCGAAGCTGAAAGGCAGATTGCCGCTCTGGCGGGTTTGCAGCGTCGGCCGGTTACGGCGTTTGGTAAAACGCCGTAACCTACACCCGCTCTGCGATCTCGTGGATGAGGTAATCGGTCTTTTCCCAGCCCAGGCACGGATCGGTGATTGACTTGCCAAAGACGCCGCCGTCGACAGGCTGGTTACCGTCCTCCAGGTAGGATTCGATCATAAAGCCCTTGACCAGCTTGGAGATGGACTCGTTGCGGCGGCAGCTGTCGAGTACCTCCTTGCAAATGCGGTACTGCTCCAGCGGGCGCTTGCCCGAGTTGTCGTGGTTGCAGTCGATGACCGCCGCCGGATTGGCGTAGCCGGCATGCTCGGTATAGCGCTCGGCCAGGCGCTCCAGGTGCTCGTAGTGGTAATTGGGGTAGGTGCGACCGTCGAGACCGATGTAGCCACGCATGACGGCGTGTGCGAGCGGGTTGCCGTCGCACTCAACCTCCCAGTTACGGAAGATGAAGCTCTGATGTGCCTGGGCGGCGTAGATGGAGTTGAGCATGACGGTGGTGGAACCGGCGGTGGGATTCTTCATGCCGACGGGCACCGAAATGCCGCTCGACACCAGGCGATGCTCCTGGTTCTCGACCGAGCGTGCGCCCACGGCAACATAGCTCAGCAGGTCAACGAGGTACTGGTAGTTAGACGGATAGAGCATCTCGTCGGCGGTAAAGAAGCCGGTCTCCTCGATTACGCGCAGGTGCATGTGGCGGATGGCCTTAACGCCTTCGAGCAGGTCGTCGGGGGCCTCGGGGTCGGGGTTGTGCAGCAGGCCCTTGTAGCCGGTGCCCTTGGTGCGCGGCTTGTTGGTGTAGACGCGCGGAATGATGATGAGCTTGTCCTTGACCTCTTCGGCGACCTTGGCCAGGCGGTTCATGTACTCGAGGACCGAGTCCTCGCGGTCGGCAGAGCACGGGCCGATGATGAGCACCTTGCGCGCGTCCTCCCCGGTAAAGATCTTGGCGACCTCGGCGTCGAATGCCTGCTTTTTGGCGGTAAGCTCGGAGGAAAGTGGCATTTCCTCGCGGATTTCCATGGGGATCGGCAGCCTGCGTTTAAAATCCATGGCCATGCGGGGCCTCCTCAATCAAATAAGACAAAGTGTGAATTGCCGAATGCTCGGCATTATCCGCTGTCGCACGCTAAAGTGCAAGCCCTTGTCACCACGAAACCTGCCAAAAAGGGACAGGTTTATTTTGGCAGGTTTTATCTGGGTAAACGTCAGCTAGTCCTGGAATGGAATGATGCCACGTGGCTTGGAAGAGGTCGTCGATCGAGTTTCAGGGGAGGCAGTTCGAGGGCCGCAGAACAAAAAAGGGGACGCAGGTTGTCCTGCGCCCCCGTTCTCGGGCGTTATCCGTTCCCTGCGGCCGAATCTACGCCGCCTCGTCGAACTGCGAGTTGTACAGGTCGGCGTAGAAGCCGCCCTGGGCGAGCAGCTCATCGTGCGTGCCCTTCTCGACGATGTCGCCGTCGCGGATCACCAAGATCACGTCGGCGTTGCGGATCGTGGACAGGCGGTGCGCGATGACAAAGCTCGTGCGGCCCTGCATCAGCGCATCCATGGCGCGCTGAATAAGCTCCTCGGTGCGGGTATCGACGTTGGAGGTCGCCTCGTCCAGAATCAGCGCCGGGCGGTCGGCCAAAATGGCACGGGCGATGGTCACGAGCTGGCGCTGGCCCTGCGACAGGTTAGTGCCTTCCTCGTTGATCATAAAGTCGTAGCCGCCGGCGAGCGTATGGATAAAGTGGTCGCAGCGTGCGGCGCGTGCGGCGGCCTCGACCTCGGCATCGCTCGCATCGGGACGTCCGTAGCGGATGTTCTCGCGGATCGTGCCGTTAAACAGCCAGGTATCCTGCAGCACCATGGCAAACTCGCCGCGCAGCGCCGCGCGATCCCAGTCTCGCACGTCGACACCCTCGACGCGCAGCGAACCGCCGTCCACGTCGTAGAAGCGCTGCAGCAGCTTGATGAGCGTGGTCTTGCCGGCGCCGGTGGGGCCGACGATGGCGATGGTCTGGCCGGGCTGTGCCTCGCAGCTAAAGTCGTGGATGATGGTCTTGTCGGGCGTGTAGCCAAACTTGACATGGTCAAACTCCACGTGGCCGGGGCGCTTCTCGGGGATCTGCGCGTCGGCCTTCTGCTCCTCCTCGGGCGCGGCCAGGAACTCAAAGACACGCTCGGTGGCGGCGGCCATCGACTGCATCGTGTTGCTCACATTGCCCAGCTGCTGCACGGGTTGCGTAAAGTTGCGAACGTACTGGATAAAGCTCTGGATGTCGCCGGGCGTGGCATTGCCGGTCAGCGCGAGCTGCGCGCCCACCACGACGACGCCCACGTAGCCCATGTTGCCCACCAGGCTCATAAGCGGCATCATCAGTCCCGACAGGAACTGCGAGCGCCAGCCGCTAATAAAGAGTCGGTCGTTTTGACGGTCGAACTCCTCGATCGAGGCTTCGGCGCGGTCGAACACCTGAATAACGTTCTGGCCGGCAAAATCCTCCTCAATAATGCCGTTGACGGCGCCCAGGACCTGCTGTTGCTCGCGGAAATACGGCTGCGAGAAGTGAATCATAACGGTCAGGATAATCGCGGCTGCCGGCAGCGTGAGCACGGTGACGCCGGTGAGCGGCAGACTGATCGAAAGCATCATGACGAGCACGCCGATAATCTGCGTGACGGACGTAATAAGCTGCGTCACGCTCTGGTTGAGCGACTGTCCGAGCGTATCGACGTCGTTGGTGATGCGGCTGAGCACGTCACCCTTGCTGTGACCGTTGAAGTAGCTCATCGGCACGACGGCGATCTTGGCGGCGATCTCCTTGCGCATGCGGTAGCAAATCTTTTGCGTGACGCCGGTCATGAGCCAACCCTGGATCAGACTGCAGGCAGAGCTTGCCAGGTACAGGCAGAGCAAAAAGCCGAGCGTCTTGGCGATCCAGTTAAAGTCGACATCGCCGGTACCGTTGACCTTGGCAACCAGGCCCTCGAACAGCTTGGTCGTAACCTGGCCAAGTACCTTTGGCCCCACAATATTAAAGATGACCGAGCACACGGCAAAGGCGACGGCGGCAAACACGGCAATCTTGTGCTGGCCGATATAGCCGAGCAGCTGCCTCATGGTGCCCTTAAAGTCCTTGGCCTTTTCGCCGCGGCCCATGCCGCCCATGCGGCCCATGGGACCACGCCGGCGGGTGGGCTTGGGAATCTGAGTCTTGGTCTCGTCTGCCATTAGCGCTCGCCTCCTTCCATAACGGTTGCAATCTCTTCTTGGGTAAGTCCCAGCTCCTCGGCGGAAAGCTGCGACTGTGCAATCTCCAGGTACGCCGGGCAGTTGTGAAGCAGCTCCTCGTGCGTGCCGGTGCCCACCACGTGGCCGTCGTCGAGCACGATGATCTGGTCGGCGTGCATGATGGTCGCGATGCGCTGGGCCACGACCACGAGTGCGGCGTCGGTAACGTTTTTAGCCAGCTCCTCGCGCAGACGCGCGTCGGTCTTGTAGTCGAGGGCGCTAAATGAGTCATCGAAAACCACGATCTCGGGCTTTTTGGCCAACGCGCGGGCGATGGCCAGACGCTGGCGCTGACCGCCCGAGACATTGGAGCCGCCCTGGCTGATGGGGGAGTCGTAGCCGCCCTCGCGCTCGGCGATAAAGTCCTCGGCCTGTGCGATGCGTGCGGCCTCGTGCATGTCCTCGTCGCTCACCATGTCGCCGGCAAACTTGAGGTTGCTCTTGACGGTGCCCGAGAACAGGCGACCCTGCTGCGGGATGTAACCAATGCGGCGGCGCAGCTCGGAAAGGGTCATGTCGCGCACGTCGATGCCGTCGAGCGAAATGCTGCCGCCCGTGACGTCGTATAAGCGCGGAATCAGCTGCACGAGCGTGGACTTGCCCGAGCCCGTGGAGCCAATAATGCCGAGCATCTGACCGGCATGTGTGGTGAAGTTCACGCCGCTGATGACATCGGCGCGGGCATCGGGGTACTGGAAGCTCACGTCGCGGAAGGTGAGCTCACCGCGCGGCGCGCTGGCCGCGGGCAGTTTGGGCGAGACGGGGTCGTTGATGCTCGTGGGGCAGGTGATGACCTCTTCCACGCGCTCGGCTGCGACTTCGGCACGGGGCAGGATGACCGAAACCATGGTGAGGATCATAAACGCCATGACGATCTGCATGGTGTAGGAGATAAACGCCATCATGTTGCCGACCTGCATCACGCCGTCGGACACGCCCTGCGCGCCAAACCAGACGATAAGCACGGTGATGCAGTTCATGACGAGCATCATGAGCGGCATCATAAAGCTCATGGCGCGGTTGGTGTAGAGCTGCGTAGTCATCAGGTCGAGTGACGCCTTGTCAAAACGTTCGAGCTCATGTTCCTCGCGGTTGAACGAGCGGATGGGCATAAGGCCATCGAGCAGCTCGCGAGCGGTAAGGTTCACACGGTCCACGTAACTTTGCATCTTTTTGAACTTGGGCATGGTGAGGCCCATAAGCACACCGACGACGGCCGAGACCGCGATGATGGCCACGGCGATGGTCCACTCGAGGCCGGTGTGGTTGGCCAGGACGCGCATGACGGCGACGATGCCCATGACGGGGGCCATCAGACACATGCGGATAAACAGGGTTGCGGCCATCTGGATCTGCTGAATGTCGTTGGTGCAGCGGGTGATGAGCGAGGCCTGGCTAAACTTGCCCACCTCGGCCGGTGAGAAGTGCATAACCTTGTTGAAGGTCTCGCGGCGCAGGTCGCGGGCGATGGAGCAGGCGGTGCGCGAAGCCACGGCGCCGGTCAGGATGGTGGCGACCAGCGACACCAGACACAGACCAAACATCGTGGTCGCCATGCGGCCCAGGTAGGCGTTTTGCACGTCGGCGGGGTCGATGCCCTGTGCCTTGTACTCGTCCTGCACATAGCTCACGGCGCGCTGGGTGACGATGGAGCCCGACATGGAGCCCATTTTGTCAGCCATATCGTTGGCGCCCTCGACGAGCTTGCCCTGGTCGATTAGGCCGCCTTCAACGCTTAGACGCAGGCTCTTCATGGTGATCTTACCGCCGTCGGCATCAATCTGCTTTTGCATGTTCTGCGCCGCAGCGGCCTTCCGCTGCATCTCGGCGAGCTGCTCGGGCGTCATCGCCGCCATCTGCTCGGGGGTGGGCATGGCCTGGGCGGCGGCGCCATCGCTTTTCTCGGTGGATGCGCCGGTCATGTCGCCCATGGAGTCGGCGTCGATGCCCTGGTTGAAGGCGAGCACGACGGTCTCAGGCAGACTCATAATGTCGGCGAGCTTGCTGCCGTCGGCGCGCTCGTCCTCGGTTCCCTTGTACGTGCGAATGCCGTTATTGTCCGCCTTGCTAAACGCGGCCTCCACAGCTTTGGCGTCCTTGGCGCTCATAAAGAGTTCGAGGTCGTCGAGCGATTCGGCGCGGATGGTGTCGGGTACGGGCGACGCGATGCCGCCTTGCTGCACGCCCACGTCGACGATGTCGCTCATATAGGTAGGCAGCGCCAGATCGGCGTTGCAGCTGATTACGATAAGTACGATAGCTGTGAACAGTGCCGGAATATGCTTTTTAAAGAGCTTGAGAATCCTCACTCGGCATCTCTCCTTTCTTGATTGCGGTCGATAATTTCGTTGGCACGTCTAAGAAGGCGCACCATCTCTTGGGTATCTGTTTCGCCGAGCTGCTCGAGGAAAGCCGCGGTGCGGTTCTCGAATTCCCGACGTTTGATTTCGAGATCCTGGAATCCCTTGTCGGTCACCGTGACGTGTACGCGACGACGATCGGTCTTTGAGTGTTCGCGCTCGACCCAGCCCTTGGCTTCGAGAGCGCGTAGGATATTGGCGATGCGGGCGCTCGAGACCCAGGCGCGATCGGCGAGTTCGCTCGGCGTGAGCGAGCCGCCAGCGAGCATGAGGGCGCGCATGACAGCCATCTCGCCGCCGAGAGCTTTGTCCGCAAAGCGTGAAATGCGCTGATGCATGCTGCCAAACTCAGTTAAGAGCTGACGCCCAAGCTCATGGAAATCGGTATCTTCCACCGAAAACCCCTAACACTAGAAACTATTTTCGGTGGAAGATGATACCCCCATATGCGGGCCTCATGCAGCGGGCAATATAAAGAGCGCATAAAGACTTAAAATCATTCAATTGCTGAAGCGTTTCAAAGAACTATTATGCACGCGGTTAGGCGAGGGGTTGTCACCACCATGACGACTGGGACTTATATAATCGCCACGTGCGATGCTCCAACTTCCCGCGAGGAGACACCTTATATAAAGGGGGATGGAGTCATGGCATTTGACTTCACGGGCAAGACCGCGATTGTCACGGGCGGCACTCAGGGCATTGGCCTCGAGATCGCCAAGGGCATCGTCGCGGGCGGCGGACATGTCGCGCTCATCGCAAGGAACGCTGCTAAGGGCGAGGCCGCTGTGGCCGAGCTTGGCGAGGGCAACAAGTTCTATCAGCTCGATGTCGCCGATGCGCCCAAGGCGCGCGAGACCGTCGAGCAGATTTTTACGGACCTGCCGCAAACCAATATCCTGATCAACTGCGCTGGCGTCATCAGCACCAAGAAGTTCGACGAGATCGATGACACCGAGTGGCGTCGCACCATCGACATCAACCTCAACGGTACCTTCACTATGATGAATGCCGTGTACCCGCACTTTAAGGCGGCACATGCCGGCACTATCGTCAACGTGAGCTCCGTTGCTGGCAAGATCGGTGGCGGCTTGCTCGGCACCGCTGCCTACGCCAGCTCCAAGGCCGGTGTTAACGGTCTAACCAAGGCAGTCGCCAAGGAAGGCGGCAAGTTTGGTGTCCGCTGCAACGCTGTATGCCCGTCGCTCACGTTGACCGATATGACCTCGATTCTCTCTGACGAGAACTCTCAGCGCATCATCAACGGTATTCCTCTGGGCCGCGCCGCCCAGGCCAGCGAGCCTGCGCAGATGGTGCTGTTCTTCGCTTCCGACCTCGCCAGCTTCGTGAACGGCGAGATCGGTGACTGCGACGGCGGCATCGTCCTGGACGGGTAATACCCCGCGGTGATCGTTTGGCGGCGACCCTGGCGACTCGGGGTTGTCGCCTTCTTTCTGACATAGGCGCGTGCGGCTACGATTCGCATGCATCCAAAGGAGATATATATGAGTGAATCGACTGCGGTGGAGGCGCCGGCGGCAAAGGAGCCGTTCTTTAAGATGTCCTCCATCCCGGGTGCCAATATTTTGGTGCCGCTTTTGCTGGGCTGCCTGCTCAACACGCTATTCCCCGACCTATTCAAAACGCTCGGCAGCTTTACGCTTGGCATGACCCAGCAGGGTGCAGGCCCGCTCGTGGGCGCTTTTTTGCTCATCGTCGGCACGACGATTTCGTTTAAGAGTGCTCCTGCCGCTGCTGCCCGCGGTGCCATCATCATCGCCGTCAAGCAGATCGTGGTCGTTGCCGTGTCGCTGCTCATCCTTTATGTGTTCAACGACAACCTGTTTGGCATCTCGGCCATGGTAATGCTGGCCGCTTGCACCGGCGCCAACAACGCTATGTACGCTGGTCTGATGGGCACCATGGGCAACGAGGCCGAGCGTGGCGCCGTTGCCATCACCACGCTCGTTGTCGGCCCTCCGGTCACGATGATTGTGCTTGGCGCTGCCGGTCAGGCTCCGATCGGCTGGTCGCTCGTGGGCGCCATCCTGCCGATCGTCGTCGGCATTATTCTGGGTAACCTCTTCCCGAGCTTTAAGAAGATGATGGCACCGGCACTTTCCGCCATCATCGTGCTCGTCTTCTTTGCCATGGGCTCGACCATGACCTTTGGCCAGCTCATTAATGGCGGTCTTCCCGGTATTCTGCTCGGCGTAATCTGCTCGGTGGTCTTCGCTATCCCCGTTGTTGCGGTCGATAAGCTTACCGGTGGCACCGGTGTCGCAGGTGCGGCAATCTCCAGCTGCGCTGGCGCCAACGTGGCAACGCCTGCCGCTATGGCAAGCGTCAACGAGGCCATGTACGGCGGCGCGGTGCTCGCGACGGCTACGGCTCAGGTTGCAGCCTGTGCTATCGTGACGGCCATTCTGACCCCGCTGGTCACCAGCTGGTGCTACAAGCATTTTGAGGGCCAGCAGAGCAACAGCAAGGCAGCGACCGACAAGGCCGCCTCAGCCGCCTAATGCCAAGTGGCAATCAAAGCTAAAAAACTAGCCACGCCACAGGGCGGCCACGGGGAAAATCCCGTGGCCGCCCTTCAGTTTCTGTAGGGTCTCTGGGGCACTTTACCCTGCTAAAGCTGGCATAACAGCTAGAGTGAACGTCGTACAAAGGCAAGGAAAAATACCCAACAAATCGGTGAACGGTAGTTGTTCGCGCTCGTATTTCCTGCGGATTTGTTAAAAACGCCATAATGGTATAAAAAAAGAAACATATAACAGCCCTGATGAAGGGGGTGGCTATGTTATCCTTCTCAGACGGGTGAAATCTTGGGTTTGGGTTGCAGTTCCAAGGTGGACAAACGTTTTTCCCTGCACCAACATGTGGTGAAGAACGGAAGAAGCCGGTAGTGCAAGCCGAAAATTCAAGAATTCAATAAGCAGCGGTGTGAGAGAGCGCCGCATTACACGTAACTAGGAGCGTGGTTACACAATGCAGGAGGCATGGGAAGGCTTCAAGGAAGGCATCTGGACGGGAGAAGTTGACGTCCGAGACTTCATCCAGAAGAACTACACCCCCTACGAGGGCGACGAGTCGTTCCTCGCCGGTCCGACCGAGCGTACCAAGGAGCTGTGGGGCGAGGTTCTCGACTTGCTGCTCAAGGAGCGCGAGCAGGGCGGTGTCCTCGATATGGACACCAAGACTGTCACGGGTATCGTGAGCCACCCCGCTGGCTACATCGATAACGCCCACCGCGAGAAGGAGACCATCGTCGGCCTCCAGACCGACAAGCCGCTCAAGCGCGCGCTGCACGTCAACGGTGGTATCCGCATCGCTTGCCAGGCTGCCAGCCAGCACGGCTACAAGGTCGACGAGAACGTTGTCGAGCGCTACACCTTCGAGCGCAAGACCCACAACGCTGGCGTCTTCGATGTCTACACCCCCGAGATGCGTGCTTGCCGCTCGGCTCACATCATCACCGGTCTGCCCGATGGCTATGGCCGCGGCCGCATCATCGGCGACTACCGTCGTGTCGCCCTGTACGGCGTCGACTACCTGATCAAGGACAAGGAGGCCCAGAAGGCTTCCACCCCGACGGTCATGACCGCCGACAACATCCGCGATCGCGAGGAGCTGCAGGAGCAGATCCGCGCCCTCGGCGAGCTCAAGATGATGGCCGAGACCTATGGTTTCGATATTTCCAACCCTGCTACCAACACGCAGGAGGCCATCCAGTGGATGTACTTCGCCTACCTCGCTGCCGTTAAGGAGCAGAACGGCGCCGCTATGTCCATCGGCCGTACCTCTACGTTCATCGACATCTACGCCGAGCGCGACCTTGCCAACGGTACCTTTACCGAGGAGCAGATCCAGGAGTTCGTGGATCACTTCATCATGAAGCTCCGCATGGTCAAGTTTGCCCGTACCCCCGAGTACCAGGCCCTGTTTACCGGCGATCCGCAGTGGGTCACCGAGTCCATCGGCGGCATGGGCGTTGACGGCCGTACGCTCGTTACCAAGATGAGCTACCGCTACCTGCACACGCTCGAGAACATGGGCACCAGTCCCGAGCCCAACATGACCGTTCTGTGGTCGACCCGTCTGCCCGAGAACTTCAAGAAGTTCTGCGCCAAGACTTCTGTCGCCAGCTCCTCGATCCAGTACGAGAACGACGACCTCATGCGCGTTTACCACGGCGACGACTACGGCATCGCCTGCTGCGTGTCCTCCATGCGCATTGGCAAGGAGATGCAGTTCTTCGGCGCCCGTGCCAACCTGGCCAAGTGCCTGCTGTATGCACTCAACGGCGGTGTTGACGAGGTCTCCAAGAAGCAGGTCGGCCCCAAGTACCGCGCCGTCGAGGGCGACACGCTCGATTACGACGACGTTGTGGCCAAGTACAACGACATGATGAAGTGGCTCGCTGGCGTGTACGTCAACTCGCTGAACATCATTCACTACATGCACGACAAGTATTGCTACGAGCGCATCCAGATGGCTCTGCACGACAAGCACGTGCACCGCTGGTTCGCTACGGGCATCGCTGGCCTTTCCGTCGTGGCTGACTCCCTGTCCGCCATCAAGTACGCCAAGGTCCACCCCGTCCGTGACGAGAACGGCATCATCGTCGACTTCGAGACCGAGGGCGAGTTCCCCAAGTACGGCAACGACGACGACCGCGTCGACCAGATCGCTCACGACGTTGTGCACCAGTTCATGGAGTACATCCGCATGAACGACACCTACCGCAACTCCGTGCCCACGACCTCGGTTCTGACCATCACCTCCAACGTCGTGTACGGTAAGAAGACCGGCTCCACGCCCGATGGCCGCAAGGCTGGCCAGCCGTTCGCCCCGGGTGCTAATCCCATGCACAAGCGCGATAGCCACGGCGCCATCGCCTCGCTGTCTTCGGTTTCCAAGCTCCCGTTCCGCGATGCTCAGGACGGCATCTCCAACACCTTCTCCATCATCCCGAGTGCGCTCGGCAAGGAGGACCAGGTGTTCTTTGGCGATATCGACCTTGATCAGCTGGGCGAGTAACTATTGTTAGTGCTATACTAACAATAACGATTACTGATTGGCGCGCCGGTTTCGGCCGGCGCCTATCAATCGAAGGAGACACATTATGAAGGTTTCTGAAGTTTCCGAGACTCAGGCCGATAACCTGGTCCACATGCTCGACGCTTACGCCGAGAAGGGTGGCCACCACCTGAACATCAACGTCTTCAACCGTGAGACGCTGCTCGACGCTCAGGCTCACCCCGAGAAGTATCCGCAGCTGACCATCCGCGTTTCCGGCTATGCCGTGAACTTCCACACGCTCACCAAGGAGCAGCAGGACGAGGTCATTTCGCGTACCTTCCACGACAAGTTCTAAAAGGATTTAACTCCCGCAGGATCGCCGGGGCTGTTTGGGTTACCTCCCAAAACGTCCTCGGACATGCAAGAAGCCCTCGCTGCGCACTTCGTGCGGCGAGGGCTTCTTGCGTCCTGACGCTCCTATTTGGCAAGGTGTTTTTTAGAATCCTTTTTGCGCTCGGCCTCGAAGGCCTGCCTGTCCCAATCGAGCGGAAGTCCGGCCTCGACCCATGCCTCGTAGGCCCTCCTTATGGGCTTGAGCTCCCTTTGTCCCCTCTCCAGCATCGAGATGTACTTCTCGCTGGTTCCCAATATGGACGCCGCCCTCGCCTGGCTGACCTTCGCCGCGCGCCTGGCCGCCACGAGCTCCGAGGCGTCCTCGGGCCTCCTGATCTCGTGCGGGTGCATCAGCGCCCGGTACGCCTCCCTGGCCACGTAGCGCTTGAGGCACCTCATGACCTCCCTGTCGCTCTTTCCCCGCCCCCTGGCCCTCTCGGCGTACTCGGCGGTCTCGGGGTCGCGCATGACCCTCTGCCTCGCGATCTCGTGCAGCGCGCTGTTCGCCTGCCGGTCTGCGCGCTGTCCCCCTGCCGGTCGCCGCCCCTGTTGAGCCTGTGCCTCACGGTCTTGCCGCTCGAGGCGGGGATGGGGCAGGCCCCGCATATCGCCGCGAACGACGCCTCGGAGCGCAGCCTGCCCGGGTTGTCCCCGGCCGCGACCGCGAGCTTGGCCGCGCTCACGGGCCCGCACCCGTACATCGCCAGCAGCGCGGGGCAGTTCTCCTCCAGGGACGCCTCGATCGCGCGCTCCATGTCGAGCGCCGCGTCGCGCGCCGCCGCCCACAGGTCCGCCAGCGCGCCGAGCGCGGCGCCCAGCGCGCCCTCGGCGCGCACGGAGGGGAGCTCCTCCATCAGCCTCGGCCCTCCCATGCCGCGGAACCTCGACCTGAGCCCCTCCGGGGCGGTGGTGAGCAGCGACCTCGCGGTGTTGATCGCCGAGGTCCGCGCCTTCACCGCCCCGGGGGGGGCCGCTCCCGGGGTGCGCCGCGAGCATGCAGCGCACCCCGTCGACCCACCCGTCCTGGCTCTTGGGGGTCCCGAGCTTTGAGCCGGACATCGCCGCGCGGGCCGCCCTCTCCGCGTCCGACTCGTCGCACTTTCCCTGCCCCGGGCGCCTCCTCTGCATCCTCGCCGGGGAGAGCGCCTCGCGCACGGGCATCCCCAGCGACGCGAGGTGCCTGGTGAGGCCCGCCCCGTAGGACGACGTCCCCTCCATCGCGACGCAGGCCGGCTCCCCGGCCGCCGCGATCGCCCCGGCGAGCGCCTCGTATCCCGCCGCGTCGGCGGGGAACTGGCGGGACAGGACCTTGCGGCCCCTCCAGTCGAGGACGCACAGCCAGTGCGAGTCGGCGTGGGTGTCGACCCCGCAGAAGACCGGCCCGCGGGCGCCGGGTGTCGATTCGGTTCTCATGTCTCGCTCCGTTCTTTCCGTGCTCGCCTGGACCGGGCAGACGGCACACTGACGGGGCGCGATAGAATGCGGTTGTTCGGGTCCGCGGTATCGCTCCATGCTCCTATTAGGTCATGCGGCGGTCTCGGCTCGCCGCGGCCCGCGCGGGACATGTCAGGAAACGAGGGCAGCCCTGTGGGCGCCAGCGGAATGTGGGGTCACCGCGCGGACCGCGTCTGATGGTGTCGACGTCAATGGTATACGGGCGCATCATCGACGTCTTCAATACAGAAAATATCAGTGCGGAATGTTTTGGGAGGTAGCCCAAACAGCCCCGGCGGGGTCCTGTGTAGTCACCCTTTAGGCGAAACTCTCCTAATTATTTGGATGAGTCGTTTACTTACTTGTACTGTTACCGTCTTCCCGCTGTTGTTGGGGTATGCTTTGTTCGTATGTAAACGTATGACATGTTGATGGGGGAGGGTGCTATGGCTCGCGAGGGCGCTCGTTCTAAGGATTCTGCTAAGCCTGGCATCAAGGAAGTTGCAGCGGTGGCGGGGGTTTCGCCCACTACGGTATCTCGCGTGCTTAATAATCGCGGCTATATTAGCCAAGAAACCCGCGATAAGGTCCATGCCGCGATGGAGCGCATCAACTATACGCCCAACGATATCGCCCGTGCCATGCTCAACGGTCGCCTGAACCTTATCGGCATGATCGTTCCCTTTGTGAGCAGCCCGTTCCATGCTCAGGTTGTGCAGGCGGTCGAGCGCACGTTGGCGGAAAACGGCTTTAAGATGTTGCTGTGCAACAGCGCCAATCGACCCGATCTTGAGCGTTCCTATATTGACATGCTCCGCCGCAATATGGTCGACGGCGTCATCGTCAACTCCCTCAATATCGGTGCTGAGGCATATGCCGAGATGGGCTTGAGCCTGGTTGGTATCGACTGCGACCTTGGCGAGGCCTCTGTTCAGATTGCGAGCGACAGCTATAGCATCGGCGAACTTGCCACGCGTCGCTTGATCGATGACGGGTGTTCACGCATCCTGTGCCTGCGCAGCAATAGCCGCATGCGCATGCCTGCCAATAAGCGTACCGATGCCTACCTCGATGTTGTTGAGCAGGCCGGTTTGCCCGCGCTTGTCCGTGAGGTCGAGTTCGTTAAGCCCGATGACGAAAAGAGCGCGGTCGTTGCGAAGATCCTCGATGAGAACCCCGATATTGACGGCATCTTTGCGGGAGACGACACGATGGCGGCCATCTGTCTCAACATTATGAAGCAGCGCGGCTTGAGCGCTCCGGACGATATTAAGGTCGTGGGCGCGGATGGTGCCCGCCGCACTATGACGTTTATGCCTGACTTAACAACCGTACGCCAAGATATCGATCGCATCGGAGAGCTCGCGGCGCAATCCATCATCGCTCTTGTTAACGGCGATAATCCTGAATCGAATATCAAGCTCCCCGTTGAACTCATTGAGGGCAAAACCGCGTAGTTCATCCCGTGCCAAAAGAATTCCTCAAACGCCTCTGATGACCGTTCGCCGGCATATGTCAACCGTTTGCCGACGACTGGAACTGCGAAAAGACGTATTGATGTGAAAACGTTTGACATATGAAAACGATTGACATATCTTGCAGTTGTACCGAGTTAGTATCTTGTGGGAAAGGAAGTCTCGGATGCACAAGGTGTATTACCAGCCTGAGGGAATTTGGGTAGGCGACATCATGCCGTACGGCGAGGACGGCACGTTCTATCTCTATCATCAGCGTGACACGCGTAACCCCGGACCTTTCGGAGAGCCGTTTGGCTGGGCACTCGCGACGACCAAGGATTTCGTCAACTACAAGGACTTTGGCGAGAGCCTTGAGCGTGGCGGCGACGAGGAAGTCGACCAGTATGTTTATGCCGGCACAGTGTTTAAGGTGGGCGACAAGTACCATGCGCTCTACACTGGTTGCAATCGCGATAAGGTCCGCGCGCGCTTGATGAAGCAGGTTCTTCTTCACGCAACGAGTGACGACGCCGTCAAGTGGGAGAAGAACATCGCCGAGACGCTGCTTCCGCCCCAGGAGGGTTACGATGACCGCAACTGGCGCGATCCCTTTGTTCTTTGGGATGAGGAGAACGAAGAGTACATGCTCATCCTCGGCACGCGTGTGGGCGAGGACAAGCGTCTGATGACCGGTCGTCTGGTCAAGTTCACCTCCAAGGACCTGGATACCTGGGAGTTCCAGGGCGACTGGTGGAATCCGGGCCTGTACACCATGTTCGAGATGCCTGATCTCTTTAAGATGGGCGACTGGTGGTATCTGGTGTTCTCTGAGTACAGTGATGGCAACAAGACCCGTTACCGCATGTCTCGCTCTATCAACGGTCCTTGGATCACTCCTGCGGACGATTCCTTCGATGGCCGCGCGTACTATGCTGCACGTACCGCATTTGACGGCGAGCGCCGCGTTCTCTTTGGTTGGGTTCCTACGCGCGACGAGGGCGGCGACCCCAGCTCTTACCTGTGGGGTGGCACTTTTATGCCTCTCGAGATCGTTCAGCGTGCCGACGGAACGCTCGGCACCAAGCTTCCCGACAGCATGCTTGGCGCCTTTGGCGAGGCTAAGGCAGTCGAGGCCTTTGAGCTTTCGTGCGAGTCGGGCAAGGTCGAGCAGGTGCTCGCCGCGGATGCCGGTTCTACCTATATGCTCGACGCCGACATCGAGCTCGCCGGTGACGCTGCCGGCTTCTCGGTGAAGCTTGCCGAGGACGCCGAGTCCGGTCTTGCCTATGAGTTCCGCGCCAACCTGCGTGAGGGCAAACTCGAGTTTACGGCGGCCCCCCAGTATCCGTGGTTCCAGGTCAACAACATGGGCCTCGAGCGTCCGTTGTTCTTTAAGGGCGAGGGCACTCACCATGTGCGTCTGGTCGTCGACGACGACATCGCGACCATCTTTGTCGATGATGTTGCGCTCAACGCTCGCTTCTGCAACAAGCAGGGCCAGGGTGTGGCGCTTACCGTCACCGACGGTGCGCTCAAGTGCGCAAACGCAACGATCGCGTCTCTGTAGCGGCAACGAACCGTTTTATGATTTAGAAAAGGAATGGAGAGGAACATGGACTACAAGGCAGTGTCCCAGCAAGTCGTCGACAACGTCGGCGGACTGGAGAACATCGAGGGCGCCACGCATTGCGTGACCCGTCTGCGTCTGGTGCTCAAGGATACGAGCAAATACAACAAGGCCGAGCTCGAGAACATCGATGGCGTCAAGGGCGTGCTGTACAACAGCGGCCAGCTCATGATCATCTTCGGTACCGGTACCGTCAACAAGGTTTACGATGAGTTTATGGCTCTGACGGGCGTTAAGGAGATCAGTGCTTCCGAGGTCAAGGGCGCCGAGGCGGACAAGAAGGGCAAGTTCTTCTCGGTCCTCAAGGTATTCTCGGATATCTTTATCCCCATCATTCCTGCCTTCGTCGGCGCTGCAATCATCATCGGCCTTAAGTCGCTGATCGTTGCCAACGGCCTCTTTGGCATGGAAGGCAGCCTCGCCGATCACAGCGAGTTCCTCAAGAACCTCGCAAGCTTCTTTGCCATTATCGCCACCACGTTCGACTACCTGCCTGTCCTGGTTATGTACAGCGCGGTCAAGCGTTTTGGCGGTAACCCGATCCTGGGCATCCTCGTCGGTATCGTCATGGTTCACCCGAGCCTTATGAACCGCAACACGTTCGTTATGGACCCGACGGGTGCTGAGTACTGGAACTTTGGTCCGCTATCCATTCCCATGGTTGCTTTCCAGGGCGGCGTGTTCCCTGCAATCCTGACTGCCTGGTTTATGGCCAAGGTCGAAAAGATTGCCCAGAAGTACATCCCCGAGGTCGTTTCGTTCGTCTTTGTCCCGACCGTTACCCTGATTCTTGCTAACGTCGCCCTGTTCACCGTGTTCGGCCCGCTCGGCAACCTGATCGGCGACGTCCTCGGCGGCGTAATCGATATCCTGTACAACAGGATGGGCGTCTTTGGTGCCTTTGTCTTCGCCGCGTTCCTGCAGCCGCTTGTCGTTACCGGTACGCATCAGTTCATCCAGGGTATCGAGGCAAACCTCGTCGCCACGACTGGCTTCAACTACATCCAGGCCATCTGGTCGGTTTCCATTATCGCCCAGGGCGGCGGCGCCATCGGCATGTACCTCATTCATAAGAAGCATTCCAAAGAGCGCAACATCTGCATGTCGTCCTTTATCCCGACGCTGGTCGGAATCTCCGAGCCCGCTATCTTCGCTGCAAACATGCGCTACTCGATCATCCCGTTCATCTGCGCTTGCATCGGTGCAGGCTGCGGCGGTGCCTTCGTGAAGCTCTTTGAGGTGCGCGCCATCGGTCAGGGTCTGACCGGCGTGCTTGGCCTGCTCATCGTCACGCCCGAGACGCTCATGTGGTATGTGGCTGGCAATCTCATCGCCTTTATCGTGCCGATCGTCTTGATCTTTGCCTACAACAAGGCAAAGGGCGTGCCGACCACTGATGAAGAGGGCGCTGGCGCTGGCTTCGATGTCAGCTTCTAGTTGAGCCGTTCAGCGTAATCTGAGGATAAGTCCATTTGAGGAAGGGCGTTCGGCTCGTGTGAGTCGAGCGTCCTTTCCCATAGACGAGAAGGTCAATGGCGATGTTTAATCAAAAAAACAAGGTGATGCGTGCGGACTATGAGCAGTGGCGAGCTGGACAGGATGAGACGGCGGCTCGCATCGCGTCCGACCCCGATAGGCTTTTGTTCCATGTGGAGCCTGAGCTTGGCTGGCTCAACGACCCCAACGGTTTGGTTCAGATTGGTGATACGTATCACATCTATCATCAATACGATCCGTTCGATGCTGCGCATGGCGGTCCAGTGCTTTGGAACCATCTGACGACAAAGGATTTTGTGACGTACGAGAATCGCGGCCCCGTGTTGTTCCCCGATTCCGATTTGGATTCGAGTGGAGCGTATTCTGGTTCTGCCTTTGTACGTGATGGCAAGATTCACTACTTCTATACCGGCAACGTTAAGCATTTTGACCGCGATGATTACGACTACGTGTTGACGGGCCGTGAGCAAAACCAGATTCATATGGTTGCCGAGAATCCCGACGAATTGGGCGAGAAGCGCATAGCTGTTGGGCCGGTCGATTACCCCGACGATATCGGTACGCACGTGCGCGACCCCAAGATCCTTGAACACGACGGTATCTACTACATGGTTCTCGGCGCTCGTACGAAAGACGATCGCGGGTGCGTGCTTGTCTATACCTCGCGCAATCTTGAGGACTGGAGCTATGCGACGCGCATTGAGTTGGACGAGAAGTTTGGCTTTATGTGGGAGTGCCCCGATCTGTTTGAGCTCGATGGCGAGCTTATTCTCGTTTGCTGTCCGCAGGGTGTGCCTGCCGATGGTTGGCATTACCGCAATCCGCATCAGTGCGTGTGGTTCTCCATCGAGGCCGATTGGGAGGCGCCGAGCTTTAAAATCGTCGGGCAGGGCATGCCCCCGATGGTCGATGCCGGTTTTGATTTCTATGCTCCGCAGTCCTTTGAGGATACTGCAGGCCGGCGTTTGATGATCGGATGGTCGGGTTGCCCCGACGCGACGGCAGAAAACCCGACGGTGGCGCGCGGGTGGCAGTGCGCGTTGACGGTGCCGCGAGAGCTGAGCATACGCGATGGTAAGCTCTGCCAGCGGCCGGCGCACGAGATTGAGAGGATGCGCGGTGACTGCGTTCGCGCGATAGGCGGTGAAACCGTTGAGGAGCCGGGCCGCCTGTTTGATCTTGTGGTTTCCTGCGAGGGCGCCAAGATGGTCGAGCTCGAAATCCGCAAGGGTGTCTTTGTGCGCTATGCAGACGGGATGCTTACCCTCGACATGGGTGACGAAGGCTATGGGCGCGACCAGAGGTCGATTGAGCTCAGCGAGCTTCGCGACCTGCGCGTGCTTTCGGACACTACGATGGTCGAGATTTTTGCAAATGGCGGCGAGGCGGCACTTACGAGCCGTACCTATTCGCCGGCGGTTCCGGCGATGGAGCTGCACGCCGAGGGCGCGGCATCGATGAATTTCTACCGCCTCGCGCATTAACCGTGTGTGGAGCACGATTGGACTTGCTGGGCGGAATGTGTCGCAGTTGCCGCAGCGAACTACCGTTTATCGCGTATAGCGACCGTTTGCGGAGTAAGTAACACTTAGTAATAAACCGTGTAGAATCTCAGATTAGCACGGAGTTTTTCCAGGGAGACGCTGTCCTTTGTTGTGTGCAAGGGGCGGCGTCTCTTTGGCGCTCTGCCGCCGTTGTGCAACAGTGCGGCGGCGCGTGCCATGTGTTGAAAAGCCAATGTTGAGATGGGTCGTGATGATAATGGGCAAGTACGTAATCGTGGTTGAGTCTGGTTCGGATGTGACGCCGGAGCTCTGCGAACGCTACGGTATCGTGCGCGTACCTATGCATGTCACGATTGGTGACGAGACCGTCGAGGACGGCTCGATCGATCCGCTCGAGATTTATTCGCGCTGCAACGAGTTTGGCGTGATGCCCAAGACCAGCGGCTGCGCGCCGGCAGATTTTGCGCACGTGTACGATCGCATCCATGCCGAGCAGCCCGATGCGACTATTCTGCACCTTGCGTATTCCGAGGCCACGACCTGCTCACACCAGTCTTCTAAGATTGCCGCCAAGGGTCGCGACTACGTCTACTCCATGGACACGCGTTTTGTCTCGGTGGGCCAGTCGCTTGTTGCCGTCGAGACCGCCAAATACATCGAGGCTCACCCCGATGCCACCGTCGACGAAATCTTTGCATTTACGAATTCCGTCATGGACCGTGTGCTGCTGGGCTTTGTTCCTACCGACCTAGCCTTCCTTAAGGCGGGCGGTCGTCTATCCAACGTGGCATTCCTCGGTGCCCATCTGCTCAAGATTAAGCCCTGCATTGAGGTAACGGGCGGCAAGTTCGTGGCAACCAAGAAGTTCCGCGGCTCTATGCTCAAGTGCGCCCGCGCCTTTATTGACCACATGGTTGCGAAGGGCGAGATTGACTACTCGCATATTGGCCTGGCGTATTCGGTAGGCCTTTCCCAGGAGCTGCGCGACGACATGGAAGTCTATGCGCACGACCTGGGCTTTAAGGACGTTACCTGGACTCAGGTCGGCGGTGTCATCTCGAGCCATTGCGGCCCGACCGCCTTCGGTGCGGTGCTCACGCTTAAGGCGTAAGGTCTGGCGTCTATCGATTTCTATTGCCTCAGCGGCGGGCGGGTTGCGATAACCTTCCCGCCGCTCTTGCGTAGGGCCAAATAGGACAACCCAATTGACCGCTAAACCGTTTCGCCATCATGCGTATGGGCTAGAATGATTCTGGCATTTATGTAGCTAAAACCAATGAGAGGCAAGGTAGCGGGAATGGCTGAGATGACGCTCGAGGGTGTGGACGCTCGTCCCGAGGACTCTGCGTTTGCCCTGGGCCGCGTACATTCGATTGAGACGATGGGAACGGTCGATGGACCCGGCATCCGCTTTGTGGTGTTTGTTCAGGGCTGCCCCATGCGCTGTGCGTATTGCCACAACCCCGATACCTGGTCGGTTAGCGGCGGCACCATGGTGACCGTCGAGCACCTGATGGACGAGTTCCAGAGCAACCATGAGTTTTACCGCAGCGGCGGTATTACGGTGTCCGGCGGCGAGCCGCTCTTGCAGCCCGCGTTTTTAGCCGACCTGTTCCGTGCAATGCACAACAACCCCGATGGCCGCGTGCATACCTGCCTCGACAGCTGCGGCTATGCGTTTGACCCCAACCATCCCGAGAAGTTCGATACTGTTCTCAACGAGACCGACATGGTGCTGCTCGACATCAAGCATGCCGATCCCGTTGAGCATAAAAAGCTGACCGGTTGCGATCCCGCACGCATTCTGGCGTTTGGTGATGAGCTTGCCCGTCGCAAGATTAAGGTCGTTATCCGCCACGTGGTGGTGCCCGGCATTACCGATACGGTTGAGGAGTGCGAGGCGCTCGGCCGCCTCATCGCTCCATGGCACAACGTGGTGGGCCTGGAAATGCTGCCGTATCACACGATGGGTGTCGTCAAGTACGAGCAATTGGGCATTCCCTATAAGCTCGAGGGCGTTCCACAGATGGATACCGCGCGCATGCCCGAGCTGCGCAACGCCGTCATGACGGGCATGAAAAAGCGTCGCGCGGAACTCAAAAACGCTATCGGCTAGCGAGCCATTTTCGCTCCCCAAAGGCACTCATTGGGGACAGACTTAAATGAGTGCCCCTGGGCACCAAGTTGATTGCCAAAGAGCTCCGTCAAGTTGCGGTGGAATAGTTCTTGTTTTTCGGCTTATGCCGCCCAAATAGGAACTATTCCACCGCAACTGCGTTTTGGGCGGAGATGCGCAACAGAATCGCGCCATTTGGATAAATACGCTTGTGGTTTCTTTAAAGACGCCTTAAACGCCGCTGAATATCTTTGGAAAGAAATGCCTGCTCGGTATTATGCTGCTCGTATATGAACGGTAGCAGTCAGGAGACCACGTGCGAAATAACGCATCGCGGGACGAGTATATGCCGCAGCATAGCAGCAGATATGAGACGAAGGGCACATCTTCGCGTGGCCTTGCCGACGCTCGCGTCCGCGTGACGAAGATTGCCGCCATTGGGATGCTAACGTTGGCGATTATTATCCTCGGAATTACCGCCAAAACCTACGCGTCGGAGCGAATGGCACACTCAGATGCGTCAACGGTACAGACGCAAAACGAGAAGGTTTCAAAGTCCAAAGCGTCGGCAGATCTCAAGACGAGACTTTCGAAGGCGGACTTCAACGATATCCCTTCGGGTGATACCGTTCAGGCCTTCTCGTTGGTGGATAACAAGACTCCTACCTTGGAGGATGAGAGCCTTGCCTTGCTCCAGGATGCCCTGAGTCGGGCGCAGGAGCTAGGCGATGTGGGCGTGGTGTTCTACGACCTGTCAAGCGGCAAGGGCGTGACGTATAACCCCGATGTCGAGGTTTACGGCGCGAGTAGCTACAAGGCGCTCTATGCGTTGTACATCTGCGAATTTCTGGTCGAGACGGGTCAGGTTTCACTCGATGATTCCCTTGGCACCTATGGTGGCTACAACATGGGTTGGCAGACGGTGCGCGACCTGATCGAGGCCGCGATCGTTAATTCGGACAACGATTCGTTTATTGCGTTACGCGCGACGTTTGACCGTGTCGGTTACGAGGATTGGATTGCCAGTCTTGGCATCGATTACGATACCGCACTCGATCCGATGAGTGATTTTCCCACCTATTGCCCGCGCACCTCGGCCAAGTTGTGGCGCGAGATGAGCGAGTATTTGAGCCGTGATACCGAGACGTCGCAATGGCTATCGGATCTTCTGGCCTCTACGACCCGGTCCTTTATCCGCGACGGCATTGCGGACGACCAAGCCCTGGTGCGCAACAAGGCCGGCTGGATTAGCGAGGATGGTTGCTATTCGACATGCGATGCGGGCCTCATCGATGTCGATGGCGACACCTACATTATGAGTATCATGACATCGATGCCATGGAGCGATCGCTCGAGCGAGCTGGTGGCTGCGATTGCTAAGACATTCTTTGATACCCGAGCTGCGCTGGCCTAACGTGTTCGTTTGACGAGGTCAAACAAAATGCTGGTACCATACCGTGGTTGAGAATTTCGTATAGGTTTGGGGAATGGCATGGCTACCATCGCGATTATCGGTGCGCTCGAAAAAGAGATCATGCAGATTAAGGAAGAGTTGAGCAACGTTTGCATGGTACAGGAGGCGGGCTTGAACGTTGTGACCGGCGGGCTCGACGGCCTGTCGATTGTCGCCACGACGGCGGGTATGGGCACGGTAAACGCTTCCGCCGCAACACAGCACCTCATTAGCAAGTATGCTCCACAGGCAGTTGTGTTTTCTGGTATCGCAGGTGGCCTGAATCCCAAGCTCCATATCGACGATGTCGTCATTGGCAAATGCCTGCGCTATCTAGATACCGATACCGCGCTTATCGCCGAGTCTGCACCGGGGCTCGAGGAGTTTGTCTCGACGCCCGCGCTGGTCGATATTGCCGCCGATGTGCTTGCTGAGCGTGGGTTTGTTGATGCTTCGACAAATGAGACCGCTTCGAACGAGGGTGCAAAGCAGTTCCTGGTCGGCACGATTGCCACGGGTAACCGCTTTGTGACGGGCGCCGCTATGCGCAATGATGCCATCGAGGCGACGCATGCCGATTGTGTCGGCATGGAGGGCGCGGCAATTGCCCATGTCGCAACCAAAAATGGTGTCGATTGCCTGGTGCTGCGTGCTATCAGCGATAATTGTGACGAGGCGTATGATGCGATTTGCGACCGCGAGTTCGATTTGTTCGAGTATGCGCGTGCCGCAAGCGATATCACGCTCGATATCGTTCGACGCATTGCCGCTGCGCAATAGCGCGTTTTTTGCAAGATCCTACGACCAAGGAGTGTCCATGGCCGATTCCATTAACTACCAGCTTGCCAAGTTCGTCGCCAGCTACGGCAAGGTTTCGCAGATCCCCGAGTCCACCTGTCCCGAGGTGAGCTTTGTTGGCCGCTCCAACGTGGGCAAGTCGTCCATTATGAACAAGCTCTTTGGCCGCAAGAACCTGGTGAAGGTTTCGAGCACGCCGGGCAAGACGAGCAACATCAATTTCTTCGAGGCCGACGACGTGCACTTTGTGGACCTGCCGGGCTATGGTTTCGCCCGTCGTTCCAAGGCCGAGCGTGACCGCTGGGCAGAACTTATCGGCGACTTCTTTGACTCGGAGCGCAGCTTTAACCTGGTCGTGTCGCTGGTGGATATTCGTCACGACCCGAGCAAGCTCGACCATGACATGATCGACTATCTGCAGGGCAACGAGTTCAACTTTATCGTCTGCCTCACCAAGGCCGACAAGCTCAGCCGCACCCAGCAGGCCCGCCAGGCAGCTGCCATCAAAAAGCAACTCAACGTCCCGGCCGAAAACGTAATCATCACAAGCTCCCAAACCGGCACCGGCATCGACGAACTCAAGCGCCGCATCGCCGAAGCCTGCCTCTAATAAGTGCCCCAGCCTAGCAAGAGCCCTCCCCAATAAAGAGCCAAATTATCAGCCCGGCGCCCCTTCAAAGCGTGGGTCCCTGTAGACATCGCTCGCCACGTTGCCATAGGGCCACCCAGGGGCATCCCCTTAAAAATATTCCGCAGCACGAGGCCCGCTTATCCGCAGCTCCGAAGGAGCAGGATAAGCGGGCCTCAAGTGCGAGGACGTTTTTAAGGGGATGCCCCTGGGTGGCCCGGACAGACCGATCGGCGATGTCTACAGGTACTCGATTTGAGCGCCTTCCGTGTCGCACGTCAGAATATGCGTATCACACTTAGGGAACTGCTCGCGCAGCTTGACCTGCAGGAACTTTGCCACGATGGTGTCGTCGGTCACAGCCATAAGGGTCGAGCCCGATCCGCTGATCCAGATGGTCTTGGCGCCGCCGTTAAGGCAGGTGTCGCGCACGGCGTTGTAGTCGGGAATCAGACGGCGACGATAGGGTTCCTGGATGCGGTCGTCATTGGCGGCGGCAATCAGGTCGAGGTTGCCGGACTCAAGACCGCGCGTCATGCCGGCGATGCGGCCCATCTGCCATACGGCGGTGGAGAGCGGAACCTCCTGCGGCACGACCTTGCGCGCCTCGCTCGTATGCACCTCGTAGGGAGGAATCACGGTAATAAAACGCAGGCGATCGCTCACCTCGTAGCGCAGGCACTGGGGGAGCGAATCGGTCGGCGTAAAGGAGCAGACGGCGCCGCCCAGGATAGCGGGGGCGACGTTATCGGGATGGCCCTCGACCTCGGTGGCAATGCGGACGAGCTCGGCACGGTCGACGGTGTGGCCTGTCAGCGCGGCGGCGGCCATAATGCCGGCGACGACACAGGTGGAGCTGGAGCCCAGGCCGCGGGCGACGGGAACGTCAGTCTGAATGTCGATGGCGACGGGGAAGGCCGGCTCGCCCCATGCGGCCAGTGCATCGACAAAGCTAACGTAGACCAGGTTGTTCTCGTTTTGGAATTCCTCGGGGCAGCCCGTGATGGTGAGCTTGTCGGCGCGCTCGAAGGTGAAGTGCGAGTAGAGGCTGACGGCCATGCCGAGGGTGTCGTAGCCAATGCCTAGGTTCGCGCTGGTGGCGGGGACGGTGATTTTGATCATGGGAATCTCCTGGGCGGTCTGCCTGTTTAGTTCGCTGCTCGGGCAGTCCTGGCTCGCTCGGAAAGCACATTAAGTGCTTTCCGGCTCGTGCGGAACTCGCGACGAACTAAACAGGCAGACCCGCATGTCAGCTCGTCATTATCCCGGTGAGTATCTGATAAAAGAAGGTGCGCCGGCTTTCGCCGGCGCCTAGTAAGGGTTTAGTTGGTAGCCATCTTTTTTGCAGCCTGCTCTACGTAGTTGGCCATGTCGGCTACGTCGCAGACGTCTTCGAAGCGGACGGGCTTGGACTCGAGCTCGGCGAGCTGGACCGGGGCAACCGTGTTGGTTGCCTGCTCGAGCACGCGCATGGCCTCAAAGTCGTCCTCGGGAACGTCGAGGCCCAGGGCGTCGCAGCAGGCGCGCGGGAACTTGTAGGGGCTGGCGGTCGAAAGCAGCACGCGGGCCTTGGCGCCCTCGGCGGGAGCGACCTGCTCAAAGACGTGATAGCCGCAGGCGGTGTGCGGGTCGATCACGTAGCCGTTCGCGTCCCAGCAGCTCTTGATGGCAGTGCGTACCTCGTCCTCGCTGGCCCAACCGCAGCCAAAGACGCTCTGAATCTTTGCCAGCAGGTCGGCGGGAACTTCGTAGCGACCAGTCCGCGCCAGCTGCTCCATAAGGCCGGCAACGAGCTCACAGTCGCCATCGGACAGGAAGTAGAGCATGCGCTCCAGGTTAGAGCTGATGAGGATGTCCATCGAAGGCGAGATGGTCGTGAAGAACGGGCGGTTGCGGTCGTAGACGCCGGTGCTCAGGAAGTCAGCCAGCACGTTGTTCTTGTCGCTCGCGACGATGAGCTTGGCGACGGGCAGACCCATGCGCTTGGCATAGTAACCGGCCAGGATATCGCCAAAGTTGCCGGTCGGTACGCAGAACTCCACGGCGTCGCCGGCCTCGATGGCGCCGGCGCGCAACAGCTGCGCATAGGCGGCAAAGTAGTAGACGACCTGCGGTACCAGACGGCCGACGTTGATGGAGTTGGCGCTCGAAAGCACCGTGCCTGCGGCCTCCAGACGCTCGGCAAGCTCCTTATCGGCAAAGATGCGCTTGACGGCGCTCTGGGCGTCGTCAAAGTTGCCGCGGATGCCGCAGACGGCGACGTTATCGCCCTCCTGAGTGGACATCTGCAGATTCTGTACGCGGCTGACTTTGCCCTCGGGATAAAAGACGGTGATGCCCGTGCCCGGGGCGTCGGCAAAGCCGGCGAGTGCTGCCTTGCCCGTGTCGCCCGACGTGGCGGTGACGATCATGATGCGCTCGGCGCCGCCGTCCTTGGCAGAGGTGCGGGCCATGAGGCGGGGGAGCATCTGCAGGGCGACGTCCTTGAAGGCGCTCGTGGGGCCGCCAAAGAGCTCCATCACATAGGTCTGAGGGGCGTCGGTGCCCGGTGCTGCGTCGAGCTTGACGAGAGGCGTGACCTCTTCACTCGCGAACGTGCCGCGGTATGCCTCGTCGACACACGCCGAAATTTCTTCGTCCGTGTAATCGTTCAGTAACATTCCCAACACATTTTGAGCGATTTCAAAGTACGATTTATCAGCAAGCGAGCTGATATCGACCTGCTGGGTGCCAAGCTCGTCCGAGACAAACAAACCCCCGTCGGGAGCGATGCCGGTACGGATTGCCACCTTACTTGAGCATGATAAAGTGCGTCCTCGTGTACTATGATAAGTTCCCATATAACAGTGCTCCTCGGATACCTTGGTCCCAATCGGTGAAACCATGGTATCAGAGCGCGCAAAACAGGTTTGCAGAGGCTTTTAGAAAGGTAACCTCCACGCCATGATAAAAATTGCCAAGTTTGGCGGCTCGTCGGTCGCCGACGCCGAACACTTCAAGAAGATCAAGGCCATCGTCGATGCCGACCCTGCCCGCCGTTTTGTGGTGGTTTCCGCCTGCGGTCGCCGCTTTAAGGGCGACACCAAGGTGACCGACCTGCTCTACCTGGTTAACGCGCACGTTAAGTATCACGTGTCGTGCGAGGAGCTGCTCGAGGACATCGGTCAGCGCTATTTTGATATCGCTGACGAGCTGGAGCTCACCTATCCCATCCGCGAGGAGTTCGCAGCCTTTGCCGAGCGCGCCCGCTCGGGCGGCTACTCCACCGAGGAGCTTGTGAGCCGCGGCGAGTACTTCACCGCTCGCCTGATGTCCGAGTATCTGGGCCTGCCGTTCCTGGACGCCGCGACGGTTGTGGCGTTCCATCACGATGGTACGCTCAGCATGAACCGCACCTCCGAGCTGGTGCAGGAGTACGGCCAGCAGGGTGGCTTTGTTATGCCCGGTTTCTACGGCGCGACGCGTGAGGGCCAGATCAAGCTGCTCGATCGAGGCGGTGGCGATATTTCGGGCTCGATTCTGGCCAAGTGCCTTGGCGCCGATCTGTACGAGAACTGGACCGACGTTTCGGGCTTCTATTCTGCCGATCCGCGTATTGTTCCCGAGGCTCAGCCCATTGCGCGCGTTACCTACGAGGAGCTGCGCGAGCTTTCGTACATGGGCGCAAGCGTCCTGCACGAGGAGGCCGTGTTCCCCGTGCGCGAGGCAGGCATTCCGCTGGTCATCAAGAACACCAATGCGCCGCAGGACCCCGGCACCATCATTAGCGAGACGGCTGACGAGGGCGAGGCGGAGCCCATCATTACCGGCGTGACCGGCAAACGCGGCTTTGTCGCCATCAATGTGGCCCGCGACCGCACCAAGCCCCGTGTCGGCTTTATGCGCCGCGCGCTTTCGGTCTTCGAGCGCTATGACGTTTCCGTTGAGCACATGCCCACCGGTGTCGACCGCTTTGGCGCCGTGGTGCAGGAGCAGGACGTTCACGATTCGCTGTACTCGCTTGTGAGCGACATTCAGCAGGAGGTCGAGCCGCTCGAGATCGAGGTTGTCGAGGGCCTGGCGCTCATCGCTACCGTCGGCCGTAACCTGCGCGGCCGCGCAGGTATCTCGGGCCATCTGTTTGGTATGCTTGGCCAGGCCGGCGTGAGCGTGCGTATGATTTCGCAGAGCTGCGACGAGATCAACATCATTATCGGTGTCGAGGAGAAGGACTTCGACCTGGCGATTCGGACCATTTACCGTGCCTTCTCCGACGAGAACGGCATTGTGAAGGTCTCCGACCTGGAGGCTTCCGCGCCGGTCGATCCCGCCCTGGCTGCGCTCCACAAGTAGCTACTATCTCGCTAGATTTTTGGGACTCGCCTCAAAAATCTACGGCGGGGCGTTTCGTTTCGGTTTCGTTTCGACGGGGCGGGTTTCGTGTCCGCCCCGTTCTTGTATACACTGACAACAATAATCAGCCTGCTCGGCGTGCGGGCAAAAGCCAAAACCTTTAAAGGGGGAAGCATGAAACAGTACACGGTTGCTATTTTGGGCGCGACGGGAGCCGTGGGCACCCAGATGCTCGAGTGCCTAAACGAGCAGGAGTTCCCGGTCGGCAAGCTCAAGCTGTTGGCAAGTGCACGCTCCGCGGGTAAGACCGTTGAGTTCCGCGGTGAGCAGATCGTGATCGAAGAGGCTTGCCCCGAGGCCTTTGAGGGCTGTGATATTGTGCTCGGAGCCGCCGGTGACGATATCGCGAAGGAGCTACTGCCTGAGGCCGTCAAGCGCGGCGCCGTCGTGGTCGACAACAGCCATGCCTTCCGCATGGATCCCGAGGTACCGCTGGTCGTGCCCGAGATCAATGCCGACGATATCAAGTGGCATCACGGCCTTATCGCCAATCCCAACTGCGCGACCATCATCGGCCTGGTTCCCACGTGGCCGCTGCATCAGCTCGCCGGCGTGAAGCGCATGATTGTTTCGACGTATCAGGCGGCTTCGGGCGCCGGCGCTCCCGGTATGGCCGAGCTCGAGGCTCAGCTGGTCGCCCTGGGCCGTGGCGAGGAGATTCCCGAGCCGCGCGCATTTGCCGCCCAGCTCGCGAGCAACCTGATTCCGCAGATTGGCGGCGTCAAGGAGGAGGGCTTTACCTCCGAGGAGATGAAGCTGCAGAACGAGGGCCGCAAGATCATGCACCTGCCCGAGCTGCGCGTGAACTGCACCTGCGTGCGCGTGCCTGTGCTGCGCTCGCACTCCGAGAGCATTACGCTTGAGTTTGAGCGCGACATTACGGTTGACGAGGCCCGTGCTGCGCTGGCTGCCGCTCCCGGCGTCAAGCTGGTTGACGATATGGCTGCCGAGGATGCGCACGAGCGCTTCCCCATGCCGATGGACACCTCCGACCAGGACCTGATTTGGGTCGGTCGTGTGCGCCGCGATATCTCGAACCCCGAGGCCGCGCGTGGCATCACCTTCTGGTGCTGCGGCGACCAAATCCGTAAGGGCGCGGCAACCAACGCCGTCCAGATCGCTAAGCTGCTCTGCGAGTAGCGGTTGACCTGTCCGGCGGGGGCCGGGCTTAGTTTTCAGAACGTCCTCGACCATGTGTGGCGCCTTGTCCTGCTCCTTCGGAGCTGCGGACAAGGCGCCACACTGGTCTGCGGAGTGTTCTGAAAACTAAGCCCGGCCCCGCCTGCGGCGACGCTGCTGTAAGCGGCTTGCGATGGGGCCGTTGTTGGTTGGGGCCGCTGGGCTGATGTGAGGGCACGTGGCCGTTGCGGGCCCTGGTCCCGGCGGCGGCCTCGGCGCTTCGCGCCTGCCGCCTTGGGGGACTGCGGAGCGCGGCCGGCAGCTGCGGCGCGTTGCGCCTGCTGCCTGGGGTGACTTTGGGGTTGGGGTGAATCGGGGTCTAATACTTTCCCGAGAAGTGAACGACCTTATTTGGACCCCCGAAGCATTGGCATATTTTGACCGCTATTTCCTGAGGTTTTGCAGCGCGAATCCTGCGGTTTTCTGGTCTAAAGATGTGGATGCTCCGGGGCTTCGTTTTTACTCGTTCACTTCTCGGGAAAGTATTAGAGCTCAGCTGATAGAGGTACCGCTCTGGCGTCGAAGCCCTGCGTCTTCTTCGCTTGATTGGGGAAAGCGGCCTCGCTTAAACAATTACGAGCCTGCCCAGGTGTATCTGACAGGTTGTCTGCACAGTTCGCGGTATTATGTTTGCGGAGTTTTGAAAGGAGCCGCTGGTGGTCACGACGACATTTGCTTCGCCTTTGGGCGAAATCCTGCTTGCCGCTGATGGCCGCGGTTTGACGGGGCTTTGGTTTGAAGGGCAGGAGCACTTTGGCTCTACGCTGCTCAAAGAGGATGCGGAGTATGTCGTAGGTGCCGATGCGGTTTCTGGTACCGGTGGGATGTCTTCGGTGAGTCCGGCAAATGGCGCGGCTTCTTCGGTGCTTGAGCGTTCTTGGGCTTGGCTGAATGCGTATTTTGCGGGGCAGGAGCCTCGGTTTACGCCGCCGTTGCATATGATTGGTACGGCGTTTCAGCGCGAGGTTTGGTTTGAGCTGCTTTCTATCCCGCGTGGCGAGGTCGCTACGTATGGCGAGATCGCCCAGCGTGTTGCCGCTCGACATCGTGTGCCGAGAAATGAGGACCCTGTTGTATCTCCCCGTGCGGTGGGGGCTGCGGTCGCTCGCAATCCCATTTCGATTATCGTGCCGTGCCATCGCGTGGTTGCCGCCGACGGCTCGCTTAACGGATATGCCGGCGGGCTCGATCGCAAGGAGTGGCTGCTTCGGCTTGAGGGCGCGTACGAGGCGTAACGCTCGAACACTTTGCATAACTAGGACGTCGCGAAAGGACGAGTCGCTGTCTTTTCGCGACCGGCATGCGTCCAAGCGCTCGGCATCTGAGCCTTAAGTTTGGTTAAGCTATATCCTGCGTATTTGAAAACGCGCAGGTTGAGCAGCTAAGGCTGCGCTAAGACGGCTGGCGGTGCACTATCATCGGCGGTATCGAAACCTGTATAGCCGTGCGCCAAAGGAACAACTATGAAGCTGATGCTTGCCGAGGACGAACCCGGCCTCTCCCGTGCCCTTACCGCGATTCTTCAACATAGCGACTACGAGGTCGATGCCGCCCTCGACGGTCTGACGGCGCTCGAATATCTGCTCGCCAACGACTATGACGCCGCAATCCTGGACATCATGATGCCCGGCATGGATGGCATTGAGGTGCTCAAGCGCACACGCGCCGCCGGTAAGCGACTGCCCATCATCATGCTCACGGCCAAAAGCGAGGTGTCCGATAAGGTTGAGGGCCTGGACGCCGGCGCCAATGACTATCTGACCAAGCCGTTTGCCGCCAAGGAGCTGCTCGCGCGCATTCGCGCCATGACGCGCGCCGCGACTGCGATCGATGCCACGACGCTCAGTGTGGGCAACGTGCGCCTCGATACGGCGGCTTGCACGCTTGTGGGTCCCTTGGGCGAGGAACACCTAGCCAATCGCGAGTTTCAGCTTATGGAACTCTTTATGCGCAACGCTGGCACGCGTATGCCCACCGAGCGTCTGATGCTCGAGGTTTGGGGTGAGGACGCGCCCGAAGGCGCCAACGTGGTGTGGGTCTACATCTCGTACCTGCGCAAAAAGCTGGCGGCGCTGGGTGCCAATGTGGCCATCCGCGCGTCGCGCAACCAGGGATATTCGCTTGAGGTTGTCGAGGAAGGCGAGCAGGCGTGAGCGTGCGCACGTGGTGTAAACGCATGACGGAGCGGTTTCACGCCGCCTCGAGTAGTACGGGGCGGGCAAATTCTGCTGACGCATTGGGCCGCCGCCTGCGTCGCAAGTTCATCCTGGTTGCCATGGGCGCCGTGACCGTGGTGCTCACGCTCATCATCGCCGGCATCAACATCGTCAATTATTCGCATGTCTGCAAGATGGCCGACGCTCGCCTGGACTATATCCTGGCGGGCAAGGACGGTATCGATTGGGGGAACGAGCCTAAAGCCGATCCCGGCCAGGATGCGGTTGCCGGCAAGGTTGCTACTGGTAACCGGGCGGCTGTTCGCGACGGGCGTTTTGAAGGCATGACGGCGGAAGCTCCCTTTGACACGCGCTACTTTACGGTGACGATTGCCGCCGGACAGGTTGCCGATGTCAACACGGCCCGCATTGCCGCGGTGGGTGCCAAGCGCGCCGCCAGTATTGCCGCAAAGTTGCATTCCAAGGGTTGGGTCTCGGGTTTTTCTGGCAATTATCGCTATACGACTGACGTTCAAGACGGTGAGACCACCTATGTGTTCGTGGACTGCTCGCGTGAGCTTGCAAGCTTTCATTCGTTTTTGAGCGCGAGCGTGGCAATCAGTTGCATTGGCTGGTTGGCAGTGCTGGCAATTGTGGCGGGCGCCTCGGGTGCGGTGATTCGGCCGATGGTCGAGAGCTACAGCAAGCAAAAGCGCTTTATTACCGATGCAAGCCACGAGATCAAGACGCCGCTAGCTGTGATCGACGCCGCCAACGAGGTGCAGGAAATCGAGAGCGGCGAGAGCGAATGGACGCAGAGCATTCACGAGCAGGTCGCGCGGCTGACGGCGCTGACGGAGCGTCTGGTGTTCCTGGCGCGTATGGACGAGGGTTCGGCCGGCTTTACCATGACATCGATCGATCTTTCGGAGGCCGTGGACAAGGCGGCGGCGCCGTTTGAGTCGGTGGCGGTTTCGCGCGGCAAGCGTCTGTCGACGTCGATTGCGAGTGGCGTGCGGGCCCATGCCGATGCTGCGGCGGTAGCGCAGGTGGTTGAGTTGCTGCTGGACAACGCCACACGCTACGCAAGCGAGGGCAGCGTGATTGAGCTAAGCCTGCGCGCAGACTCGCGCGGTGCGGGCAAAGGCTCGGCCGAGCTTGTCGTATCGAATGCTGTTGATGAGCTGCCCGAGGGTGACCTGGACCGGCTGTTTGACCGCTTCTACCGCGCAGATGTCTCGCGTAACTCCAAGACGGGCGGCTCGGGCGTGGGCCTATCTGTGGTGCGAGCCATCGCCGAGGCCCATGGCGGGAGTGCTTCTGTCTGCGGCCACAGCAACCAGATTACCTTCATCGTCCGCTTCTAAAACCTGCCAAAATAAACCTGTCCCTTTTTGGTCGGTGGGAAATGGGTAATACTAAAGAGTTATCCGACCAGATTGGAATTAATCGATGGCTTATATCGAATTCAAAGACGTCATCAAAGCATACGGCGAGGGCGATGCCCGCATTCACGCGCTCGACGGCGCGAGCTTTACCGTTGAGCGCGGTGAGCTCGCCATTATCCTAGGCGCCTCGGGTGCCGGCAAGACCACGGCGCTCAACATCCTGGGCGGCATGGATACGGTAACCTCCGGCACCGTGACGGTGGACGGGCGTGACGTGAGCGCTGCCAACGAGGCACAGCTTGTGGAATACCGCCGCGCCGACGTGGGCTTTGTCTTCCAGTTCTACAATCTGGTCCCCAACCTGACGGCGCTCGAAAACGTCGAGCTCGCAGCTCAGATCTGCCCCGATTCGCTCGATGCCGAACAGACGCTTCGCCAGGTTGGCCTGGGCGAGCGCCTCGCCAACTTTCCGGCGCAGCTTTCGGGCGGCGAGCAGCAGCGCGTGTCCATCGCCCGCGCACTGGCCAAGAATCCCAAGCTGCTTTTGTGCGACGAGCCCACGGGTGCACTCGACTACAAAACTGGCAAGCAGATCTTGCAGCTACTGCAGGATACCTGTCGCAAGCAGGGCATCACGGTCATTATCATCACCCATAACTCCGCGCTGGCGCCCATGGCCGATCGCTTGATTCGCTTTAAGAACGGTCGCGTGGAGAGCGAGACGGTTCAGCAAAATCCCGTGTCTATCGAGACGATCGAGTGGTAGCGCCCATGGACCAAGATCGCCAAAACAGCCAAAACCACGATACGGAGCACGCGGGTCGCGACCGGGAGTTCGCGACCTACCGCACCGCTCAAAGCTCAAACGATATGGTGCCGACGGTATTTCGCCGTGGCATCTACCGCACGATTCGGGGCAGTCTTAAGCGCTTCCTATCTATCGTGGTCATCACCGCGCTCGGCGTGAGCGTGATGTGCGGCCTTAAGGCGGGTTGCGAGGACCTGTGCGATTCGGTCGACGCCTATTTTGACCAGCAGAATGTCTATGACATTAACGTGCAGTCGACCTATGGTCTTACGCGTGACGATCTTGCGGCTATCCAAGAGGTCGACGGCGTCGAGACGGCCGAGGGCATCTACACCGAGACCGCCTACACCGCCGTGGGCACAACGCGCGAGCGCGTGGTCGTGCAGAGCCTTTCCAAAGAGAACATCGATCAGCCGGTGCTCGTGAACGGCGATTTGCCCGAGAGCGCCGATGAGGTCGCGGTGACTTCGAAGTTCCTGAAGGCTTCGGGCAAAAAGCTCGGCGATACGGTGAGCTTTGCCGCCAATGACGCGAGCTCGTCGAACCAAAGCGCCAAGGATCAGTTTGCCGCAGGCGATTACACCATTACGGCCGAGGTCCTCGATCCCACTGATGTGAGCTCCGACTCGACAGTCAACGCCTTTCGCGCTGCTTCGGCGGCGGACTATAAGTTCTATGTGAGCGAGGATGCCGCGACATCTTCTTCCTACTCCGCGGTCCACGTGATCGTCGAGGGAGCCAAGAGCCTCAACTCCTATTCGGATGCCTACACGACAAAGATCAACGAGGTCAAAGGCAATATCGAGAAGATCCGCGAGGAGCGCGAGAAGGCGCGCGCTCAGGAGCTGACGGTCGACACGCCGGCAAGCTTGGATGCGGCCGAGCGTCAGACCGCCATGCTCTTTGGGATCGAGCAGGATAACATCAACCGTATGGCCGAGGGCAGCGAGGAGCGCGTCCAGGCTCAGACCGAGTTGGACCAGCGCCGCGCCGCCGCCGACCAGCATTTTGCCGATGCCCGCGCCGAGCTTTCCGATCTGGGCGAATGCACCTGGTACATTCAGGACCGCGGTAACATCGCAAGCTACTCGAGCGTCGAGAGCGACAGTTCTTCGATCGAGGCCATCGCCACGGTTTTCCCATTTATCTTCTTTGTCGTTGCTGTGCTCATCAGTCTTACCACCGCCACGCGCATGGTCGAGGAGGAGCGCACGCTCATCGGCCTGTACAAGGCACTCGGCTATTCGAGCGGGCGTATTCTGTCCAAATACGTGGACTATGCGCTGTGGGCATGTCTGATCGGCGGCGTGCTCGGCAACATCATCGGCTTTGTGGGCCTGCCACTGTTCTTGTTTACGGTGTTCGACGACATGTACTCGCTGCCCCAGATGCTGCTTTCGTACGATATCGTGTCTTCACTCGTGTCGGTGGCGCTGTTTGCCGTGGGCGTGGTGGGCGCTACGATTATCGCCTGCCGCCACGAGATGGCCGAGACCCCAGCCTCGCTCATGCGTCCCAAGGCCCCGCGCGCCGGCTCTCGCATCTTGCTTGAGCGCATCGGCTTTATCTGGCGCCGCATGGGCTTTTTGAACAAGGTGGCAGCACGTAACCTGTTCCGCTACAAAAAGCGCGCTTTTATGACCATCTTCGGTATCGCCGGCTGCACGGCGCTCGTGATCTGCGGTATGGGCATTCGCGACACGTCGGTGGCGCTTTCGCCCAAACAGTACGGGCATATCACGCGCTACGACCTGCTGGCGGTCGCCAATCCCGACGATTTTTCGCAGACGTGCGCGGCATTGGATGAGCGCAGCGCGGCCAATGATTTCAACGTGACCGTGACCTCGACCCTGCCGATTATGACCGACAACGTCACCTTTACGTTTGGCGGCAAGAGCGAGACCGTGCAGCTGATCGTGGTGCCCGATAACCGCACGAGTGACTTGGGCGATTACGTGCGTCTGGAGGATGAGTCAAAAGAACCGCTGTCTTTGCGTGACGGAGACGTGTATCTGAGCAAAAGTTCACAGCTGGTGCTGGGGATTCAGCCGGGCGATACGGCTCACGTCCAGGATTCGTCGCTCAATGTTGCCAAGGTCAAAGTCAGCGACATTTCGCTTAACTATCTGGGCAACACGCTTTACATGACGCAGGGCACCTATGAGCGCGCGTTCGGTCGAAGCGCACGTCTTAACGGCGTCTTTGTGCTGCTTAAGGGTTCGTCGGCCGACCAGATTGCGTTTAGCAAGAATCTTAAGAGTGACGGTTGGCTTACGATTTCGAGTACGGCCGAGCATTGGGAAAACTATGAGGCGAACTTTACGATCATCAATTCGGTTGTGGTGCTCGTGACCTTCATGGCAGCGTGCCTGTCGTTTGTGGTGGTGTTTACGCTGTCCAACACGAATATCTCCGAGCGCGAGCGCGAGCTGGCGACCATCAAGGTACTGGGCTTCCGCCGCGGTGAGGTGCACCATTACGTCAACAAGGAGACGTTGATCCTCACGGCGATTGGCGCTGCGCTGGGCGTGCCGCTGGGCGGCTTGCTGGCCGAGAGTTTTACGTACATTTTGCAGATGCCGTCGCTGTACTTTGATGTCGAGGTCGAGCCGCTAAGCTACGTGCTCGCCGTGGTGCTTTCCTTTGGCTTTACGTTTATCGTCAACCTCGCCACCAATCGTACCCTCAACAAGATCGACATGGTCGGCGCCCTCAAGAGTGCCGAGTAGCCTGTTCTGGGATTCAAGTTCTAGCGAGCCGTTGACGCGTCCACAACCGCCTTTTTGTATAAACCGCCCCGCCAAATGCATACTTTGACGGGGCGGTTGCTTTTTGCCCACTGGTGCCCCAGGGGGCGGCGTGCAAATTCCGGAGTATTCAGCATCCCGGAGTCCGCGGGCGCGGGGGCGGGAGTGCAAAACTGCGCTGAAAGCCCCGATTCTGAGCCCCAACGCCTCTAGAGCCGCTCGTTTTTTACAGGATGCGGCCCATGGTGCCTGCCTTTCGCCCAAAATCCAGTATGCAGGCACCCTCGGCTGCTGAATACTCCCAAAAATGCACGCCGCATCCTACCCTAGGCACCCGTAGCTACTCTGCGGGTGCGTGGCCTGATAGTAAGTTGCGGTGGAATAGTTCCTGTTTGGCATAGCAGAGCCATGAAACAGGAACTATTCCACCGCAACATATTGAGAGGGCTCTTGGCTGTTATGCGTACTGACATTTGTCATGAAAGGGCAGGCCATTAGGGGGTTGCTACTCGTAGTTGCGGTAGGGTTGGGGCAGATTCTAACTAGAAATGGTGGTCGCTACCGGTTATTCTCGGCATACTCGGCTCATTCGATTACGGTCGCCACATGAAAGGAACCACTATGGATCTTGCGATGGCACAGCGCCTCGTCGATCGCCGCAAAGCTGCCGGTCTTTCCCAGGAGGCTCTTGCTGCCCAGTTGGGCGTAAGCCGCCAAGCTGTCAGCAAATGGGAACGCAGCGAATCCTCGCCCGATACCGATAACCTTATTGCACTCGCCGCGCTGTATGGCGTGTCACTGGATGAACTGCTGTATGGAGAAGCGGTTTGTGATACCGATGACTCGGCAGACAGTGACTCTGGCGCAGACAATTTGGACGAGTCTGAAGGCGCCGAGTCTTCTACCGAGCACGTGGATCCTGACGGCAAGCCACTTGTCGATATTTCTCTCGCACGCGGTATCCATGTTATTGATCCCAACAAAGGCGAAGAGGTTCATGTTGGTTGGAGTGGCATCCACGTGGCTAACGAGCGCAAGGGTGAAGAGGTCCATGTGGGGCCGGGCGGATTGCATATCGATACGCTAGAGGATGATGGACACAGTGTACATACCAATGACGACGGCACCGTCACCATCGACGGCGAGACGTTTTCCAGCTGGAAAGAGGCACACGACAAGCTCGACCATCATGGCAAGCATTTCCACACCAAGATCGGTCGCGCATGGAACGAGTTTCCCTTTCCTGCACTTGTCGTCCTCGCCTATCTCGCGCTCGGCATCATCTGCGGCACGTGGGGTATGGGGCTCTTTCTGGTCTTTCTGATTCCCGTCTACTATGCGATGGGCGACTTCATCGACCGACGTCATCTATCTAAGCTAATCGGCAGCGTCTATCCAACAGCCGCCATTGCCTGGTTTCTCTATATGTGGCTTTGCTTGGCGCAGCCCCATCCCGCATGGGTCATCCTCATCACGCTTCCCTTCATAGAGGCACTCATGTGCTGGTGCCGAAAGCAATGGAAGCGCCGCAAACAAGCCTAAGCCGTTCCAACCCGTCAACAATGCTTGGCCAACGCCGCTCGCCCCTTCCAAGTTGCGGTGAAATACGGACCGTTGAGGACCTTGGAGTGTCTAACAGTCCCTATTTCACCGCAACTCACGAATGGGGCGGGCAATTCCAGCACGGGAACTGGCATTTAACTCACTGCATGCCAAGAAAAAGGCCGATTTACTACGATGAACTCGATGAGGCTGACCACACTTATCTTTTTCGAAAATCGGCAAGCCATCTACCTGCGGTTTTACTTTCACCCTTTTCGGCATGGTCGAAGGCATTCGAATCATCGTAGTAATTAGGCGCATTTTGTAGCAAACGGTTCATTCAGGTTCATACTCGAAGAACGAAGGTCCCTTGATCCACGGTTGCGAGCAAAATACCAAATAGAATAGAGTCGTTTGGCAAAGTCCGCTTGTCGAGTGGAGGAAGCATGGGCGAGCTAGCTGAAAGCGACTGGAAGCTGTTTAAAGAGCTGCTCCCAAAATGGCAAGAAAGCTATATGGAAATGCTCATCGGCCAGTACATCGAGATACTGAACGGTGGCAGTGAAGCGTCCAGTAGATTTTGGGCGTTAGAAGAGCGTATCAATAGGGACAAGCTGTCCTCAGGAGTGCTTGTGAACGATATTCGCCGCAGCACCATGCATTACGAGATTGCCAACTTGCTTTCCGATAACGTGATCACGCTCGACGACCTTGACGGTTTCACCGAAGACATTAAGGGCTACGCACGACGTTGCATCGGTCGGTAAGAACGCTGGGCGGCATGCGCATCCACAGCCGCTGTACTGCATAAACCGCACCGCAAAATGCATATTTCGGCTGGGTGGTTGCTTTTTGCCCACAGGTACCCCCGGGGGCGGCGTGCAAATTCCGGAGTATTCAGCATCCCGGAGCCCGCGGGTACGGGAACGGGTGCACAAAACCGCGTTGAATGCCCTGGTCCTGGACCCCCAATGCCTCAAGAGCTGGTCATTTTTTACAGAACGTGGCCCATGGCGCCTGCTTTTCGCCCAAAATCCAGTATGCAGGCACCCACGGCTGCTGAAAACTCCCGAAAATGCACGTTGCACCCCACCCTAGGCACCCGCAGCAAGAAGGCGAATAGCCTCGGTCTCCTTAGTTACCGTAGGAGGCCCCAGGGCTTACCTCCCAAATCTTTCCGCAGGACGGAAGGACCCCGCCGCGCGAAGCGCACGGCGGGGTCCTGACATGTCCGAGGACGATTTGGGAGGTAAGCCCTGGGGCCTCCGATGGGGGCGGTTCCAGCCGAGGCTATTCGTCGCCGAAGCTGATGCCCAACGCCTTGGCCTCGCGCACCAGATCGCTCTGGGGATCGACAAACTTGAGCTTGCCGGCGACATCCTCGAGCGGCATGTGGCACATCTTGCCGTCGCGCAGGGCAATCATGTAGCCAAACTCGCCGCGCAGGCAGCCGAGCGCTGCCTCGACGCCGCACTGGGTCGCAAAGATGCGGTCCTGGGCGTCGGGCTGGCCGCCGCGCTGCGTGTGGCCGGGGATGGCGACGCGGGTCTCGCGACCGGTCTTGGCCTCGATCTCCTTGGCGATGTCGTACACGATTGACGGGCTCGTGCGCTCGGCGAGCTTCTTCTTGTACTCCTTCTTGGGCAGCGCCGCGTCCTCCTTGGAGATAGCGCCCTCGGCGACGGCCACGATAGTAAAGCGGCTGCCGGTCTCCATGCGATGCTCGATGGTCTTGATGACGTTATCCATGTCGTAGGGAATCTCGGGAATCAAGATGACATCTGCGCCGCCCGCGACGCCGGCATACAGCGGAATCCAGCCAACCTTGTGACCCATGATCTCGATAACGAACACGCGGCCGTGACTTGAGGCGGTGGTGTGGATGTCGTCGATGCACTTGGTAGCGACGTCGATGGCGCTCGTAAAGCCAAACGTCAACTCGGTGCCCCAGGTGTCGTTATCGATGGTCTTGGGCAGCGCGATAACGTTGAGGCCCTCTTCGCGCAGGCGGTTGGCGGTCTTGGTGGATCCGTTGCCACCCAGCATAAACAGGCAGTCGAGCTGCAGTTTATGATAGGTGTGGACCATTGCGGGCACCTTCTCGACGCCATCGGCCTCGGGAACATTCAGGCGCTTGAACGGCGTACGGCTCGTGCCCAGGATGGTGCCGCCGCGGGTGAGGATGCCGCTAAAATCGGCGGGCGTCATGACGCGGAATCTGCTGTAGATAAGGCCCTGGTAGCCGTCCTCAAAACCATAGATCTCGATAGGTTCTTCGCTATTTGTCATAAGCGTTTTGACGATGCCGCGCATAGTGGCGTTGAGCGCCTGGCAGTCGCCGCCACTGGTAAGAAGACCGATCCTAAGCATGATGAATCCTTCCGGGCAAGTTATAACATGCGCATAAGTTTACCCCCGCACACTGTTGACGCGGGGGTAAAACGTGTTAGCTCAAGCGTATGGAAATGTAAACAACGTCAGGCGGGCGTAAGGTTGACGGGCCTGGCTCCTTACAGTGCGAAGGCGTCGACGTCGCCCCAGTGGCGGCGCAGCGTAATAGCGGCGGCGGGTTCGGTATTGTCAAAGACGACCGACCATTGCGTATTGCTGGTGATGTCTTCCGGATTGGGTTCTTGCGCTGCGGCACGCAGGGCTTCCCAGACAATCGTTTCGTCCTGGGCACCGACATGGGCGTCAAGAACATCGGCGATTGCGACGGCGCGCTCTTTACCATGGCCCAGCTCGCCATTCTTTTGGTTGGACAGCACTTCGTCGTCATAGCAGGCGTAGAAGTTCGTAACCTGGCGTACAGGAGTCGCTTTGAAAGCGCGGTCCGGATCGCGCGGGTCCCATTCTACTACGCGCGCGTCACCGGCGGCGTCGTTGATAAAGAAGTGGTAATCGCGTCCTGCCATGGCGTGCATGTCGTAGGCGAAAAGCAGGTCGACAGCTTCTTGCGTGGTGGCGGCACGGTCGAGCACCAGACGGATGGCGAGCGAGGTGTTGATGACGGGCCGTTGCGTGTCCTGGTCACAGGGCTTGGAATCCAGGGTGAGTACGGCAATGAACACGCCGCATTCGTTAACACCGTCGAGCTGGGCAAACGGGCCCATGAGTGCCGCGGCGCGTCCGGCGACGGAGTCAAGTGGAGTGTTATCGCCCAGGTTGTTAAGGGCGGCAAGCCCGATGGAAGCATAGCCGCCGCGTGGGTGATTGCGCACCAGCAGCGCCGAGGTGTCGTCCTTAAAGTCGTAATTGCGACCGGTGCGCACGCGGCCTTCGGCATCTACGGCGACAAAAGCGCTGCAGGCAAACTGGGGCGCCTGGACATGTGCCGGCACACCGGGCAGCACCTGCGCCACCACGGCATCGATGTAGGCCTGGTCGTCGCGCACGCCAGCGGCGATGATGCGATCGAGATCGTAGTCGTAGGCGATGTCGATTGCGTACAGGTCATAGCCATCCGCGTAGCCGGTCAAGCGTTTGAGCGACGCGGCGGACTTGATTTGCTTGTGATAAACGATACCGGTGGCAGCGGCAAGGCCGACGGCGACTCCCGCGACACCGCAGGTGATGGCAATGTTACGTGGCTTCATGACGGCTCCTCTCGTCCTGTTAGCGCAATTGTCGCAAAAGGAGCGCGGGCATGATGGCTCAACTTGGTGAGTGGCGCGGAATTAAGCACGGAATGAAGAGTGCGGCGCTGGCGTGGCGGGGTATGCTGGAGGGGACCATCAACCCAGCGAAAGGGGAGAGCATGACGGATCAGGAAACGCCCGAGCGCGCGCATGTGACGGCCGATGATATCGAGGCCGCCAACGACCTTATCGACTTTATCGAGGCATGCCCCAGCATGTTCCATACGGCGGCGACCATTATGGCCGAGCTCGACGAGGCGGGCTTTACCTACCTGCCCGAGAATGCGGCGTGGGACATCGAGCCGGGCGGGCGTTATTACACGCAGCGCAACACCTCGAGCGTTGTTGCCTTTAAGGTGGGCGAGGACCTGGCCGCGACGTGGGGCGAGGACGGTGTTGCCGGTGACTATCATTTTCAGCTCACGGCGTCGCACAGCGATTCTCCGACGTTTAAGGTCAAGGCCGTGCCCGAACTTGACGGTGCGGGCGAGACGCTGCGTCTGAACATCGAGGCCTACGGCGGCATGATCGACTACACTTGGTTCGATCGCCCGCTGGCGCTCGCGGGCCGCGTACTGGTGCGCGAGGGCGACCGTATCGAGAGCCGCCTGCTTGCTACCGAGCGCGAGGTCGCTATCATTCCGAGCCTTGCCATCCACATGAACCGCGGCGTTAACGAGGGCTTTGCTCCCAACCGAGCCGTCGACCTGTGCCCGCTCATCAGCGTCGGCGAGCTTAAACAGGGAGATTTTGACGCACTGATCGCTGACGAACTGGACGTTGAGCCCGAGCAGATTCTGGGTCGCGACCTGTTCCTGGTCAATCGTCAGGATGCGCGCATTTGGGGCTGGGCCGACGAGTTTATCTCGACGCCCAAGCTTGACGACCTGGCCTGCGCCTATACCTCGCTGCAGGCATTTTTGGGTGCCGAGAATGCGCATGACATCTCGGTCTTCTGCTGCTTTGATAACGAGGAGGTTGGCTCCGAGACCAAGCAGGGCGCCATGTCGACGTTCTTGGCCGACGCGCTGCGCCGCATCAACGGATCGCTGGGCTTTGACGACGAGTCGTACCATCGCGCACTTGCCGCCTCGATGCTTGTGAGCTGCGACAACGCGCATGCCGTGCATCCCAACCACGCCGAGAAGTGCGATGCCCGCAACCAGGTTGTGCTCAACGGCGGCATCGTCATTAAGGAAGCCGCCAACCAGCACTACTGCACCGATGCCTTTAGCCGCGCGGTGTTCCAGGCCATCTGCGATGACGCCGACGTACCCACACAGGCCTTCGCCAACAAGAGCGATATGGCCGGAGGCTCCACACTCGGCAACCTGTCCAATATGCAGGCGAGCATGCATGCCGTGGACGTGGGCCTGCCGCAGCTGGCCATGCACTCAAGCTACGAGACCGGCGGCGTACGCGACGTGATGTACGCCATCCGCGCCCTCACCGCCTTCTACGAGCGCGACCTCCATATCAACGGAGCCGAAAGCGCGGAGCTCTAAAACCTGCCAAAGAGGGATGTTGATTTCGGCAGGTTTTATCTGGGCAAATGCAAAGGGTGAAACCGAGTTAGATCTGTGATACGTGGCCGCCGAGGTGCAGTGTGCCTCGGCGGCTTTTTGTGTACAGAGTACGGCTAATGCTTATAAATGCTATACATGCTTTACGTATTTACCATAGAGTTTTATGATAGTTTTGAAGTATTAAGGAGGGGTCATGACCACAACAGCCGCTCAGATCAACGTGCGTCTCGATGCCGATCTTAAAAGGAGTGGGGACGCCGCTCTCTCCAGGGCCGGTATGACGCCGAGCCAAGCGGTGCGTGCGCTCTGGCAACTTGCGGCATCTCTGGCTGATCGGCCCGGCGCGCTCGAGGATATCCTGCTGCCCAGTCGTGCCCGGGCGGAACAGCGCGAGCGCGAAAAGGCCGCCAAACGTAAGCTCGAGCTCATGGATCAGGGGTCGAAGCTGTTCGCTGCCGCTTGCCGTGAGTCGGGAATCGATATGGTCAGGGCTCAGCCATCGGACGACGAAGAGCTCAAACGGAATGCCTATGCGGATCGCTATGGCGAGGAGATGAGCTGGCTGTATGAGTGAGGCTCCAAGGCGTATCTTGGTTGACACCAACGTGTGGCTCGATTACTTCATTCCCTCACGACGTGGTCGTTCGGTGGCGATTGAGTTTTTACGCGATGCATGCACGGCGCAGGTGGATTTGCTGTATGCGGCGACATCGTCCAAAGACCTGTTCTATTTGATTTCAAGCGAACATAAGGCATGGTATCGGCGCGAGCATGGCTCACTATCCCAAGATGCCGCCGTGGCGGCGACATCACTTGCATGGGATTGCCTCGACGTGTTGTCGCAACTTGCCACGCCGGTACCCTGCGACCTGAGTGACATATGGATGGCGAGCAAGCAGCGTAATCTCCATAGCGATTACGAAGACGATTTAATCATTGCGGCAGCGATGCGCTCCCAAGCAGATTTACTGGTCACCAACGATGTCAAACTCTGTTCACACGCGCCTGTCGCAGCAATGAGCGTAGAAGACGCAAGAAGCTATCTAACAACGCTTAAATAGCGCTAGACCCCTTTGGTCGAATAATGGTCAGCGAGAGCCCACAGGTAGGGCCGCGCCAGCAAAGCGCCGCAGGTTGGCCAAACGGCGGGCTCGCAGCGTCGGCTCATTACGCCGTTTGTAAAACGGCGTAATTCTTAGTGTTCGATCCAACGGCGGAGCGTCTCACCCGCTTGCAGATGACGCAAGTTCTCCGCGGCAATGTCGACCACATTGTTGAGCGTGGCCTCCAAGTGGAACCAGCCCGAGATATGCGGTGTGATGAGCATGTTGGGCGCATCCCACAGCGGGCTTGTCGCGGGCAGGGGCTCGGGGTCGGTGACGTCGACCGCGGCGCCGGCGAGATGTCCCGACTCCAAGGCGGCAACCAAGTCGTCGGCGACCACAAGGTCGCCGCGGCCGCCGTTGGCAAAGAAGGCGCCCGGCTTCATCGCGGCGAAGAACTCGGCGTTCGCCAGGCCGCGGGTCTCGGGTGTGCTCGGCATAAAGGATGCGACGATGTCGGCCTCCGCCAAGCGCTCAGGTAGGGCGTCCATGCCGTCCATGTCCTCAAACACAATGGGGTAGACGAGCGGATGGCGCTTGATGCCGCGGACGTGCGCACCCATGCTGCGGCAGAGCGTGGCAAAGTGGCCGCCAATGTCGCCCGCGCCCAGCACCAGCACGTTGGCATTTTTGAGCGAGGTAACCGGCCCCAAATCCTCCCAGCGATGCTCGCGCTGCAAATCGTGATAGCCGGGCAGGCGCTTCATCATGGAAAGGACCATGGTAAACATGTGCTCGCTCACGGCCTGACCGTAGGCGCCGATCGAGCAAGACAGCTTAGCTTCAGCCGGCACGGTGCCGGCGGCCAAGTAATCGTCATAGCCGGCGGTCTGCAATTGCAACAGCTGGAGATGCTCGCATGCCGTGAGCATGCCAGGGTCGATGTTGCCCAGGATCACGTCGGCATCGGCGACCTGTTCACGTGTGGCGGCGTCGGCGCTCGTGTAGATAAAGTCCTCGCCTGGAGCGCTCGACTCGAGGATCGCACGATGGCGGTCGTTGACAGGCAACAAAACCAGGATGTTCACAAGCAGTCATCTCCGCTCAGCCTGCCAAAAAAGGACAGGTTTATTTTGGCAGGTTTTATCAGGCAAAACGTTCAAATAAAACGCCGGATGCAAAGCGGGTTTGCCCGTCAGCATCCGGCGCATCTGCGGCTACCAGCTCAGCAGCTCGTAGCCGTCCTCGGTCACCACGAGCTGTACCTCGCACTGAGCCGAATCGCTGCCGTCCTTGGTGCGCACGCACCAACCGTCACCCTTGCTAATCTTAATGTCGGGCGCCCCGGCGTTGACCATGGGCTCGATGGTAAAGACCATGCCCGGAGCCATGATGGTGTCCACATCGGGCGCCTCGGTGGTAAAGCCCACAAACGGGTCCTCGTGGAACTCCTTGCCAATGCCGTGTCCGCCGTACTCGCGCACCACGCTAAAGCCGGCGTCCTCGACCGTCTTTTGCACGGCTTCGGCCATAACGGAGAGCGGCAACCATGGCTTGACGGCTGCCAAGCCCGCTTCCACGCTGGCGCGGGTGACCTCGACCAGGCGCTGGCGCTCGGCAGAGACCTCACCGATGCAGAACATGCGGCTCGAATCACTAAAGTAGCCGTCCAGGATCGTGGAGCAGTCGACGTTGATGATGTCGCCCTCGTGCAGCACGTCCGTATCGCAGGGGATACCGTGACAGACCACGTCGTTGATCGAGGTGCATACGCTCTTGGGGTAGCCCTCGTAGTTGAGGTCGGCCGGCGTGCCGCCGTGCTCGACGGTGTAGTCGTAGATCATCTGGTCGATCTGGTTGGTGGTCATGCCCGCGGCGATGTGCTCGCCTACGTAATCGAGCACGCCCACGTTGATGGCGGCCGAGCGCTTGATGCCCTCGATATCGGCGGGCGTCTTGTAGAGCGTGCGGGGCAGAACCTCCCAGCCCTCTTCCCACAAGCGCTCGAGGCGCTCATCAAAGGTGCTATGGCATTTCTTATATTTTTTGCCGCTGCCGCACCAGCAAGCGTCGTTGCGGCCGGGCACGGGTCCTTTGTCAAACATGGCTAACTTCCTTTCATCCGCAGCTAGTATAGCCCACTCACGCGTCTATAAAAGTTGCGGTGATATAGTTCCGATTTAAGCGGTTTAACAGCACAAATAGGAACTATATCACCGCAACTGATGGGGCGGGATGGCGGGCACTGGCTGCTGCGTGGTTTTGCTAGTAGCTCACCTGGCAGGGGATGCCGAGGGCGCGCACGCGTGCGGCGATCGTGTCGAGTGCCTCGGGCGCTGCTTTGGCAAGGCCGGCGACCGGTGTCTCGCGCGCCACCGTGTAGATGGTCGTCTCCTGCGGGCGAATGCGCTCGAGCGCCGCGAGCCAAGGGCCGACGTACTCCTCGCCGGTGTTATCGAGAGACTTGCCCCGGTGCTCGCCGGTCAAAAAGATCGTCTGGATAATGACGCGGCCGTTAAAGCTCGCGAACGTCTCGATCTGGTGCTCTACATCGTAGGGGCCAACGGGCTGGTCGAGCAGCTGGATAAAAGCCGGGTCGACCGTATCGAGCTTGAGGATGTTGTCGTCGACCATCATGAGCGCATCGTGTACCTGGGGACGGTCGGCGCGCGTGCCGTTGGAAAGCACGGCAATCTTGGTGTTTGGGGCCAGCTCGTCGCGCAGCGCGACGGCGCCGGCGATGGCCTGCGGAAACTCCGGTGCGGCGGTGGGCTCGCCGTTGCCTGCGAAGGTGATTACATCGGGGAGCTTGCCCTCGGCTGCCATCTCGCGCAGCTTTACCTCGAGCGCGTCGAGTACCACGGCAGCTGTGTTGTACGGCTCATGGCAGGGGCGCTCAGCGTTGAGACCGTTTTCGCAGTAAATGCAGTCGAACGTGCAGATTTTGCCGCTGGCCGGCATCATGTTGACGCCGAGCGAAAGGCCCAGGCGACGGCTGCGAACGGGCCCAAAGATGGGGCCGGCATTCAAAAACGTAGACATAGGCATATGCTCCTCAAGACAATTGTGCCTAAGCATAGCATCGGCTCCAAAGCAAGGTGTGGGCTCTTGCTTTACAAGTTTCGTTTTTTCACGTCGCTCATTATGCCGTGCCATGAAAAGCCTCGGGTCGGGTACAGTTAATCTGTTAACAAGTCGTAAGGCAATGCGGGTCCATCCAATCGTACTGACGTGCAACTGGATGGGCGTTGATGATGGGAACACAGTATGGATTTTACGGTCGAGAATGCGGGCACTACGATCGCCTGCCGCGAGTATGCCGGCCCGGTTGTATCGTCCGATGCACCCGCCTTGGTTTGCGTGCACGGTGCGTGCGTCGACGGTGTCTTTTTTGACGGCATCGCCCGCGAGCTCGCCTGTGACTATCGCGTCATTACCTACGACCGCCGCGGTTGCGGCGAGAGCGGCGACGCTGCAGACGGACGCTACGACCTCGCCGCCCAAGCCGCCGACCTGCAGGTCGTTATCGAGCATATTGGCGCTCCGGCAAACGTGCTCGCGCACAGTGCCGGTACGTTGGTGGCCCTGGAGCTTCTCCGTGCAAACCCCGCCATAATCTCGCGTGCGATTCTGCATGAACCCGCCGTGACGGATGAGGGCGCCGGTCTGGGCGCGGCCCCGGTTTTGCTCGAGATGATCGCCGCGGGAAAGGTCTCCAGGGCATTACGGGCCTTCCTGGGCGCCATCGGCGATTCGGACCCTGAGGCCCCCAAGTTAACCGAGGCGGAAGCCAAGCATGCCCTGCGCAACGGCCGCAGTTTCATGGCGAACGAATACGGGATTACTATGACCTGCGTTCCCGATTGGGATAGCGTCCGTGCGTCGAAAACGGTGGCCGCCGTGCTCCTGGGCGAGCTCTCGATTGGCACGCCTCGCGAGGCGGGCACGAGGGTGGCGGCTGAGCTTTTGGACTGTCCGCTCGTAATGGTTCCCGGCGCGCACAACGGCCTGCGCGATCGCCCGGGAGCGGCTGCCCAGACTGTCCTTGGCATCCTGGGGCTCTAACACCCGCAATAGCCAAAGCAGACTTCACCCGCAAACGTTTCGGCCGTGTTAACAAATGTGCTCAAAACCTCACGTCTGCGGCTTTAATCGCGCCGTCTGCCAACTCATAAAAATGTAACAGCATTCACGTGCTTACCTGCATCGACAAGGTGTTACCCTTGTAACATTTGGAACCCACCGCCACCATGCGAAACTATCGAAAGGGCCCCATATGCTCAATAATCACGAGGTCAATCTAACCGACGAGGAGGCTGCCGCCGAGGTCGCCCGTGTCGCGAAGACCTACCCCGTGGTACGTTTACTGTCGGCCGATCAGATTAAGAGCGAGCCTAACTGCCTGCTCGCCGGCGATCGCTGCCCTTGTTTGCGCCAGGCAAGTCTTGAGGCCTTGACAGATTCCGATGAGGTGTCGGAGCAACTGCTCAACGATGGCGTTGAGTACCGTGCCCATCTGCGCCCTCTGAAGGTCGAGGGCAAGCCTCATGTCCTGCTGATGGTGCGTCCGATCGATGGGCAAGAGGCTGCAGAAGAGGACCTTGTCTACACCGACGTGCTGACGAGCGTGCATAATCGCCGGTATTACGAGGAAAAGCTCCGAAGCGCCCGCATGAATGCCGGCGTTGCGATGATCGACCTTGATGATTTTAGGGTCTTCAACGATACGTGTGGCCGTCATGCCGGCGACCTTGCGCTCGGTGCTGTGGCGACAGCCATGCGCAGCGGAATCCGTTCGACTGACGAGCTTGTGCGCTATGGCTGCGACAAGTTTGTGGTTGTCATGCCCAATATTCCCTCCGATGACTTCACCCGTCGCCTGCATCAGGTGTCCGATGCCGTTCGTTCCACGATTATTCCGGGCCATGAGTACGTGAGCTTGACGGCATGTGTTGGTGGCGTTCGCATTCATGGCGAGACGGTCGATGAGGGCGTTGGCCGCGCTGTCCAGTTACTGAGCCGCGCTAAGGCAAAAGCCGGTACGGTCGTGACCGATGCCGATTCCATCGAGGCCTTCCAAAGCGAAAGGCCTTTGGTGCTTATTGTCGATGACTCCGAGATGAACCGAGTCATTCTCAGCGAGATGCTCAAGGACGAATATTGCATCCTCGAGGCCGATAACGGTCGTGCGGCGCTCGACATTGTCGACCGCTATGGCGATGAGTTGTCGCTCGTGCTGCTGGACATTGTCATGCCGGGCATAAGCGGCTTTGAGGTGCTGGCCGGTCTGTCGCGCCGATCGGTTGGTGACAATCTGCCTGTCATCATGATTTCGAGCGAAGACTCCGATGATATGGTTCTGCGCGCGTACGAGCTAGGCGCCTCGGACTATATCAACCGCCCGTTTGACTCCCGTGTCGTGCGCCGCCGTGTAAGCAACACCATCCGCCTATACGCCAAACAGCGCCGCCTGACGAGCCTGCTGTCCCAGCAGTACAACGAGCGTGTCAAGAACAGTCGCATGCTCATCGACATCATGGCTGGCGTCATGGAGCTTCGCAACGGCGAGAGCGGCAGGCACGTTACGAACATCGAAAAGCTGACCGAGCTGCTGCTTGGCTGTCTGGTCCAGCGTAGCGACACCATTTCCCTTGACAATGAGGAGCGCTCCACGATTGCCCTGGCTTCGGCGCTGCACGATATCGGCAAGATGTCGATTGACGATGCGATTCTCAACAAACCCGGGCGCCTTACGCCCGAGGAGTTCGAGATTATGAAGACGCATACCACAATCGGCGCCGACATGCTGCTTGAGCTGGGTAGCCATCACGCCGGCAATGCGCTTATGGAATATGCGTACCAGATTGCGCGTTGGCATCACGAGCGCTGGGACGGCAAGGGTTATCCCGATGGCCTTAAGGGCGACGAAATTCCCATTGCCGCACAGGTGGTTTCGGTGGCCGACGTGTACGATGCTCTGACGAGCGTGCGCGTGTACAAGGACGCTATCCCGCACAAGGAGGCAATTCAGATGATCCTGGACGGTAAGTGCGGCACCTTTAACCCGCTGCTGCTCGATTGTCTGCTCGAGGTGCAAGACCAAATTGCCGAGACGTTGGCACGCCCCGCTGACGTCGTCGCGTTTCCCACGATTTAGTTTGACCAAAGGAGTTTTAATCCATGATTTCCATGCGTGAGGCGTATGAGAAGATCGGCGCTAATTATGATGACGCGTGCGCTCGGCTGATGGGCGAGGAAATGCTTGCCCGCTTTGCCCTCAAGTTTTTGGATGACGAGAGCATGGACAAGCTGGAGGCCGCCATGGCGGCAGGAGACGCCGAAGGTGCGTTTATGGCAGCGCACACGCTCAAGGGCGTGAGCCAGAACCTGGGATTCGATAATCTGTACGAGCCGGCGGTCGTGGTGACCGAAGCGCTGCGCGGTGCCGGCTCCGTTGACGGCGCTCGCGAGGGAATGCATGCGCTGCAGCAGCAATATGCAGCTACGATGTCGGCCCTGCGCGAGGTGGCCGAGTAAGAGGCTGTGAGCCTTGATGACTATGAGAGTGGATAATTTCCCGTTTTAGGCCCGGTGACGGGGAACTGCGGACGATTTCCTGGACCGTCACGCGGCCCTTCCCAGCGCGGCGCGGAACTCGGCCGGCGTGCGGCCGCCGAGCGCATCGCTGCGCCTCTCCGTATTGTAGCGGCCGATCCAGCCACCGAGCTCCTCGATGAAGCGGGCGGGGGCCCAGCCCGCCCAGTCCCTGCCGTGCCAGAACTCCCTCTTGAGCAGGCCGAAGAAGCCCTCCATCGCCGCGTTGTCCGGGCTGCAGCCCTTGGCCGACATGCTCCTGGTGAGGCCGTGCCCCTCGCAGATCGAGATCCAGCCGGGCCAGCGGTAGTGCCCGCCGCGGTCGGAGTGGATGACGGGGCCCTCGCCGGGCGCGAGCAGCGCGCAGGCGTCCTCGAGCGTCGAGTTGGCGAGCGCGGCGTCCGGGCTCTCGCCGGCCCTCCACGCCACGACCGAGGAGTCGAAGCAGTCCCTGATGGCCGACAGGTAGACCTTCCTGCCGGAGGGCAGCCTGAACTCGGTGATGTCGGTGAGCCACAGGAAGTTCGGCAGGGCCGAGCGGAAGTCGCGCCGCGCTCGCGGAGCCTGCGCACCACGAAGCGGTAGCCGCGCGCGCCGTCGCCGTCCTCCAGGAACACGCGCCGCACGAGGGCCCTCAGCGGCGCCAGGCGGTCCGGCCTGGCGATCGCGCGCCGCTGGTAGTCATAGGAGCTCCTCGATATCCTCAAGAAAGCGGTGAGTTCTCTCAAGGACCACTTCCCCGCAGGCCTCAGGCGGTCTATCACCAGGGTCTTCTCCCTGTTCGACATCCCGTCGAGGCTCGCGGCTTTTAAAACGTCGTTCACCGCCCTGAGGACGGCGTTCTCCAGGACGAGGCGCTCTATCAGGGCGTCCTTGTCGTCCGGGTCGATGTCGGGGTACACCGGACCGTCCCCGACGACCTTCGGCAGCTCCATCTTCGCGACCGCCCTCCCGACGGTTCCGCCCGCGGCCACGGACCTCGTCCAGCGCGCGACGGCGCTCTTGCTCGGCCCGTCGAGCTCCCGGGCTATCTCCCTGCACGAGAGCCCGGAGCGGCGGAGCTCCCCGGCCCTCTCTACTACGGCTCTACTGTATGTCATGCGGACTCCAAACCGGACCTTGACGGTCCAACTTTTTGTCCGCAGTCCCCGGCCTCAAAGTGGGAGATTATCCACTCTCGTTCGATACGTGTCCAAAAATCCACTCTCACCCTTCGGATTAGTAAATAACCTATGCGTACCGGCTGGGCTTTGTACATGCAATCCATATCGTTGTTCGATAAACTATTCCGATAACGATAGATTCGATGAGGGTGAGTATATGTCCAACAGCGTTCAGCGTATGGCCAAGGCGGGCGAGACTGTAAGGAAGCTTGGCTTTTGCATGGCGGTCGTTTTTGCGGGAATGCTCGTCGCTTTCGCCGCGTTGGTTGTTTACGTGATCTGGTATGCGGTTGCAAACGCTGCTTCTGTCGATTCTTTCGGTGTTGTGACGCTTCTCAATGGCGGGTGCATCGTTATCCCAAGCGGACTGTGCATGGCGCTTGTCATGGGTATTTCGCTTGTCGTTTTGTGCGGAATCAGCCGTGACATTTCGCGGGGCGTATCGCCCTTTACCAGGGCGCATGTGCGGCTTATCCGTGTTCTCGCGCTTGCCTTTGCTGTTAACGCCGCGGTTTCGCTTGTTGGTGCCTATGGATCGGTCAATCTTACCATTGGTGGGCTGGAGCTTTGCGTCGTGCCTCATTCCTTCGTTATCGCGATTTGCCAGGGCGTTGCCTTTGACGCGGGGTCGCTTATCGGCGCGGCCGTCTGTTTGTTTGTCTCGGTGATCTGGAGCTATGCCTCGCTGCTCCAGGAGCAGTCTGACGAGCTTGTGTAGGAGGAAACATGAGCTATCTCATCATCGAGCTTGAGACGCAGCTGCTTAAGACCGGAAAGACCAGCTCTGATCTGATTCGTGCCACGGGGCATACTCCGGCTAATATTTCTAAGCTAAGAAACGGAAAAATTAAAGCTATTCGTCTTAAGACGCTTCTTGAAATCTGTGATGAGCTTGATTGTCAACCGGGAGATATTATTCAGCGCGTGAGCGAGAAGGAGCTCGAGGAACTTATTGTCGAGCGCGCGAAGAATGCCGTGAGGCAGATGCGGGATGGCAGAGGCAATGAGGTGTCGCTTCCGACATCGGTCTTCGCTGTAGATTTGAGCGACGAGTAGCATAAAAAGAACAACTATAACGAAATATCAGTGTAACGGAACCCGTGTCTAACACGGGTTCTTTGTTTATTAATTATCTTGACAAATATAAGTTATCGGCAAACAATAATATCAAGAACGAACGATAAAAGAAAGGAGGAACGATATGAGCTGGATTGTAAAGCCGAGTTATGTGGACCCCGGTGGTGGGTGCAACGGTTACTGCAAGGCATTCTGTGGAGCACGCGTCTGCGTCAATAACTGCAGCAAAAACTTGTGTGTTGTTAATTTCTAGCAGTTGCGGCTGCTGCCAGGCGACAGTCTGGCAGCAGCGGTTTTGTTATCAAGCAGAATAGGAGGCCAATGAGCGCATCAGCGATAAAGCTATCAAAGGTGTCAAAGCGCTATGGAAAACGGCGTGTGTTGCATGACGTTTCCTTCGAGGTGAATCAGTCTGAACTTTGCGCCCTTGTTGGTGCAAACGGGGCGGGCAAAAGCACGCTTATTAAAATAGTGCTGGGCCTCTGTGAGCCATCGTCGGGGAGCGTGGAGCTCTTTGGAGGCAAGTCGAAAAAAGAGCTGAGCCTGATGCGGACGCGTGTCGGCTATGTGCCAGATTCCAGCGGAGCATACCAATCCCTCAGTGCGGTGGAGAATCTTCGGATCCGATGTGCGGAATGGGGGCTCGATGAGACACGTGAGGTTCCTCGCGTCTTGGGCCTAGTCGGGCTGGACGTCGATGAGAAAAAGAGCGTGAGCAGTTTTTCTCTGGGAATGAAACGGCGACTGGATATAGCTACGGCTTTGTTGGGCGACACCGACGTACTAATTTTCGATGAGCCGGCAAATGGGTTGGACCCGCTGGGCATCGAGAGTATATGGGCCCTTATCGGCCGATTGAATCGAGAACAGGGTAAGACCATGCTCATCTCTAGCCATGATTTGGATGAGTTGGCATCGGTTGCAACAAGTTGCGTGTTTATTCATGACGGTGAACTGCTGAAAAAGGAATCGATGGATGTCATAAGGGATGAGGCGTCGTCCCTAAAAGAATATTACAGGCGCTTGATGAACGCGGTCTCGCTATGAAGCGGGCGATCCATCCCATAAAGGCAGATATGATGCGTCTACACAGGATGTTTCCGGCGCAGTTTGGTCTTACGCTTATGTTGGCGTGCGGTCTTCTCTTCGGTGTTTTTTTAAATAACGGAGCAACGTTGCTAGGCTTTGGCTATGGCGTTTGTGGGGAGGATATTGGTTTCCTCTGGAATGCAATCGATCCTTCTGCGCCTGATGAGTCCCTTGCGCGCAGCGCTTTTGCCGGTACATCCCTGTTCGTTCCACTCATCGTTTGTTTGGTGCTTTTACAGGAGCATGGCTATAAAGAGGGATACCGAATTTCTTCAGCAAGAGGTCTCGCCCGCTTTAATGGGGCTCTGGCACATGTGCTTTCGTCTGCTTTAATAGTCGGTGCAGCATATAGCGCACTTTGCCTTCTTTTGTTTGCAATAGCCATAATGCGTGGGGAGCAAAACTACACGCACGGCATGCTGGCTGCATTTTTTCCTGCGATGATAATCAACGCCGTATTGGTGATATCGGTTGCGTTGGAGACGATGACCATCTATCGGATTACAGGCAGCGCTGTATTGAGCGGGGCTGTAATAATAATTGGATTTGTCATGAGCTTGACGCTCTACGGAACCTTCCTTCAGGCACCTATACCATCCTTGCGATGGATCTTCTTCCTTCCTGGGCCGTACCTAGGGGTCGGATGTGCCCTTGGGTATAGCGATATGGGGCACCTGGCGCTTCTGGGCTATGGCGTGGCAGCCAGCTGTCTATCGGTATTGATTTACGCTCTCGTGACCTGTCGTGTCGGAGGTGTGCTCAATGGCTCGTCAGATTAAAAGGTTCCTCCATTCAGAATTGAAGCATGTGAGCAAATGGACGTACGTCTTAATCCTGGCAATTTATGCGTGTATGGTGATATTGCAGCTTAATTCTTTCCCGATGTGGTTCTGTAGCCTCCGCGAGGGCAGTTTCTTGGGCTTTTTCCCAGACCCGACGCTTAAACTGTCGGCAGAGGACGCCCTTCTATTTGGTAATGCAGAGGTTTTTCGCGGCTTGCTGTTCAACGTGGCCCCGTTGGCTCATGCATTGTTCTTTCCGTTCATCGCGGCTTGTATTGTGCCGCGCTTTGTTAGTTCGGGCTTTGTCGAGGAACCGTGGGGGCTGTCGGAGGCTCGGGGAGGGAAGCGGGCGTGCGTTACCGTTGCGCGAACGGTGCTGTCTTCTTTCGCCCTATTGGGCGCGTTTGTCCTGTCAAGTGTCGTTTTGTACTGTCTTAACTGTGCAATCGTTTTGGATGCTCAACAGTGTTTCAACCTGAATATGTTTTGCGATCGACTTCTTCTGGCGAGTGCCGTCTGCCTTGCATATGTGGTCTCTTGCGTGATCGTTGTTTCCTATTTTGGGTCCGGCTTCGGTCCTATTGGCATGCTGCTGCTTGTCAACGTCGTAACGATCTACATACAGGTCGGAGCCAATTCCATGCTTCCGTTTCCGTCCTCGATGCTCATGTGGATTTGCGGCGTGACCCCGTTGGAGGATAGTCAATGCACCTCGATTTTAATTGACTGCCTGATTAACGTAACAAGCGTTCTTGCCATTTGCTTTACCGTCGACCAATTGCGGTCGAGATTTCTTTGATTGTTTGTGAGGGATAATCATATGAGGCCGTCTCAATACAACTTGATTGAAAACCACGGCGAAAGAACGCTGGTGATGAATGCGAAGACCGGTGCGATCCTTTCGTTGGATAAACAACATGCAGAAAGTATGTGCCGCATGGTATCGGGAACCGAATGGGAGCCAGATGAATTGCGCGAAGCGTTGCTTCAAGGAGGAATGCTGTTAGAAGATGATCGTGACGAAAAAGAGGAAATGAAGGCGATAGGCCGTCTTCTTCGATTTTCCAATCGCTCTCTAGGCATGACGATAGCCCCGACATTGGAGTGCAACTTCTGTTGCCCATACTGTTATGAAAAAGGACAACGCAAAACGACAATGACTCCGGAGGTTGAAGACCGGCTTGTCTCATTCGTGAAGGAGCGTTCACGGGGGCTGAGCGAGCTTGAGATCGGTTGGTATGGTGGAGAGCCGTTGCTGCAAGTCGATAAAATTCAGCGGCTTACGGAGCGTATAAAGGCGATCCTTAATCCAGAGTGCTCCTATTCGGCATCCATCGTTACAAATGGATATCTTCTGACGCCAGAAGTGGCCGAGACTCTCGCGGCTTGTGACGTCAAGATGGCTCAAATAACCTTGGACGGGTCTCGAAAGGACCACGATTCTCGACGGTTCTTGCGGAACGGACAGCCGACGTACGATGCGATTCTAGACAACGTTTCTAAAGTCACGCATCTGTTGGATATTTCTATCAGGTGCAATGTCGATGCCCATAACATTGCCGGTGCTGGCGATTTGCTGGATGCACTCGAGGAAAAGGGCCTTAAAAACAAGGTTGGATTCTATCTGGCGCCTGTCGACAATATTAACGATACGTGCCCAAGTGACAGTAGTTGTTTTTCGATGGAGGCGTTTTCTCGGGAAGAGCTGGACTTTTATAGTCATGCAGTTGATAGGGGGTTCTACGTTGACCTGACGGTGCGCTTTAATCCGGCTATTTGTGGCGCCGTTTGTGCAGGGTCGTTTGTAGTGGATCCGGAGGGCTATCTTTATAAATGTTGGGACGAAATCGGGATGCGTGAACGCTGCGTCGGTACGCTTGCCGAAGGGCCGAGGATGAATGCTCAGCTGGTCCAATGGCTAAACTATGAGCCGAGCGATCATGAGTGTGAAGAGTGTTTTGCCTATCCCTCATGTATGGGAGGTTGCCCTAATCACGCTCTTCATGGAGGGTCAAAACAGTGCGTATCTCAAAGGTATCAGGTGCGCCAACGAATGATTTTGACCGAGAAGGCTCAGCGATTGCTTTCGGAACTGGATTCAGCTCATGTTTAATCTCTGCGCAAGAACAATAATCAAGAATCCAAAGTATATAACCTATCTTCTAATGTGCCTGCTCTCGCTTATGGTTGGTCTCGCAATTCCTTTTCTGACGGGACAACTGGTCAACAACTTTGTCGGTGTCGCGCGAGATGGGGAAAGCGCAATCGCCATCGGCGCTGAGATAGCAGCGCTGGGTATTGTGCGAGCCGGTTTGAATTGCGTCAGTGAGCTGGTCTATGTCGATCTGCAAACACATGTGGGATTTGCATTGAATGAAGAGGTGATAAGTCACGTTCAAAGGCTACCACGGGCCTTCTTTTCTAATTTTGATGCCTCATATTACAACCAACAGATTAATCATGACGCTAACGATTTGGTGATATTTGTTATAAACGCAAGTGTCCAAAGCGTGAGCAATATAGTGACGTTGCTTGTGGTGTTTGTTGTCCTGGCGACCATAAACGGTCACCTGGCAATGCTGTGTATGGCTCTTGGCATAATAGGTGGCGCGGTTTATTCGCTTTTCAAAAAGTGTTTGTTCGCAAGAAGTTTCGAGGCTCAAGAGCAGGAGGCTCGATTCTTTTCCGATCTGGAGAAGCAGCTTAGCAACGCACAATTTATCCGCAGACATGTTCTATTCGAGGTTTTCAAGCAAAGGCTTGAGCACTCTTTTGCAGAGCTATATCGTTGCGTTTATCAGAACCAGCAAATTAATGCGACCTTTACGTTTGCCAACACTGTCGTCACATCTTTGGCACAGGGTGGAATCTTGATCCTGGGCGCAAAGGAAGTTCTCGACGGCAATTTGCTGCCCGGCTATCTTATGACGGCGCTAAGCTATTACTCCTATTATTCTTCGGCTATTGAATTCTTCCTTGCGCTGGGCAAGGACTATCAAACGTCAAAAGTATCCTACGAGCGTTTGCGGCGCTTGCTGGACATGCCAGAGGACTCAAATGGGGCCATTATCCTCGCCGATGTTTACGAGGTGAGCTGTTCCGAGCTGGCGTATAGCTATCCTGGGTCTGAAAAAACCGCGTTCAGAGACATTCGAGCTTCTTTGGAAAAAGGAAAGGTATACGGAATCGTTGGGCCGAACGGTTCCGGTAAGAGCACGCTGTTGGATGTGATAAGCGGTTGCGATCCAGAAAACTGCAAGGGTGATATTTGGATTAACGACAAGCCCCTGAGCTCTCTGGACCGTTATGCGCTGCGGAAGCGCAATATCGGGATTACTGAGCAGGAGCCGCCCCTGACCGAGGGGTCGATACGGGACAATTTAACTCTTTGCTGCAGAAGCACTGAAGAGCGTGACCTTGAGAGCCTCATTGAGAGAATGGGGCTTAAAAAGATGGTCGATTCAAGTGGTGGACTTGATGTCGAGCTGGACGATAAGCAGAACAACATTTCAGGGGGGGAGAAACAAAAAATAGCGATAATTCGCCAGCTGCTGAAAAACCCGGACGTGATGATGTTTGATGAGCCGACATCTGCACTTGACAGTCAGAGCAAGCAGGCGTTTATCGAAATCCTTAAGGAAAGAAAGGGGCGACATATCACGGTCATCGCTACGCACGACCCTGTGCTTATTTCGGCATGCGATGAGGTGATTGAAATTGCCTGACGGGTTAGTGGACCTAGCATATCAAATACAGGGGGCGGGCACCGTAGTTGGTGTCCGCCCCCCCTGGCATGGATGGTTTTAGCCGGTGTGGTTCGTAAGCTAGCGGGCCTGCTTAACCTTGGTCGCTGCCTCGACAAACGACTTCCACAGGTTAAAGTCGGTCTCGAGCGTCTTCCACGTGTACTCAGGGTGCCATTGCACGCCCAGGCAGAAAGGCTGGCCTTCGACTTCGATGCACTCGGGAACGCCGTCAGTTGCCTTGGCGACCAAGCGCGTGCTTTTGCCCAGACGATCGACGCAGCAGTGATGTGCCGAGTTGGTCTGGATCAGCCTGTGCCCGCCAACCGCGCGCTCCAGCAGCGAGCCCGGCACGACCTCGACAGGGTGCACAGGGTCGTTGAGCACGTGGGTGTGGCGCCACTGCGTTCGGCCCTCGCGCGCACCCAGGCTCGGCACGTCCATGCACAGGGTGCCGCCAGTGGCGACATTGAGCAACTGCGTGCCGCGGCAGGTGGTAAAGAGCGGCTTCTTGGCGCGAAGCACCTCGTTAACCAGCTTAAACTCAAAGCGGTCGCGAATTTCGCAGCACAGCGTGGGGTCGTACGGACGCTCGTCGCCCCAGCGTTTGGGGTTGACGTCCGGGCCGCCGGGAATGGCGATACCGTCAGCGATTTCCACGTAATGACGGATGACATCGACGTCTTCGGTAATGGACATCTGCAGCGGCAGGCCGCCGGCGGCAAGGATGGCATCGACAAAGACGCTCGCAATCTCCTCGTTGGGGGAGAGCGTCTCGCTCAAATAGGGTTTCGCTTCTTCCCAGCGTGGTGCTACCAGGATGAGCGGGCGGTCGGCGGGATTGACGTCGACGTGCGGAGTGTAGGACGATGAGGTGCGGGTTCCGATCATGGGTGTGGCTTTCGAATCCGGGTGGACATGGCACAGGGGTGACGTGGGACAAACGCTGGTGATGAATTTGCCCGCGTGGCAATTGGGCTAGTGGCCCTTGATGGAGTTGAGGAAGTCCTGGGCGCGCTTGGTCTGGGGGTGGTCGAAGAACTCGTCGGGCGTGCCAGTTTCTACGATCTGGCCGTCGGCCATAAACACGACGCGGTCGGCCACGCGGCGGGCGAAGTTCATCTCGTGTGTGATGACGATCATCGTCATGCCCTGCTGGGCCAGACGGACCATGACCTCGAGCACCTCGTTGATCATCTCGGGGTCAAGGGCACTCGTGGGCTCGTCAAAAAGCATGGCCTTGGGTTGCATGGCAAGCGAGCGGGCGATGGCTACGCGCTGCTGCTGGCCGCCCGAGAGCTGTGCGGGCACCTTATCGGCCTGCTCGGCAACGCCCACGCGGCTCAGCAGGTCCATGGCGCGCTCGCGGGCCTCGTCCTTGGACACGCCCAGCACGTCGACCGGTCCCAGCATGACGTTCTGCAGCACGGTCATATGTGCGAACAGGTTGAACTGCTGAAACACCATGCCTAGCTCGGCGCGCATGCGGGCAAGATCCTTGCCTTCCTGCGGCAGAGGCTCGCCCTCGATGAGGATCTCGCCCGAGTCGATGGTTTCCAGACGGTTGATGGTTCGGCACATGGTCGACTTGCCCGAGCCCGAGGGGCCGATCACAACGACGACCTCGCCGCGGTCGACCGAGAGATTGATGTCGTTGAGGACGTGCAGATCGCCATAGTGCTTATCGACGTGCTTGAGCTCAATCAGCGGCTGATTGCCGGTAGAAGAAGTGCTCTGTGCCATGGTGCTCGGCTCCTTATGACTCGAAATGGTAAATCGTTAGCGAATGATGGTCGCGCCGGTCTTGTGCGAAACGTAGACAGCGGCCTTGTTGATTGCGACGTTGATGAGGATGTAGATGACCGCGATGACCAGGTAGACCGACACGAGGGCGTCGTAGTTGGTAATGAGCACGCGGGCGTTTTGCATAAGGTCGGGGTAGCTCACCACGTAGGCGACGGTGGTGTCTTTGACGACGACCACAAGCTGCGAAATCAACGACGGAATAATAAATCGAATAGCCTGCGGCAGCACGATTTTAAAGGTGATTTTAGCCTTGGAGAGACCGAGCGCCTGGGCGGCCTCGACCTGGCCGCGCGGCACGGCGTTGACGCCGGCACGGAAGATCTCGGCAAGTACGCCGGCTGCAGCGAGCGCGACGGGAAGCGTGAGCATCCAAAACGACGGCAGCGCGATCTTGTACTGGGGCAGCACCAAAAAGAAGAAGTAGATGAACAGCAGGCTCGGCACACCGCGGAAGAAATCGGTGAGCACGCGGCAGACCAGCTGCAGCGGCTTAATGTCGCTCGTGCGGCCGAGCATGAGGGTCAGACCCAGCACCAGCGCGATGGCGCCAGCGGTGAGTGCGACTTTAACGGTGCCCTCAAAGCCGGCAAGCAGGAACTTCCAGGTGGTGAGGTGTGTAAAGAAATACCAATAGTGGACCGAAAGCTGACCGGTCACATAAAAGCGCTGCAGCACGAGGGCGACAAGTGCGGCCACAGCGACAAGCGAGATGGCGGTGCCGACGCGAATCTTGGCGCGCATCTTGGGGCCGGGAGCCTCGTAGAGCGCGTCGCGCATGGTGAGTGCGGGGGAGGAGTGCTTGCTCATCGGAGGATCCTCACCTTCTTATCGATATAGTTGCCAATGTGACTCACCACAAAGGCCGTGCCCAGGTAGCCGAGCGCCGAGACAAAGAACGCGGCGACGCCGCCGAGCGAGCGCGTGTTGATGTAGCTCACCACGCCGGTGAGCTCTTGCGGTTTAAGGGGTACCTGGCTGCCGAGCGCGGTGGTGAGCATGACGGCGATAAAGAGGTTGGTCATGGGCAGTACGCTCGAACGCAGTGCCTGCGGAATCACGATCTTGGCGAGGATGCGGTTGAAGCTCATGCCGAGCGAGCGGGCAGCTTCTACCTGGCCGACACCGACGGTGTTGATGCCGCTCATAAAGTTCTCGGAACCAAAGGCAGAACCCAAGAGCACTGTGGCGACGATGACGCAGGTGCGGTAGGGCAGGACGACCTTGAGCGGGGGCAGCGCATAGACGACGATAATGAGCAGCGCGATGCCGGGGATGTTACGGAAGACCTGGACATACAGGTCGCCAAAGACGCGCAGCGGCTTGAGCGGCGACACGCGCATCACGGTGACGGCGACGGCCAGCACCATGGCGATGGCAAACGACTCAAGCGTCATGCCCCAGGTTGCTAGCAGCGCGTCGATATAGTTCTGGCCATAGAGCGACCAGAGCTCGGAGAGACTCATGCGGACCTCCCGCCGATAAGGAAAGGGGCTCCCGTGTGTACGGAAGCCCCGACAACTCAGTAAGGAAACAGTTTAGCGCAATAAAGCGCACCGTGCGTTTCCGTATGGTTTCGTTGCGGCCGTTACTAGGCGCGTTGCCTAGGCGCCGATCTCGGGCAGCTCGGGAACATTGGTGTCACCCGTGCGGTCACCGATGCAGATCTGCCACAGCTCGGTCCAGGTGCCGTCGTCCTCAATCTTCTTAAGGAAGTCGTTGACAAAGGCGACGCCGTCGGAATCGAGCGGCAGGCCGATGCCATAGGGCTCCTTGCTGCCGAAGGGCTTGCCGGCGATCTTATACTTACCGGGCTCGCGGACTAGGGCGCTCTGCTGCATGTTGTTGTCGATGACGTAGGCGTCAACGCGGCCCTGCTGAAGTGCCTGGCGGGCTTCCTCGTCGGTCTTGAACTCCTGCTGGCTGGCCTTGGGGGCGAACTCCTCCAGGATGGCGGGGCCGTTGGAGCCGGACTGGACGGCGACGTTCTTATCGGCCAGATCGTCGACGCTCTTGATGTCGTCGTTGTCGGCGAGCACCAGGATGGCCTGCTGGGTGTAGTAGTAGGGGCCGGCGAAGGAGACGAGCTTTTTACGCTCGTCAGTGATGGTGTAGGTGGCAAAGACGGCATCAACCTGGCCGTTCTGCAGGACGGACTCACGCGTGTCCGAGGTCACCTGGGTGATTTCGACCTTGTTCTCGCCCAGGATGTAGTTGGACAGGAGCTGTGCGATGCCGGCGTCGAAGCCGCGGGTCTGACCGTCTTTCTCGTTGAGGAGGGAGAAGAGTGTGGAGGTCTGAACGCCACCGATCTTAAAGACGCCGGCGTCCTTGACGGCCGTGGCCCAGTTGCTGGCGGCGATGGCGTCGTCATCGGCCTTGGGGCCATCGTTGACGAGATTGTCGAATGCCTTGGCGTCGAGCGTGGCGGAAACCTCGGTATCCTCGGAGTTCTTGGAGGAGGCGGCGGAGCCCTTGTCGGCCTCGGCGCTGGTGTCGGAGCAGCCGGCAAGACCAAGGCCGGCGACGGTTGCGAAGGTGGCGGCAACGAAGCCGCGGCGGTCGAGAACGACCTGCTGGGAGAGGTTCTTGCTCATGGTAGAACACCTTTCTCAATAAAATCCCTAGCGGTTGAGTAGAGTTATACCCTATCGCGCTCAGACGGGTCAACACGAAATAACTCAGAAACATACTTACCTTATGGGTTATTGTACCCACCAAAAGGGGACAGGCACCTTTGCGGTGGTTTGGGCGGGTGCGGCGGCATGCCTTACTGTTTTGTCTCAATCTGTAACATCTGCAGCCATTTTTGCCGAGTAACTGTTACAGATTGAGATTTACAGATTGAGATTTTCTCTTCAGCGGAATTCGAATGTCTCGATCTGTAACAGTTAGACGGGCAAAAGGTCTCTATCTGTTACAGATTGAGACAAAGGTCAGGGGCAAAGACGGTTTGTCTCGATCTGTAACAGTTAGACGGGAATTCGGGCCATAGATGTTACAGATTGAGATAATCGCGCCGCGAAAATAAAAACCTCCGCAGGGGTGCTTTCCTTGCGGAGGTTTTCTTACTCGTTGAGTAGCCTTACGGCTTCGGCGGCCATGTTCTCGACCGTCATGCCGTTCTGAGCGAGCAGCTCGTTGGGGTCGTAGCGGTCGGGGAAGCCCTTGGCGATGCCGAAGGTGCGCGTGCGCAGCGGTGTGCAGGCCAGGTAGCACGCCACGCGCTCGCCCCAGCCGCCGTCCAAGATGCCGTCCTCGAGGGTGACGACAACGCGATGCTCGGCGGCAAGGCTGTCGAGGAACTCACGGTCGAGCTCAGTTGCATGGCGCGGGTTGACGAGCGTGGCCTCGATACCGTACTCGGCTGCCAAACGGTTTGCTACGCGCTCGCCCAGCTCAAAGAAATCGCCGAGCGCGAGCACTGCTACGTCGCGACCCTGGCGCACCACGTTGTAACGAACGGCGCCGTAATCGGCGTCCTCGGCAGGCGCCAAGTCGGGGCGGCTTACCAAGCCAATGCCCGGCACGCGAATCGCCACGGGATGCTCGCGGTGATCGAGCGACCAGCTCAGCATGGACAGATATTCCTCCATGCAGGTCGGCGCCAAGTAGTGCATGTTGGGAAGACCGCCCAGCATGGAAATATCAAAGAACGAGAGGTGCGTCTCGGATGTGGTGCCAAAGATCGACGCGCCAAATACCAGGATGGTCGCCGGGGCGTCGTTGAGGCACAGGTCGTGCCACAGTTCGTCGTAGGCGCGCTGCAAAAAAGTGCCGTACACACCAAAGACCGGCTTGGCGCCCGAGCGCGCAAGCGCGGTGGCAAAGGTCACGGCATGCTCCTCGGCAATGCCCACATCGACAAACTGCTTGCCTGCCGCGGCGCGAAGCTCGGGTGTAAAGCCCATGATGTAGGGCGTGGCGGCCGTGATGCCAACGACCTGCGGATCGCGCTCGATGGCGGCGCTGAGCGCCTCGCCCGTAATGTCGGCATAGGTGCGCGGCGCAGGCTCGCTCGGATGGCCCGGGCAGAGCTTGCGCCCGGTTGCCATGTCAAACGGACCCACGTGGTGCCAGCGCTCGGGGTCGCTCTGGGCCGGCTCAAAGCCCTTGCCCTTGGCGGTGGAGACGTGCAGCACGATGGGATGATCGATATCGCGCAGCTCCTGCAGCGCGTCGACGAGGGTCAACACATCGTTGCCGGCGTCCAGATAGCGGTAGTCGAGCCCCATCGCGCGGAAAACGTTGCGCTCGCAGGTGCCGTTGCTGGCGCGCAGCTCGGCCAGATTGCGATACAGGCCACCGTGGTTTTCGGCGATGGACTGGTCGTTGTCATTGACGACGATGATCAAGTTGCTGTCGAGTTCGGCGGCATTGTTGAAGCCCTCAAACGCTAGACCGCCCGAAAGCGAGCCGTCGCCAATGACGGTAATGACGTTGTAGATGTCGCCTGCCAGGTCGCGCGCGTGCGCCAGGCCGCAGCCCAGGCTCACCGACGTGGAGGTATGGCCCATGGCGAACAGGTCGTGCTCGGACTCGTCGGGATTGGCAAAGCCAGAGGCCTCGCCGTAGCGTGCCGGGTCGATATAGGTATACGCGCGCCCAGTCAGCGCCTTGTGGGCGTAGGTCTGGTGCGAAACGTCAAAGACAATTTTGTCGATGGGGGAGCTAAACACGCGATGAAGCGCAACCGTAAGCTCAACGACGCCCAGGTTGGGGGCAACGTGCCCGCCGACGGCGGCGGAGCTTTCGAGGATTGCCTGACGGATCTCGCCGCAGAGCAGCGGAAGCTCGGCGCGGTCGAGAGCCTTGACGTCCTCGGGCGTTGTCGTTTGCGTAAGCAGCATCGTTGTGGGTTACTCCATGCGAATCGAGCACCGGCGCTCCCTCGGCCGGCACAATTGCACAAGACAGTCTCGCACATTTTGGCGTTTGATATGTGACGGCGGCGCGGTAATTCGCCAACTGGCGGGGCAAAACGTTTTGCCCGATGCCATACTGATAAGTTCCATGGTGATTTTATTCATTGCGTGCAGGCTGTGGCTTGCCGTCGAGAGCCGCTGGAAGGAGGCCGCATGTCCGAAACCGTTCGTGCCGAGAGCATCGCGCGCGAAGTAGACCATGCTGCCCGTCAACTGGCGCAGGCGGGCCGTCTGGACCTGACGCGCGAGTTTATCCAGCATGGCGATGTGACGGTCTATGCGCATGTGACCTCGGTGGCGCGGGCAAGTCTGTCCTTTGCCGAGCGCCTGGGCCGTGCTGGCATTTCGGTCGACCGCGCCTCGCTGCTGCGCGGAGCCTTGTTACACGATTACTTTCTCTACGATTGGCATGACTCTGATCCGAGCCATCGGCTGCACGGATTTCGGCATCCATTTTTTGCCTTGGCACGTGCCGAAGAGGATTTTGAGCTGACGCCGCGCGAACGGAATATTATCGCGCGACATATGTTTCCGCTGGTGCCAGTGCCGCCGACGTGTCGCGAGGCATGGATTGTGTGCCTGGCTGATAAGTGGTGCGCGCTGCGTGAGACGGTCGCCGGCCGTCTGCCGCGCAAAGGCGGCGCGAACGATTTGAACGAGGGCTCGAGTGACGGCTCGAGTAAAGAATCGAGCGAAAAGAGGAGAGGGTAGACGGTGGGAACCGCGATTGATATGGCATTTGACGGCGCGACACTTGCCGCCTGCCCACTCTCAGCGCTGGTACTCTCGTTTGCCTTTTACGGGTTTTGCGGCTGGGCGTGGGAGTCGACAGTCTGCGCCATGCTCAACCACGGACGCTTTGCCAACAGCGGTTTTTTGCTGGGGCCGTGTTGTCCTATCTATGGTGTGGGCGGCATAGCCTGCTGGCTTTTGCTGCGCGGGATTCCGGATGCCTCGAGCCAGTTTGTTGCCGCGGCGCTCGTATGCAGCGTGATTGAGTACGGCGTAGGCGTTTTGTTGGAAAAAACAACAGGTGCGCGCTTTTGGGATTACTCGCACCTGCCGTTTAACCTGCACGGACGCATCTGCCTGTACTGGGCCTTCGCGTTTGGCTTGGGTGCGTTGTGCATTTGCCGTTTAGTGGAGCCGGCATTGCTGGGGCTGCTTGGCCATCTGCCGGTGCCGATTGTGCGGCTGTCCGCCTTTATCGTCGCGGTCGCGATGATGGTCGACGCGGTGTGCTCGTTGGCCAGCTGGCGCCGCCTGTCCGATCAGCTTGAGCGTGTGCGTGCCGACCTTGCCGACCGCATCAACGAGTCGCTTGCCGATGCCTCGGACTCAATGCTCGAACGTATTCCCGATTCGGCGATCGACTCGGTGGCGCAGACGCATATCCGCGGTCGCGCCGTTAACGCGTGGCTGGCCGAGCTGGGTGACGCCGCGCTCGATGCCCTGCGCGAGAAGGCTTCGATGCCGACGTTTATCTCGGATGGTGCTCGCGGCCTGGCGCTTGCTGCCCGCCGCGTTGCCGATGCCGCGCCGAGCATGTCGCGTCCGTCGCTCAGTCGTCGCCTTGCCGGCAAGCGCATGAGCCGTCCGGTGCCGAGCGTGTCACTCAGCCGTCGCGACCTGCGCTTCTTTAACGCCTTCCCGCGTCTGCGCATCAATCGCTACGAGGGCGTCATCCGAGCTACCGACCTCCGCGATCGAGCCCGCGAGCTGTTCCGGCGCTAGCCAGAGCGGGGCCAAGCGCGCCCTTCTCGTTCGCACGTTTCCCGTTCGTTTCGCGCCCGTTGCCGCGCCGTTTCCAAGATTGCGGCACCGTTTCCATTCGACAACGCGGCGTTTAACAACGCCGTATCTGGTCTACACCAGTTGCCCCTCGGCCGCATTATGGGCGCCGACAACGTCCATGCGACCAAGGGGGAGCGAATGTACGATACGGGATCGACAACGTTTATGCTCATCTGCACCATGCTCGTGTTTTTAATGACACCGGGTCTGGCGTTTTTCTATGGCGGCCTGTCCAGGCGCAAAAATGTCATCAACACCATGCTTATGTGCTTTGGCGCCATTGGCCTGGTTGGTGTGCTGTGGATTGTTGCCGGCTGGTCGCTGGCCTACGGCGGCGACGGTTCCAGCCCGTTTATTGGAGGCCTTGACCAGCTGCTGTGCCTGCCGGTGCTCAACCAGGTGCTGCAGGCGGCCGAGGGCAATGCCGCGGACGGTGCCGTCTACCCTCAGATCATCAACATCGCCTTTCAGATGGCGTTTGCCATGATCACGGCAGCTATCGTCACGGGCAGCCTGGCCGGTCGCGTTAAGTTTGGTGCCATGACGGCCTTCCTGGGCATTTGGCTGCTTGTGGTCTATGCGCCGCTCGCCCACATGGTTTGGGGCGGCGATGGCTCCTTTATCGGCGACATCATCGGCGCACTCGACTTTGCCGGCGGCGACGTGGTGCACATTTCGTCTGGTCTTACCGGCCTGGTCCTCTGCTTAATGCTCGGCCGTCGTCGCGGTTTTGGCATGGTGAGCTATCGTCCGCATAACGTACCGTTTGTGGCGCTGGGCGCCGGCCTGCTTTGGTTTGGCTGGTTTGGCTTTAACGGCGGCAGCGAGTTTAAGGCCGACGCCGTGGCGGCACTCGCCATCCTCAACACCGTGACGGCCAGCGCGGCAGGCATGGTCTCGTGGCTTGCCGTCGAGCGCGTGCACACCGGTCGCCCCACGCTGGTGGGTGCCAGCACCGGTCTGGTTGCGGGCCTTGTGGTGGTCACGCCGGGCGCGGGCTTTGTCGAGCCGTGGGCAGCGTTGGTCATGGGCCTGATCGTATCGCCCGTCTGCTACCTGGCCATCAGCCATCTTAAGACCAAGTTCGGCTACGACGACGCGCTCGACGCGTTTGGCTGCCACGGCATTGGCGGCATCTTGGGTGGCGTGCTCACGGGTCTGTTCTGCGTGCCGGGGCTTTCGTGGACCGGTAAGGGCGGCCTATTCTACACGGGCGACGTGTCGCTGCTCATCTCGCAGGTCCTGGGCATTGTGGTGACGGTCGCTATTGTGCTGGTGCTCGACTTGGCAATCGCCGCGGTGGTCAAAGCGCTGTTCCACGGTAGCCTGCGTGTGGGCGAGGCCGACGAGGCGCTGGGCCTGGATGCCAGTCAGCACGGCGAGAGCGCGTACCCCTCCTTCTCGGGACTCGATTAGCAGCTTCCCCAGGCTCCGCACCTTGCCGTTCAATCGTCGCGCGGCTTCCCCAGGCACCGCACCTTGGGTTTCAAACCGTCGCTTGCGTACAAAAGTACGCGGCGCTCCTCTTTCAACCCAATCTGCGGCACCTGGGAAACCCGCCTCATTGAATGGCAACTCATTTCTTTTATTGAAGAGAGGAATTCACTATGAAGAAAATTACGGCGATCGTTCGTGCTGAGAAGCTTGAGGTTCTTAAAGATGCGCTGTTTGCTGCTGATGTTCGCGGTATGACTATCAACCAGGTGCAGGGATGCGGCGCGCAGCATGGCTGGAAGGAATACGTGCGCGGCAACGAGTTGCTCGTCAACACGATCCCCAAGGTGCAGTTCACCCTCATCTGCGCCGACGAGCATGTCGACGGTATCGTTGACATTATCTGCAGCGCCGCTCGCACCGGTGCCGTCGGCGACGGCAAGATTTGGGTCGAGCCGGTCGAGGATGTTATCCGCATCCGTACCGGCGAACACGGCCCCGCCGCGGTGTAGGGCCGACCGTCTGTCATCTGCAACGTTAAAATACTGCAGTGAGGCATAAGGCTTGTGTTGCGGATGGACGGATTATGGGTCGCAATAAATATCCCGAGGAGACGGTCGCGAAGATTCTCGACGCGGCACTGGAGCTATTCTGTGCACAGGGTTATGAGGGGACGAGCATTCAAGATATCGTTGACCGTCTCGATGGCATGACCAAGGGCGCTGTCTATCATCACTTCAAGAGCAAAGAAGAGATTTTCAACGCCGCGTTTGATCGGGCGATGGCTCCCGTCGTCGAGGCTCGTCAAAAGCTTTTCGAGGACCGGCGCCTTGACGGGGCGCAGAAGCTCCAGCGCCTGTACTCTGCGGATTCGATCGTTCCCCAGGTAGAGCTGTGGCGACGTATGAGCCCCGCTGCCGACCCCATCAAGAGCTCGCGCTTATTGGCGATTCAGTTTCAGGGCACATTTGATGAGTCAGCCAATCGCTGCCTATTGCCCATCATCCGGGAAGGCGCGGCGGATGGCTCTCTCACATGCGAGTACCCGGAGCAGGCGGCAGAGGCCATAGCGCTCCTTGCGAATCTTTGGCTGATTCCGCTATTCAGACCAAACGATTCGCTTGAGGCGATGCTCGCGAGGGCAGAGTGCCTCTCTAGGATGTCCCGTGCGCTTGGAATCGACCTGGGGCAGGACGTTTGCGAGACTACCAAGAAGGTCTGGAATGCCTGGACGGCAGACATCTAGATAGATACCAACGGTATGTATTGTGTGGAGGAACGCGCCGGCGCTACCCGGAGAAAGTTGGCTGTACATAATACATACCAATAGTATGTATCTGGGGAGAGTTTTGCATGTCCATCGAGCGGAAAAGACTTGACGCGGCGGGTGCCGATACAGTCCGTCGCGCGAGCACACGGCGGTTTGCCGCCTTGCTGCTGGCCCAGGCATGCTTGCTTCTGGGAAGTGTCGTTCTCTGCTTTGCTTATCCACTTTATGTGCTGGACGAGACGGGCTCTGCCACCGCATATGGCCTTGTGGGGGCGGTGTCTTTTCTTCCTTATCTTGCGGCAACACCTTTGGGCGGTGTGCTTGCGGACCGCGCGGATTGCGGTCGCATCTTCAGCGTTCTTGGGATGGCGCTCGCGGCGGTGACTGCTTGCATGCCCCTGTGCCGGAACGCGTTTGGCTGCGTCTCGTCGACAATAGTGTTGCTGTGTACCGACTATGCCGCTCAGGCAATCTGCAAACCTGCGGTTCAGGCCGCTATTCCCGAGCTGTTGGGTGAAGATCAGGTTGAGCGAGGGTGCGCCTGGGCTTCTCAAGTCACGATGGGGGCAAACATCCTGGGCCCCTTTGCCGGGGCGGCCCTTTACGGCTGGGCTGGAATCGATGGCGCAGGAGCCGTGGCATCTTTGGGCTTTGCCTTCTCCGCAATTGTTGGCACGCTGTTTTCTCGGGCGCCTTCATGCAACAAAGAAAGAGATGCGAAAAAGGGCCAGGGCCCCGATCTTGGCCTACGTAATGCGATTGCTTTCTTTGGGGCTAAACAAACGCTGTTGCTCACAGTTTTGCTGGTAGCGTTGTTCAACCTGGCGCTCGCGGGCGCCTCGTTGGGTACCCCCGTTGTCGTTTCAGTGCATCTCGGGGCGTCCGCTCAATGGGTTGGCCTCATTGAGGGGACGGCCGGGGCCGGCGGACTCGTTGGCGGACTAATGGTCGGTATGTCACCGTATAGGTTCAACGCGGGGCACATGGGGCGATACATCCTGTTGTCGACTCTTGGGGTCGTTCCGGTTTGGATATCGTTGGCGATCGGCGCGCCCGCATGGGCCGCATGCATCGCCTATTCGCTCGGCATGTTCTGGGTGATGCTGTGGGCCAATATCGCTTCGATCGAGCTTATTGGGCGCGTGCAGCGCGAGGCTGCAAGAGGGGTGAGAGGAAAGGCTCTCTCGATTGTTCACCTGCTGCTTTCGTGCACCACTCCGATAGGGCAGATGGTTTATGGCTACGCTTACGACATGGCAACGCCTGCGGTCGTTATGGCGGCGATGGTCGCTGCCGGCGTGCTCGTCGCTCTTTTGCTCGGCATGTTTGAACGCAAAGGGGCGGGCGAGTAAGGCCTTGGGCGGTGTAAGCCCTCGCGTAAGGTTTGCTTACCCCGCCGTTTCCAGTTCTCCTGCTCGTCTACAATATCGTGCAGACGAAAGAGAGGTATGTCCATGATCAAGATGTTCGCGAGTGATTTAGACGGAACGCTGCTTAACGCCCTGCACGAGGCAGATGGGACTATCCGCCGCGCCATTCGCGAGCTGACCGAGGCTGGCTTGCATGTGGTTCCCGCGACCGGACGCTCGACGCTGCCGATCGGCGAGCATGGCTTTACAGGCCTGGCGCTTGACGCCTGCTGCTCCAACGGATCCATCGTGCGCGACAGTCATGGCGAGGTGCTCAAAACCTGGACCGTCGACCCGCAGATCACCGAGGAGCTACTCAAGGAGTTTCCGGATATCTGCTTTGACTGCTCCACGCCCGACGGCATGTTCTCGAGTGGTTCGTTCGAGATGCACCAGGCGGGCTTTAAAAAGGACAGCCCCATCAAGCGTATCGTGATGCGTGGCATGCGTGCACGTGGCGGCTATCACGAGGAGCAGTATTTCGACCAGTCGATCGGCGACATCTTGCGCCACGATGTGTGCAAGATCAACTGTCGCGTGACCTCGCGCGAGCTGGAGCGCGACCTTAAGGCGTATCTTGCCGAGCGTTCGGACCGTGTGGTCAACGCGCCGTTTGACCCCGTGATGTTCGAAATCACGGACGTGACGTGCAACAAGGGCGAGAGTATTGCCTGGCTGGCGGGCTACTACGGTATTGCCGAGGACGAGGTCGCGGTCTACGGCGACGGCGGCAACGATATCGCCATGGTCAAGCGTTTCCGCCACAGCTACGCGACCAAAAACGCAAGCGATGCAGCTAAGGCCGCCGCGAGCGCAACTATCGGCAACTGCATGGTCCACGCCGTCCCCAAACACATGCTCGCCACCATGCGCAAGCAGAACTCCTGCACCGTCATCGAATAATGTGACAAAGGGACTGTCCCTTTGTCACAGTGGGGACGAGCTTCTTTAAACACGAACATATATTCGCATATTTAACTGCGCTTTGATAGAATCGGTATCGTTGGCGGCAGTTCCATGTGCCGGGCAGCGCCCTCCATCTGATGGGAGGTGATGCCCATGACCGATTTGATTGATTTCGTGAGGCTCCTGACCGCATTGGTCTCGCTTCTTACGACGCTTATCGGACTTTCCGAGGCACTCAAGCAACGCTCGAAGCGTAACAGAAGGGGTCGCCGCCGCTAAGGCGTTGACCCCCTAAAACAAGCAACGGCGCTGCCCAGCTTTCCAGAACTTGGGCTGCCGTCGACACTATTCTACCCACGAATGACATTTTGGACAATCGGCAATGTCGCTTCAGGCTGGGACAAAGGGACAAAGGGGCTGTCCCTTTATCACATCCAAAATATTGCCTTTACGTGTTGATGCACACGGTGTGCAATAATACTCGCACTGTGCAATAGCGCACAGGCTGAGTAACAAGGAGGACGCTTGTCCCAGCTCGAGAAATGCGATCGCCGGTCCCTTCGCTCGCAGCGTGCCCTTCGCCAGGCACTTGCCAGCGAGCTTGCCGAAAGCGGCGACCTTTCGCGCATTAATGTCGCGTCGCTCACCGAGCGCGCCGGTCTTACGCGCCGCACGTTCTATTCGCACTACCGCGATATCCCTGACTTTATCAATCAAATCGAGGACGGCTTGCTGGCCGAGATCCGTGAGCGCATTGAGCTCATCACCGCAGCTCAGCTGCCCGATCTCTATCACAACATAGATGAGCTCGAGCCGGCGCCCGGTTCGGTTGAGCTGCTGCGTTATCTTGCGGCCAACCGCGACTTAATCGGTGCGCTGTTGGGTCCGGGCGGCGACCAGGCCTTCATTAAAAGGATCATCGACACCGCTCGTGAGGCTGTGGTGCCGCGTGCGCAGACGGGCATTTTGGGCCTGGCGCTGGGCACGTTCTTTGACTACTACGTTACCTACGTCGTAAGTGCCGAGGTCGGCATGATTCAGCGCTGGTTTGAGCGTGGACTCACCGAATCGCCTGAGGCCATGGCGCGCATTATGACGGTGCTCGCTTTTGTGCGCCCCGGTGACCTGTATGGCCAACCCATCGATATCAACGTGCCGGAATACGGCATGAAGCTATTGAACTTGCAGCTCGAGGACGCGGCCGACACCGCCGCAACCGTCGAGTCCAACAACTAAGAGGAGAGACAATGAGCAAACTCGTCGAGGGCATCAAGGACCGCATGGTCGCTGCCGCACGCGAGGCCGCGCCCGCCGTGGTGGACGCCGCGCAGAAGGCCGCGACTGCCGCTGCCGAGAAGGTCGCCGAGGCAGTTGCCGATGCCAAGAACGCGGCAGGGGAGACGTCCGTTGCCAGCGAGCCCGCCACCGCCGCTGAGCCCGTAGCCGCCGCCCACGCCCCCGAAGGCGCGATCTTCAACCCCGGCAACGCCCACGGCAACCTGCACCTGGGCATCGACGTGGGCTCCACCACCGTTAAGCTCGCCGTGCTCAACGACGACAACCAGATTGTCTACGCCAAGTACCAGCGCCACCACACCGACGTCCGTGCCTGCGCCCGCGACCTGTTCGAGGGCGCTGTGACCGTGCTGCCGACGGCCCAGATGACCTGCGCCATTACCGGCTCGGGTGGCCTGCTGCTGTCCCAGTGGCTCGACCTGGAGTTTGTCCAGGAGGTCATCGCCAGCAAGCGTGCCGTCGAGACCCTCATCCCGGCCACCGATGTCGCCATCGAGCTGGGCGGCGAGGACGCCAAGATCATCTACTTCGATAATGGCATTGAGCAGCGCATGAACGGCACCTGCGCCGGCGGCACGGGCGCGTTCATCGATCAGATGGCAACCCTGCTGCACACTGACGCCAGCGGCCTTAACGAACTCGCGGCCAACGCCACCACCATCTATCCCATTGCCAGCCGCTGCGGCGTTTTTGCCAAGACCGACGTCCAGCCGCTGCTCAACGAGGGCGCCCGCCCCGAGGACGTGGCCGCCTCCATCTTCCAGGCTGTCGTGACCCAGACCATCTCGGGTCTGGCGTGCGGCCGTCCCATCCGCGGCAACGTCGCCTTCCTGGGCGGCCCGCTGCAGTACCTCTCCGAGCTGCGCCACCGCTTCTACCTCACGCTCAACCTGGACGAGGAGCACCGTATCGTGCCCCAAAACGCTCACCTGTTTGTGGCGAGCGGCGCCGCCATGGCGCACGAGTCCAATAAGCTCAGCACGTTCCCGCAGCTCATCGAGGCCATCGATGCCCTGGGTGACACGCAGGGTGCCGAGGTCGAGCGTCTGGATCCGCTCTTTGCCACCGACGAGGACTTTGCCGAGTTCAAGACCCGCCACGACACAGAGGTCGTCCCCAAGGGCAAGCTCGAAGGCTACACCGGACGCGTGTTCATCGGCATCGACGCCGGCTCCACCACCATGAAGGCCGCGCTCGTGGGCGAGGACGGTCAGCTGCTGCACACCTGGTACGGCAACAACAACGGCGACATCCTGGGCACGGCCAAGGTCATCATGGCCGATTTCTACAACCACATTCCCGCCGGCTGCACCATCGGCCACGTGACCACTACCGGCTATGGCGAGGCACTGCTCATCGAAGCCCTCAAGGCCGACTCCGGCGAGATCGAGACCGTTGCGCACCTGCGCGGCGCCAAGGCGTTCCTGCCCGGCGTCGAGTTTATTCTGGACATTGGCGGCCAGGACATGAAGTGCCTGCGCGTCAAGGACGGTGTAATCGAGCACATCATGCTCAACGAGGCCTGCTCGTCGGGTTGCGGTAGCTTTATCGAGAGCTTCGCCGTCTCTATGAACATGGACGTGCACGCGTTCGCCAACGCCGCCATCCATGCCAAGGCCCCGGTCGACCTGGGCAGTCGCTGCACGGTCTTTATGAACTCGCGCGTCAAGCAGGCGCAAAAGGAAGGCGCCACGGTGGGCGACATCGCGGCCGGCCTGTCCTATTCCGTCATCAAGAATGCTCTGTTCAAGGTCATTAAGCTGCGCGATCCCAAGGAGATCGGCAGCCAGGTGATCGTCCAGGGCGGCACCTTTATGTCCGATGCCACGCTGCGCGCGTTTGAGCAGCTCACCGGCGTTCACGCCGTGCGCCCCGACATCGCCGGCTGCATGGGCGCCTACGGTGCGGCCCTGCTCGCCCGCGATCGCGCCGGCGCGAACGGCACCTCGACCATTCTTTCTGCCGAAGACATCGCGCACCTCACCGTGACGCAAAAGCATGTCCGCTGCGGCCGTTGCTCTAACAACTGCCAGCTTACCGTCAACGACTTTGGCGGCGGCAGGCGCTTCATTACCGGCAACCGCTGCGAGAAGGGCGCCGGTCACAAAAAGCAGAAGACCGAGGCCCCCAACCTCTTCAAAAAGAAAAACGAGCTGCTCTTTGACCGCGAGGTGCTGAGCCCCGACGAGGCCCCGCGCGGCACCGTGGGTATCCCGCGCGCACTCAACATGTACGAGAACTACCCCTTCTGGCATGCGTTCTTTACGCGCCTGGGCTTTAGTGTGCAGCTGTCCGATCAGTCGAGCAAAAAGACCTACCAGGCGGGCATCGAGTCCATGCCGTCCGAGAGTGTGTGCTACCCGGCCAAGATGAGCCACGGCCACGTGATGAACCTCATCGACCGTGACGTCGACTTCATCTGGATGCCGTGCGTGCGCTGGGAGCGCAAGGAGGATCCGACCGCCGGCAACTGCTATAACTGCCCCATCGTCATGAGCTACCCCACGGCGCTGGCGCTCAACATCGACGAGATCCGCGAGCAGAACATCGAGTTCCTGTACCCGTTTGTGCCCTATCACGACAAGACCGAGCTCAAGCGCCGTCTATACCAGGTGCTCGCCGTCGACCGTGTGGCCGATGCGCAAGCCGGTCGCGGTCGTGTGCGCGGTCCCAAGATCACGCGCTCCGAGGTCGATGCCGCCGTCAACGCTGCTTTTGAGGCCGATGCGCGCTTCCACGAGGATATCCAGACCATGGGCGAGGAGGCCCTTAAGTGGGTCGAGGACCACGGCGGCCACGGCATCGTACTCGCCGGCCGTCCTTACCACAACGACCCCGAGATCAACCACGCCCTTCCCGAGCTTATCTCGAGCTTTGGCTTTGCGGTCTTTACCGAGGATTCGCTTGCGCACCTGGTGAAGCCCGAGCGTCCGATTCGCGTCGTCGACCAGTGGATGTACCACAGCCGCCTGTACGCCGTCGCCCGTTTTGTGACGATGCGCAACGACCTGGACCTGATTCAGCTCAACTCCTTCGGCTGCGGCTTGGACGCCCTGACCACCGACCAGGTGCAGGAAATCCTTGAGGCCAGCGGCAAGATCTACACCGTGCTCAAGATCGATGAGGTGTCCAATCTGGGCGCCGCGCGCATCCGCATCCGCTCGCTCATGGCGGCGCTCAAGGACCAGGAGGCCGAGCGCTTGGCAGAGGCCACGGCCGCGGGCGAGGCCTACGAGCAGGGCGATGCCGCGCCGGTGGCGCCTTCCACGGATGCCCCCGCGTTCGCGAGCCGCAAGTACACGTTCGAGGCGCAGCGTGAGAGCGCCTCGACCGCATGGCCCAAGGTGCCCTTTACCGAGCAGATGCGTGACGAGGGCTATACCATCCTGTGCCCGCAGATGGCGCCGATTCACTTTGACCTGGTCAAAGAGGTGTTCCGCGGTGCCGGCTACAACTTGGAGCTGCTGCCCTCAACCGATCACGACGCCGTCGAGGCTGGCCTGCGCTATGTGAACAATGACATTTGCTATCCGTCGATCCTGGTAACGGGTCAGATTATGGAGGCCATCGAGAGCGGTCGGTACGATCTGTCCAAGACGGCCGTGGTTATCAGCCAAACCGGCGGCGGCTGCCGTGCCACCAACTACATCGCGCTCATCCGCAAGGCCCTGCGCGAGAGCGGTCACCCCGAGATCCCGGTGATCTCGCTTTCGGCCGTGGCGCTCGGCGAGGACAACCCCGGCTTTAAGATTACGCCGGCGCTGCTTAAGCAGGCCGTGTACGCAGTGCTCTTTGGCGACGTGATGATGCAGATGCTCTATCGCTGCCGCCCGTACGAGGCCACGTCCGGTGCCGCCAACGCGCTCTACGAGGAGTACATGGCACGAGCCCGCAAGCTGGCGCCCAAGTTCAACCGCCACAACTACACCAAGCTGTGCCGCGAGGCCATCCACGCGTTCGACACCATGCCGCTTGTGGGCGAGGGCACCAAGCCGCGCGTGGGCGTGGTCGGCGAGATCTTGGTCAAGTTCCACCCCACGGCTAACAACCATGTGGTCGACGTGATCGAGCGCGAGGGCTGCGAGGCCGTGGTGCCGGGCCTGCTCGACTTCTTCCTGTACTCCATGAGCAATGCCGAGCTGCAGAAGGACGAGCTGGGAAGCTCTGCCACTACGCGCGCGGGCATGCAAGCGCTTATTAAGCTCGTGGACTGGATGCGTACGCCGGTGGAGGAGATGCTCGAGAAGTCCCGCCGCTTTGAGGCGCCCGAGCGCATCGGCACCATGGCCGACAAGGCCCGCACGGTGCTTTCGGTGTGCAACAACATGGGCGAGGGCTGGTTGCTCACGGCCGAGATGCTCGACCTGATTGATCACGGCGCGCCCAACATCATCTGCACGCAGCCCTTCGCGTGCCTGCCCAACCACGTGGTGGGCAAGGCCGTGATCAAGGAGCTGCGCCGCCAGCACCCCGAGAGCAACATCGTCGCGGTGGACTACGACCCCGGCGCGTCCGAGGTCAACCAGCTCAACCGCATTAAGCTCATGATCAGCGTGGCCAAGGAAAACATGCGCGCCGGCAAGGGCTTTAAGCTCGAGAAGGTGGCGCCGCTCGCGATGGACGAGGTCACCGGCCAGATGCGTGCCCACGATGGCTGCGTGAGCTGCGGGCCGGCCAGCGAGGAGGCCGTTGCATCGGTCGCCAAGCGTTTGGGACGTGGCATTAAGAAGTAACTGGCCTGCTTTGGGCTAGATATGAGACAAACGGGTGGTAGCCGTACCGGCTACCACCCGTTTTTGCTGGACATGGAACCCTGAGATAATGAACAGGTGTTGCCGCTCGCCGCAAATTACTGTCCGTTTATAGAACATATGCCCGGCGTGCAGTCCTCTTACGGTTGAATAAATACACATCTATGGAATTACGCAAGAGAGGACCGTTCCATGAGCTACAAGACCGTTTGTGTTGCCGGTGGCGGCGTGTTGGGAAGCCAGATTGCCTTTCAGGCTGCCTACTGCGGCTTTGATGTAACGATTTGGCTGCGCAGCGAGGGCAGCATCGGCCGCACCCAGCCCAAGATCGATCACGTGCGCAAGGAGTACATCGCTGCTATCGAGGGCATGGCGGACGGCACGGGCGAGTGGTGTGCCGGTATCGCCGATAGCGGCAAGCCCTTCGACAAGGAGGCGGCGCTCGCTGCCGTTGAGCGCGCCTACTCCACGCTCAAGCTGGAGCTCGATCTTGCCAAGGCCGTGGCCGACGCCGACCTGGTCATCGAGTCTATGGCCGAGGACACCCAGGCAAAGATCGACTTCTACAAGAAGCTCGCCCCGGTACTACCGCAAAAGACCGTCATCGTTACCAACTCTTCCACGCTGCTGCCGAGCACCTTTGCCAAGTACACCGGCCGCCCCGAGAAGTACTTGTCGCTGCACTTTGCCAACTCCATCTGGAAGAACAACATGACCGAGGTCATGGCGCAGGACCAGGCCGACAAACGCTACTTCGACGAGCTCGTCGACTTTGCCAACGACATCCGCATGCTGGCGCTGCCCGTCAACAAGGAAAAGAACGGCTACCTGCTCAATTCCATGCTGGTGCCGTGGCTGCTTTCGGGCCTTGACCTGTATGTCTCGGGCGTGAGCGATCCCAAGAGCATCGACCTCGCGTGGACGCGTGGCACCGGTGCCCCCAAGGGTCCGTTTCGCGTATTCGACACGGTGGGTATCCAGACGGCCTACAACATCGTCATGCAGTATCAGAAGGTGCCGGGCTTGGTGAGCCCGCTGCTCAAAAAAATGATGATGCCCTACAACTTTAAGGCTATGGCGTCCGTCCTCAAGAAAATGCTCGACGAAGGCAAGCTGGGCGAAAGCTCGGGCGAGGGCTTCTTTACGTACTAAAAATGATCTCTTGGGGGTGGAAGCGTTGGGGATCTACGGTAGTATGCGACAAAATCTGAATTGATCGGGCAAGAGCTGTAGCGCGCGTTGACGTTTGACCAATGGAGCGCAAAAATGCACCGTTCGCCGATACTCCTCTCGCGAGTGGTTGCCATATGGTTTGATGTTGGAAACATATGACTGCCGCCGGGCTGCGGGTGACGTTTGCTCTGATATCGGAGGTGCCAAGTATGTTTCACGCTCCGTTAAACAAGTATCGGGCTGGTTAATATGGGCCGCCGTACTATCTCGATAACCCTTGCAGTGGTTTGCCTAGCTGTGCTCCTGGGCGCTATGGGGCAGTTCGCTATAAGTCGAGAAACATCCTATATGCAGGAATGTGCTTCCGAAGGCTTCGCCATTGATGGTTACTATCGGGATGACAAAACGAGTCGGGAAACCCTGGCTTTTCTTGAGGAGGACAACTGTCGATGGCAGCTGGTTGACCAAGACGGAATCTGCACAGACGGGCAGTTTAAGCGTACGGATGACCCCAACATTCTGATATTAAAGAATGAAAACGGCGAAATATTCGGTACGGTCCACGTGGCGCATATTTCGCGCCGACGCGATCAGGGCTTGCTCTACCTATTTAGAGATACCAAGGTGACCCGTTTTTATCTGGTGAGCACCGATCCGGCGTTTATGGTGGAGTCTGGCGATGTCGATGTGGACAGTTGATTCACGGCAATAAAACGGCGAGCGGGGCGCGGGTGTGAACTGCACCACGCTATTTGCTCGCGTCCGTATCGCGTCTGCGCCTCGTCATAACTTGCGTCCGTGCGAGCGCTCATCCCGCGCCGGCATCACTTCACGTCAAACTCCACGCGATCGAGCTCTGGCACGTTGAGATCGATGAGCTTGCGGGCAACGCGGCGGTCGTGTGCCCCGAGCGCCTCACTTGTTGTCACGTGAGCGACAACCTCGCGCTCGACCATGCCCTCTTCCTCGCCTTCGGTAGCCGAGGTCTCGACGGCGACGGTGTAATCCTTAAAGCCCGGCAGCACCGCGGCAAGTTCGCGCGTGGTTTCGGTGACGCCGTAGCCGTCCTGCACGCCGGCCTGCGCCGAGCCAATGGACCCCGCGGTCATAACGATGCAGGGGATGGCAAAGATCACCGTGCCCACGATGATGTGGCGGCGCACCTTGCGCGATAGCTCGTTGACCTCGGCGTTTTCTTCAGCAGTCACAATACCGTCGCCGTTCAGGTCGCGCTTGAGCGGCACGCGCAAAAGAAGCAGCACGGCTTCGGCGGCCAGTGCGATAAAGACCACGTTGATGCCAAACTCATAAAGCGCCGAGAGAAACAGTGACCCGCTTGCAATGGCGATGCCATAGCCCGCCGCACACAGGGGCGGCATGAGCGCGGTCGCCACGGCCACGCCGGCGATGAGCGTGGCGGGTTCCTGGTCGCGCGAGTTGCCCAGGCCACCCGCAAAGCCGCCCGCGAGCGCGACGACAAGGTCCCACACAGTCGGTGTCGAATTGTCGATGATGGCGGCCGTGGTGGTGCCAAGGGGCGAGAGCTTAAAGTACAACGTGGACGTGACCAGGCAAAAGGCCATCTGTAGAGCCAAGCCTGCGACGGCCTCGAGGGTAATCTCGCGGTCGAGCGTGGCGATGCCGTATGCCATGGCAAGCACCGATCCCATAAGCGGGCAGATGAGCATGGCGCCCACGATGGCGATGTCCGAATCGATATCGAGGCCGATGCTCGCGATCAACATGGCGATGATGAGGATGCATAGGTGGGAGCCAGTCAGACGCGCCCCGTTTACAAAACGCTTGCGGATCACGTGATAGGGCGCGCGTCCCTCGCGAATGTTGAACGCACGCTTGAGGAAGCGGGTGACGTTTTCCATGGCTTCGCTATGAGCAGGGCGGATGCCGTGACGCCGATGATGACGCTCGCGCAGGCGCTTGAGCTGTTGGTTATCGAGTTCCATGTTCACCTCGTTCTGGCACGGGCCGTGTATCCCGCCCGTCGTCCTTACTCTACACCGCGCTGAGCGAGGTGTCAGACAAGGTTTGTTGACCTGGAAGTAAGGCCAATCGGCATGACTAAAAACGCCGTGAGGATCATAAGAGTCAAATAGACAAAAAAGCGCGGGGCCGGTTTGATTCCGACCCCGCGCTCTGCACGGGTACGTTGTTGTTGGGTTTAGCCCAGCAGGCTCAATCCCACCGAGATGAACGCTAGGATAACGCCAACGATGGACTCGCCGCCCAGCAGGCCGCTGGCAACGACCAGGCCCTGCTCCTGGAAGGCGGCATCCTTGGCGGCCTTCTCCTCGTCCGAAAGGCCGGCGGTGGCGTCGCGGTGTGCGGCCCACTTGTCGTAGGCGAGCTTGACGCAGGAGCCCAAGAAGGCCGTGAGCGACATGTAGAACGGCAGGTACACGCCCAGGCCGATCATCATGGCCGGAATGCCGAGCCAGTACATGACGATGCCGGCGATAAAGCCGCCCGCAAACCACGGCACGCTCGGGATGCCCGAGACCATGGTGGCGACCACGCTTGCCTGCGCGGCCACAAAGCTCTTGTCAGGGCCAAAGGCGTCCGGACCATAGGCGGTGACGAGCGCGACCATGACAGCGGCGGCGACCAGGGCGCCCACGATGCCGCCAATGGCCTGGCCGACCCACTGTGCGCGCGGGTTGGTACCCAGTACGGCTCCGGCCTTAAAGTCGTTCATGACGTCGCCCGCAAGGCCGCACGCCACGGCCACGATGCCAGCGATAAAGAACAGCTTGACCTGTGCGAGCTGCGCGAAGGCTGCCACGATGAGCATGACGATGAGGCCAAAGATCTCCATGGGATCGATACCCGTCTGGCCGCAGCTCTGAGCGCTCATGATGGTGGTGACAAAGGTGAACAGCGTGACGATGACGGCCGGAACGGGACCAAGGTCGAGCGCGATGGCGACGATCACGGCGATGGCTGCGGTGCCCAGGCCGATGATGCCGGCGTCGAGCTTAAGGGAGCCCGAGATGAGCGATTGCTCGTCGGTGTCGGTGGAGCTGTCGGCGGCGAGGCCACGGACGATACCGGTGACCTGCGGCAGGATGTCTTTAAGGACGACGGCGACGCCGAAGCCCATCATAAGACCCATACCGAGGGACTTGACGATGCCCTGCGCGGTCGCAATATCGAACAGGCCGGCAGCGGTGCCGCCAACGATGATGCCAAAGTTGCCCAGCAGCGCGCCGGCAAACCAGAAGGCGACGGGGGCAAAGCCCACCAAAAAGCCGATGGACAGCAGCATGGGCGAGTTGTAGATGGCAAAGGTCACGCCGGGGATATTGAGCGTGCAAAGCATGCTGGGCACCACGCCCAGAGCGTCGCGAAGCACGCTGTAGATGCCTGCGATGGCCATGGAGCCAAAGAGCTGCTTACCGGTCTTGCCGCCGGCCTCGGTGGCGCGCAGGGTCTGAGCTGCGGCGTTGCCGGTGGGGAACTCCAGCGCGGCGTCCACGATAAAGTGACGGTGGATGAGCGCTGTCGCCAGAAGGCCCAGGATAGTGCCGGCGAGTGCCACGATAAACATGTCAAGCCAGCTGATCTGGTCGGCATAGCCCAGCATCCAGGCGCCCGGGATGGTAAACGCCAGGCCGCCGGCGACCATGGCGCCCGCAGACATGATGGTGTGGGTGACGTTGGCCTCGTTGAGGCTGGCGTTGCCCATGAGCTTCAGGAAGAACAGCGAAATGACGGCAGCGAAAATGATCGGCCAGGGGAGGGCGCCCATCTTGAGGGCAGTATAGGCCGAGCTTGCCGTGATAATCACGCAGCCAAGGACGCCGATGACGACGCCGCGCAGCGTGAGTTGACCGCGCATCGAGGTGCGGTTCGAGGGATTGCTCATATAGAACTCCTTTGCGTATATCCGCTTCCCCCGCAAGCGCCGCTACGGATACGGCGCGGGAAGTCGGGTTACCAAGGGCCGACGCGTGAGCTCACGTACGACCGCGCATCAGTATAGCCGCAAGGTAGTCAATTTGGGACGGGGCTTTTTAGCTGGTTTGGGTAGGCGATATACTGCTGGGCAGACGAAAGGAGCGCCGACGATGCTTAATGGGTGCGCATATATATTGACGGTCGATGTGGGCAACACATTCATTCGCTTTGGCCTGTTTGCCGAGGATTCGGCCGCGGCGCAGGAATGCCCGCTTGCGACGTGCGAGATCACGACGCCGTCGAGCATCACGGCCGACGAGGCGCGCATGAGGCTCGTGCAGGTCATGGGCGCGCTGGCAATCGATGCGGGCATGCCGGGTGTACTCGTTCCCGCGGCGGCCGTGCTGAGTTGCGTGGTGCCGGCGCTCGAGCGCCCGTGGAAGGCGGCACTTTCCCGCACCTGCACGGGGCGCGTGCTCACCGTGGGGCCGGGCCTCAAGACCGGCATGCCCGTGCACTACGACGACCCGGCCGAGATCGGCCCCGACCGCATCGCCGACGCCGTGGCGGCCCGTGCCGTCTACGGCTCTCCGTGCATCGCGATCGACCTGGGCACTACGACCAATATCGAGGTCATCGATGCGCGCGGAACCTTTGTCGGCGGCGTCATCGCGCCTGGTCTGGCACTTGGCGCCCGCTCGCTTTCGGCCGCTGCGGCGCGCCTGCCGCAGGTCGAGCCCTCGGCACCAACGCATGTGATCGGTCGCAACACGCGCGAGGCCATGCGCTCGGGCGTGGTTCTGGGCGAGGTGGCTCGCATCGACGGCATGCTCGACATGGTGCTTGCCGAGATGCGCTCGACCAAGGCGGCGGGCGAGGGCAGCGTGCCCATCGTCATCACTGGCGACGATGCCGAGGCGCTCGCGGCGTTGCTCGGCCACAGCCTGACGGTAGACGACGCACTGACGCTGCGGGGTCTCGCCGAACTGTACCGCATCAACCAAAAGCCTCGTCGCGCGTAGCGATGGGGGCGGTGGGACAAAAACGTCTCCACCTTTCACCTGCTACAATGGGTCAAACTATTGCGATTTCGGAGGTGTCTGCCATGTCGGACGATCTTCATCAAACCACGTCGGGCAAGCGCCGCGACGTTATTAGCTGGGACGAGTTCTTTATGAGCGTGGCCATCGCCGCGCAGCGCCGCAGCAAGGACCCCAATACGCAGGTGGGCGCGTGCATCGCCAGCACCAACCACCGCATCCTTTCGGTGGGCTACAACGGTACGCCCTCGGCACTCAACGACGACTTTTTCCCGTGGGGCACGAGCGATGACCCGCTGCAGGACAAGCATAACTACGTAGTCCATGCCGAGGCCAACGCCGTGCTCAACTACCGCGGCTCGCTCAAAGACCTTGAGGGTTCCACAGTCTACGTCACGCTGTTCCCGTGCCACGACTGCGCCAAGATCCTGGCGCAGGTAGGTGTGGGCGAGGTTGTCTACCTGGACAATAAGTATGCCGACACCGACGACGGCCGCATCAGTCGCCGTATTCTCGACTCCTGCGGCATTAGCTACCGCCAGGTCATCGTCGATGTCCACATTGGCACCGGGGAACAAACTCAGCAGTAGCGGCAACGTGTGCTAGCGCCGGGCGCCGGCAAAAGCAGCTAAAAGAGCCCCGTCCCAAATTGACTGCTCGTGAAAGTCGTGTCCACGCGCATGGATGGCTCGTGAGCGGGTACATGGCTGTAGTAACATAGCCCCTGTCCGCGGGCGCGCCCGCGTTATTGTGAGAAAGGAGCCCCTGTGGCTGTTAACGAAGAGCTGCTTAAGAAGGTTCTTGAGGAGATCCGCCCCAACCTGCAGGCCGACGGCGGCGATATGGAGTATGTGGGCGTTGACGACGAGGGCGTCGTCAAACTGGAGCTGCAGGGCGCTTGCGCCGGCTGCCCCATGAGCTCGCTGACCCTGTCCATGGGTATCGAGCGCATCCTGAAGGAGCATGTGCCCGGCGTTACCCGTGTCGAGCAGGTCAATGCCTCCGGCGAGACCGATGACCTGTACGACGAGTATGCGCCGTTCTAAGATGCGAAAACTGCGGACGGCATACTCCGCATAGACGTTACGCCCAAATATGCGGCTGCGAGCGCAAGGCCCGCGGCCGCATTTGTATGTAGGGAGTAGGAGGGTCGACATGCTCAACGACTTCTACCATATGCTTGATCCCGTCGCCATTTCGGCAGGGCCCATCACCATCTACTGGTACGGCTTGGCCTATGTGGTTGGAGCTCTGCTCACAGCAGTCGTCATGTACCGCACGCAGCGCCGTTGGGGTTTCGATATCACGATTGACGACCTGACGAGTGTCGTGGTCGGTGTTGTCTTTGGCCTCATTATCGGCGCCCGCCTGTTCTACGTTATCTTTTACGGCGACGGATACTACTGGGCGCATCCGCTCGAGATCTTTGCCACCAACGAGGGCGGTATGAGCTTCCATGGCGGCCTGGTGGGCGGCATCATCGGCGGCGTGCTCGTGTGCCGCATGTACAAGCTCGATGCGTGGACTCTGGCAGACCTTGCGGTCATCGGTGCTCCGCTGGCCCTGTGCCTGGGGCGCTGTGCCAACTTTGTCAACGGCGAGCTGTGGGGCAAGCCGACCGATCTGCCCTGGGGCGTGATCTTTGGCGGCACCGCAGGCGATATGCCGCGCCATCCCTCCCAGCTCTACGAGGCATTTCTCGAGGGCATTGTGCTCTTTTGCATCTTGCAGGTGCTCAGCCGCAAAAAGCCGCTGCTGCCCCAGGGTACGTTTATGGGTGTGTTTGTGATGGGTTACGGCATCGTCCGCTTCCTCATTGAGTTTGTGCGCGTGCCTGATGCCCAGCTGGGCTATCTGCTGGGCGGCGTCATCACCATGGGTCAGCTGCTGAGTCTGCCACTTGTGATTGCAGGCCTGGCGCTCATCATATTCGCCCGACACCGCAACCAGCCTCAGCGCGTCTACCTGGACGCCTAGCCAAGACCACCACAAAGGGGACAGGCACCTTTGTGGTGGTTTTGCCGAGTTTGATAGGTTTCTAGAAAGGCTTTCGGACTGTGAAGGATTCCGACCTCTCCACAACGGCTGCGCGCGACGCTGCCCGCATCGTCTGGTTTAAGCGCTACCCCGCCAAGCAGACGCTCATCGCATTTCTGCTCGCGCTGTTGGCGACCACGGCGTTTTCCATCGATCCCGCGCCGGTCTCGAGCAACGCAGTCTTGGCGATTGACCCCAAAGCCTCGGGCATGCTGTACGTGTGCTACGAGGTGCTCCTCTCGTTTGCCGGCCATACCGACGCGGTCATGCTGCTTGCGCTTGCCTGCCTGCTCACGCTGCCGTTTCGCTACGTATTCTTTGGCCGCGGCGATGCTTGGCGTCCTTCGGTGATCCTTCCGTCGCTGTTCTTTGCCGTCTGCATGGTGTTTGGCCGCAGCTACGACCTCACCGATTCTGCCGAGATCGTACTCGGCGACAAGGCTCGCATCATCTGCGCCTGGATAGGCGGTGCGGGCTGGATGCTCTTGGCGGTCGTTGCCTTCTACCTGGCTTTTGAGTGTCTAGATTGGCTGAGCTCTCGGCGCATTCCGTTTTCCGAAGCGCACTTTGGCCGCGTATGGCGTGTGGCTCACGCCGTGCTCTCGGTCCATCCCTTTGCCGGGCCCTTCCTGGTGCTTATGGTCGCCTGGGCGCCCACGCTCATCGCTTCGCTGCCCGGCCTTTTTATGGGAGATACGGGTGCGCAGATTCGCCAGTGGTTCAACTACCCCAACGGCACGAGTGACTACCTGCGTCTGCTCAATCCCAATGTGTTGCTCAACGGACATCACCCCGTGGTGCACACGGCTATCATCGGTTCGTGCGTCCAGCTGGGGCTTTCACTGTTCAACAGTGCCAACGCAGGTCTTGCCATCTACACCTGCGCTCAGTTCGTCATTACGGCCGCCTGCATGGCCTATTCCATCTCGTCGCTGCGCAAGCTGGGCGTGAGCTTGCCGATTCGCGGCGTGATCTTGCTGTTCTTTGTGTTTATGCCCATGTTCTCCAACTACGCGGCCCTGCTTACCAAAGATGTGCTGTTTGCCGACGCGTTTTTGGTGCTGTTGGTGCAGGCCGTGAAGCTCGTGGCATGCGGCCTGCCCCGTCGCGATGCCAATGCCGAGCGTGCGGGCGAACAGAGGCCCGTGCTCTTTGCGCGCCATGACTGGCTGCTGCTCGCTCTGGGTGCCATGGGTTCCACGTTTCTGCGCAACGGCGGCCTGGTGTTTCCCCTGGCGGCATGCGTAATCGCGGCGGCGTTCTGCGCATGGGACGCGCATGTGGCTCGTCGCGCAGCCAAGCAGGCTGGTGCTGCGTCTTCGGGCTCCATCCCGCGTTTCCGCTGGATGGGAGTTCTTGCGGTGCTTGCACTCTGCCTTGCCTCTAATATGTACTTCACCAAGGTCTTTATGCCGGCGCACGACATTACGCCTGGTTCCAAGCGCGAAATCCTCTCGATTCCGTTCCAGCAGACGGCTCGTTTCGTCCAAAAGCACGACGGCCTCAACTCGGGTGTCAACCCTACGGTTAAGGAGGACGGCACTATCGTGGAGGCTCCTTGCGACGGCTTGGTGACCGACGATGAGCGTGCCGTGATCGACCGTGTGCTCAAGTACGACAATCTGGGCCGCCGTTACAACCCCGACAAGTCCGACGCCGTCAAGAACTGCTTTAACGAGTACGCCTCGCAGGAGGACATCAAGGCCTATTTTGAGGTCTGGGCGCAGATGTTCAAAAAGGATCCCGAGTGCTACATCTCGGCGCTCATCAATAACTACTACGGCTACTTTTATCCGAGTGCCCGCGATGCGTGGGTCTACAGCACGGCGCGCAGTGCCGAGATTATGGCGAAGCCCGATAACCTCAAGTACTTTGACTTCCATCCGGTCGATAGCAAGGTTGTGCGCTGGTGCGACCACCTGATCAACCTGTATCGCGTGGCAGTGCAGCGCATTCCGTTTATCTCGCTCACCATGAGCTCGGCCACCTATGTGTGGATCATGATCGCCGTGGTGGTCTATCTGCTACGTCGTCATTCATGGCGCGGTCTGGCCATTTGGTTGCCGCTGCTGGGCGTGCTTGCCGTGTGCCTGATCGGTCCCTGCAACGGTTCGACCTATATGCGCTACCTGTATCCGGTTATCGCCTGCATGCCCTTTGCCATCGGGGCCACCATCACTCGCAGCGACCTCCTCTGGTCCTAATTTGGTGCATTGGGGTCAGCTTAATCTGCACCACATTGGCGCAAACAAGCCTGATCTCCTTGCACCAAGGGGCTGCATCATCACGACGCCTTCATTTTGGGGTTTATCTCGCAGGCCAGTAGGTATATCATAACGACGTTTGTTTATATTGCCCGAGCATCTGCGCTGGGCTTTAGGTCAAAACCGATAGGAGACACGTATGTCCGGACACTCTAAGTGGGCCACAACCAAGCATCGTAAGGGCGCGCAGGACGCCAAGCGTTCCGCCCTCTTCTCCAAGCTGAGCCGCAACATCACCGTTGCCGCCCGTCTCGGCGGCGACCCGCTGCCCGAGAACAATGCCAGCCTCGCTGCTGCTGTTGCCAAGGCCAAGGCTCAGTCCATGCCTAAGGACAAGATCAAGTCCGCTATCGACAAGGCATTTGGTTCGGGTGCCGACGCCGCCGTCTACGAGAACATCGTGTACGAGGGCTATGGTCCCGCCGGCGTTGCCGTCTACGTCGACTGCCTGACCGACAACCGCAACCGTACTGCCGCCGATGTCCGTTCCGCCTTCTCCCACGCTGGTGGCAACCTGGGCACCTCCGGTTCCGTCGCCTTCCAGTTTGAGCGCAAGGGCCAGATCGTCGTCGCCAAGGAGATCCTGGACGAGAACGCCAAGAAGGAGACCATGATCGCCAACGGTGCTGCCGGTGACGAGGATGAGTTCATGATGGCAATCGCCGAGGCCGGTGGCGAGGACTACGAGGACGCCGGCGAGGAGTGGATCGTCTGGACCGCTGCTAACGACGTCATGGCTGTCTCCAAGGCACTCGAGGAGCAGGGCGTCCAGGTCAAGGGTTCCGAGACCACCATGGTTCCGACCACCCCGACCGAGGTCTCCGGTACCGACGCCAAGAAGGTTCAGCGCCTCATCGATCGCCTCGAGGAGCTCGACGACGTCCAGGACGTCTACAGCACCATGGATATGACCGACGAGGTCATCGCTGCCCTCGAGGAGGAGTAGCGCCCGCGCGGGTTAAGCCGCGCATATCTGGGCATAATGAAGCGAGCATGCAAGCCTCGTGGAATAGATGAGCCGGATCCGCGTGCGTAGAGCACCGGACCCGGCTCTTTTATAATGATGCGAATCGTTTTGCATTCTGTGGACCGAGACCCGAAAGGAGCGCCGCATGCGCGTGCTCAAACGAGCCCTAGCAATCGTGTACCTTGCCGCCGCCATCGTGGCGCTGGGCACGCTTGTCTGCCAGTTCTGGGGACCGTATACGTATCGCTTTATGCTGCTGTTGCGTGACGCCATGCCTCGCGCCGTCGTTACGGTGTGCGCCGCCATCGTGGCGCTTGGCGTGCTCATTGGGTTTTTCCGCTTGATGTTCGCGCGTCGCGAGCCGTCCTGCGTGCATCCGGCGGGGGAGCGCAATATCGAGGTCACGCTCGCAGCGCTTTCCTCGTGCGCCCGTGCCGCGGCGGAGTGCGATGAACGCGTGATGGTTGAGCATATCGAGGCGCGCGTTCAAGGCTCCGACGAGTCGCACGTTCGTTTTAAGGTCGAGGCCATCGCGCTCGATGATAGGGACGTTGCCGCTCTTGCCACCTCGATGCAGCAGCGTATCGAGAAGGCCTGTGACACCATGCTCGGCACGCCGGGCACGACCGCGCGCGTCCGTTTTTTGCCGTCCAAGACTACCGTCCAGACCGTGGAGGTTTCCGGTGAGTGATACCAACCAAGACAAGACCGCCCGCACGCCGCGCCTGACGATCGATCAGAACGCTATGCCGGCAGGCGAGTCCGCCGACACCAAGCCCGAGGCCGGCGAGCAGCACGACAGCGCCGCCAACGACTTTGACGAGGCCATGGGTCTCATCAAAGGTACGGGCGCTGCTATCTGGAGCTACGCCGTGCGCCACCCCAACACTACACTCGGCGCCGTGGCAGGCTTTATCCTCGCCGTGCTGGTACTTACGTTGGGCCTGTGGGACACGCTTGTCATCGCATTCTTTGTGCTGATCGGCGCCGTGATCGGCCAGATTCGCGACGGCGAGAACGGTATCGTTAACTTCTTCGGCCGTCTGTTTAGCGGCCGCTAATATGTATTCGACTGTCGCATCCGTGGCAGGCATAAGGAGGAACCATGGCTTTTAACACGAAGGTCGATGTGGCCGATACCGAGCTCGAGACGAGCGAGGCCGTCGCCGCCGAGGCGGAGGACGTAACGCTCGAGGACGAGGCGCTCGTCGAGGCAGAGTCCGAAGACGAGGCGGACGAGGATGACGAGGAGGCGGACGAGTCCGAGGACTCGCTGACATATTCCAACGGCGTGATTGAGAAGATCGTCGCCATGGCCACCCGCGAGGTGCCGCACGTTCTGGGCATGAAGGGCAACCTCATGCACTTTGTGCAGGAGCAGTTTGGTGCCGAGAACCTGACCAAGGGCGTGACGGTCGAGGTCACCGACGACAACCGCGTGGTCGTCAACATCTCGGTCATCATCGAGTACGGCGCCTATGCGCCTGCGATCTTTGACGACGTTAAGGCGCGCGTCACCGAGCGTCTTGCCGCGATGACCGGCCTTGAGGTGGCAGGCGTCAACCTGCGCATCGAGGATGTCATCACCCCCGAGGAGTACGAGCACCGCACCAACCAGCACGAGTAGCCTACCAAAAAGGTAACCTGCCAAAAAGGGACAGGTTTATTTTGGCAGGTTTTATCTGCGAAAACGTCAAACGGCCGGTCGCACGGATGTATGTGCGGCCGGCCGTTATTTGTATGCCCCCGATGTAGGCATACCGCTCGTCTAACTAGGGGTTGCAATCGTCGCGTTCCGCGTTACCCTAATGGGCGCATTGTTTCCAAATTGTTAACGAGGGGTTGCCGTAATGGCTGACGAGCACGAAACAGAAAGCCAGGCATGGGCAATTGAGGCTGCCGCGGCAGAGGCGGCATCGCGAGCTGCCGAGGAGGTGCATCGTCCTCCCGTGGTGCCGATGGAGCGCGTGGTTGATCGCACCGATATTGAGCGCGGCGAGCGTGCCGGCCAAAAGCGCAGCCAGGAGCCGGGCTTCCCGCGCTTTTTCGCCGAGCTCAATCTGGGCCTGATTCTTACGGCCTTTGCCATCGTTGCGTTTAAAACCCCTAATCACTTTGCTTTTGGCGGCACCTCGGGCGTGTCGGTCATTCTGTCCACGCTGTTCCCGACCCTGCCCGTCGGCGTCTTTATGTGGATTATCAACGCGGTTCTCGTCGTTTTGGGCTTTATCTTTTTGGAGCGCAAGGCAATCCTGTGGAGCGTCTTCGCCTCGTTTGCGCTGTCCGCCTATGTTTCGTTTTTTGAGCTCTTTATTCCGACTGATGTTTCGATGACGGGCGATATGTGGCTCGACCTGTGCTTTGCCGTGATACTGCCGGCGCTCGGCAGCGCCATCGTCTTTGATATTGGCGCCTCGACGGGCGGCACAGACATCCTCGCCATGATCCTCAAGCGCCGCACCACGCTCGAGATTGGCCGCGCGCTGCTGTTGGTTGATATCGGCATCGTGGCCATCGCGGCCTTTTTGTATGGTCCGCGTGTCGGCCTGTATTGCGTGCTCGGCCTGTTTGCCAAGACGCTCGTGGTCGACAAGGCCATCGAGAGCATTCACCTTCGTAAGGTCTGCACGGTCATTTGTTCCGAGCCCCTTAAGGTCGAGGAGTTTATCGTCAAGCATCTCAACCGTACGGCGACCATCAGTCGCGGCTACGGTGCCTTCTCGGGCAAGTGCGTGACGGTGATCATGAGCGTGCTGAGCCGTCGCGAGGCCGTGCAGCTGCGCCGCTATGCGCGCGAAGTCGATCCGGGTGCCTTTATCACGATTGTCGACAGTTCCGAGATCGTCGGCAAGGGTTTCCGCGGTACGAACTAGCGCGAACGCATTCAACGAACCGCCTGCTGGCGCCGTGTACCTTGCAAATCGGTCATCTTTGAGTATTTGAACTCACATTGGGTGATAATGATGCCAAAGACATCGTTTGCGATCCAGGTGACTCGCTCAAGATACGAAGGGATGATTTCGATGTTCTGCTCGCAGTGTGGCGCCCCCATGGGCGATAACGACAAGTTCTGCGGCGTGTGCGGTGCCCCCAATGCCGGCGCTGCAGCCTCCGCCCCTCAGGGTCAGCCTCAGCCTCAGCAGTTTGTTCCGCAACCGCCCGTGGCGAATGCGCCAAAGGGCTGCACGGCTCAGGCGTTCCAAGATATGACAAAGACTCCGGGCGTGCTTCAGCGTGTATGCCAAATCGCGTTTTTGCCGGCGCTGATTTGCGTTGTGTCGGTGCTCGTGTTGTTTATTCCCGTTATTGGCGGCATTGCGGCTGCCATCGGCTTTTTGGCAGCTTGCATTGCGAGCGTGTGCGGTTCCGGCTTTGGTATTGAGTGGGGACGTGATCTTTCGCTCAAGGTCGATGACGGCATGGACCGTCCACTCATGCGCTCCACGTCGTTTGGTCTCGGAGTCTTTTCGAGCGTCATCTCGGTGGTGCTCGAGGTTATCGCTGCCATTCCCGTTATCGGTGTAGTGCTTTCGCTGGTGGAGGGCGTGGTAATTGGCGCCGCGGGCTCGTATTCTTATTACGGCTCCTATGCACTCGAGGCAGCGCTGTTCGGTTCGCTCGGCCTGCTTGTCCTGGCTCTGATTGCCTCGGCGATTCTGGGTGTCTTCTTTAAGATGTTCGCCGACATCGCCGTGATGCACTTTGCGGTGACCGGTCGCGTCGAGAGCGCGTTTTCGCTCGATAAGGTTTGGGCGGCCTTTAAGCACAACAAGACCAAGCTGTTCTGTGCTTCGTTCCTTCCCGAGTTTTTGACGGGCCTGGTTTCCAACGCCATTACGTGGATCTTGACAGCTGTCTTTGGTGCCATCGCCGGAATTGGCGCGTACGGCTATTACTATCGCCCCACGGGTATCGAGGCGATTGTTACCGCCGGTGGTGTCACGCTCGTATTGTTCCTGGTGCTGATTGCATTCGTCACGGTGTTCCTTACGGTCTTTGGCAAGATGCTCAAGCACCGTGCCGTTGGCTATTGGGCTGCACGTTATGCAAGCGAATGGGCCGATGAGGACAAGGACGACGTTTTGACTTTTGTGCTCCCGGGTGAGAAGAAGCCTGCTCCTGCGGGATTCAATCCCACGGCAGCCACTGGTGCTGCGCCTGCCCCGGCACCCGCGCCTGCACCTGCCCCGGCACCCGCGCCTGCCCCTGCCCCGGCACCTGCTCCTGTCCCCGCACCGGCGTCCGAGGCGACGCCTGCGGAGCCCGATTGGGATGCCGTTGCCACGCCGGCGGATGAGCCGGGCGATAATCCTGCTGCCGAAAACAATCAAACCGAATAGCCGGTCGAGGCGCCCTGGGCAACTGAGCCCGGGGTGCCTTTTTCTACTGCGAAAGCAAGAAAATGCCTGGGAAAACGGTTGCAGCAAAATTTCTCGGAAATTGGTCAATGTTGCGCAACAACGTCGCGGCTATTGTTGAGAACGTAGACGTGTAAGGTTTGAAGGCGTGCGACGCCTTAGGAAAAGGAGAGGCTCATGTTCTGTCCCACTTGTGGTTCTCCCATTTCGGATGATGCCAAATTCTGCCCTGTTTGCGGATCCGCCGTTGGTGCCGCTTCTGCCGCTGCGGCCCCGCAGCCCCAGCCCGCTCCGGCCCAGGCTATTCAGCCCGCGCCCCAGCCTCAGCAGCAGTACACCGGTCAATACGCCCAACAGTCCGCATCCGCTCCGATGGGCTATGGCCCCATTAAGGCTGACCGCAGCCTGATCGGCTGGCTGCTGCTCTCTCTTGTGACCTGCGGTATCTATTCGTTCTACTTCCTGTATTGCTTGGCACGCGACGTCAACACGTTGTGTCAGGATGACGGCGATTACACGCCGGGTCTGGCGGAATTCATCCTTCTATCGTTTGTGACCTGCGGCTTCTACGCGTACTACTGGTATTACAAGATTGGCAACCGCCTGCAGGCCAACGCTCCTCGCTACGGCCTGGTGTTCCAGGAAAACGGCACCACCGTTCTTCTGTGGCAGATCTTCGGCGCGCTCCTGTGCGGCCTTGGTCCCATCTTCGCTATGAACATCGTCATCAATAATACCAATGCCATGGCAACGGCTTACAACACTCGCCTTGGCGCTCGTGCCTAACAATAAGGGCGGCGTGAACAGCTCCCAGGGACATAGGGGCACGGCAGAGCTCCTTCGCCGCGCCCTTTTTTGCACCGGCGCGCTCTTTGTCGCCTGGCTCGCGCTCTACCTGCTCGACATTGGCTGCATTTTTCGATTGATGACGGGCATTCCTTGTCCGGGATGCGGCATGACGAGGGCGTGGCTGGCGGCGCTGCGCCTCGATTATGCGGCTGCCTTTGCCTACCATCCGCTGTTTTGGGTGGTGCCGATTGCGTTTGCGCTCGCGTTCGTGCGCGAGGAGGTGGCATCGAGCAAGCTAAAGCGTGGCATCGACATTGCGGTTATTGTTCTGTGTGTGCTGGTCGTTACCGTATGGATCGTGCGCCTTATCAACCCGGCAGACGCGGGCCTGCTCTTTGGTGGTCACGCTCCCGCCGGAGTTCCCACCGATATCATCCACCTCGAAACCCCACGCTGGCTCACCATCCTTCGCTCTTACCTGTCGTGACGGAGGACGCGCTAGAAAAGCGGTCGACACATAAGCGGGGGCGAACGTTGAGATAACGTTCGCCCCCGCTTTGCTCTAGCCAGGTTGTTATGGGTGGGCGTGACGGCTACTCGTCGCGCTTCTCCTCGTGGCGAGCGGCAGCCCGCGCATCGTGGATGCCCTTGATGGCAGCATGGCGGGCGGTGCGGGCGTCGTGCATGGCGTCGCGGGCCTCGGCGGCCGTTGCCTTGGCAGAGCGCAGCTTGGCGGCCAGGTCGGGATTGGTCTCGGCAACCGCGGCGATCGTGGGGCCGTCGAGCTCTTCTTGTGTGGGCTCGGCCAAAAAGTCGATGGCATACTGGGCGGCTACCATGGAGCCCTTGGCGAGCACACTCTCGTCGATCTTGTAGAAGCAGGAGTGCTGGGCATAGGTGGCGCCGATCTGGGGGTTGCGCGTGCCAACAAAGGCGAGCACGCCCGGCACACGGCGCAGGTACTCCGAGAAATCCTCGCCCGAAAGCGTGCCGCGGTAATGGCCCTCGCCTGCGGGGCCCAGGCACTTGAGCACAGCTTGGCGGCAGCGCTCGCTCGAGGCGGCATCGTTTTCGACCTTGTAGTTGGCGATAGTGTAGTCGGTGAGTTCGGCCTCGGCGCCTAGTGCTGCTGCGGTGTGCTCCACGATGCGGCGCATAAGCTCGGGCATCTCCTCATGCGTCTTGTCGCCATAGGTGCGCACTGTGCCAGCGAGGTACGCCGTGCCGGCGATAACGTTGCGCGCGGTGCCGCCGTGCAGTTCGCCGACGGTGATGACGGCGGGTTCGTAGGGGCTAATCTCGCGCGAGACGATGGTCTGCAGGGCGTTGACGATCTCTGCCGCCACCATAACGGCGTCGTGGCCGCGCTGGGGCATGGCACCGTGGCACGAGGTGCCGCGAACGTCGATGCGGAACCAGTCGGTATTGGCCATGCGCGGGCCGGGCTCGCAGCTCACGGTGCCGGCGTCGACCTCGCTCCAGATGTGCGCGGCATAGGCGCCATCGACGCCATCGAGCACGCCGGTGCCGATCATGAGCTTGGCACCCTGGCCGTTTTCCTCGCTGGGCTGGAACACGATGCGGACCTCGCCGTGAATGTCATCGGTCATGTGGCGCAGAATCTGCAACGTGCCGAGCATCATGGCGATATGGCAGTCGTGGCCGCAGGCATGCATGCAGCCCTCGTTGACGCTGGCGAACTCCTCGCCGGTCTGCTCGGTGACGGGCAGGGCGTCGATGTCGGCGCGCAGCAGGATGCGGCGGCGCGGCGTGCCGTCCTCGCGGTAGGCGTCCGGCGCGGTACCGCGAAGCGTTGCCACCAAGCCGGTCTTGAGCGGACGCTCGTAGGGGATATTCATGGCATCGAGCTGGTTGGCGATGTCGGAGGTCGTGCGCTCCTCGGCAAGGCTCAGCTCCGGGTGCTTATGGAAGTGCCGGCGCTGCTTGATGATATAGGGCTCAAACTCGGTAGCGATATCTTTGATGGCTGCGGTGACGTCGTCAGCCGCGCGAGCCTCGGTCGCCGCCATAATCTGCTGTGCCTTGGTCTTCGTCATGGTCGATTTGCTCCTTGCTGGGTTGATCGCAAAATCGTACAGGCTCTCTCCAGTATGCCACCTGCCGCTAGGGCTGGTAAAGTTGCCGTTTGCCGCTTGGGGTTTTGTTACAAGGGCGGGGGAGTACACTCGGGGGTGTTGAATTTCCTGCCAGAGATGGGGATGCCCATGCAACATATCGATCGGATTATCCGCTCCAAGAACGTCTTTACCGCGCAAGACGGCATCGATACCGCCCGCGAGCTGGCGATTGCCATCGCAGGCGACCGTATCGTCGCAGTCGGTGCGCCCGATGACGTGATTGCCGCCGCGCCTGCCGCCACGCCGGTTATCGACTACGGCGAGCAGTTTGTCTGCCCAGGTTTCCATGACGCTCATCTGCACTTCTTCCATACCTCGGTCGGCTCCTCGCCGTACATGCTCATGGATATGGGCACGTCCGAGGCGGCGCTGGTGCAACACGCGCTCGAGTTTTCCCAGGACCTGCCCGATGACGCTTGGGTTGTGACGCAGGGCTGGCGCGACTACCGTTGGGATCCGCCCGAGCACCCTACCAAGGCCTCCCTCGATGCGGCATTTCCTGATCGTCCCTGCGTTATGTACTCGGGCGACGGGCACACGCTGTGGCTCAACAGCCGCGCGCTCGAGGCACTCGGCGTGACGCGCGACAGCGAGCCGCCGGCGGGTGGCAGCTACGACAAGGATGCAAATGGCGAGCTCACGGGTATCGCTCACGAGGCTGCGGCCATGCAGCTGCTGCCGCGCTGTCTTGAGTGGCTGGGCGAGGATCGCATCGCGAGCGCGTATGCCGACCAAATGAAACGCATGGCCGAGCAGGGCATTACCTCGATTTGCGACATGTCGCTCATGCCCATGCCGGGCTGTGACTTTATCCGCGACGACGTCTACGACAAGCTTCAGGCGATTGGCAAGCTGGGCATTCGCGCCCACCTGTTCCCCACGCTGTTGGATGACCAATCGCGCTTGGAAGAACTTCAGACCCGCTACGCAAACAATGCGTTGCTCTCGGCGCCGGGCTTTAAGCAGTTCTTCGATGGCGTGTCGAGCGAGCACACCGCATACCTCACCGATCCCTATACCAACCCGCGCTTCCCGGGCGACCAAGGCCGTCTGACGGTTCCCGTCGAGCGCATGCGCAAGCTGGTCCTGGCGGCAGCCGAGCGCGGCCACACCGTGCGCATCCACGTTATCGGCGACGGCGCCATCCATGCCGCGCTCGATATCTTTGAGGAGGCGGCAGAGCTCTACGGTTTGCCCCCGCACGGCCATAATACGCTTGAGCATTTGGAGAATCTGCTGCCCGAGGACATCGATCGTCTGCGCAAACTCAACGTCATTGCCTCGAGCCAGCCTTGCCACATCACGCTCGACCCGGGTGGCCCGGAGCGCGACCTGGGCCTGGAACGCAGCCGCATCATGTGGCCGTTCGCAACTTATCAGCAGCGCGGTATCCGTCAAGCTTTCGGTACCGACAGCCCCATCACGGCCGTTACCAGCATGAACGTGCTCTACACGGCTATCACGCGCCAAGATCCCCGCAGCCACTGGCCCGAGGGCGGCTGGCTGCCGAGCGAGCGTATCGACGCGGCAACGGCCCTGCGCAACTACACGCTTGGCAGCGCGTACGCAGCGGGCGACGAGCAAAACCTCGGCAGCCTAGAGCCCGGCAAATACGCCGACCTGGTAGTCCTGGACCAAAACCCGCTCGCCATCGACCCCCAAGAGCTCCAAGCCACCAAGGTCCAGGTCACCTACCTGGCAGGTAACGTAATCTACGAGCGCTAGCCTCATACCTCACTCATAGGGGGCACGTTTCAGCAACGTGCCCCTTTCTTATTCGCACCATCCGCATCGCCATTTTGCTGCACTGACTTTTCTGAATGCCGGGCCCTAGTTAGTCAACCTGGCTCCCAGGGCGGACCGGAGGGCATGAAGTTTGTCGCGAGTTCCGCACGCAAAGGAAAGCACTTAATGTGCTTTCCGTCTTGCGCAGGACTGTAGAGCAGTAAACTTCATGCCCTCCGGTCCGCCCCGGGAGCCACCGCTAAGTTATCCCCCGGCATTCAGAAAATCTAAGTGCCAAAAAATAAGATTTTTTGACTCCGTGTTGTATAACCCGCCATTCGTGGGTACCATTCAACGCGTACGCAAACAAAAAGGGTTAATTCGCGTGGTATAACCGCGCGGCCCAAAAAGGAGGAGACAAGCATGTCGTCTTTGAAGCCGCTTGCAGATCGTGTTCTGGTCAAGCCCGACGAGGCCGAGCAGAAGACCGCTTCTGGTCTGTATATCGCCAGCAACGCTCAGGAGAAGCCGCAGCGCGGCACCATTGTTGCCGTTGGTGCCGGCAAGGTCAACGACAAGGGTGAGCGCATTCCCATGGACGTCAAGGTCGGTGACGTTGTCATCTACGGTAAGTTCGGTGGCAACGAGGTTAAGGTCGACGGCGAGAAGTATCTGCTCATGCGCGCCGATGACATCTACGCTGTCGTCGAGGCCTAGTCTCGTCAGAATCTCTGATTCGTCTTTGAACGCGCTCGTCGCATAGGACTCGGAAGCGGCGACGCGAGTCACATTTCTTTTGGAGGATTACCCACTATGGCAAAGAACATTACGTTCAACACCGATGCCCGCGCTAAGCTCGCCAAGGGCGTCAACACCCTGGCCGACGCCGTTACCGTCACCATGGGCCCCAAGGGCCGCTACGTTGCGCTGCAGCGCACGTTCGGTGCCCCGACCATCACCAACGACGGCGTTTCCGTCGCTAAGGAGATCGAGCTCGAGGACAACATCGAGAACATGGGCGCCCAGCTGGTGAAGGAGGTCGCCACCAAGACCAACGACACCGTGGGTGACGGCACCACCACCGCAACCCTGCTCGCTCAGGCCATCGTCAACGACGGTCTGCGCAACGTCGCCGCTGGCGCCAACCCGCTGGCCATCCGTCGCGGCATCGACAAGGCCGTCAACGCCGCCGTCGCCGAGATGAAGAAGCAGGCCAAGCCGGTCGAGACCAAGGAGCAGATTGCTTCCGTCGGTACCATCTCCGCCGGTGACCCCGAGGTCGGCGAGAAGATCGCCGAGGCCATGGAGGTCGTGGGCAAGGACGGCGTCATCACCGTCGAGGATTCCCAGACGTTCGACATCACCATCGACACCGTCGAGGGCATGCAGTTCGACAAGGGCTATGTCTCCGCTTACTTCGTCACGGATAACGACCGCATGGAGGCCGTGATGAAGGATCCGTACATCCTCATCACCGACCAGAAGATCTCCAGCGTTCAGGACATCATGCCTGTTCTCGAGGCTGTCCAGCGCGCCGGCCGTGGCCTGCTCATCATCGCTGAGGACATCGACGGCGAGGCCCTGCCCACCCTCGTCCTCAACAAGATCCGTGGCGCTCTCAACGTCTGCGCCGTCAAGGCTCCGGGCTACGGCGATCGCCGCAAGCGCATCCTCGAGGACATCGCCGTCCTTACCGGTGGCCAGGCCGCTCTGGACGAGCTGGGCGTGAAGGTCGCTGACATCACCGCCGATATGCTCGGTACCGCTAAGTCCGTCACCATCTCCAAGGACAACACCGTCGTCGTTGGCGGCGCTGGTTCCAAGGAGGCCATCGACGCCCGCATCGCTCAGATCAAGGGCGAGATGGAGAACACCACCTCTGACTTCGACCGCGAGAAGCTCCAGGAGCGCCTGGCCAAGCTCTCCGGTGGCGTTGCCGTCATCAAGGTCGGCGCTGCTACCGAGTCCGAGCTCAAGGAGATCAAGCATCGCGTCGAGGACGCCCTGCAGGCTACCCGCGCTGCTGTCGAGGAGGGCATTGTCGCTGGCGGCGGCGTCGCCTTCATGGACGCTGTTCCTGCGCTCGATGCTGTCGAGATCGACGACCCCGAGGAGAAGATCGGCGTCGACATCGTCAAGAAGGCTCTGACCGCTCCGGTCGCTACCATCGCCAAGAACGCTGGCTTTGAGGGCGCTGTCGTGGTCGACAAGGTTGCCGAGCTGCCCGCCGGCCAGGGTCTCAACTCTGCCAACGGCGAGTGGGGCGACATGATCGAGATGGGCGTCCTCGACCCCGTCAAGGTAAGCCGCGTCACCCTGCAGAACGCTGCTTCTGTCGCCAGCCTGATCCTCATCACCGAGGCCACCGTCTCCGATGTGCCCAAGAACACTCAGCTTGAGGACGCTATCGCTGCTGCTACCGCTGGTCAGCAGGGTGGCGGTATGTACTAAGGCCGACAAGGTCTAGAACTCCCACCGGGAATCCGGGGGCGTGACGGGGCTTCTCTCCGGAACGTCCTCGGACATGCAAAGAGGCTCCGCATCGCGCTTCGCGCTGCGGAGCCTCTTTGCGTCCTGCGGAATATTCCGGAGAGAAGCCCCGTCACGCCCCCGGATTCCCTGCGTTTACGGCCTTGAGGTCGGCGTGGGCGGAGATCGTGGCTGATGGGGATACGTGTCCCGGTCGCTGTTTCGCGGCTTTGCCGCGAAAGGCGCGCTACTTTGGGATGGATGGGGAACGTGGTAGTTGCGGCAACTGGTCCCCGCCATAAATTACCCTTGGCATACTTGCGCAAAAGCCTGCTGGTGCTACACTTGCAATTGCTGTTTCAGGGCGGGGTGGAATTCCCCACTGGCGGTAAATCGGGCGGTGCCAAAGGGGTGCCGTGGCGCAGACGAGGCGTCTGCGACCGAGCCGATGAGTCCGCGACCCGTGCGTGTGTTGGTTCGCATGCCGGCTGAACTGGTGAGACCCCAGTACCAACGGTTAGAGTCCGGATGAAAGAGGCAGGTGATCTTATGTCTGAACAGTCGCAGCATATCCATTTTGAGAACACGAATAGGTGGAGTACCAAACAGCTCGTTACCATGGCGTTGATGTGCGCCTTGGGCGCCCTGTTTATGTATGTGCAGCTGCCCATTCTTCCTTCGGCGCCGTTTTTGACCTATGATCCGTCGCTGGTGCCGGCGATGGTGTGTGGGTTTGCATATGGCCCCGGTGCCGGTACCGCCGTTGCCGCCATGGCGATCGTTATCCATGCACTCACCACGGGTGACTGGGTCGGCGCGCTTATGAACCTGGTTGCCACGCTGGGCTACATTCTGCCCGCGGCTATCGTCTACCAGAAGATGCATACCTATAAGGGTGCCGTGATTGGCCTGGTGCTCGGCGTTATTGCTGCTACGGCGTTGTCTATGGTCGCAAACCTTACCATTGGCGTATGGTTCTGGTATGGCTCGGTCGATGTGATCGCCCCGCTCATGATTCCTGCCGTGCTGCCGTTCAACCTTATCAAGACCGTGCTTAACTCGGTGTTGACGCTTGCAGTGTACAAAGCGGTCTCCAACCTCATCACGCCTAAAAAGGACCAGGTCAAAGGCCGCGCATGATTGAGTGTCGGGGCGTTTCCTTTAGCTATGACGGTGCCGCACCGGCACTCGACGGCGTCGATCTGAACATCGAGGATGGCGAGTTTTTCTGCATCCTCGGTGGCAATGGGTCGGGCAAGTCGACGTTTACCAAGCATCTGAATGCACTGTTGCAGCCCGATGCGGGCACGGTACGCGTCAACGGCATGGATGCGTCCGACCCCGAGCTGGTCTACGACATTCGTTCGACCGCGGGCATGGTATTCCAGAATCCCGATGATCAGCTGGTAGCAACGCTTGTCGAGGATGACGTTGCGTTTGGTCCTGAAAACCTTGGCGTGCCATCGGCGCAAATTGCGCAGCGCGTACGCGAGGCACTGAAGGGCGTGGGCCTGGTGGGCTTTGAGCGCCACGAGACCCACGCGCTTTCGGGCGGCCAAAAGCAGCGCGTGGCGCTTGCCGGCGTGCTCGCCATGGAACCGCGCGTGCTCATATTGGACGAGGCTTCCTCGATGCTCGATCCGCGTGGACGCAAGGGCCTCATGAAGGCTTGCCGTGCGTTGCATGATCGCGGCATGACCATCGTGATGATTACGCACTTTATGGAAGAGGCCGCCGAGGCCGATCGCGTTGCTGTCTTCCAAGCGGGCCGCGTTGCCATGATCGGTACGCCCGAGGAAATCTTGACGCGGGCGGACGAACTTGCGCAGCTCAACCTGGATATGCCGGCGTCGTGCTGCCTAGGTAGGGCACTTCGTGAGAAGGGCGTGCCCGTTTGCGCGCAGGTGCGCGAGGCAGATATGGTCGCCGAGATTGCGCGGGTTTACGCCGAGCGGGGCGGGGCGGACGTCGCAGTGCAGCCTTCTGCATCCGATTCTCGTATGCTCGACAATGCATCCTTCGCGACTAACGAGGCGGCCGCATCGGAGCCCGTTATCGAGATTTCGCACCTCTCGCATAGTTACTCGCTGAGCGCCCGCGAGCGCCGTCGATGGCGCAAGCGCTCGACCACTGCGGACGCATCGAGCAAACAGGCTCTTTGGGGCAACGATCCAAACAGCCCCTGGGCGCTACGTGATGTTTCGCTGACGGTGCGCCGCGGCGAGTTTCTGGGATTGGCGGGTCATACCGGCTCGGGTAAATCGACGCTGGTTCAGCATCTCAACGGGTTGATTCGTCCGCAGGAGGGAAGCGTTTGCGCGCTGGGGCTCGACCTATCAAGCAAGAAAGACGCCGCTGCGGTTAAGGCCAAGGTCGGCGTGGTGTTTCAGTATCCCGAGCGCCAGCTATTTGCCGAGACCGTGGCGCAGGACGTGGCGTTTGGCCCGCGCAACCTTGGCCTGCCAGAAGACGAGGTTGCACGCCGTGTCGCATCATCGCTTGCGCGCGTGGGCCTCGACCTTGCCGCGATAGGCGACAAGAACCCCTTTGAGCTTTCGGGCGGCCAGCAGCGCCGCGTGGCGTTTGCCGGCGTGCTCGCCATGGAGCCCGAGGTGCTGGTGCTCGACGAGCCCATGGCGGGGCTCGATCCGGCTGCGCGCGGGGATTTCCTGGGGCTCATCGATCGACTCCATCGCGAGGGCCTGACTGTTGTCATGGTTTCGCATAGCATGGATGACCTGGCAAATTGTTGTGACCGTATCGTTGTGATGAACGAGGGCGCCGTGTTTGCCGAGGGAACGCCCGCGCAGGTGTTTGCGCACGCGGACGAGCTCAAATCGATCGGCCTGGGCGTTCCTGCCGCCCAGCGCATGGCGCTGGCGCTTGCACAAGCCGGTGTGCCGCTCCGCTGCGACAAGCTTTATACGGTTGAGGCGCTAGCCGACGAGTTGGCCGGCTTGCTGCTGGGCTGCGCGGACGTGCCTTTGAGGGTTCCGTGTCAGGCTGGTTCCAAGGCGCCCACGCGAGAGGAGGGCTGCTAATGGAGGCGTTCTCATTTGGCAGCTACTATCCCGGGGATAGCGCGGTGCATCGCCTGGATCCGCGTACTAAGTTGCTCCTAGGTTTTGCATTTCTGGTCACCGTGCTCACCGTCGGAAGCTTTTGCGGGCTGGTTCCGGTCGCATTTTTTGTCGTGCTGGTCTATCTCGCAGCCCGGGTGCCGTTGCGCCGGGTCCTATCATCGATGGCACCATTGCTGGCGATTGTCGTGGTGGTCGCGGTGCTCAACCTGTTTTCCGACCAGAGTGGCCGCATCCTGTGGCAGCTTGGCTTTTTGCAGGTGAGCGAGGGCTCGCTGCGTTCTGCGGCGTTTGTGGCGTGCCGCCTGACGTTGATGATGGCCGGCATGAGCGCCGTTACACTCACCACGCCGACGCTCGACCTCACCGCGGGCTTTGAACGTCTGCTCGCACCATTTGCGCGCGTGGGGCTTCCGGCGCACGAGCTCGGCATGATTATGGGTATCGCGCTGCGGTTTATGCCGCAATTTGCCACCGAGATGAAACAGACGGCCGATGCACAGGCAAGTCGCGGCGCGCGCGTGACGGGCGGTCCGCTCGGCGGTGTGCGCATGCTCGGCAGTGTGGCGATTCCGCTGTTCACCGGCGTGTTCCGTCATGCCGAGACGCTTTCGGCCGCCATGGATGCGCGCTGTTATCACGGCGAGCAGGGACGCACGCGTCTGCATGCGCTTGCGTTTGGCCGGGGGGATGTACTGGCAGCGCTGGCGATGGCGCTGCTGGTGACATGCGTTGTCGTTATCAATCTTCAACTCGTCTAAGCTCGATTCGAGCGCAAGAAAGGGGTCTCTATGACCGACACCGATCGCACGGCTCAGCTCGAGCGCGCCTGCTCGTATCTCAGGCGCATTCCGGCGTGGTATCTTGCCACGACCGATGCGAGCGACGGGCATCAGCCCCGCGTGAGGCCGTTTTCGTTTGCCATGGTCGATGATGGCAAGCTGTGGTTTTGCACGTCGCGCGACAAGGACGTGTGGGCGGAGTTGAGCGCGAATCCCAAGTTTGAGGTATCGGGCTGGAAGCCGGGGGAGTGCTGGATCGTGTTAACTGGCGAGGCCGCGCTCGAGGACGATGCATTCGTGAGCGACAAGGTGCGCCAAGCGGGCTTTAAGCACATGGTGGGCATTGGCGAGCAACACGATAGCGCCAACGATGGTCGCCTTGCATTCTTCTCGGTCCGCAACATCGCCGCACGGTTCTGCGATATCGACGGCAGCGAAGAGCGCCTCGAGCTCTAATTTCCCAAATTGACTACCCATTCCAAAAAGACTGGTCAGGCGACAGGAGGAAACGTGGACGGATTGAATACGGTGCTGGAGTATCTGACGTCGGTGCCGGCGTGGTATCTGGCGACGAGCGTGGGCGGGCAGCCGCATGTGCGTCCGTTCTCGTTTGCGCAGATTCAGGACGGCAAGCTGTGGTTTGTGACAGCGCGCACCAAAGATGTGTGGCAGGAGCTGCTGCAAAACCAGCGCTTTGAGGTCACGAGTTGGTGGCCGGGCCATGGTTGGTTGATCCTGCGCGGGCGTGCGGGGCTGGAAGACCGGGCTTCGAGCGAAATGCGCGAGGCCGGATGGAAGCATCTTGAGCGCTTGAGCGAGCACTATGAGGGGCCTAACGACCCCGCGCTCGTCTTCTTTAGCGTCGAGGATCCTGAGGCATTTATCTGCAATCATGACGAATGGGTGCCGGTTGAGCTCTAGCCAGCTGGCTCATCCTAACAACTTAGTTTTCGCATGGGCGGACCCCGTGTTGCCCGGCACCGTAAGGAGTGCCGGTCAATACGGGGCCCGCTCTATTTGTCAATTCCTTCAAGCGAATGTGTCGGGAATGTTTCAATGCATGAACATGCAAGCTATTTACGTATTCATGCATCTTTTGGTGCTAAAGTTTCAACCCACCTCATAATGACCGCTGCGAAATGCGCATCGGTGCATAAATCGCAGACAAGGAGTCTGATATGTCTTTGAAGGTTGGAATCGTCGGCGCGGCTGGATATGCCGGAGCCGAGCTCATTCGCCTCGTACTCGGCCATCCCGAGTTTGAACTTGTTGCCATTACGTCCAACGCCGATGCCGGCCAGCCGCTGTCCGCAGTGTATCCGAGCTTTGCTGGCGTAAGCAATCTGGTTTTCACCACGCATGACGCCCCCGAGCTCAAAAGCTGCGATGCGGTTTTTCTTGCCGTGCCGCACACGGCTGCCATGGCGCAGGTGCCCGCGCTCCTTGCCGCGGGCGTTTCCTGCTTCGATCTTTCGGCCGATTACCGTCTGAGCGACCCGTCCGTCTTTGAGGCATGGTATGCCGCCGAGCACACGAGCCCCGAGCTGCTCAAGACCCGCGCTTTTGGCCTGCCCGAGCTGTTCTGCCAGGACTTAGAGACCGCTGCTTCCAGCCATGCCGCCGGAAAGCCCGTTTTGGTCGCTTGCGCCGGCTGCTATCCCACCGCAACGAGCCTCGCTGCCGCTCCTGCCGTGCGTGCGGGCTGGGTGGCAGAGAACGGCCCCGTAATCGTCGATGCCATTAGTGGCGTGACGGGCGCCGGTAAGTCCTGCAACGCTCGCACCCATTTTTGTAGCGCGGACGAGAACCTGGAGGCCTATGGCGTAGGCAAACATCGCCATACGCCCGAGATTGAGCAGATCCTGGACCTGACCGATCGCGTCGTCTTTACTCCGCACTTGGCACCGCTCAAGCGCGGCCTGCTTTCCACGGTGACGATGCCGCTCGCGCCGCAGACTCTCGACACGTTGGCCCTTGAGGACGTCGTCGACCATTACAAGAAGTTCTACGCCGGTCGCACCTTTGTGCGCGTGCTCGATGTCGGCCAGCAGCCCAAGACGGCTTCGGTCGTCGGCACCAACGCTGCCCAGATTGGCCTTGCGCTCAACAAGCGTGCGGGCGTGCTGGTGGCGACGGGTGCTATCGACAATTTGTGCAAGGGTGCAGCAGGCCAGGCGGTCCAGTGCGCCAACATCGTTTTTGGCTTTGACGAGCGACGAGGCTTGCCCACAGTGGCGTGCCCGGTGTAGCACATTCGATTGTTAACGATTTGGTGGTCGGGTATCGAGTTGGGCGCCGCTTTCAAGCTGGTCTAGTAGTTGTGACCGGTATGGCGTGCCAGCCGATGCCCGCTTTTTTGTCTGATATAAGGAGTCGTAGGGACGATGAATACCGACCTGATTGATATCAAGATACGCGCCGTCGAGGGTGGCGTTACGGCAGCGGCCGGCTTTAAGGCCGCAGGCATCCATGCAGGATTCCGGAAGAATCCCGAGCGCTTGGACTATGCGCTCGTCGTGCCCGATAAGCCCTGTCCAGGCGCCGGCGTGTTTACGACCAACCGCTTTTGCGCGGCGCCCGTGCAGGTGAGCCGTGCCAACCTGGGCGGTGCGGACAAGGGCTATGGCATCATCGCCGGCGTTTCAATCAACTCCGGCAACGCGAACGCTGCCACGGGCGAGACCGGCCTAGCCTGCGCGCGCGAGACGTGCAACATCGCCTCGCAGGTTATTGGCTGCGAGCCCCAGCAGATCCTGGTTGCCTCGACGGGTGTGATCGGACAGATTTTGCCGATCGACACGTTTGAGGCAGCCGTCCCGTCCGCCTACGAGGCGCTCTCTGCCCATGGCGGTGCCGATGCGGCCCGTGCCATCATGACGACCGATACGCATTCCAAGGAGTATGCCGTTCGCTATCGCAGCGAGGCTGCGGGCCATGCGGGCAACGCTTATACGGTGGGCGGCATGTGCAAGGGCTCGGGCATGATCATGCCCAATATGGCTACCATGATCGCGGTCATTACTACCGATGCCCCCGTCGAGCCGGAGGCGCTCCACACCCTACTGCTCTCGATCGCTAAGCAGACCTTTAATAAGGTGACGGTCGATTCCGATACCTCGACCAACGACACCTGCATCGTGCTTGCTTCTGGCGCTGCTGCCGCTGATACCGAGGCTATCGTCGAGGGCACTGATGCCTTTGACGAACTGTCCTTTGCCGTGCACGAGGTGTGCGAGAGCCTGGCGCGCAACATCGCGGCCGATGGCGAGGGCGCGTCAAAGCTCGTGACGGTTAACGTTACCGGCGCCGCCACCGACGAGGAAGCCGATATCGCCGCCCGTGCCGTCGCCAACTCGCCGCTCGTCAAGACCTGCATCGCCGGTCACGACTGCAACTGGGGCCGCGTCGCCATGGCGCTCGGCAAGTGCGGCGTGAAGTTTCATCAGGAAGACGTTTCCATCGACATGATGGGCATGCCGGTCTGCCGCGACGGTCTGACTGTTCCCTTTGACGAGGACGAGGCTCTGCGACGTTTTGAGGCGTCCGAGATCGTGATCTCGGCCGACCTGGGTGCAGGCGACGCGGCAACGACCGTGTGGACCTGCGACCTCACGCACGAGTACATCTCCATCAACGGCGACTACCGTTCCTAGATTCCAGGCACGCTGCGCATCTTGCCGCATTGCGGACAGCGAAGCACGGCGTGATAACGATACGAAAGATGAGGCAGATTATGAAATTCGCACGCGACTGTCGTTCGAGCGAATCCAACGAAGCAACCGCGCAGCTGCTGTTCGAAGCGCTGCCGTGGATTAAAAACCTGACCGGCAAGACGGTCGTTATCAAATATGGCGGAGCCGCCATGGTCGATGAGCAACTGCGCCGCGACGTGATGAGCGACATCGTTTTGCTCAAGATTATCGGCATGCGCCCCGTCATCGTGCATGGCGGCGGCAAGGCCATCAACGAGGCGTTGAGCCATTACGATATTCCCGTCGAGTTTAAGAACGGCCAGCGCGTGACTACGCCGGCGACTATGGATATCGTGCGCGAGGTGCTGGGCGGCAAGGTTAACCAGGAGCTGGTTGCTGCTATCAACCACCACGGCAACCTGGCCGTGGGCGTGTCGGGCAGCGATGCCGGCACGCTCATCGCCGAGCCGCTCGACCCCGAGCTCGGTCGCGTGGGCAAAGTGACGAACGTCAACACGGACTATATCGAGCGTTTGCTCGATAGCGAGTACATCCCCGTCATCGCTACCGTCGCGGCGGGGGAGGACGGCGGTTTCTTCAACATCAATGCCGATACCGCCGCCGGTGCCGTCGCGGCAGCGCTTCACGCGCATAAGGCGATCTTTTTGACCGACGTCGATGGCCTGTACAAGGACTTTAGCGATAAGGATTCGCTTATCTCTAACCTAACGCTCGACGAGGTTAACGAGATGCTCTACGGTGGCGAGGTCGATAAGGGCATGATTCCCAAGCTACGTGCGGCCGTCGACGCGCTTGCCGGTGGCGTGTTCCGCGCCCATATCATTAACGGTACCACGCCGCATTCGCTGCTGCTTGAGCTGTTGACCGATGCCGGCGTCGGCACCGTGATCCATTCTACCGAGACGGCCTACGAGTTCGATACGCACCCGCACCCGCTTTCGACCTTTGCGGCGCGCCTGACCGAGAATCTCGACGAGGTCGAGAAGCTTCAAACGGTTTAGCCGGCTCAAAATTGCTACGCCATTACGCCCAAACTCCGCGCTACTTGGCGCTTAACGAAAGGTATCTCATGTCACTTGCAGCACAACAATCGCTCGAATCCTACTACGTCATGCACACCTTCGGTCGCTCTCCGGTCGAGTTTGTCGAAGGCCGCGGCATGAAGCTCACCGGCGACGATGGCCGCGAATACCTCGATTTTCTTGCCGGCATCGGCGTGTGCAGCCTGGGCCACGGCAACCCGGCAGTGCTGTCGGCGCTCGAGGCTCAGACCAAAAAGCTTCTGCATGTGTCTAACTACTTCTACATCGAGCGGCGTGGACAGGTCGCGGCGCTGCTGTCCAAGCTTGCCAACGACGACGTAGATGGTGCGTGCGTGCTGGCCGATGCCATTGTCGCCGGCGATGAGACCACGGCCGCTGCGCTCGGTGCCCCGGCTGCGGACGAGCAGGTGTGGGAGACGTTCTTTGCCAATTCTGGTGCCGAAGCCAACGAGGGCTCGATGAAGCTTGCGCGTCTGTACGCCAAGCGTGCTGGTAACGGCGGCAACACCATCGTATGCATGCGTGGCGGCTTCCACGGCCGTACGCTCGAGACCATTGCCGCCACCATGCAGGATTGGCTACAGGACAGTTTCCGTCCGCTGCCGGGTGGCTTTGTGGCCTGCACACCCAACGATGTAGATGAACTGCGTGCAATTTTTAAGCAGTTGGGCAGTGAAATTTGCGCCGTGATGCTCGAGCCGATTCAGGGCGAGAGCGGTGTGCACCCCATGACCGAGGAGTTTATGGCTACGGCGCGCGACTTGGCGCACGAGGTGGGTGCCGTGCTTATTGCCGACGAGGTCCAGTGCGGAATCTTTCGTACGGGTAAGCCGTTTGCGTTCCAGACCTATGGCGTGGAGCCCGACATCATGAGCCTTGCCAAGGGCATTGCCGACGGTGTGCCTATGGGTGCCGTGGTGGCAAAGAAGGAAATCGCCGACGTCTTTAAGCCCGGCGATCATGGTTCGACCTTCGGTGGCAGCTGCTTGGCCATCGCGGCGTGTGCCGCGACGCTCTCCGCGCTTGTGCACGGCGATTATGCCGAGCATGCTGCCAAGGTTGGCGCCTATATGGAGCAGGCGCTGGCTAAGCTTCCGCATGTGGTAGAGGTGCGTGGTCGCGGCCTGATGCTCGGCTGCGATTTGGATGCTGCCGCGGGTGATGCACACGACGTCGTGGCCCGTGCATTGGGGGCTGGTGCCGTGATCAACGCTACAGGCGCACATACGCTGCGCTTCCTTCCGCCGCTCGTGTGCGAAGAGGCCGACGTGGACAACCTGATCGAGATCCTGGCGGGTGTTTTGGCCTAACACGGCGCAATAACTTAATTTGGACCGGGTTCCGGACTGCGGACGTGCCATATGCGGCACGATTCAGCGGTCTGGAGCCCGTTTTGCTATCGATTTACCATGGCTGGGATAGGCCGTGTGCAAAAAGTGGCAAATATGAGTACGGGCACTAACTTCGTAACATATAAATTAGGCACTTTTAGATGAGTTGGGCCACATATGTCCAGTTTTGTAGTTGGCAAATTGGCTTAACTGGACTATCGATCGTCGTTCTAATGCCGGATTTGCCTTTTATGACTTCGAAAACGCTGCTACTAAAAAGGTAGCAGTACTCATATTTGGCATTTTTTGCACACGGGTATTCGCCAAGGGTCCATTTCGCCGCCCGAGCCCCGCTTCGTCGCTCCGCTCCTCGCGTGCTGCGCTGGAAAACGCTTCGCGTTTCCTCAGCTCCGCACTCTTGCGGGTTCGAATCCCATGCACCGGCCCAAAAAAGAAAGGCCTCCATCGCTGGGGGCCTATCAATTCAATGGCGGGCGATGAGGGATGTCCGCGTGCGGCTGGCGCCGTCCGCGCCCCGCTTCGTCGCTCCGCTCCTCGCGTGCTGCGCTGGAAAACGCTTCGCGTTTCCTCAGCTCCGCACCCTGTCGGGTTCGAATCCCTCTGCGATGGGCCCAAAAAAGAAAGGCCCCCATAGCTGGGAGCCTAACAAATCAGTGGTGGGCGATGAGGGATTCGAACCCCCAGCCTTGTGCGTGTAAAGCACCTGCGCTAACCGTTGCGCCAATCGCCCGCAGAGATTGAGTATAGCGGAAACCCTGCGTGGTTCACCGCTAATTCATAACGAAAACTAAGCGGCGACTTTAGCGCCCTTGTCCTCGTCGATAAAGAAGCGCTTGTACCAAATGAGGAACGTCAGCGTGGTATAGATCTTGCGCTGGTTGAGCGCGCGACCCTTAAAGTGATCGTCGAGCAGTTTCATGAGCGCATCGGTGTCAAAGAAATCAGCAGCCCACGGCGCGGTGAAGTATTCCTTTACGTAGTCGTAATACTTTTGCTCGCGCAGCCAGAACTTGACCGGTACGGGGAAGCCCACCTTCTTGCGCGTTGCCCACTCGTCGGGCAGCGTGCGGTTGGCAGCGTGACGCAGAACGAGCTTGCAGCCTTCTTCGTTAACACGGTAGTTGGCGGGAATGTGCTCGGCAAACTCCATGACCTTCTTGTCCAGGAACGGAACGCGGAGCTCCAGAGAATGCGCCATGCACATCTTGTCGGCCTTGAGCAGAATGTCACCCGGCAGCCACATGTTCATATCCAGATACTGTTTCTTGGAAAGCTCGCAGCAGTCGGGAACCTGCTTGTAGTACTCGGCGCACATCTCGGCGGCGTTCTTGCCGGTGTTATAAGCGGGCTTGAGCACCTCGTCGACTTCGGAGGGATCGAACACCTTTGCCTGACCCACATACCAGCGCTCGGGAACCTCGGCGCATTTCGTCAGGAAGTTGTGTCCCTTAAAGTAGGGGAGATGCTGAACGAGTGAGCCCAGGGCGTGACGTACGCCGAGCGGCACGCGTTTCTTAAAGGTACGCATCTCGGGGGTGTCCTCGTACCACTCATAGCCGGCAAACAGCTCGTCGGCACCCTCGCCCGAAAGGACGACGGTGACCTCCTTGGAAGCCATCTGCGCCAGATAGTACAGCGGCACGCTGGACAGGTTCGATTGCGGCTCGTCCATGTGGTACTGGATATCGGGCAGTGCATCAAAGAACTCGTCGGCGGTAATCATCTTGCGCACGTTCTTGATGCCCAGCTTGTCGGAAAGCTCGGCGGCGTAGTTGGTCTCGTTGAAGTTCTTGTAATCGAAGCCGACAGAATACGTGGTGTCGGGCATGAGACAGGCGGCAATGTAGCTGGAGTCCACACCGCCAGAAAGGAACGAGCCCACCTTAACATCGGCGATTCGGTGCGCAGCGACGCTTTCGTGCACGACCTTGTCGCACTCGTCCACGTACTCCTCGAAGGTCTTGGAGTTGTCGTCGGTGAAGTCACAGCTCCAGTAACGCTTGATGTCCATGGTGTTGGTCGTCAGGTCATACGTAAAGCAATGCGCCGGGGCAAGCTTGAACACGCCCTTAAAGAAGGTCTCCTCCGTGGCGGGGAATTGCAGCGTCAGGTAGGGGCGCAGCGCGTCGTGGTTGACAGCCTTCTCAAACTTGGGATGGTCCAGGAAGCTCTTGATCTCGGAGCCAAACAGCAGCGAGCCATCGGATGCCTGGTAGTAATAGAACGGCTTGATACCAAAGATGTCACGAGCACCAAAGAGTTTGTTCTTGTTCTGGTCGTGAATCACGAACGCGTACATGCCGCGCAGACGGTTGACCAGGTCCTCGCCCCACTCCTCGTAACCGTGTACCAGGACTTCGGTATCAGCGTTGCAGTGGAAGGCGTAGCCGGCCGCCTCCAGCTCGGCGCGAAGCTCCTGGAAGTTGTAGATCTCTCCGTTGAAGACAATCGTGACCTTGCCGTCGTCGCTCGACATGGGCTGGGCTCCAGCTTCGGAAAGATCGAGAATCGAAAGACGACGGAAGCCAAGGGCAACGTTGTCGACGATATGCTGGCCGCCCATATCGGGACCACGGTGGATGATGCGATTCATCATGGCCGTGAGAACCAGCTCACTCTGTTCATCTGTACCGGTAAAACCGACAAAACCGCACATGCAAGATCCTTTCTGCTGACGGCTCAGGTGTACTGCCGCAAGGATTGTGGCAGCTGATGTCAAATAATCTTTACTATCATGCCAATCTTTTGTTTCGTGATAGGGCATAAGCGCCGAGCGAACCGAAAAAACCACGTCCCGATCTTCAGACGAAGCGGCGGGCCGTGGTTGCGAACGCTATGTTAAAGAACAGCACCCAGATTTCCTTGTTTTTACACGGGGTGAACACCGTTGCCATTTATTAGACCACGGCACAGTCCATGCAATTTTTTAGAAGGCTGTGATGCGCGTAAGGTCAGGTGGCATATTAGGATGGTTGATAATACAGAATGTTTCATCGTTTCTGCCGCGGGACGTCTTCTGCCCTTTAAGGCTGAATTTAGCGAGAGAGGTCTTTGTATGTCGAGTCCGACACAAGAGAAGCTAACTCTGATGCGCTATATAGAGTTGCTCGAGGAAGATGACCTTGTTGTTTCCAGACCGAGCGCTTCGTGCGACCAGCGCATTGAGTTTGCGACTGATGACTCGCGCCAGGTGCGTCCGGGCACGTTGTTTGTCTGCAAGGGCCGTGCGTTTAAGCGCGAGTACCTGCTTTCGGCAATCGCCGATGGCGCCGTGGCCTACGTTTCCGAGGTCGATTACGATGTTGATCTTCCCGCGGTGATTGTGAGCGATATTCGTCGCACGCTCGCCGTGGTGGCAGATGCCTTTTATGGGCACCCGTCGGGTAAGGTGAAGGTCTGCGCCTTTACAGGCACCAAGGGCAAGTCGACCTGCAGCTTTTATCTGCGCGGCATCCTCGCCAACGAGGCCAAGCTTACGGGCTGTCATCGACCCGCTCTTAATACGGGCATTGAGTTCGACGACGGCATCGAGACGGGCCCTTCCAAGCTGACGACCCCCGAATCCTTCCTGCTGCAGTCTCGCATCGCGCATGCTGCGGAGGCGGGTGCCCCGTGGCTGGTTATGGAGGCATCGAGTCAGGGCCTCAAATACGAGCGTACGGGCAAGATTGACTTTGAAGTCGGCGCCTTTACCAATATCGGCGAGGATCACATTTCGCCGATTGAGCATCCGACGCTCGAGGATTACTTTGCCAGCAAGCTCAAAATCTTCTTGCAGAGCCGTTTTGCCGTGGTCAATCTCGATATGGATAAGGTCGATCGCGTGCTCGAGGCGGCATCTCGTTGCGAACGTACGGTGACGTTCTCCCTGACCGACGAGCGTGCCGACGTGCTTGCGCTGGCGATTCGCAATGGCGACTGCGGCGTGGTGGCAACGGTGCGCACGCCCCGTTTTACGCGTGACATTGTGATTCCCACGCCGGTTAAGTTCAATGTGTCCAACGCGCTTGCCGCTATTGCCTGCGCCGAGGCCCTGGGCATTTCCGAAGAGGGTATCGTCCATGGCTTTGAGGGCGTCTTCGTTCCCGGTCGTATGGAGCTCTATCCGTCCGTATCGGGCAAAATCCTGGGCATCGTCGATTTTGCACATAACGGCATGAGCCTCGAGACACTCCTGCGCGACTTGCGCGAGAACTATCCCGAGCGCGAGCTGGCGGTTGTATTTGGCGCTACGGGCGGTAAGGGTGTCGATCGACGCACCACGATGGGCATCGCCGCTGGCAAGTATGCCGACCGAATCGTGATTACCGAGGATGACCCCGGCCCCGAGGATGTCGAGGACATCTGCGCCGAGATCGCGCGCAACGTTCAAGCGCAGGGAAATGATAACTGGCAAATCGTGACTGATCGCGTTGCCGCTATCGAGACTGCCGTGCGCGAAACTGTCCGTCCTGCCGTGGTCATCGTGACCGGTAAGGGCGAGGAAGAGTGTATGCTGCGCAAGAACGGACCCGAGCCTTGTGAGCGCGACGGTTTGATTCTCAAGCGCACCCTTGCGGCGTACGACGCCTAGACCAGCCCCTTCTATGTAAACGGAGTGACCATGTCCCACAACATCCTGCCGACCGTTGCCGAGCTTTCGGGCGAGATGCGCGAGCGCCTTGCCAAGGTCAAGTATGTCTTTACCGATCTGGACGCCACGATGCTCGCCCCCGGCTCGTGCGTGCTGCGCGATAACGACGGCAATCCCTCGACCAAGCTCGTCGAGGCGGTTGTCGCGCTCGCCCGTGCCGGCATCCAGGTGGTTCCCACCTCGGGTCGCAATCGCACCATGATCCATGAGGACGCCCGCGTGCTCGGCCTCAACTCCTACATCGGCGAGATGGGCGGCCTGGTCATGTACGACCTCAAGGCCAACGACTGGGAGTACCTGACGGGCGACATGCCCTACGACCCCGCCTGCGGTCTCACGCCGCACCAGGTGATCGAGCAGACCGGCGTGTGCGAGAAGATCCTTGCCCGCTGGCCGCACAAGATCGAATACCACAACGACATGTCGACCGGCTACAAGTACCGTGAGGTCACCGTCGGCATGCGCGGCGATGTGCCCGACGATGAGGTCCAGGCCATCCTGGACGAGGCCGGCTGCGGTCTGGTCTGGGCTTGCAACGGCCATCTGACTCACCTGTCCAAGCCGACGACGCTCGAGCTTAATCGCGTCGAGGACGGCCGCGCCTTCAACATCAATCCGGCGGGTCTCAACAAAGGCGTTGCCATTGCGCGCTTCTGCGAGCACCTGGGGATCGAGCGCGAGGAGACGCTTGCGCTCGGTGACTCCGAGTCCGACTTCTACATGGCCGACCATGTTGGCATGTTCTGCCTGGTCGAGAACGGTCTGACGAGCGCCGGTGCCCCGGAGTTCTTGGATGCCTGCGACAATGCCTATATTACGCGCGGCAAGATTGTCGACGGTTGGGTGGCAACGGCCGAGCTGTTGGTCGCGGCCCGTTCGTAGCGCGACGCATCACGCATGGTCGCATTTTTCGAGAGAGAATCTGGTGAGGTAATGTCCGATATCGATAATCTGGCCGGGGACACGCGTCCGATCGGCGTGTTCGACTCGGGCCTGGGCGGCTTAACGGTCGCGCGCGCGATCGCAACGGCGCTTCCGCGCGAGTCCGTCTACTATTTCGGTGACACTAAACGCTGCCCTTATGGCACCCGCACCGAGGACGAGGTTCGCTCGTTTGCGCTGCAGGCGGGCCGCTGGCTATCGAGGCACGACGTTAAGATCATGGTCATCGCCTGTAACACGGCGACCGCCGCGGCCTTGCGTCTGGCTCAGCAAGTGCTCGACGTTCCTGTGATCGGCGTGATCGCCCCGGGCGCACGCGCCGCCATCAACAGCACGCGTACGCGTCGCGTGGGCGTGCTCGCCACCAACCTCACCATTCGCTCGGGCGCCTACACGCGCGCCATCCAGGATTTGGATGCTGGTGTCGATGTGTATGGCTGCCCGGCTTCGAGCTTTGTCGAGGTCGTCGAGCACGAGCTCGCCTCGGGCGCGCATCTGCAGGAGCAGTGGCTCGAGAACGAGGATATTTTTGATACGCCAGCCGTTCGCGCGCTGGTCGGCACCACAGTCGAGCCGCTGCACGATCGTGGCATCGATACCGTGGTACTCGGCTGCACGCATTTCCCGCTGCTGGTGGGTCCCATCCGCCATGCGCTAGGACCCGGGGTGCGCGTGGTGAGCTCCGCCGAGGAGACCACCCGCGAGCTGACCGATATCCTCACGCGCCGTGAGCAGCTGGCGGGCGATGCCGCCGAGCCACAGCATCGCTTTGCCACCACGTCTGACAACATTGCCGAGTTTGCGGTGGCGGGTAGCTTTATCTTTGGCCAGCCGCTTAAAAGCATCGAGCATGTCGATATCGACGAACTCGGTTAGGCTCGCAATGTCGCCGGAGGCTTCGCCACATCTTTTGCCGAAAGGATAGTTCCATGGAATACATGCAGGTCAACCGCGCCAACGGCCGCGCTGTCAACGAGCTGCGCCCCGTTAAGCTCACCCGCGGCGTCATGAAGCACGCCCACGGCTCGTGCCTGGCTGAGTTCGGCGACACGCACGTACTGTGCGCCGCCACCATCGAGGAGGGTGTGCCTGGTTGGCGCAAGGGCGCCAAGGCCGGCTGGGTAACGGCGGAATATGCGATGCTACCGGCCTCGACCGGTAAACGCTGCAAGCGCGAGCATGCCAACCGCAAGGGCCGCTCCATGGAGATCGAGCGGCTTATCGGCCGCAGCCTGCGTACCGTCGTCAATATGAAGGCGCTCGGCGAGTACACCGTTACCGTCGACTGCGATGTGATCCAGGCCGATGGCGGCACGCGTACGGCGAGCATTACCGGCGCCTGGGTGGCGCTGCACGACGCCCTTGCCATGTGGGTCGAGGCGGGCAAACTCGAGCGCATCCCGCTCACGGGCCAGGTTGCCGCCATTTCCATGGGCGTCGTCGACGGCAACACCCTGCTCGACTTGGATTATTCCGAGGACAGCCACGCCGAGGTCGACATGAACCTCGTCGCCACCGATTCTGGTGAGATGATCGAACTCCAGGGTACCGGCGAGCAGGCGCCCTTCGACCGCAAGCGTCTCAACGCTCTGCTCGACCTGGGTGACAAGGGTATCGCCGAGCTCATCGAGCTTCAGCGCCAAGCCCTCGCCTAACCTGCCAAAAAGGGACAGGTTTATTTTGGCAGGTTTTATCTGGGAAAACGTCGAAGTATAAGACTGCCGTTGATTGAGACGGGAGAGAGGCCGAAGTCCTCGTCGTCCTCAACTCGTCATTGCTATAGAGACAAAGGAGACCAGCTATGGCACTTGAGAAGATTGACATCGACACCCTCGACCCGGCGGCGACCATCGTCGTGGCAACCGGCAACGCCCATAAGCTCACCGAGATCGAGGCCATTTTGGGCAAGGTCATGCCCGAGGTGCGCTTTGTGGCGCTCGGCCAGCTGGGCGATTTTGAGGACCCCGAGGAAAACGGCACGACGTTTTTGGAGAACGCCATCATCAAGGCGCAGGCTGCGGTCGAGGAGACGGGCCTTATGGCCATCGCCGACGACTCCGGCTTGGTCGTCGATGCGTTGGACGGTGAGCCGGGCGTGTATAGCGCGCGCTATGCGGGCGTGCATGGCGACGATGCCGCCAACAACGCCAAGCTTCTCGTTAACCTGGAAGGCGTGGCAGACGAGGACCGTACCGCGCGCTTTATGAGCGTCGTCGCGCTTATCGATACGGACGGCCTGGTCACCTATGGCGAGGGCGCCTGCGAAGGCGTTATCGCGCACGAGGGCCGCGGCGAACACGGTTTTGGCTACGACCCGCTGTTCCTGCCGGTCGATACGCCGGGCAAGACCATGGCCGAGCTCACGGCGGACGAGAAGAACGCCATCAGCCATCGTTTCCATGCGCTCGAGCATCTGTCCGCCAAGCTGACGGGCGAGGAGTAGACCGTGCGTGCGGTGGTGCAGCGCGTGCTCAACGCCAGCGTGACAGTCGACGGCGAGTGCGTGGGCCGTATTGGACGCGGCTACTTGGTGCTGCTGGGCGTGGGCCACGGCGACACACGCGCCGAAGCCGACAAGCTGTGGGGCAAGCTCCGCGGGCTGCGTATCAACGAGGACGAGAACGGCAAGACCAACTTGGCGCTGGCGGATGTCGACGGCGAGGTGCTCGTGGTGTCGCAGTTCACGCTGTTTGCCGACTGCCGCCACGGCCGCCGTCCGTCGTTTACGGACGCCGGCGCGCCCGATGTCGCTAACGAACTTTACGAGTACCTTTTGACACTCGTCGCTCAGGACGTTGAGCATGTGGCGCACGGTATCTTTGGCGCCGATATGAAGGTCGACCTGGTCAACGACGGTCCGTTCACCATCGTCCTGGACACAGACAATCTTTAGGTTACGCGGTTTTACCAAACCGCGTAACTACTCGACGCTGCACGGCCACCATTCGGCCAATCTGTCGCTCAAACCGTCGCTCGCGTACCAAAGTACGCGTCGCTCCTCTTTCGCGACACCTTGGCTCGAATGGTGGTCGTTCGCTGACGTGAACTGGTCATGTGAGGTTATCGTCTGGTACGTATTTGGGACCGGGCTTTTTTAGCTGCTTGCGTATGGCTGCAACAGGGTGCTATAGTATTAGAGTTTTGTCTATCTTAGGGGTATTATCCCCTTTTTGAATTGCACCCTCTGGAGGCCCTATTCATGGAAGAGATGGAAGTCAATCACGTCGACGACATCCACGAGAAGCTGACCGATATGGTGGGCGATCGCGTCAAGGTTAAGGCCAACATGGGCCGTACCCGCGTCATCGAGCGCATGGGCACCATCAAGAGCGTCCACCCCGCTGTCTTTATCGTTGAGGTTGACGAGCGTCGCGGCCGCAAATCGCGTCAGTCCTACCAGTACATCGATGTCCTTACCGGCCAGGTCGAACTGTTCGACCCCGAGAGCGGCGAACATATCTTTACCCCGCTCGGCAACCAGCTCGAGGAGCACTAACGGTGACCGATCGGTCCCTCATCCTTACCGCGCCGGCAAAGATTAACCTCTATCTGGGGGTTCATACCGAGCGCGACGCCCGCGGCTATCACAGGGTCGATTCCCTGATGGCAGCCGTCGGTCTAGCCGATACCGTGACGGTCACGCCGGCGCAGGCGTTGACCGTCCAGACGGTTCCGGCATCCGATTTTCCCATGCAAAAAAATACGGCCTATCGGGCGGCAATCGCTATGGCCGAGCGTTACGGTCGCGATGCCAACGTGTGCGTGACGATCGAAAAGCGTATCCCGCTGTGCGCCGGCCTGGGAGGCCCCTCGACGGATGCCGCTGCGGTCATCGTTGCCTTGGCCGAGCTGTGGGGTATCGACCGCGCCGACCCCGCGCTCGATGACATCGCTCGCGGTATCGGCGCCGACGTGCCGTTCTTTTTGCACACGAGTCCCGCATTCTACGTCGGCGGGGGAGATGTGCTGGCCACTGAGTATCCTGTGCTTCCGGCGACACCTGTCGTATTGGTCAAACCGCACGAGACGAGCGTTTCAACGGTTGAAGCGTATCGACGATTTGATGAGAGCCCGGTGCCCGCGGAAAAACCCGATGCGATTGCTTCTGTCTTACGCGCCGGCGATGCCGAGGCGGCATATGCGCTCGTTCATAACAATCTGGGCGTCATATCCGCGCAGATGGAGCCGCGGATCCAGGCAGTTCTCGACTGGCTGCGCGCACAGGAGGGAACCGTTGCCGTGGACGTGTGCGGTTCGGGTGCTTGCTCGTTTGCCATTTGCGATACCGTCGCTGCAGCAGCCCATCTTGCGGGAGCTGCCCAGCAAAATGGCTGGTGGGCCTGCGCGACTGAGCTTATTCCCAACACGGTTCAAATCGACGCGCCAAAGAAATAAAAATTTCTCTAGCACGCGACGAAAATCTTTGTTACTATAGTCGAGCTAACGGGTTGTGGCTCAGTTTGGTAGAGCACTGCGTTCGGGACGCAGGGGTCGCTGGTTCAAATCCAGTCAACCCGACCAGAGCATGAGAAGGGACCGCTTCTTGCGGTCCCTTTTTTTAGCTATTGTTGTGATACCGCGGCACCCGCGGTATACTCATTCGAGCTTGTCTCGCTGTATTGTGGAGGTCTACATGTTTGGACTGAGGGCTCCTGAGCTCATCATTATTCTCGTCGTTGTCTTGATCATCTTCGGGCCTAAGAACCTGCCGAAGCTCGGCAAGTCTCTCGGCTCTACCGTCAAGAATATCCGCGAGGGTATGGAGGGCGACGATAAGGGCGAAACCAAGCAGGCCGAGGACGTTGTGGTCGAGGAGTCCAAGGAGGACAAGGAGATCGCAGAGCTCGAGGCCAAGCTCGCTGCTGCCAAGAAAAAGCAGGCAGAGGACAGCGACGCGGACGCAGAGTAGTCCCATCCCTTTGGGGTGAGCACCTGACCGGCTTGCCCGCAGGCTAGCCGGTCTTTTTCGTTTTGTTGACAGTTGATCGTTACATCATAGTTGGGGAGATATCCGTATGGACGCAAGCCAGATCGTACTGACCGCTGAGGGCCGCCAGAAGCTCGTCGAGGAGCTTGCTTGGCGTGAGGGCGATTACGCCAAGGAGATCGTCGAGGACATCAAGGAAGCCCGCGCGTTCGGCGACCTTTCGGAGAACTCCGAGTACGATGCCGCCAAGGACAAGCAGGCCCAGAATGCTGCTCGCATTGCCGAGATTCAGGCCATCCTCGCCAACGCTCAGGTTGCTGCCACCACGGGCGATCTGACCGTCTCCATCGGTTCCACCGTTTCTCTGATCGATCCCAACGGTGAGGTCATGGAAGTCACGCTCGTCGGTACCACCGAGACCAACTCGCTCGAGCACAAGATCTCCAACGAGTCTCCGGTCGGCCACGCCATTATCGGTCACGGCGAGGGCGACTCCGTCGAGGTCGTTACGCCTTCGGGCAAGACCCGCGTCTACACCATCGCAAAGATCGCACGCTAGACCACGGTCCCGCGTAAAGGTATGTTTTCGCTCCCTGGGACCGAATCCTGGGGAGCGTTTTAGTTTGAGGAGCTAACTTATGGCAGAGAACCAGAACGTCGCCGATCAGGCCTCGACGCTCAACGACGAGCGCGCCACGCGTCTGGCAAAGCGCGCCGCCCTGTTCGAGGCGGGCCAGAACCCCTATCCCGAGCACTCCGAGATCGAGGACTATGTCGTCGACATTGAGGCCAAATATGCCGATCTTGCCGATGGCGAGGATACTGAGGACGTCGTGAAGATCGGCGGCCGCGTGGTCGCCAAGCGCGGTCAGGGCAAGATCATGTTTATCGTCGTGCGCGACGCTACCGCCGAGATTCAGCTGTTCTGCCGCATCAACGACATGGACGAGGCAGCTTGGAATACGCTCAAGGCTCTCGACCTTGGCGATATCCTGGGCGTGACCGGCGTGGTTGTTCGCACCAAGCGCGGCCAGCTCTCCGTTGCCCCCAAGAGCGCGACGCTGCTCTCCAAGGCCGTTCGCCCGCTGCCCGAGAAGTTCCACGGCCTCTCCGACAAGGAGACCCGCTATCGTCAGCGCTATGTCGACCTGATTGCCAACGACGATGTTCGCGAGACCTTCCGCAAGCGCTCGCAGATTCTCTCCACCTTCCGCCGCTTCATGGAATCTGACGGCTACATGGAGGTCGAGACCCCCATCCTGCAGACCATTCAGGGCGGCGCTACGGCCAAGCCGTTCATCACGCACTTCAACGCGCTCGATCAGGAGTGCTACCTGCGCATTGCTACCGAGCTGCACCTCAAGCGCTGCATCGTCGGTGGCTTTGAGCGCGTCTTCGAGATCGGCCGCATCTTCCGCAACGAGGGTATGGACCTCACCCACAACCCCGAGTTCACCACGATGGAGGCCTACCGTGCCTTCTCCGACCTCGAGGGCATGAAGGCGCTCGCCCAGGGTGTCATCAAGGCTGCCAACAAGGCCATCGGCAACCCCGAGGTCATTGAGTACCAGGGTCAGACCATCGATCTTTCCGGTGAGTGGGCAAGCCGTCCCATGACCGACATCGTCTCGAACGTGCTCGGCAAGCAGGTCACCATCGACACGCCGGTCGAGGAGCTTGCCGCCGCCGCACGCGAGAAGGGTCTGGAGATTAAGCCCGAGTGGACTGCTGGCAAGATCATCGCCGAGATTTACGATGAGCTGGGCGAGGACACCATCGTCAACCCGACCTTCGTATGCGATTACCCCATCGAGGTCAGCCCGCTTGCCAAGCGTTTTGAGGACGATCCGCGCCTGACGCACCGCTTTGAGCTGGTCATCGCCGGCCACGAGTACGCCAACGCATTCTCCGAGCTCAACGACCCGGTCGACCAGGCCGAGCGCTTTGCCGCCCAGATGGCCGAGAAGGCCGGCGGCGACGACGAGGCTATGGAGTACGACGAGGACTACGTACGCGCCCTCGAGTACGGTATGCCTCCCGCGGGCGGCATCGGCATCGGTATCGATCGCGTGGTCATGCTGCTCACCAACCAGGCTTCCATTCGCGACGTCCTGCTGTTCCCGCACATGAAGCCCGAGAAGGGTTTCCAGTCCGGTGCCGCCGCTGCCAAGGCTGCCGAGGCCGGCAACGCCGCAAGCCCGTTCGTTAAGTCGCTTAAGCCCACGCTCGATTACTCCAAGATCGCCGTTGAGCCGCTGTTCGAGGAGTTCGTCGACTTCGATACCTTCTCCAAGAGCGATTTCCGCGCTGTGAAGGTCAAGGCATGCGAGGCCGTCAAGAAGTCCAAGAAGCTGCTGAACTTTACGCTCGACGACGGTACCGGTACCGACCGCACCATCCTCTCCGGTATTCACGCTTATTACGAGCCCGAGGACCTGGTCGGCAAGACCTTGCTCGCCATCACCAACCTGCCTCCGCGCAAGATGATGGGTATTCCCAGCTGCGGTATGCTGATCAGCGCCATCCACGAGGAGGAGGGCGAGGAGCGCCTCAACCTGATCCAGCTCGACGCTTCCATCCCCGCCGGCGCAAAGATGTACTAGGGGGTTACGCGGGTTTACCAACCCGCGTAACCAGTTGACGCTGCAAGCCCGCCAGAGCGGCAATCTGCCTTTCAACTTCGGCGGCATGATCAAAAGATCAATGCCGCCTTGTTTCAAGGCACCTTGCTCGCTCTGGCGGGTTTTCGCTGTCGGTGCCATAGCATCGGCGTTGCCTTGGCCGTCAATAGTCATTGGGGGCGTTCTCAAACGACTACCCAACGGCTATTGCACACATGGCTCGCATGACAGCCGTCTCTTTTATGTTTCCTTTAGCCGTCGCTGTCTAGGATGGGGGTTAGTCGATAGGAAGGGAGCACCGGGATGGACGATGCGAGCGAGCGTGCTATCGAAGAGGACATGCTCGATCAGTTCAATTACTTTGATGATGAGGACGAGGAGCTGATCGACCGTCGCGAGCCAGCGCCGCTTGATTCCTTTGATCTGATCGATGAAGAGCCCGACGAGGACGAGGGCGAATCGGCGGAGCCCCCACAGTCTTCGCGCCTTGACTCGCTGCTTTCGAGAGCCCCCATGCACCACGGTGTCCGTGCCGGCGCGCTCCATATGAAAACTGACTGGCACCAGATCGTGACGGCAGGCGATGAACTTGCCGTCGATGCGCCGCTCACCGATAAATCATCCATCATCTGCCGCACCGGTATGCTTATGCTCGCGAGCGGAACGGGTGCCTGGCGCGTGCGCGATACCATGAATCGTGTTGCTGACGTGCTCGGCGTCACGATTCACGTCGACCTGAGTCTCCTGTCGTTTGAGTGCACCTGCATCGAAGATGGCCACTGCTTTAACGAGGTTGTCAGCCTGCCCACAACGGGAGTCAATACCCATCGCATCTGGATGATGGAGAGCTTCTTAAAGGAAATCGAGATTTACGGGCGCCGGTTTACCGTGCACGAATACCACGAGATGCTCAAGACCGTTGAGAGCTCAAAGCCCGATTACGCTCCCTGGCAACAGGGCCTTGCGGCGGCCTGTGCTTGTGGCGCCTTCGTCTTTTTGCTCGGCGGCGGCCCTATCGAGATGGCCTGCGCGTTCGTAGGCGCTGGTGTCGGCAATTTTGCTCGCTCCCATATTCTCAAGCAGGGCCTTGGTCAGTTCAGCGCGCTGACGACCGGCGTTGCGCTCGCTTGCGTTTCGTATCTGCTGGCATTGCTCGGCCTTGGCCAGGTCATACCGGGGGCAATGTCGCACCAAGAAGGCTATATCGGCGCCATGCTCTTTGTGATTCCCGGCTTTCCGCTCATTACGGCAGGCCTCGACATCGCTAAGCTCGACATGCGAAGCGGTATCGAGCGCCTTTCATATGCCGTATCGATTATTGTGATGGCGACCCTCGTAGGTTGGATGGTTGCCGAGTGTGTTGGCCTAGCGCCGGACGACTTTGCCCCACTGGGCCTTTCGCCGCTTGCCCTTACGCTCCTGCGCGTGGTGATGAGCTTCGTTGGCGTATTCGGCTTCTCGGTGATGTTCAACAGCCCGGTAAAGATGGCCGCGGCAGCTGGGTTGATCGGTGCCGTGTCCAATACCCTGCGTCTGACCCTTGTCGATGCGCCGACGATGATTCCCTTCCTGGGCCTCAGCACGGGAATGCCTCCCGAGGCAGCAGCGTTTATCGGCGCGCTGGTATCGGGGCTGCTCGCAAGCTTGGCTGAAGTCAAGCTCACCTACCCGCGCATCGCCCTCACGGTGCCTTCGATTGTCATTATGGTGCCCGGTCTGTATCTCTATCGCTCTATGTATTACATGTGCACCTTCGACACAGTCAATATGCTCGGCTGGTTTGTGCGCGCAGTGCTCATCGTAGCGTTTCTGCCCGTTGGGCTGGGTGTGGCGAGAACTCTCACCGACCCTCGCTGGCGCCACACCAGCTAATTGGTACAAGGGGGACAGGTTACTTTGCACCAAAAGAGTTGCGGTGAAATAGGGACTGAATTGCTGCTTAAAGGGTCAAAACAGTCCGTATTCCACCGCAACTTATGGGGTCGGGGGATTATCGGTGCCCTGCATCTTCATAAACTCAACGCTTACGAAGCGCATGCGTTTCGTGCTAGGCTGGTTCCACCACATAAGTAGTCGCAGACGCGCGTACCACGGGCGGGCGAGATGAAGTTCCAACAGCTCCATCTTGCCCGCCCGTTTTTGTTGCGTGGCGCCGCGGTACAACACAGAGAGGAATCTGCCCTTTATGCCTATCAACAAACGAGAGAGCCTGCTGTTCACCTTTATCATGTGCTTTTGCATGGTGCTCTGGATGAGCATCTACAACGTTGCCCTGCAGCACGGGGCCATCAACGGCGAGGTCGTTGCCGCTGCGTGGCTCGGCTTCCCCGTTGCCTACATTTTTGCCATGTGCTGCGACTGGTTCGTCGCCAGCCCGCTCGCCAAGGGTTTCGCCTTTAAGTACTTGGTCACGCCGGGCAAGAGCTCGCCACTTGCCATGACGCTCGCCGTCAGCTCCTGCATGGTCGTTCCCATGGTCATCATCATGTCGCTGTACGGTGCCTGCGAGGGTCTGACGCACATGCCCGGCGGCATCCTTGCGAACCTGTATTCCGTGCCTGCGATCTGGATGATCAACATCCCGCATAATTTTGTGATGGCGCTGCCGTGGAACCTTTTGGTAGCCGGTCCGATTTCCCACTTCGTCTTCCGTCGCGCCTTCCCTGTGGGGACGGTTTTCGAGGAGGAGCATGCCGAGCTCTTGGAGCAGGCTATGGCTCCTGAGTGCGAGTAGCTCGCTTAGGGATCTGCTGAGCGCGGGCGACTTGCTTGGTTGGAGCCCTAAGCGTGGATAGCTCTCTCGGCGACATCGCGGGCGTGAGCGGTGCGCATGACCGGAGGGCCCGTGCTGCTCCGTTGCCCGACGTGCTAGCGCGCAGAAGAATCTGTTGGTGCATTCGGCGGCTGCTGAAGCGTTTCGGCAGCCGCTTTTTATACGGAGTTTAAATACAACAGTCTGTTGTATTACGTAGAGTGGTATATCTCTAGCAGGAAAAATGCGAGAGACGGAGCATTATGGCGTTGCTAGTAGGACTGGACGTAGGGTCGACGACGACCAAAGTTTACGCGATGCACGAGGATATGACCGAGGCGTGGTGGGGATATCGCCGCCACGGGGCGTGTCAGACAGCGAGCGTGCGCGCCATGCTCGGCGAGCTCGCCGAGCGCTTTCCCCATGAGTCGCTGCGCGTTGCGGTGACCGGCTCGGGTGCGCGCGATATCGCGACCGCGCTGGGCGCCTCGTACGTTCAGGAGGTGGTCGCCAACGCGCTCGCGATCAGCAGGTTCTATCCGCAGACGCGCTGCGCCATCGAGCTGGGCGGCCAAGACGCCAAGATGATCTTCTTCCGCACCAACGATAAGGGAGACATCGAGGTTGCCGACATGCGCATGAACGGTTCGTGCGCAGGCGGTACCGGTGCATTTATCGACGAGATGGCAAAGCTCATGGGGGTCGGCACCGAATCGGGCGAGTTCGAGCAGCTCGCAAGCCGGGGAACGACCGTCCACGAGGTCTCGGGCCGCTGCGGCGTGTACGCAAAGACCGATATCCAGCCGCTGCTCAACGAGGGCATTCCTACCACCGACCTGGCGCTTTCGGCGCTTCACGCGGTCGCCCGCCAAACGATCGGCGGTCTGGCCCAGGGTATCGACATCGAGCCGCCGGTAATCTTCGAGGGCGGTACGCTCGCCTACAACCCCACGCTGGTCCGCGTGTTCCGGGAGCAACTGAATCTATCGGACGATCAGGTTATCGTCCCGCGCGATCCGCAGATCATGGTCGCGCGCGGTGCCGCCCTGTCGCTGACCGACATGTTCGCATCGTCCCAACCGATCGACCTTCCCGACGCTTTTGTCCGGCTGGATAAGCTCGAGACGGTCGCGCCCGCAAGCGGGGAGGGACGTCTTGCCCAGCCCTTTTTTGCCACACCTGCCGAGCAGGCGGATTTTACGGCACGCCATGGCAAAGAGACGCCGGCAAAGGGTCCGGATACGTATGCGCCCGGAGAGACGGTGCGTGTGGCGCTCGGTATCGATTCGGGGAGCACGACGACCAAGTTCGCCCTGGTCGATGAGGCGGGTGAGCTTGTCGATTCGTTCTACGCGTCTAATAACGGCAGACCGCTCGACGTCGCCCAACAGGGTCTTGTCAGCTTGAAGAACCGCTGGGAGACAGCGGGAGTCACGCTTGCGATCGATGCCGTGGGCACCACGGGATACGGCGAGGAGCTTTTCGCGCGCGCGTTCCACGCCGACTACCATACGGTCGAGACGGTCGCGCACGCCCGCGCCGCGTGCGCATGCGTTCCCGATGCGACCTTCGTGCTCGACATCGGCGGACAGGATATGAAGGCCATCTGGCTCAACCACGGCGTGCTGACCGATATCGTCGTCAACGAGGCGTGCTCTGCGGGCTGCGGCTCGTTCCTCGAGGGTTTTGCCAAAAACCTCGGAATAGCCGTTGAGGATATCGCGACCGAGGCATTTTCGTCCAAAGCCCCCGCCGTTCTCGGCAGCCGCTGCACGGTGTTCATGAACAGCAGCGTCGTTTCCGAGCAGCGGCGCGGTAAGGGTCCGGGCGACATCATGGCCGGTCTCTGCCGTTCGATTATCGAGAACGTGTTCACCAAGGTCATTCGCGTTTCAAATCTCAACCGTCTGGGCGACAAAGTCGTCGTTCAGGGCGGCACGTTCCGAAACGACGCGGTGCTGCGCGCATTCGAGCAGTATCTGGGCAAACCCGTCACGCGTGCGCCCCACCCGGGGCTGATGGGCGCTATCGGTATCGCCCTGCTCGCGCGCGAGGAATGCCGCAAGGGCGACGCCGGCACGTCGTTTATCGGGCTCGATGCCGTGGAGCGCTTCGAGCATCGCGAGTTCGGCGGCGTTACCTGCCGTCGGTGCAACAACCGCTGCCAGCGCGCGGTCGTGGCATTTGGCGACGGCTCGCTTTACGTCACGGGCAATCGCTGCCCGCGCGGCGGCGCCATCTCATGGGATGAGCTCGTGCGCGAGGTTCCCGCGGCGGAGGAGCTGCGTCCGCAGGGTGCTTGCGAGGCACAGGCACCCGGCACGGGGCGCGACCGGACCGCGGCTGCCCCCAATCTCTTTGTCGACCGCGAGAAGCTGCTGTTCGAGTCGTGCCCCACGGTTCCCGTCTGCGGGGGGCGCGATGTCACGATCGGCATTCCCCGTGTGCTCGAGTTCTGGGACACCATGCCGTTCTGGTCGACGTTCTTCAGCACGCTCGGCTTTAAGGTGCGCGTCTCGGGACGCAGCACCAAGGCGATGTACGAGCGCGGTCTGGCGCACGTCACATCCGACACCGTGTGCTTCCCGGCCAAGCTCGTCCACGGGCACATCCGCAATCTCGTCGACGCCGGCGTCGACCGTATCTTCATGCCCATCATCACGACGGTGCCCACCGAAAACACCGCCTCTACCAGCGAGTGGATGTGCGCCGTCGTAAAGGGATACCCCTACGTGATGCGCAATTCCGATAACCCGGAGGAGCGTTTCGGCGTTCCGTTCGATACGCCGCTGTTCCACTGGTACGACGAGGGCGACCGAAACCGCCAGCTCAAGGCGTGGTGCAAGGAGACCTTCGATATCGATGCCGACCTGGTTGCCAAGGCGACCGAGCAGGCGGACCGCGCGCAGCAGACGTTTGAGAACCAGCTGCAGCTGCGCGGCAGGCAGGTGCTCGAGAACGTGCGCGAGGACGGCGGCTACGCGGTGGTGATCGCTTCGCGCCCGTACCACAACGACCCGCTGGTCAACCACGGGCTGCCCAAGCTCTTCTCTGAGCGCGGCATCCCCGTCCTGACGCCCGATGCGGTGCCGGGGGTCTGCAACGTCGATCTTTCCAACAGCCGCATCGACATCGTGAACAACTACCATGCGCGCATGCTGTCGTGCGCGGTCATCGTCGCATCGACGCCCGAGCTCGAGCTCGTGCAGATGGGCAGCTTCGGCTGCGGCCACGATGCGTATCTCACCGATGAGATCGCGCGCATGATGGGCGAGATGGGCTCCAAGGTTCCGATGATGATCAAGCTCGATGAGAGCGACGTCGCCGGTCCCATGGGCATTCGCGTGCGTTCGTTTATCGAGTCGGTCAACCGTCGTCGCGCGGAGGAGCGTGCCGAGGGCGCCCGGGTGCACGCGGTCCATCCGCTCGACGACCCGTATAAGGTCAAGTACACCAAGCGCGACCGGCACGACAAGATCGCGCTGGTCCCCAACACCTCCCATGCGTTCTGCAGGCTCATGACCGCGGCGATGCGCAATCAGGGCGTGCGCGCCGAGGCCCTTGATATCGGGCGCGAGGATGCCATCCGCCTGGGCAAACGCTATGTGCACAACGACATCTGCTTCCCCGCGCAAATCGTGATCGGCGAGGCGCTCGCGGCACTCGAGAGCGGTAAGTACGACCCGCACGACGTCGCCGTGGTGACTGGCAAGTATATCGGCGACTGCCGCCTGACGCACTACATGCCCCTGCTGCGCCGCGCGCTCGACGACGCGGGATACGACTATGTCCCGGTGCTCACCAACGACGACGTCGATGCCCACAATGCGCATCCGGGCTTCAAGCTCGGCCTTGGCCCGAGCATCCAGATCGCCTACGGTCTTCCCATGATCGATACCCTCGAGGCCATGCTTAGGCGCATCCGTCCCTACGAGCTCGAGAAGGGCGCGGCGGACGCTGCGTTCGACCGCGCGCTCGATGAGGTTATCGAGGGCATGGAGCGCTCCGGGCTGAGAGGCCAGGCGACGGGCTTCAAACGCGCGCTTGCGATCATGGACGCCGTTCCGTACGACCGCTCGAACCCGCATCCGACCGTTCTCATCGTGGGCGAGTACCTGCTCAATTTCCATCTCGGCGCCAACCACGAGATCGAGCGCTACCTCGAGGACAACGGGCTCGAGGTCATCGAGGCGCGCATGACCGACGTGATCCGCAAGACCTATTTCTACAAGCATGCGCAGTCGCGCGAGTTCCACGTCGACCTGTCGCTGCCCGAAAAGGCCTGGTACGCCACGGCGGACAACCTGTTCGAGCTCGCGCACGACCGTTGCGACCGCCTGGGCGCGGCGAGCCCGCTCTACGAGCCGCCGACGCGCATGCCCGAGCTCGTGCGCGCGAGCGATAAGATCCTGCACCATACGTTCGATGCGGGCGAGGGCGTGCTGATTCCGGCGGAGATCCTCGAGCACGCCAAGCGCGGCTGCCGCAACTTCGTGATCCTGCAGCCGTTCGGGTGTCTGCCCAACCATGTCGTGGGGCGCGGGCTCATCCATGCGCTCAAGGAGCAGTATCCCACGGCGCAGTTCCTGCCGCTCGACTACGATCCCGACGTGAGCTTCGCCAACGTGGAGAACCGTCTTCAGATGCTCATCATGAACGCCAAGGCGCAGGGGTGCGGTGAGGCGCATGGCGAGACCGCGTAAGGACGCCGATGCGCCCGATGCACGCACCCGTATCATCGAGGCGTTTTGGGAGCTCATCGAGAACAACAGCATCTTCGAGCTGTCGGTTGGCGAGGTGACCCGCGCCGCCCGGTGCAATCGCGGAACGTTTTACTACTATTTTCACGATTTCGATGAACTCGTCGCCATCGCCATAGCCCAACTGCTGCAGGATAACGAGCTCATCACCGATGCCCTCTGGCATTTTTCGAGCGAGGGCGACCTTTCGGCGTTCGACCGGCGCGACGTCCGCTGCCTGCTGCGGCGCATCGTCATCACCATGAGGGCGGGTGCCGCCGAGCAGGTCGTGCAGGGCATCCATACGATCATCATCGACCGCGTGAGAGAGATCGTCCACCCCGACGGAGAAGAGCTCAAGGCGGATTCGAGCTTTGCGGTGGGCTTTCTGGTCTCGGGCATCATGGACTTTGTGATGGCGGTCGGCTTTGCCCGGGAGGGCGGCGAGGAGATAGACCTCGAGCAGCTGGGGGACAGCGCGTGCGCGTACCTGAGGGCGGTCGCCATGCAGACGGTGGAAACGGTCGCGCAAGTCGAGGGCGTCGATACATCCGAGCTGCTCGAACGCGTCTCCAAGGAGGCCGATGCCTATCGCGCATCGCGTGCGACGAGTCCCGACGTGGTGAAAGACGCCTAGGGTTTCTCTTGCGGGGCGCCTGTCGCGCATCGCGCGGTGAGTCCCGCGATGCGGTCATAACCTGCATTCATGTGAGCCGGGTTTATAGATATTCCTCCAGCTGTTAACATAGACAACCTGTGGGTAAAGAGACAAAAGCGCCGCCGACGGGCGGGCGTTTTGATTTCGATGAACTCATGTAAGGAAACGAGCATGTTAGATAGATTTACCGATCGAGCGCGCAAGGTCATGTCGATGGCCAAACAGGAGGCGCTCGATCTTCATTCAAATAAGGTGGGCACCGAGCACCTGCTGCTCGCGCTTGCCAAGGAGGACGAGGGCATTGCCGCCGAGGCACTGCGCTCGCTTGATATCTCCTACGACGACATCATGGACACCCTCAAGGAGGTCCAGACCACGGTTCCCGAGCCCAGTGAGGAGACCGAGGCGGCTAAGCTCGCCTTTACGCCGCTCGTCATTAGCGTTATGGAGCGTTCATTCCGCGTGGCGCGTGAGAATAACCAGACCTACGTGTCGACCGAGCACTTGCTGATCGGCATCGTCGAAGAGGGCAACGGCATGGCCATGGACATCCTCATGCGCCTGGGTGTGTCGTCCGCCTCTATCAAAAAGGCTATCGAGAAACTCACTGCCAAGGACCAGGACAAGAAGCGTCCGCTCGCCGGCGCCGGTGCCGGGCGTCCCGGTGCGGGCCTGCCGTTCTTTAGCGGCTCGGATGCCTCTCAGCAAAAGGGGAGTGGCACCGATACGCTTAAGCAGTTCGCGACCAACCTCACGCAGAAGGCGCGCGACGGCGAGCTCGACCCTGTAATTGGTCGCGAAAAGGAAGTCCAGCGTATGATGGAAATTCTTTCGCGCCGCACCAAGAACAACCCGCTCATTCTGGGCGACCCCGGCGTGGGCAAGACGGCCATCGTCGAGGGCCTGGCTCAGCAGATTGCAGCCGGCAACGTGCCCGAGAACCTCATGAACCAGAATATCTGGACGCTCGACCTGCCGGGCCTCGTGGCGGGTGCCAAGTATCGCGGCGAGTTTGAGGAGCGCCTCAAGAACGTGATCCAGGAGGCCACCGAAGCCGACGACGTCATCCTGTTTATCGACGAGATGCACACCATCATCGGTGCCGGTTCTGCTGAGGGCTCCATCGACGCGAGCTCTATGCTCAAGCCCGTGCTCGCGCGCGGTGCCTTCCAGATTATCGGCGCCACCACGGCCGAGGAATTCCGCAAGTACCTCACCAAGGACCCGGCCTTCGAGCGTCGCTTCCAGACCATCGATGTCGAGGAGCCGAGCGTCGAGGACACGGTCAAGATCCTGACCGCGCTCAAGCCGCGCTACGAGGAGCACCACCATGTGCGCTATACGCAGGGTGCTATCGAGGCCGCCGCGAACCTTTCCAACCGCTACATCCAGGATCGCTTCCTGCCCGATAAGGCCATCGACCTCATTGACGAGGCCGGTGCCCGCGCTCGCATCGCCGCGAATCGCGCGCCCGAGCCGGTGCGCGAGGCCGAGCATCGCATAGAGGAGCTCAAGGCCGCCGCGCAGGAGGCCACCGAGAGCGACGACATGAACAAGGCCGCCGAGATTACCGAGCGGCAGAAGGCCGCCGAGATTGAGCTCGCCGAGGCCAAGGCCGCCTGGACCGCCGAGCTCGACGCCAGCCCGCTCACCATCGATGTGAGTCAGATCGCCGATATCGTGTCCGTGACTTCGGGCGTACCGGTGTCCTCGCTTACCGAGAGCGAGAGCCGTCGCCTGCTGCAGGCCGAAAGCGTGCTCAAGACGCGCATCATCGGTCAGGACGAGGCTGTCGAGGCAGTTGCCAAGGCCGTACGCCGCAGCCGCTCGCCGCTCAAGGATCCGCGTCGCCCCGGCGGCAGCTTTATCTTCCTGGGTCCCACCGGCACGGGCAAGACCGAGCTCGCCAAGACGCTCGCCGAGTACCTCTTTGGCAGCAAGGATGCGCTCATCAGCTTCGACATGTCCGAGTTCGGTAGCGAGTTCGAGGTCTCCAAGCTCATCGGTAGCCCTCCGGGTTACGTCGGTCACGACGAGGGCGGCCAGCTCACCAAGGCCGTTCGTCGTCACCCGTACTCGGTCGTGCTGTTCGACGAGATCGAGAAGGCGCACCCCGATATCTTCAACATCTTGCTGCAGGTGCTGGAGGAGGGCCGCCTGACCGATAGCCAGGGCAAGACGGTAGACTTCCGCAACACCGTGATCATCATGACGTCCAACGTGGGCGCCCGCGAGATTGCGCAGGATGCGAGCGTGGGCTTTGGCACCACCGGCGAGCAGGGTCTCACGTCGAGTGAGATCCGTGGTCGCGCGATGGGCGAGCTCAAGCGCCTGTTCCGCCCCGAGCTGCTCAACCGTATCGATGACATCGTGGTGTTCCAGAAGCTCTCGGGCGAGAATCTCACCAAGATCGCGCACCTGCTGGTGGACGACCTGCGTCAGCGTTTGATTGCCAACGGCATGAACATCAAGCTCACCGATGCGGCCTATGACAAGATCGTGGCCGAGGGCACCGACCTCACCAACGGTGCGCGTCCGCTGCGCCGTGCCATCCAAAAGCTCATCGAGGACCCGCTGTCCGAGGAGCTTCTGGCCGGCGAGTGGGGCGAGGGCGATACCGTCCTGTGCGACGTGGCCGATGGCAAGTTTGTCTTTAGCCACGGCACGGGCGAGATCCCGGCACCGCGTCCGGCGGGCACGCTCGGTGGCGATACCGCCCCGGCGGCACCGCACACCGGCAACGCCGCGCCCGTGAGCGGCGGCGTGACCTCGGGCCCCGGCGGCATGATGCAAGCCGGTTCCGGCGCGCTGTAGGGTGTGGCGACAATTTGATCTGTGCAATCGAGGCGTTCCGGCAAGGGCGCCTCGATTTGTAGAGCTGTGAAGTTGTGACCGTTACGCTATGCGGTCCACCGTTAGCCGATGATGCGAGGGCGCTCGGCGTTTTCGAGTGGTTTATGCAAACGAAGTCTGGGAATATACAAGGCGCATGTCTTATTGTCTAACCAGTTGCGCCAAGGAGGCACCATGGACTACAAGATTACTGGCTACGAGCCCGCCCAGCTGTTCCATTTCTTTGAGGAGATCAGCGCAATCCCCCGTGGGTCTGGCAACGAGAAGGGCATCAGCGATTTCTTGGTTGCGTTTGCCAAGGAGCGCGGCCTCGACGTGTATCAGGACGAGGTCTACAACGTCATCATTCGTAAGCCCGCATCTGCCGGCGCCGAGAATGCCCCGACCGTGATGCTGCAGGGCCACATCGACATGGTGTGCGACAAGCTTGGCTCCGTTGAGCACGACTTTACGACCGATGGTATCGACCTGGTCGTCAAGGACGGCGTCCTCACCGCTAACGGCACCACCCTGGGCGCCGACAACGGCATTGCTGTCGCTCTGATGCTCACCGTGCTCAACGACGATTCGATTGCTCATCCGGCCCTCGAGTGCGTGTTCACCACCGACGAGGAGACTGGCCTGGTTGGCGCCGAGACGCTCGACAAGTCCCAGATTAGCGCCCGCACCATGATCAACCTCGATTCCGAGGAGGAGGGCGTGGCCACCGTCAGCTGCGCCGGCGGTGTCGTCGTTACCTACACCTGCCCGATCGTGCGCGAGCACAAGACCGGCAGCACCCTTACGCTCGAGATCTCCGGCCTGCTGGGTGGTCACTCCGGCGCCGACATCCACCTGGAGCGCGGCAACGGCAACCTCATCATGGCCCGCATCATCGACCGCCTGATGGTCGCCGGCGAGCCCGCCATCGTCAGCTTTAACGGCGGCACTAAGGACAACGCCATCAACCGTGAGTGCAAGGCCGAGCTGGTCTACACTGATCACGCTGCCGCCGAGGCCGCGGCCCAGATCGCAAAGGGCATCATTGCCGACGTCACTGCCGAGCTCGAGGTCTTTGACCCCGGCTTTACCTGCACCGTCGAGATTGCCGACGACACCGAGGTCGAGGCCATGGACCAGAAGTCTGCGCTTGCCCTCATCCGCGCCCTGCGTCTTGCCCCTAACGGCGTGATTCGCCGCAACGTCGCCACCGACGGCTCCGTCGAGGTTTCCTCCAACATCGGTGTGGTTGCCACTTCTGACGACGAGGTCAAGATCATGCTGTCCCCGCGCTCCTCGATTACCTCGCTGCAGAACGAGTTCAAGGACCGCCTGCAGACGCTGGCCGATGTCCTGGGCTTCGACGCCAAGTTCGAGTTCGAGTATCCCGGCTGGAGCTATGCCGAGCATTCGCCGGTCCGCGACATCTTTGTCGAGAGCTATCGCGAGCTCTTTGGCTCCGAGCTGCGCATCGAGTCCATTCACGCCGGCCTTGAGTGCGGCCTGTTTGCCGAGGCCCTGCACGGCCTGGACGCCATCGCCGTGGGCCCGACGCTCTCCGATGTCCACACCCCGGACGAGAGCATGGAGCTCGCTTCTGCCGAGCGCTTCTACGAGCTGCTCATCGACGTCCTCAAGCGCCTCGCTGCGTAAAGGTTGCGCTAGCAGCAGTCCGAGCCACGTGCTAGCGGATTGCAAATGACATTATGAGAGGGGGCATCTGAGCTTTTGCGACGGGTGCCCCCTCTCTTCTTTTAAGAAATGGGAAATTGATTGGCGTCTAGCCCATATCCGCCTTGATGAGGTCGATGGTGCGCTGGCAGTTTTCGCGGACGGGGCCGAGCATATGCTCGCGCAGGTCCGCCATGCCGGGCAGGTCGGCATATTCGTCCATGACCTCTTCCATGCAAATGGGTACCTCGTAGGCGAGGTCCATCATGGCCGCAAAGCAAAACTTCTCGGATAGCCCGGCATCGGTAAGCGCCGCCTCCAGCGCGGGGTCGCCCATACCGTGGTATCGGCGGATAGCGCCTGGACCGATGCGTCCCACACGGTTTTCGCCGCCAACGCTCATGGCAAGGCGCGCTCGGCGGCGCATGCGCTCATATGCCAAACCCGATGCGACATCGTACATTCGAGCCATCATGGCTGCGCCGTCGTTTCCAAGGAGCAGGGAATAGTTTTTCGCATGCGCATCCGGTGCGCCGATAATGGCGTTGAAGAACAGTATTTGCGTAAACAGATACAGGTTAAGTTGATGGTGGCTCGTATTTATGAGGAGCTCTTGAATGTCGCGGGTGGTCGGGCCGCCGTCTGCCGTGTACTTTTGGGCGGGCATCACCCCAAGTGCCTGGCAGAGGTCTTCTTGATGTAGACGCCTGATCGTTCCGTCTTCGACTTTCATGCGGTCATAGCGCTCAACAATGAGGGCAGGTTCGTCCTCAAACATACGATATTCGACGTTTGCCGTTGCGATACCGGCGCGCTGGGCGCTTTTCATGCAGACAAACTCATTGAGAGCCTCGAGTTTAAATCCGATAACGCCATTTTTGAAAATATGCGTCGTGGGCGAGGAGCCCACACATTCGCACCAGCGACCGTCTATGAGTGCGAGTGCGAACTTGCCCTGGTTGCCTCCAAGTGACCAACTTTCATCTAGACCCATCCACGATGCATCGCGGTCATCTCTGATCGACTTGAGACGCAGCGCAATCTCGTGATCGCCTATAGGGCGGTATTCGCTGGTGCGATGCAGGACGGCGTTGACGTCTTCTTCGGCACAAAACTGCACTCCACCCGGACAGTCAAGTCCGATATGGCTGAGTAGCGCAACGGCATTGTTGGGTCTAACGTCGAATTCGGCAGCAATCGCTTTTCGCTGATCCTCGCTGTCGGGTAGAAGGCCAAACAGGTACGGATTCATGACCTGTTGTCCGTATGTGCGATTCGATACGGGTATGTTGGTCGATAGGGCTGGCCCGTCATAGTCATGATCGTAGGTAAAGCTGATAAGACCGTTCTCATCTTGCGTGAGCGTTCCCGCAGGTACGCCGCAAATAATGGTCCGAAGTGATGTTCTGGCCATTGGCTATTTCCCGTCAGGCTTTGGTTGGACAGATGCGTTTGCGGCAATCGAGACTCCGAGATTGGACATGGCGAAATCTGCGAAGGCTTTGTCGTAGAGTTCAGACGTAAAGGGGGCGTCTGCAAGAACCGGAATGGCGGCGCAGCAACGGTAGCTATGAGAGGGACGTTGAGCGCGATGGCGTCTGGGGGTACTGTGAGGTTGCAAATCGGCACGCGGAACGTTGGCTGATTGCTCATTTTTCGTTTCGCCTATATCCCCTTGAGCGGCGAGCGCCAGTCCGAGAGCATTGAAGATTGCCAATAGCTTGTCGAGTCGAATGCCGGTGGCATCTCCTAGCTCGAGCGATGCGAGCAGGCGCTCCGAAACACCGGCTTTTTTAGCGAGCGCCGCACGGGTGATTCCCTGTGCCTCGCGTGCCTGGCGCACGTAGATGCCAGCTTGGCGCGGTGTGGTGATGGGAAGGGTATCCACGGCGATCTCCTAACGTGCAGACTTTTGCATATTAGTATGACATGCAAAAGTCTGCACGAATAGGCATTATGCAAAACTCTGCATGAGACCCCTACATTGACGTTGGCTTATGAGAGGCGTTTTTTATATCGTGAGGATCCCCAGATGCTCAAGTAAGATCTTAAGCCCGATGAGGACGAGTACGACGCCACCCACGATGGTGGCGGGTTTTTCGTAACGCGCGCCAAAGGTATGGCCGATCGCTACGCCGGCGACGGAGAAGATAAACGTTGTGACGCCGATAAGCGATACAGCGGGAACGATGTCAACCGAGAGCGCCGCAAACGAGATACCTACGGCTAGGGCGTCAATCGAGGTGGCAATGGCAAGAATCAGATATTCTGCCAGGTCAATTTTTTCAGCATCCTTGCCGTCGCCCTCATCCTCGTCTTCGGTAAAGGCTTCCCACAGCATTTTGCCGCCGATAAAGGCCAATAGGATAAAGGCGATCCAATGGTCGATGGGTCCGATGATGTCCATGAATTGACTGCCGAGCGCCCATCCGATTACGGGCATGCCGGCCTGAAAGCCGCCAAAGAACAGACCGAGCACCACGGCGACTTTAAGGTTGATCTTCTTCATGCCGAGACCCTTGCAGATGGAAACAGCAAAAGCGTCCATCGAAAGGCCAACGGCGAGCAACACGAGCTCTGCGAGTCCCATAGTCTGGCTCCCTCTCTGCGGGCGAGCCCGATTACGCGACTACTCCCTCATTTATATGAGACCCGATGCTACCACATGAGCAGTCAAAGGAGCCCCGTCCCAAATGAGCTACCTAAGCGGTGTTCGCTCATTCTGTAAGCATCGGATTTCGTGGCTGCTGCGGGGACAAACCGTGAGAAACTATTTAGCGTTTATGGAGCGTATACGATGGGAGCGATGCCTTGGATAAGAACGAGCTGCAAAAGCGTATGGAACAGGCCATCCGCCTGACGGCACCTGGTCAGCCGATCCGTACCGCCCTCGACATGATCATCGCCGGTCACCTGGGCGCCCTTATCTGCGTCGGCGACACCGAAAACGTGCTCGCTGCCGGTAACGACGGCTTCCCGCTCAACATTTCGTTCACCTCGAACCGTCTGTTCGAGCTCTCCAAGATGGACGGCGCCATCGTTATCGACGGCGACCTCACCCAGATCCTGCGCGCCAACTTCCACCTCAATCCCGATCCCTCGCTTGCCACGAGCGAGACGGGCATGCGTCACCGTACTGCCGCTCGCATGTCGGTGCTCACCGACGCCATCGTGATCTCGGTTTCGGCCCGTCGTGCCGTCGTCAACGTGTACGTTCACGGCAAGAGCTACGAGATCCAGCCCGTCACCACCATCATGAGCTCGGTCAATCAGCTCGTCGCCACGCTCCAGACTACCCGTCAGTCGCTCGACCGCTCCCTGCTGCGTCTGACGGCCCTCGAGCTCGACGACTACGTTACGCTCGCCGACATTACCGGTATTTTCTCGAGCTTCGAGATCATGCAGCAGGCAAAGACCGAGCTTAAGGATTGCATCGTCAAGCTGGGCAACCAGGGCAAGCTCGTGCAGATGCAGCTCGAGCAGCTCGCCGGCTCCAGCATGGATACCGAGTATGACCTGATGATTCGCGACTACGCAAGTGATTCTTCCGAGGCTAATGCCGAGAAGATTCGCGCCGAGCTCGCTCGCATGACGCCTAAGGACCTGTCCGACCCACAGCATGTGGCGGCGGTTCTGGGTTACGACGACCTGGACGAGGACTCCGTCATGACGCCGCTGGGCCTGCGCACGCTTTCGCGCGTGTCCGTCGTGCGTGACGGCGTGGCCGAGAAGATCGTCGACGAGTATGGCTCGCTGCAGGAGCTCATGGACGACATCAGCGAGGATCCGGAGCGCCTGGGCGACTTTGGCGTCAACAACCCTGCCATTCTTGCGGACTCGCTGTACCGCATGAAGGGCACCAAACAGGGGAACGCATAATGGCGCCCGTATGCGCCGTGGTCGTTGCCGGCGGCAGCGGCCAGCGCTTTGGAAATCCCGGCGGCAAGCAGCTCGTTAACGTGGCGGGTCGTCCGCTCATGAGCTGGTCCATCCGCGCGTTCGATCGTAGCGACAAGGTCGGCCACATCGTGGTGGTGTGCCCTGCCGAGCGCCGTGCCGAGATGCGCCGCCTGGCCATCGACCCGTTTGACTATGACACGCCCATCAGTTTTGCCGATGCCGGCGATACCCGCCAGGACTCCACCCGTGCCGGCGTGCATGCGGTACCGGCGGGTTTCGAATATGTCGCCATCCACGACGGCGCCCGTCCGCTCATCACGACCGAGGCCATCGATCATGCGATCGACGTGCTTGTGGGCGACCGCTCGCTCGACGGCGTCGTGTGCGGCCAGCCCGCGATCGACACGCTCAAGATCGTCGACGGCGACAATATCGTCGAGACGCCGCCGCGCGAGCTCTACTGGGCCGCGCAGACGCCGCAGATCTTTAGCGTCGACGCCATGAAGCGCGCCCACACCGCAGCTATCACCGAGGGCTTTATCGGGACCGACGATTCTTCGCTGGTCGAGCGCATGGGCGCCCGCGTCCGCTGTGTCCAGAGCCCGCGCGATAACCTTAAGGTGACGGTGCCCGAGGACCTGCGTCCCGTAACCGCGATTCTGCTTGGCCGCATGGCCGAGGGAGAGGACCTTCCCCATGTTCAGTAACCTGCGCATTGGCCACGGCTACGACGTCCACCGTTTGGTGGAGGGGCGTCGATGTATCATCGGCGGGGTCGACATTCCCTACGAGCGCGGCCTGCTGGGCCACTCGGATGCCGATGTGCTCGCGCATGCCTTGGCCGACGCCATTCTGGGCGCCTGCCGCGGGGGAGACATCGGCAGGCTATTTCCCGACACCGATCCCGCCTACGAGGGTGCCGATTCGATGGTGCTGCTCGCTCGCGTGATGGACTATGCGCGCGAGCTGGGCTTTGAGTTTGTCGATGCCGATTGCACCATTGCCTGTCAGCAACCCAAGATCACTCCGCACCGCGATGCCATGCGCGCCAACCTTGCCCATGCCCTGGGCGTTGACGTCGAAAACGTGGGCGTCGCCGCCACTACGACCGAAAAGCTCGGTTGGGAAGGCCAGGGCGAGGGAATCGGTGCCTGGGCCGTCTGCCTGCTACAGAAAACCGTTAAGGAGTAACGAATGCGTATCTACAACAGCGCTACCCATAAAAAGGAAGAGTTCCAGCCCATCGAGTCCGGCAAGGTCCGCATGTACGTGTGCGGCCCCACGGTCTACGACAACATCCACATCGGCAATGCCCGCACGTTCATCAGCTTTGACGTGATTCGTCGCTGGCTCATCGCAAGCGGCTACGAGGTCACGTTCGCCCAGAACCTCACCGATGTCGACGACAAGATCATCAAGCGCGCCAACGAGCAGGGCCGTACGGCTGCCGAGGTCGCGACGGAGTTCTCCGACAAGTTCATCGGCGTCATGCGTGCCGCCAACGTGCTCGATCCCGATGTGCGCCCCCGCGCCACCAAAGAGATCGGCCCCATGATCGCCATGATCAAGACACTCATCGAGCAGGGCCACGCCTACGCCGCCGATAACGGCGACGTGTACTTTGCCGTGCGCAGCGATTCCAACTATGGTCAGGTCTCGGGCCGCAACATCGACGACCTTATGGTTGGCGCGCGCATCGAGGAGAACGAGGACAAGAACGACCCGCTCGACTTTGCCCTGTGGAAGGCTGCCAAGCCCGGCGAGCCCAGCTGGCCGAGCCCCTGGGGCGAGGGCCGTCCCGGTTGGCACACCGAGTGCGCCGCCATGGTGCATCGCTACCTGGGCACCCCGATCGACATCCACGGCGGCGGCTCCGACCTTGCCTTCCCGCATCACGAGAACGAGTGCGCCCAGGCCACCTGCGCCTGGCACCAGGGCTTCTCCAACACCTGGATGCACACGGGCATGCTGCTGGTAGACGGCGAGAAAATGTCCAAGTCGCTCGGCAACTTCTTTACGCTGGCCGAGGTGCTCGAGCAGCATTCCGCTGCCGCCCTGCGCCTGCTGATGCTGCAGACGAGCTATCGCTCGCCGCTCGACTTTTCTTGGGAGCGCTTGGAGGGTGCCGAGAACTCGCTCACGCGTATCGCCGGTACGGTCGAGAACCTGCGCTGGGCCGCGAACCATGCGACGGCCGATGCCGATGAGGCAGCATCCGAGGCGTTTGCCGCCAAGGCCGCCGAGACCCGTGCCACCTTTAAGGAGTGCATGGACGACGACTTTAACACCGCCGGTGCCATGGGTGCCGTCTTTGGCTTTGTGACCGAGTGCAACCAGTACCTGGAGCAGGCGGGCGACGCTGCCGACAAGGCCGCCGCGCTTGCCGCCGCCGATACGCTGGTCGAGCTGCTCGATACGTTTGGCGTTGAGCTCCCCGAGCCAAAGGTCGAGTTGCCGCTGGGCCTGCTGGGCGTAGCCGCCGGCCTGGTTGCCTACACGGGCGACGACGTGGACGAGGCCGCTGCCAAGATTCTCGAGGCCCGCGCCGAGGCCCGCGCTGCCAAGAACTGGGATCTGGCCGACGCCATCCGCGACCAGCTCAAGGACCTCGGGCTGACGATCGAGGATACCGCCGCCGGCACCCGTATCAAATCTCTCTAATCCCCGCGGGTTTCCCAAGCACCCGACCGCCCGAGCCACGGCACCTTGCCTTTCAATCGTCGGGCATGACCTCAAGGTCTATGCCCTCCTCTTTCAAGGCAATCTGCCGCACCTCGGGCGGTCGTTTCGTTTGTTCTATTGATAATCGTTTTAAGGAGGCCGTTTTATGGCCGACAATCGCAAGCGTGCATCGCGCGGAGGCAAGCAGGCCGTTTCTGGTTCGCGTCCGATTCGTCGCAACGACCGCGCTGCCGCTCCCAAGGGCCAGCGCGAGCGCTCCCAAGCCCAGGCTGCGCGTTCGCAGCGAGATCGCAACCGCGACAACATTCAGGTCCCCAAGGGCGAGTTTATCGAAGGTCGTCGTGCTGCCGCCGAGGCGCTGCGCACTGGTTTTCCCATCAAGTGCGCGCTCATCGCCGAGGGCGGGGAGCGCGATGCCGCCTTGTCGCGCCTGGTCGATGACCTCAACGCCGCGGGTGTCCGCATTAAGTATGTGCCGCGCGCGCAGCTCGATGCGCTGTCGAGCCATGGCGCTCACCAGGGCATTGCGCTCGAGGTGGGTAATTTCCCCTATGCTGATGTCGCCGATATCCTCGATCGCGCGGGTGACGGACCGGCGCTCGTCGTCGTGCTCGACCATGTGACCGACGATGGCAACTTTGGTGCGATCGTGCGCTCCGCCGAGGTCGTGGGCGCGGCGGGCGTCATCATTGCAAACAAGCGCGCCGCCGGTGTGACCGTGGGCAGCTACAAAACCTCTGCTGGTGCCGTCATGCACCTGCCCATCGCGCAGGTTCCCAACATTGCCCGAGCGCTCGATGACCTCAAGGCCGCCGGCTTTTGGGTGGGCGGCGCTTCCGAGCATGCCGAAGGCAGTTGCTGGGACGCCCCTTTCGAGGGCCGCGTTGCGCTCGTCATGGGTTCCGAGGGCGACGGCATCTCGCGTCTGGTGCTCGAGAAATGCGACTTTTTGACCAAGCTTCCCCAGCGCGGCATGACCGAGAGTCTCAATGTGGCCCAGGCGACCACCGCGCTGTGCTTTGAGTGGCTGCGCCGCAACGCCGGCGAGCTCATGGGGGAGGAGTAGCGCATGTCCAAGAAGAACCGCGCCAAGTCCAAGGCCAAGCGCTTTGGCGAAGGCTCGGCCAAGCCGATTGTTTCGGCCGCGACCTATGGCGTGGGCGGCAATGCGTTTGCACAGGCTATCGCCGATCCAGTCTCGACGGTGCACTCCAACAAGCCCGAGCTGCTGGTGGTTGACGGTTACAACGTGATCCACTGCACGCCGCGCTACGAAAAGCTCGTGTACGACCATTCCGACGATCCGTATTCCAGCGACGTTCACGATATGGCGCGCACCGCTCTCATCAACGACGTCGCCGCCTTTGCCCAGGGCCGCTACGAGGCCGTGATCGTGTTCGACGGCGCGGGCAATATCTCCAACGAGCGCCCCAACCTGCCGGCCCGCGGCGTGCGCATCGAGTTCTCGCCGACGGGCGTCTCTGCCGATACTGTGGTGCAAAAGCTCTGCATCGAGGCACGCGAGGAAGGCCGCGCGTGCTCCGTGGTATCGAGCGACGGCACGATCCAGGCCGTCGTCATGGGCAAGGGCGTAACGCGCATCTCGAGCCGTATGCTGGTGGACGAGATCAAACAGATCGATAACGACGTTCACGAGGCAGAGGAAGCTCCGCAGATCAAGATGACTCTGGGCAGTCGCCTGAGCCCCGATGCCCTGGCCAAGCTCAAGGCCCTGCGTGGTCGGTAGGGGATTATCCATAGAGACCCGTTTCCCAATTGGTCAGCCCGTTGATTTGTAATCAATGGACTGTGGGTTGCCGTCGCCAAAACGAATAGTTTTTGGTTTTGGCGAACGGATAAAACTATTCGTTCTGGCGAATAGTTTTGAGATGTGGTCGGGCGAAGGGTCTGTTGCGCCTCGTCCGCAATTCCTTTATTCTTAACTGGCTTCGCGCGAAAGCGCCAAGTGTGCCAGTGTGGCGCAACGGTAGCGCAACTGATTTGTAATCAGTGGGTTGCGGGTTCGATTCCTGTCACTGGCTCCATGAAAGAAAAAGCAGGTCAGAGTCTATTTTTCTCTGGCCTGCTTTCTTTTTTATTGCCGCCGTGTGCAACGGGCTGCGCAACGACATGTGCAATAAAAGCTGTCTTGGCATCTCTAATTAAAAATAAAGTTCACAATGCCTTCACGCGATTCGAGTTTGCGTTAAATCGATTCGCTTGAGTTTGGGCCCATCTCGGAGTTTGTCGTCCGATTAGGGATTCTTTTACGCCTCATGGACTCTTCGTGGGCCCTACAGCAGAATGAGTTTGGCTTGCGGGTTGTCCTTCTGGCCTTGCAGCGCTCTTTCTCTGCAGCTTCCTGATTTATGATGGCATGCATGAGTTGTTGCTTGTTTTTGTACGGTCGTCCACAGACGCTGCACTTGAACCAACCTTGATTGCTTTCGAGTTCCTTCTCAAGCTGGAGTGCAAAGGCGCGCGTTAGACTGCCGGGGATTGCCTCGGCCTCATTGGGTCTTTCGACTAGGAGCCTGCGGAGTATTGGACTACTGATCAACCTTTTGGGTTCTTCATTTGGGTTGATCGCAAGGTCAATGAAAAGGGCGAGGGTTTTCTCAAGGTCCTCAAGTTGATTTCCAATCCAGATTCGATTTGCTTCCGCGACAATCTCGGAGCTGCGACCGTCTTGGGGCTTGATCTGTAGTTGCGTCGCGTACAAAAGCGTTTTGAAAACGTTGGTGATGATTGTTCTTGATGGACAAGAGCCTAAGTAACTCAGTACCACATCATATGCGGCGCTTCCAAATGCCGACTTAGAACATAGAAGAAGCGCGGAGAGTTGCATGAAGGCCAATGTAGTCCGGATGTCATTTACAAGAATGATTTGCGAATTGCTCGGACGGATTCCTTTGATGAGATTTGCGATTTCAGTACCTGCGGAGCAGCGTTTGTCTTTGAAATGATTGAAAGGCGAAGGCCCAAGTTCTTCGGAGATCTGTTGGCTTCGCTTCGAATCGTAAAACCCGTCTCGCCAAAGGTTGAGGCCATCTCCCACTGGATCCGTCGAATAGGAATCGTTTTGCTTAAAACGCTGTTCGACATGGCTAGCCTGGTTGGCATAGGGCGAAACGGGCAGTCCGTAGCGTTCAACAAAATCGGCGATTGCCCGATTATCTGAGAGATTTAGATTCATCATTGCTCCGGTGGAAAAACCGTCAGGAAGGCCGTAGGCATATCCGTTTGCTTTGCAGATGAAGGCGTCGCATTCGATTCCGTCGATTTCTACGGTGGCTTTCTTGACTCTTGGGAGCGTCCATCGGCTAAGAGGCTGAACGGGACTCGCGGGCGTGGGAATAAGTGGGTCGAGCATTAATAGTCCTTTCAAGTAATATGTAGCTAATGGGTTAAGCTAAACGACGTAGTTAGAATAACATCGAAGATGCTACAATGAACTTGATAAAACAATTACGGCCGAAAGAGGCGCTAATGGACGATTTAACTGAAGGTCAAAAGAAGTGGATCAAAAGGAAGGCATGGTACAAAAAGCTTGAAGCCGAACCGAAGGTATATCTCAACCGTAAAGACGTCGAGAGCCTTTTATTTGTCGGTAAGACGAAGGCAATGGCGATAATTCACGCCGCCGGTGGCGTTAACTATGACGGCATTTGGCGACTGGATAAACAGGATTTAATCGACTATCTAATTTCAAAGGAGTTTGGCGATGTCGCTTAGCTTCTTGAAAGCTATCGTGCGTGGAACAGGTAGGGCGGGAGCGCGAGACCATCAAAAGCCATCTGGAGAAGGAGGAGGCGCTGTTCGCGCGCGGCATCAAGTGTCTGTCGCTCTTCTTTATCGACGAGGTCGCCAAGTACCGCATCTATGATGACGACGGCGGGGAAGACCTGGGCGAGTACGGCCGAATCTTTGAGGAGGAGTACGCACGCGCCATCGACGAGTACAGCCGTGGGCAGCAGAACCTCGACGCCTCGCTCGATGCGGGTCTCGGTGAGGTGCGTCGCCGCTATCTTGAGTGGTTGCGCGGCATCGACGTCCATGCAACGCACAAGGGATACTTCTCCATCGACAAGAAAGGGCATTCGGTTAACTCTAAGCTCAAGCGCGGCAGCGATGAGTCCGATGACGAGGGTGCCTACGACCTCATCCTCAAGGACAAGGAGCGCCTGCTGTCGTTCGACGAGCCCACTCGCTTCATCTTTAGCCACTCTGCCCTGCGCGAGGGCTGGGATAACCCCAACGTGTTCCAGATCTGCACTCTCAAGCACTCCGATTCTGAGACCGGCAAGCGCCAGGAGGTGGGCCGCGGCCTGCGCCTGTGCGTGAACCGGGACGGCGAGCGCCAGGACCTGGAGGCACTGGGCGAGCAGGAGGTGCAGCGCGTCAACACGCTCACCGTCATCGCCAGCGAGAGCTACAGCGATTTCACGAAGGCGCTGCAGGAGGACACGAAGAGCGCACTTCGCGAGCGTCCCAAGGCGGTCACGGAGGAGTTCCTCAAGGGCTTTGTCGTCCAGGCGGACGAGGAAAAGACCTATGCGCTCAGGCAGGAAGATGCACACGATGTCTATTTCGCGCTCGTGCAGCACAGTCTCATCGATCGCGAGGGCGTGCCTGCACAGAAGTTCAAGGAATCGGGCCTCACGTCCGTTACCGACGACGACCTGCCCGAGCATCTCTATGCCTATCGCAAGGATATCGAAGCGCTGGTGAAGAGCGTCTACGACGAGCATGCGCTCGACGACTACATTCGCAACGGCAACGAGCCCAAGGTTCGCGAAAACCCGCTCAACGCCAACTTCGCGCGCGCCGAGTTCCAAGAACTTTGGAACAGGACCAACTCTAAGCACTCCTACACCGTTGATTTTGACGACGTTGAGCTGCGGGCTAAGGCAATCGACCGAATTAACCGCGAACTGTTTGTGACCAAGGCATCTTATGTCATGACGACCGCCGCGCAGCGCTCGACCCAGACGCGGGAGAACCTTGAGCGCGGCGAGTCATTCGGTGATGCCACGAGGCGCGACTACGAGGTGGGCGAGGACGCCTCGGGCGTGACGTGCGACCTGCTGGGCGAAGTCGCTACCGCGGCACGCATCACGCGCAGGAGCGCGGCGTCGACCCTCAAGAGCATAGCCCCCGTCAAGTTCCGCATGTTCCGCGATAACCCCGAGGAGTTCATCGCCAAGGTCTCCCGTTGCATTCTGGCAGAGAAGGCGACGATGGTGGTGGACCACATCACGTACCATAAGCTCGACGAGCGGTACGATTCAACCATCTTTGCCGAGCGCATGCCTGAGAACGTCGGCCGGGCGCTGGAGACGAGCCGCTGCATCCAGGACTACGTGTTCTGGGATTCCGAGGGCGAGCGCGACTTCGCACGAGACCTCGACTCCGCTGAGGGCAAGGTCGCGGTCTACGCCAAGCTGCCGAGGTCCTTTAAGATCCCGACGCCGGTGGGCAACTATGCGCCCGACTGGGCCATCGCGTTTGAGAAGGGGAGCGTGCGCCACGTGTTCTTCGTCGCGGAGACCAAGGGCAGCATGGACAGCCTCACACTGCGCGACATCGAGCGCGGCAAGATTGCCTGCGCCCGCAAGCTCTTCAACGAGTTCTCGGACGAGGACGTGCGTTATGACGTGGTGCACAGCTACGAGGATTTGCTGACCGTGATCCAGGGAACGGAATAGGCCTTATTCTTACCTGCATGGTCTTTGATGGGAATAAACAGAAAGCCGGAGCCTGGTCCAGCCAGGTTCCGGCTTTTTTCTGTGAACAGCCCTCCTATCTGGACGGGTGTTCTTTGCTCCAGGTCGCGCGACAAGAATTGCTGCAGAATGAGCGCTCGCCCCCTTGGGTTCCAGACAGCACAGTTCGCATGCAGCGTTTGCACGTCAAGAGGTAATGGTCGGGATGGTTCCTGACGAGTAACCACATGGCTTCCAACATGTTACGTGGTTTCTGCTCCGGGGCGATTTCGGCCATCTTCACGCCCGAATATGCGATGCGGGGCTGGAAGAGCCTTCCGTCTACCGCCTGAAGCATCCGGTTCGCTATCTGCATCTGATCATCTATGGATTTGCCGTCTATGTTTGAGCTGACAACCAGATACCACCACTTGTTTTCCTCCGGATGGTTCTTTCTGTTGTCGAATCTACCGTCGGCCTGTGCTGCCTCGACCGACGTGAGAAACTTGACGAACTCATTCCCGTCGCCTTTTAGATGGTGATCAATGACCGCCTGTGTAAATGACTTCTTGATGTCAGTGAGGCTGTTGTAGAGGGGCCAGATTTTTTGAGCATCAAAGGTCACATCGTTAACCAGCAGGTTTCCGGTTCGGTAAAACGGATTGAACGCTATGGGTATCGCATAGCAGGTGGCAGAGCCCATGTTAAAACGCTCTTTCAGGCTTGCCGGCTCAACCTTGCGGAACCTAGCGGTCTCCAGAATTGTTTTGGGGTCCGCTCCAGTTCTATATAACCCGCCGATGCGAAGGACTATCGAAAGCAGGTTTCTGGCAAAAATCCAGTCATGCAGCGGTTCGATGACGGCACGGAACTGAGAATCCAGATAGGAGAGGTTCCCAGCATTGACGAAATCGAACTCATCGATAAGCTCGCGAGCGGCCTTCTTCGCTGTTCGGCCGACCTCTTTATAGCCCATGCCGTCAACTTCGGCGGGATTGGCATATGGATCGAAAAAGCACTCCGAGAGCAGGCCGTCTAAATTGGACGGAACGAGATCTATTCCACGTTCGATGCCTTGCTGAAGTCGACTGGGCAGATAGGTGCGATTGGCGAGATCATCTTCCGAAATGTACATGGGCCCGAGATTGCGGGCTGCCAGGACTAATGATTTCGCATCCCTTGCCATCAGGAGCTCATTGAAAGTGTCGGGGTTAATCGGGGGATAGGCACTTCCCAGCTCATCGACCGCCTGAATCCTGATAAGGACATGCATCCCCAGCTTCTTGTCCTTTGCGATAAAGATATGATGGCTGCCCATATAGTCCTCCTGATAAAGCTAACGAAATTAGTATAACAGCGCAGTCGGGAAATAATAAGCAATTATGTGTCTCTTATGATGGAAAACGGAATAAACAAGCAAATAAAGCTAACGTCGTAAACTAGACAGCGTAGTCAGAGTTTTTTTACGGAGGTACAGATGAACGCTTTGAATCGTCCCGCTGTCTACGCGCGGCCTTTCCATACGCGCGAGGCTGCTGCTTGGCTCGGCCTGTCGGAACGTAGCGTGCTTGAGCTCGCGCGCAAGGGCATCCTGCAAGGCAAGAAGGTCGGTCATGTCTGGTTGTTCAGCCAGGAGGCTGTCGCCAAGCTCGCCGGCGTCCCCATCGACGAATAGCTGTACTCATGCCTACCGGTCGGTTCGTGGAAATAGACGAAACCGAGATCCTCTACTCTCGCTCGTGCCATACCCCTTTGATGACCGATGACCTGGTCGGCTGGATGATGTATGCGATTTGCTGGATTCAGGCAAATTGCAAAAACCGGCGAACGATGGAGGGGTTGCACAAGGCGGTAATCGCCCTAGCTAAAGGCGCTGTGGTGGGCAGTAGGCTGGACAATGGCGCGCAATATGCGTCGCTCTCAATTTCACAGCTCGAAAAAGCGCTCGGCATCACCCGAAAGACCGCCATCAAATACCTCAACTATTTGACTTTGACCGGTGAGTATCTGAGCCTGAAGAAGGAAGGCGTCGAACCATTGTTACGCAAACTGCAAATTGGAAAAAGCAAACAACAGGCTTCCTGCTATGAGTATATTTGGCCTCGGTCTGGCGAATTGGATCTCGTGACAGGTCGGACTGGTGGAGGAAAACAAGGGGTTTCTACACCGGTTGATTATTGCCGAACTGGTGTAGAAAACGAGTTAGCTAGTGGAGAAGGCGCCTCAACTGGTGTGGAAACGCGGGCAATTACTACACCCTCTAATTCAACTAATAAAACTAATAGCAGCGAGACCGAGGATGCTCACTACCTTTCTTTTCTGAAGCTGTTCGAAAAAGGCCCGGGAGCCAAAGAAAAGGAAACTCGCCGGGAATACGACAGCCTTCGGATTCAGGGATGGGATGCCGCCGAAATTGCTGATGCGGTGAAGCGCCAAGTGGACGATAACGTCTCAAGGGGACGGAATCCATATCTGTACCCACATGCCTTCCTGACAAGTAAAGAAATCTCGCGGTGGCTCGTTCACGCCCCGGGGCCCGTTATTAGCCGAGCCGGGGTCTACCGTAATAGTTGCGGAAGCTGGTGTCACGTCTCCGCTGCCGGTTTTGAGGAGCCGTTGGGGCCTCCGTCGATGACTGAAGCGGAGGCGCTGGATATCTATGAACAATTGCACCATAGGAGGAATTAGGATGAAAGACAACGAGATTTACGACAAGGCCGCCGAGAGTTCGATTTTGTCCGCCATGATGGGCAGCACTGAGGTGGCGGCGGAGCTGGGTGCCGTTCTCGAGGCGGGCGACTTCTATATTTCGCGCAACCAAATCATGTTTACCGCTATCAAGCAACTCGCCGATGCCGGCATGCCGACCGACCTTGTTGCAGTGATTGACAGACTTGGGTCGACCGGAAATCTAGCAAAAGCGGGCGGGGACTCCTATGTGCTTCAGGTCTCTGGAGATTATCTTAGCTATGTGAACTACCCGCATTACGTCAAAATCCTCAAACGGCATTCGTTGAGGCGGAGCTTGACTGCTGCTGCGCAGCGAATCAGGGACCTTGCCGTTAGCGAGGGCTCCAGCGAAGAGGAGCTGGCGGATCGGGCGGAGGCGATATTGGGGGAAGTGACAACGAGGGCTATTCCTAACGGTTCCCACAGTCTCGCGGAAGTCACCGAGCAGGTCTATATGGATATGGGCGCCAAGCATGCCGGCACGAAGGACCCAGATTGCATATATTTCGGGATCGGGGCGCTTGATGGGCTTTTTCCCGATGGAATCAAGCCTGGGCAGCTGGTCGTGGTCGGCGCAAGACCTTCTGTGGGTAAAACGGCGTTTGCGGTGTTTTGCGGAGCAGAATTTGCAAAACAGGGCAGACGCGTTGCAATTTATTCAGAGGAAATGTCAAGCGAGGAGATAACGTACCGGCTGTTTTCCCTGGAGTCGAGTATCTCTTCAAGTACGCTTTCCTCCGGATCGTATGCCGGCCTCCAAGAACAATTGATAGCGGAAGCGCGTGATCGCTTGGTTGGTTTTCCCATTATATTGAACGATGAGCCTGGAATGACTGTCTCCAGGATGCAGGCCCAATGTCGACGAAAGGTGATTGACGGGAAGGCGCCTGAGGTCATCATTGTTGACTATCTCCAGCTTCTTCAATCGTCGGTGAAAGGGGCAGGCAGATACGAAGAGGTATCGGAGCTATCGCGCGCGCTCAAATTGATGGCTCGTGAACTGCACGTGCCCGTGATAGCGCTTGCCCAGCTTTCACGACAGTCCGAGCAGCGCCCGGATAGGCGCCCGATGATGTCGGATCTTAGGGATTCCGGATCTATCGAGCAGGACGCTGATGTAGTCCTCCTGCTTGATGCGTCTGCCACAGAGGGAGAGGCAAGCCGCCCGGAACGTCCCGATTGGGGCAAGCGAAGGGTGATCGTGGCCAAGCACCGCAACGGGCCGGTCGGAGAGGTCGACCTGAATTTTTCGCCTTCAACTTGCACATTTGCAGATTAACATCGTAATTGGAGGAATCAAACGTGCCATCCGGTCGTAAAGATTTGACCGGATGGCACGTTCTCGTTGATATGTCCACGCATTGACGCGTCTAGGGGTTGGGTGCCATGATGTTCGGCGCATATAGAAACCCTGCAGCGGTGTCGACTTAACGACTGGAAGGGTGACGGATGAAGACCTATAACCTGGACACCATCAAGAAGGTCCCCTTGCGCGAGGTGTGGCCGCATGAGGCCCACGACTTCACCAAGTGGCTGGCCGAGGAGCAGAACCTCGCAACCCTCGGGATGGCGGTCGGAATCGAGCTCGAGCTCATAGAGACGGAGTCCTCGGTCGGTTCGTTCAACGTGGACATCTATGCGCAGGAGTCCGGTACGGGCCGCAAGGTGATCATCGAGAACCAGCTCGAGGACACCAACCACGACCATCTCGGCAAGGTGATCACGTATGCCGCCGGCAAGGGCGCCGAGGTCGTCATCTGGGTCGTGGCGCACGCCCGCGACGAGCACCGCCAGGCCATCGAGTGGCTCAACCAGCACACCGACAGCGACTTCGGGTTCTTCCTGGTCGAGGTCGAGCTCTGGAAGATCGGGGACTCCCTGCCCGCCCCGCGCTTCGGCGTGGTCGAGCAGCCGAACGAGTGGACCAAGACCGTGAAACTCTCCGAGGGGCTCAGCGAGACCGAAAAGGTCAAGCTGGCGTACTGGACGGCCTACCGCGAGGTGGCGGACGGCCATCCGGAGTTCCTCAAGGAGTTCAGCCCGCAGAAGCCCAGCAAGGACCATTGGTCGACGCTGCGACTGGGGGTCTCGGCATACCATCTCGCCCTGCTCATTGATACGCACAAGGGCCGCACGGGCATCGAGCTGTACGTGGACGACGACAAGGAGATCGGACACCGCGCCATCGCCAACAGCGGGGTCTTCGAGGATCACCTCGGGCTGACGGCGGTGACCTTCGATGCGAAAAAGGCATCGGGGCTGCGCTTCTACAAGGCGGGCCACCCCATCAAGGGCCACCAGGACGCATGGCCGGGGTACATCGAGGAACAGCTCGGTTGGGCCCTCGAGATGAAAAAAATAATTGCGGAGATCGAGCTCTAGAAAACGCCCCGGCAGTAATGCCGGGGCGTTTTCTATTGACGGGATTCGGCGCCGGCCGTTTCGGTCCGGATGCGCCGCTCGGCCTCTTCGAGGTCCCTGACAATCCTCCCCAGCGCCATGCAGTAATGCGCGAAGACCGGGTCCTCCTTGCCGGACCGGTCCTCGCAGCAAAAGAGCATCGACTCATGAAGGCAGGCGAGCTCGTAGACGATATCCTCGAGTTCCATATGGCTCCTCTCGAAAAGTGAATAGCGGTTCAGATGGTATCGATGCTGGGCGTGGGCTGCCGGCGTCCGCCGTGAATCGGCCACGGCTTCGCGGCCGGGTGGCACCTCCGCTACGCCGCTTCAAGGGGGCCCATGAGACCCCGCACAAACCTCCGCTCCGCTCCGGTTGGTGGAGGTCGTCATGGACCTCCCTTGACCCGCCTTCGCTCCGGTGCGGCTTTGCAGGGAGCAAAGCCGACGACGACGCGCGGCGTCGCCATTCGGCTTTGCCCGCAGGGGCGAGATGTTGAGGGCAGGGTGCCCGGAACGGAGGAAGACATGCAGCAGCTGATGACCGAGGAAATCGCCAAGACGGTGCCGAGGCTCTATGAACAGGATGGAGCTGAGGACCCCACGGTCTACGCCCACTACTTCTCGTGCGTGAACGGATGGGATTGGTGGCTGCTTGAGTTCGACGGCACGGACGAGGCATTCGGCCTCGTCGAGGGCTACGACGACGAGCTCGGCTACTTCAGCATCAAGGAGATGGCCGAGCTGAACCGCCAGATGGGGTTCGCCGCCGTCGAGCGCGACGAGCACTTCTCCCCGAAGCCGCTCAGCGCCGTCAGGAGGAGGTAGACACATGGTCACGGTCGAGTTCGACTCCATGGGCGAGGCGGTCCGCCTCGCCCTCGTGGCCGATGAGTACGTGGGCGGCGGCCTGGCCGTCCTCCTCCTCGACGCCACGGACCCGCGTTCCGAGGGCTACATGGCCGGGTGGGGCGTGCTCACGGCGAACGTGCCGTCGGCGGCCGAGTGGTGCCGCGGGCACGGCAACATCGCCATCGACGCCGCGGTCCCCGCGGCGCTCATCGAGGCGCTCGAGGCCGCCGGCTTGCTCCGCATGGCCGTCCGCTCGGCGGCGTCCGGGATGGCCCGCTACCCGCTGGCCACGGTCGCCGGGCACGCCCTCGACGGCATGGGCGGCCTGAGCGAGACCCTCGAGGAGGCTCTCGGCTCGACGGTCGTCGTCGAGTACGAGTCGGGCGGCGACGGCGGCGCGTTCGAGGTTGGGACCGCGCCGGCGCGCTCGGCCGAGCTCGGGCGCCTCATCGCCGCCGCGAGGTCCGAGGCCGACGCGTTGGCGGTCGCCGGCGGATGGGCGGCCGTCCGGGTCGGTTTCGGGGACGCCGAGACCATCGACTGCGAGACGGGCCGGACGGTTTACGTCGCGGGGTGAAATGGGAGGAGGGCGCGGGCGCGGGCCGGATGGGCCGCGCTTTTCCTTTCCCGGGATGCGGAGCTCCCACCGTCCAAGTGCCTTGGACGGTGGGAGCTGGATACGACGATATACTGCGCGTGCAACGGGGACACGCGCCTCCTTTTCGGTTGACTCCACCAGTTCGTACAGAGACTTTTCGATTTCCCGCTTTGATTTGGAGGTCTGTAATTCCATATTTCTGGAATACGGCACGAGGCTGAGCTTCGAAATCGCGTCTTGCGTCGGTAGATTGTTCCGCGTCCGCGACCAGTTTTTCAAGGGTGCTAAGCTGGGACTGTATTGAGAGTTCGTTTAGGTGGTTCACATTGTCCATAGCGGTGACCACCAATGTTGAATAGCTGTCTTGAAAGACTGTGTATTTATACTTGATTTAAGGCGGAGTGGAATGTGGGCGCGCAAGGAGATGC
>NZ_QSIL01000004.1:253379-254451 GCF_003469185.1 Collinsella sp. AM34-10 | reverse complement strand
CGCGAACCTCGTGGCCAACGCCGCCGAGCACGCGCGCTCGCGCGTGGTGGTCTCCTGCGACGTCGCGGGCGGGCGCCTCGTCATCGAGGTCGCCGATGACGGACCGGGCTTCTCTCCCGCCGCCCTCGAACGCGGCTGCGAGCGCCTCTTCACAGACGACTCCTCCCGCTCCTCGCGCGACGGAGGCCGCCACTACGGGCTCGGCCTCCACGCCGCCTCCGAGGCCGCGAGCGCCCACGGGGGCTCCGTCTCGCTCGCCAACAGCCCCTCGGGCGGCGCGGTGGCCACCATCGCGGTCCCCCTGTGCGGGCCTGACGACTCAGGCCCTCACACCGGCGTGCCTCGCAATCAAACGCTTCCCGGATAATTCATGAGGCCGTACTCGTATTCGAGTCTGTCTATCTCGGCGGCGATGGCCTCCGTCATGTAGAAGTTTTTCGCGCGGCCCGTCGACTTCGCCAGGCGGTCGTACCTGTTCGCGAGGTCCTCGGGGATTCTCTGGGCTGCGGTGGCGGTTGCCATGACGCACCTCCCGGTTAGATGTAATACGTGTATTACTTTCTATCACATCACCCGAACCCCGCATCGGCGTACGGCCGCATCTGCTTTTTTACCTTACATTATGTCAACCGGGCCGTGCTCGGCTTGTTCAGCCGGATTAAATCAACCGTTAAATCAATCCAGGCCTGCAAGGGGCGGTGGAAATCCTTTGAGGACTGAGGGCGCCGTCCCCAGGCCGGCTCCTCGATGGCCGCGGCTGAATTCCCCTGCCATCGGCTGCGTGGGTTCCGGCACGGGGCTCTGGCGCTGCTCGAACTGGGCGCAAGACTCGGCTGTTGGTCGTACCGGACGGCATACGTTTTGAGACCGGCAAGCTGATGCCGGCTCGAGGACAGCGGCCCGGTGCACCGGGCCGATCGATAGCGGTCTCAGGTTCACAGCGCAGTTTCTCAGGGCTCGCATATATAGGAAGACTTGATTGGCAATCGATTTTAATGAAGTCGGCAGCGCATGTCAGAGTTTTCAACAAATTTAACATGCCACCCTTTATATCCGCACGCGCGTAATTCAA
>NZ_QSIL01000004.1:0-253369 GCF_003469185.1 Collinsella sp. AM34-10 | reverse complement strand
AGCCCCTCGGGCGGCGCGGTGGCCACCATCGCGGTCCCCCTGTGCGGGATCTGACGAATCAGGCCCTCACACCGGCGTGCCTCGCAATCAAACGCTTCCCAGATAATAATGCCCGTTGCAGGGATCGCCCTGTCTAGTCGCCGCCCATGTGCATGAGCATGCCAGCGATGCGAGTCGCCATCTCGTCCGCCGCTGCACGGATGTTGGCGACCCAGGACGCAAGGCCGGCCTGATCGGATGCCTCCGCTTCAAGCACGTCGCAGTTCGCGGTCACCGCCATGAGCGGGGTGACGAGGTCGTGCGAGGCGGTGCAAACGAACGCGCGCTCCCGCGCCTCGGCTCCCCCACCGGTCGCATGGCGCGTCCCGTTGCCGACCACGCCACGGTGAGCCCCCAAAAAGCCGAAGCGATCGGCGTCACTCGCTTCGCTAAATCAACTTTATGGGATGACGGATCACGGTCTTGAGCTTCTCCGGCGCGCACTTGCGCGGGTCGGAGAGGTAAATCTCGTGATGCAGACGGGCTTCGGAGAAGTCGGGGGCGTAGCCCCGTTCCGCCGCGAATGTGCGCATGGCGTCTATGGTCGCCGGCTCGTCGTCGTAAGGCCCGGTATGCATGCACTGAACGCAAAGGCCCTCGTCGACCCTCAGCAGCTCGACCGCCGAGAAGTCCAGCTTCTTCTTGGCGGCAGCTTCCGAAACTGCCCAGTCGAAGTCCTCGCGAGTGACGAAATCGGGCAGACGGATGCACGAGATGAAGTTGAAGTCATCCTTCCGCGCATAATCAATCTCGCCATCGGTGCGGTCTTGCCACCAGAAGCCCTCGAGCGGAGGCACGACGAAGTCGAAATAGCCTTCGATCTCTCGCGGGCTCTTCTTCGACATCTTGATGGTATAAGCGACGCCGTAGAGCAGCGGCAACGCGTTCTGGTACTCGCCGCCTTCGGCATTGGGATTGCCCTTGCCCCGCACGGCGACGTAGCTCATAGGCGGAACGGTTACGATGCTCGGCTTGCCGGACGGCCTGTAGAGCTCCCTGAACTCCTTCTTGAAATCGTATGCCATCGCAACAAACCTCCCTGAGCTTGGGTTTCCATCGATATCCGACCAAATATAGCAATGGGCGCGGCTTCGGAAGAGGCCGCGCCCATTGCAGGATATTATAACACAGAATCGAACGTCTGTTCTATTCCCACTCGATGGCGTCGGTTCTGCCGTCCCGTCATTCCAGTTGCATCCAGTTTTCGGCATCGACACGGAACGCGTGCCGCCGAATGACGCGATGTCGCGTTTCGTCGGCTTCGGGGACAAAAGTTGGGACAACCTCAAAAACTTTTTTCAAACTCAGGGCTTTGAGTTTTTGTTTTTGTCCCAAAGTGCGCGGCGGGTCGCCTTTGGAGGCTCAATGGCGCCGAAAACGCCCGTTTTGAAACTCAACCGCCCTTTTGCCTGCAAGCCGCCAGCTGCAATCGCAAGTGAATTAACGCGGGTGGCTTGCGCGCCATTTGCAAAACCCCAGGTCGCAGGTCTTTGCCATTCGTGAACAAAGTGAGTAGTCTCAGGTGGCTTGCTTATGAGTTGGCGAACGGGCCTTCAGGATTCAGGGCAAACATGCTGGTAGAATAGGATTCTCAAATCAATGACAGGAGACCGAGCATGGCCGAACCCCACGATAGGAAGCCGATCCTCACGATCGAGCAGCAGATAGAGCACCTCAAGCAGAAGGGCGTAGCCTTCGAGCTGTGTTCCGAGGAAGAGGCCGCGGACTACCTGCGCGACAAGTGCAACTTCTTCAAGCTCGCATCCTACCGCAAACTCTTCTCGAAATACGAGGGAGGCCCGCGCGACGGCCGCTACGTAGACCTCGACTTCGGCCAGCTGCGCCTGCTCGCGGCGCTCGACCAGGAGCTGCGCCACGCCCTGCTCGGCATGACGCTCGACATCGAGCACTTCCAGAAGGTGACACTGCTTCGCGAGATGGAGGACCGCGGAGAGGACGGCTACGCCATCGTGGCCGACTACATGGCATCGCTTACCGCTGCAAACAGGGAGTACCGCCTGCGCGAGCTCAAGATGAGCGGCCGCAGCCCCTACAGCTCGAGCCTCTACGCGAAGTACTCCGGCGACATGCCCGCCTGGGCCTTCCTTGAGCTCACCTCGTTCGGCACCCTCATCGACTTCGTGCGCTTCTGCGCCAGGCGATGGGGCGACAGGCGCCTCGAGGCCTCCCACTACGACCTCAAGCGCGTGAAGTCCGTCCGCAACTGCGCCGCGCACGGCTCGTGCCTGATCAACTGCTTCGCCGAGAGGGGCGCCGCCCGGGGCTCGGCGTCCAGCGGCGTCTCCCGAAGGGTCGCCGCCGTGGGAATTCCCAAGGCGACCAGGAGGAAGTGGATGGGGAACACGGCCATGCAGGAGGTCGCGACCGTGCTCGTGGCGCACTCCGGCTTGGTACCCGAGGGCTCCTCGCGCTCGCGCGCCGCATCCGAGCTCGCCGAGATGTTCGCCAGGGCCGACGGCGAAACCGAGGCGCTGCCCGACAAGGGGCCCGACGCCGCAGCTCGCTCCGCGCTCGAATTCCTTCGCAGGTTGACAGAATCGCTCGGGTTGGTAGAATAGCCTGCAGATAGCAAAACCTTCACGGTTTTAGGGGCGGACTTGCGCAAGCGACTCTGCCCTATTTTTATATTCACCCGCTATAGGAGACGGGTGATACCTGGGTCAATGACAGAACTGAGAAGCCCGGAATAATGGAGCCAGTTAGAAACCCTCGGGTTTGCGGGGCGGGATCGTGAGAGCGATTCTGCCCTATTTTTTTCCTCCGTCTGCTCCAAATCAAGTAGTTCGAAGATAGCCTGTAGGTGTCCTCGTGGGCGCCTTTTATTTTCAGGGAATCGGCCGCTTCATGAACGAGCGACCGGCTTGACCTAGATCGAACCGCCTTCATCTCCGTCTAGGCACCGGCAATCAACATCGTGAATCCGCGCGTGCTACAATGCGGGCACCAGAGATGAAAACACAGTCCCCGTCGGGTAGTCGTGGGCGTGCGGGAGTCCGCATCAGTAACCTGCCTCCTTGGTTGTCCCTTCTCTGCATGGTCATCTACATAAAGGAGGAACCAGCCATGCAGATCAGCGTGTCGTCCACCCTGACCGTATATCACGACGGCCAATTCTGGGTCGGGCTGGCGGAGCACGTCGAGGACGGCAGATACGGCGCCGCCCGCATCGTCTTCGGCGCGGAGCCGTCCAATGAGGAGATCCTGCGATTCGTTGTCGGCAAATGGGCGAAGCTCGCGTTCTTCGGCGACGAGGCCACTGAAACAAGCAAGCCCGCGAAGAGCCCCAAGCGACGCGCTCGCGAGGCGGCGAAAGCACTTAAGCAGCCGGCGATGAGCACCAAGGCGCAGCAGGCGCTCGCGAATCAGCGGGAGACGATGAAGCGGGAATCGGCCCAAGCAAGAAGCCAGCGTCGCGCGGATGAGGCGGAGGCGCGCTTCGAGCAGCGAAAACTGAAGCGCAAACAGAAGCATCGCGGTCATTGATACCACCATCGACCCATATATAGCAGCAGGCGTAGCTTCGATTGAAACTACGCCTGCCACCTGGTGCTATAACGTTATACAGAACGTATGTTCTATACTCACTCGATGACTAACCCAGTCCGAGCACTACCGATGCGTGTCGCGTCATACCGCCTAAGAGCTGATTCGTTCAGAAAAGGTTCAGGGGGATCGTCGAGTTTATTGCGCCCTCGCGTTTTACAAAAGAGAGTACAAGGCCCTTTAGCTCGAATTATTGCATTTTGAACCCCGCCGCTCGTCCGTTCCAGTTTGCCCAGACGCCCCTCCCGCGGTGCCCACGTCCCAATGGGTGGGTACCATTTACCCGGGTGCACCTGGGGCAACGGGCCGGCAGGCCCGCGAAAGGTCGCTCGCATAACACGCAACATCAAACACGACAGAAGAGGCGAACGACAGATGCCGGACCCCGGACCACAGCACCGCGGAAGACGTGCATTCCGACCACGAACGAACGAACCTCGATCCTAGCCAGGCGCCCGCATGGGCGCCTTTTGCTTTTCGGGGACTTAGCCACGAGCTAAGGCGCGCAACTCATGGCCGTTTCGTGAAGGCCCGACCAGCTCGACCCACCTCGACCCGTCTCCGCTCCCGCCGTGCGCGCCAACCGCAATCAGGCGGTTCAATCGTCGCGCAGACGAAAAGGGACACGGTGCCGTGCGGCGTGCTCGCGCGGTGCCGCACGGGAAGATTGGAGGAACCATGGCACGCACGGCCGAATGCGTCGCGCCCGAGGGCAACCAAGATCGCGACGAATGGATGACGGTGATCGAGATGCAGGAGTACATGAGGGCGAGCCGAAACAAGGCGTACGGCCTCATCCGGTCGGGAAAGATCGACTCGTACAGGCTCGGCAGGAAGCTCCTGGTTTCGAGGGCGTCAGTAGACGCCTACATCGAGTCGAGGAGCGGGAGGAAATGACGGCGGCGACCGCCCCGGGAGCCGCCCGCGGCCGGGGACGCGAGGGAGCCTCGAGACGAAAGGAGCTCGAGGACAACCATGACCAAGAGCATTAGCGGGAGCCAGGTGAGGCTCATCGCATCGACCAACGCGATATTCGGCACCGACGAGGCGTGCGCGATGCTGCGTATCAGCCGCGACGCAATGTACCGGCTCGCCCCCCTTGCATTCACCGCCAGCGCATGCTATAAGGTTGTTGGTGGCTCATTAAGCTACCTCCAAGTGCCGGGGGAGTCCCCCGGCTATTTTTTTATCTATTCCATTAGGAGTCCCCATTGGCCAAGGAGCTCAGCATCTTCGTCGACGAGAGCGGCGACCGCGGCGGCAAAGCCCGTTACTACCTGCTCACACTCGTCTTTCACGACCAGGCAGACAGCATCGCCGGGGCGGTCACGGGCTATGAGGCCAAGCTTGCCAGGGCCGATCTCCCTAACATTCCGTTTCACTCCGAGCCTCTCATGAACGGGCACAAGGACTATGAGTTTCTTGACATCGAGCAGCGCAAGGTGATGCTCGCCTACTTCTCCTCGTTCATCCGCAAACTTCCCATTTCCTATATCACGTTCGTCTACCGCCGCAGCCAGTTCGAAGACCCGGCAAGGCTAATGGAGCGTATGGGGCGCGATATCTCCTCTGCCATGATTGAACACCTGGGCTTCTTTCAATCCTTCGACGATGTGAAGGTTTACTACGACAACGGTCAGGACATTGTCAAGCAGGCGCTCGACCGCTCGGTGGGCAAGGTCCTCTCAAAAGGGGTCGTCCGACGCCGCAAGACCTCGATGACCGACTACCGCCTCGAGCAAGTGGCGGATTACCTCTGCACCATCGAACTTGCCTTGGTCAAGTACGAGGCCAAGGAGAACGGTGAGACGTACAACAAGTTCTTCGGAGGTATAGGCTCTTTCAAGAGGAACTGGCTCAAGCAAGCCCGCAGCAAGCGGATATAGCTGGTCTCGCGGTTTCGCAAGGAACGGTCAGCTCTCCTCTGGCGAGGAACCCCGGGCGACGAGCTTCGAGCGGCGGAAGCTGAAGCGCAAGTAGAAGCAGCACGGGCATTGATCGGTGCCGACATGGGCCCAGACGTGAACAGTGCTACGTCCCCTGTTCACGGGGCGCGAAACCGCAAGGTTGCACAGAGGTTGCAAAACAAGAAGCCCCCGACCTGTTTTCGCAGGTCAGAGGCTTGAAATCAACGAATATCGTTTACTCCCACTCGATCGTCGCGGGCGGCTTGGACGTGATGTCGTAGCACACGCGGTTGGCGCCGGGGACCTCGGCAACGATGCGGCCCGAGATGCGGGCCAGGACGTCGTAGGGCAGCTTGGCCCAGTCGGCGGTCATGGCATCGCTGGACTCGACGGCGCGCAGGATGATCGGGCGCTGGTAGGTGCGCTCGTCGCCCATAACGCCCACGGACTTAATGTCGGGCAGGACCGCGAAATACTGCCAGCAGCTGTGCTCGGAGTTGCGCTCGCCGGTCTGCTCAAACAGACGCTGGTTGTAGGCGTCGAGCTCCTCGCGCACGATAGCGTCGGCATTCTTGAGAATCTCGAGCTTCTCCTTGTCGACCGCACCGATGATGCGGATGGCCAGACCCGGGCCCGGGAAAGGCTGGCGGAACACGATATGACCCGGCAGGCCAAGCGCCAGACCAAGTGCGCGGACCTCGTCCTTAAAGAAGTGGTCGAGCGGCTCAATAAGGTCGAAGTGCACGCCCTCGGGGAACGGGATCAGGTTGTGGTGGCTCTTGATGGTGGCCGTCTTGCCACCCGTCTTGCGAGCGCCGGACTCGATGATGTCGGGGTAGATGGTGCCCTGAGCCAGGTACTTGACCGGCTTGCCATCGGTCTCAAGCTGTTGCGCCACGGCGAAGAACTCTTTCCAGAACTGCGTACCGATGATGCGGCGCTTCTCCTCGGGCTCGGTCACGCCGGCCAGAAGCTCGGCATAACGGTCCTCGGCGTGGACGTGGATAAAGTCGACGTCAAACTGCTTGGTGAAGACCTCCTCCACCTGCTCGGGCTCGCCCTTGCGCAGCAGGCCGTGGTTGATGAACACGCAGGTCATCTGCTTGCCCACGGCACGGGCGCCCAGTGCAGCCACGACGGAGGAATCGACACCGCCAGACAGGGCCAAAATCACGCGGTCGTCGCCGACCTTCTCGCGGAACTCGGCCGTCATGGTCTCGACCAGGTTGTCCATGCTCCAGTTGGGCTCCAGGCCGCAGATCTCAAACAGGAAGTTGCTCAGCAGCTGCTGACCGTACTCGGAGTGCTTGACCTCGGGGTGGAACTGCGTGGTGAAAATCTTGCGCTCGACGCACTCCATGGCGGCAACCGGGCACACGTCAGTGCTGGCGGTAACGGTAAAGCCCTCGGGCACCTCGGACACGGCGTCGCGGTGGCTCATCCACACGGTTTGCTCCATGGGCGTGGAGTTAAAGAGCTTGGCGCCGGCAGTGCGCGTAATAGTGGCGCGGCCGTACTCGCCCACCTCGGAGTGCCCGACCTTGCCGCCGAGCGTCACGGCCGTGATCTGATGGCCGTAGCAGAAGCCCAGGACGGGAAGGCCCAGGTCAAAGATGGCAGGATCGATGGACGGAGCGTCCTCGGCGTACACAGAGGCCGGGCCGCCAGAAAGGATGAGCGCAGAGGCGTTCATCTCGCGAATCTCATCGGCCGAGATGTCGCAGGGAACGATCTCGGAATACACGTTGAGGTCGCGGACGCGACGGGCAATGAGCTGACCGTACTGCGCACCAAAGTCGAGTACGAGGACCTTTGCGGAAGCCTTTTGATCCATGGTTTCCCCCTCTTGTTGGCGGGGAGCCGGTGCCCACCCGCGTGAATGAACGAAAATAACTTCCATAGTGTACACGTTATATGGGGTTTCTCGTCCCTCGCGGCCATCAGCGCACGGCAAACGCACGACCTGGGCCCTTATTTGACGGCAATTGAAGTATTACTAAACATTACAGATGATGTATTACGTTTGAACATTGGACGCCCTGTGCCACAATACTGCCGAACGACTCCGCCCTTGCGGCGACAAAACCGATAGGAATACCAGCATGAAGCGCATCCTTCTCATCGCCACGGGCGGCACCATCGCATCGACCGAGGACGGCAACGGCCTCTCCCCCGCCCTGACCGGTGAGGAGCTCGCCCAGAGCGTCCCCGAGATCTCGGGCCTCTGCGAGCTCGACGTCGTGCAGCCCATGAACATCGACAGCACCAATATGCGCCCCAGTGACTGGATGCGTATCCGCGACGTCATCGTCGAGGGTTATGCCGACCACGACGGCTTCGTGATTCTGCACGGCACCGACACCATGAGCTACACCGCGGCGGCGCTTTCCTATCTGATTCAGGACAGCCCCAAGCCTATCGTACTCACCGGCTCGCAAAAGCCCATGGGCAATCCCTTTACCGACGCCAAGCTCAACCTGTACCAGAGCCTGCTCTATGCGCTCGACGAGCACTCGCACGACGTCTCAATCGTGTTTGGCGGCGTAGCCATTGCCGGTACGCGCGCCCGCAAACAGCGCACCATGAGCTTTAACGCGTTCATTAGCGTCAACTATCCGCCCATCGCCTATATCCGCAACGACCGCATCGTGCGCAACGGGCTTCACGGCACGCATCAGGGCGAAAACCCGGTGCGTTTCTACGACAGCATCGACCCGCGCGTATTTGTACTCAAGCTCACGCCCGGCGTAAACCCGGGCATCCTCGACGCCCTTGCCGATAGCTACGACGCTGTAATCCTTGAGACCTTTGGCATTGGCGGTATCCCCGAGTTTGGCGAGTCGGGCGAGTCGTTCCAAGAGGCGATTTTCCGCTGGGTCGATTCGGGCCGCACCGTCGTTATGACCACGCAGGTCCCCGAAGAGGGCCTTGATCTGGGTGTTTATGAGGTCGGCCGTGCCTACGCCGATCATCCGGGCATTTTGCGCGGCGACGACATGACCACCGAGACGCTCGTGGCCAAGACCATGTGGGCGCTCGGCCAGTCACGCGATGCCGCCGAGATCCAGCGCCTGTTCTACAGCCAAGTCAACCACGACCGCATCCCGATGGCGTAATTCAGTTGTCGACGGGTATCCCCTATTCGATGCCCTCGAGAAGCTCTGATACCGTCATGCCGAGTGCGGGCGCGATCTTAAATAGAACCTTGAGCGTGAAATTTGCCGTCCCATCTTCGATTCGGTCGAGGTAGGGTCGGCTGATTCCTGTCGCCACACAAAAATCGACCTTGGAGATACCAAGGTCCCTGCGCGTCTGCTCGACTCGCTTGCCAAGAATCTGTTTCGCACGTTCGTCCATGCAGCCGAGTTTGAAATGGAGCTGAACAAAAACGTAAACTATAGTTTACGTTTAAACGAATACACAGGAGTTTTCTATGTCGGGTTCTTCGGTCCGCATGTACCGAGCCATGCTTCGCACAAACAGCGCACCGCCCAAGCTCGTCGTCGTTGAAGCCGAATGCCTTTCGCCCGATGAGCGCACAGCATTTGCATTGCTATCAAGTCGCGTCGCCGCCGTTCTGGTCCCTTGCCCGGCGCAAGGTGAACTTGCCATCCAATGCCAAGCGCACAGCTGCTCGCTCAATCAGGCTGCCGTAATCGCAACCAGCCAACGTGGTCTGCCCCTTCTCCTGGAAGCCGGTATCGCACTCGCCCTTCGCGGCGCCGGATACGAAAACGAGGCCGCCGCCGACATGGTCTTTAAACCACGATCGAGCGGCGGCCTCGCAGCAGCCCTTGAATATGCGTGCAGGCTCGTTGCCTAAAAGGACAGGCTAGAAACCAAAGCCAAAGCCCGTTCCGGTAATCGCCGAGTACATAAAGTAAACGTTGACCACGTTGAGGAACACACCCGTGATGCAACCGTTACGCAGGTAGCGCTCGCACACGATGCGCGCCATGGCGGCGGAGTCATCATTGTTTTTAGCCTGGCGTCCTGCCGTAAAGTACGTCGCCACGCTCAGCAGCAGATTGAGCACCGGCAGTGCCAGCAACTCGTAACTCTTGCCCCAGCGCGTCACCTCGCCGGCGGCATTAAACTTTGTTGCCACCTCGGGACCAATGTTGGGGATAACACACGCTGCGACCACCAGCGGAATCACCGCAAGTACGAGCAGTGCAATACCCATGTAGCCGGCTTTTTTACCATATTTAAACATGCGCGTCGTCCTTACACGTTAAAGCGGAAGTGCACGACGTCGCCATCGGCCATGACATAGTCCTTGCCCTCAATACGCAGCTTGCCGGCGGCCTTGGCGCCCTGCTCACCGCCGAGCTCGATGTAGTCGTCATAGCCAATGACCTCGGCCTTAATAAAGCCGCGCTCAAAGTCGGTGTGGATGACGCCGGCGGCCTGCGGGGCGGTCGCGCCCTGACGAACCGTCCAGGCCTTGACCTCCATCTCGCCGGCCGTAAAGAACGACTGCAGGCCAAGCAGCTTATAGGCCGCCTGTGCGAGCACGTCCAGGCCGGGCTGCTCCAAGCCCAAGCTCTCCAGGTAGTCGGCGGCGTCCTCGGGATCGAGCTCGGAAAGCTCGGCCTCGATCTTGGCGCAGATGGGCAGCGGCTTAACACCATCGATGGGCGCCAGATCGTCGTTGAGCATATCCTCGTCCACGTTGGCCACATACAGGATGGGCTTCATAGTGAGCAGGAACAGGCCCTTGGCAGCGGCGCGCTCCTCGTCGGTCATCTCCATGGACGCGGCGCGCTTGCCCTCGTTGAGCCAGGCAAGCAGACGCTTGGCGACCTCGAACTTGGGCATGAGCTCCTTGTCGCGCTTGGCCTCCTTCTCGAGCTTGGGCAGCTGCTTCTCGAGCGTGCCCATGTCGGCCAGGATGAGCTCGGTCATGATGGTGTCGGCGTCACCGGCGGGATCGACGAACTCGCCCGTGCGACCCACCTCACGCATGACGTTGGGGTCCTTAAAGTAGCGCACGACCTCGCAGATGGCGTCGGTCTCGCGAATGTTGGCCAGGAACTGGTTGCCCAAGCCCTCGCCCTCGTTGGCGCCCTTCACCAGACCTGCGATGTCGACGAACTCGACCGTCGCCGGCACGATGCGACCCGGGTTAACGATGTCGGCGAGCTTTTGCAGGCGGCTATCGGGCACGTCGACGATACCCACGTTGGGGTCGATCGTGGCGAACGGATAGTTGGCGGCAAGGCCGGTCTTTTTGGTAAGCGCGGTGAACAGCGTCGACTTGCCCACGTTGGGCAGGCCCACGATACCGATGGAAAGGGACACGACAGCTCCTTTTGGTACAGGTACTTCAAACCGTATAAGTATAGCGCCGCCGCAGCATCTGGGCGAACCCGGACGCCACGGCGGCGCAAATGAAGCAGAGATGAGTGAGAGTTCGAGACTGCAGTCCTTACTTAAGCTCGGGCCAGAAATCCTTGTTGGCCTCGATGAGCTCGTCCAGGATCTGCTTAGCAACGCTCGCCGAAGGAATGGTCTTGGAGAGCGTGAGTGCCTGCCAGAGCTTCTGGTAGCTGCCCTCGACCCAAGCCTGGACAACGAGCTTCTCGACGGAAACCTGCTGCTCCATCAGGCCCTTCTGGAACTGCGGAATCGGGCCCTGGCAGATCTTCTCAAAGCCGTTGGAGCCGACGATGCAAGGCACCTCGACCATGGCCGTCGGGTCGAAGTTGGGCACAGCGCCATCGTTGGGGACGATCAGCAGAAAGCGCTCGAGCGTGTTCTCGGCCAGTGCGCAGGCAAGGTCGACGATGTAGTTGGCATGTACATCTGGCTCAAAGCCGCCGTCCTTGGCAGTACCCTTGGCGATGATGTCGCGGCAAGCGCCAAAGACCTTCTTCTCACGGCCGTCCATAACCTCATTGGCGCGAGTGTAGTTGGGGTCAGACGTCTCGACGACATAGTCCGGGTACAGGTAATACTTGAGGTAGGTATTGGGAATCGTCTCGGGATCGACAGCATAGACATCCTTGGCCTTGCCGAAGGTGTGAATCCAGCTCTCCTCGACATGCTGCTCCTTGCCGGCCTCGTGCTCGATGCCGTCCAGGTAGCCGTTCTTAGCCATGTGCTCCTTAATCTGCGGCATGAGGTCGTTGCCGTCCTTGTCGTAGATCTTGCTCCACCAACCAAAGTGGTTGAGGCCGTAGTAGCTATACTGCAGCTCGCGACGATCCTTGATGCCGCACATACGGCTCATCTTATCCATGAGGTCGATCGGCATGTCGCAGATGTTGATGATGCGGCTGTTGGGGCGCAGCACGCGGCAAGCCTCGGCGACGATGGCCGCGGGGTTGGAGTAGTTGAGCATCCAGGCGTTGGGGCTGTACTTCTCCATGTAGTCGAGGATCTCGATAACGCCGCCGATGGAGCGCATGCCGTAGGCGATACCGCCGGCACCGCAGGTCTCTTGGCCAACGCAGCCGTACTTGAGAGGAATCTTCTCGTCAAGCTCACGCATGGCGTACAGGCCGACGCGGATGTGAGCAAGGACGAAGTCGGTCCCGGTGAATGCGGTCTCGGGATCGGTGGTGTAGCTAAACTCAACCTCGGGGGCGTTCTCGTGGAAGTAGATCTCGCAGGCCTTGGCCACGGTCTCCTGGCGCTCGGCGTTGTTGTCGTAGAAGGTCACCTTGTTGACCGGGAAGCGGTCGCGCTCCTCAAGCAGCATCAGAGCGATGCCCGGGGTGAAGGTAGAGCCACCGCCGGCAATGGTCACGGCATAGTTTTTCTTGGACATGATGTCCTCCTCATTCTGGCCGCTTGCTCAATCCATCCCCGTACGCGGCCTGCACGGTTTGGAATTGTTACCTAGAAGTGGAGTTTTTATCTCTAGAATCGGCCTTGCGGTGCATACCGGCTCTGCAAGGCCGATTGTTTCGATGGACGATGGTTTACAGAAGACTCTCGAACTTCTCGCGAACCTGCGGGACGGTAAGGCCGATGATGACCTGGATTGACTGGCCTTGGACCACCAAGCCATGCGTACCGATTGCCTTGAAGGAAGCCTCGGGTGCAACGGCGCCCTTGTCCTTGACGTTAACGCGCAGACGGGTAGCGCAGTTAGTTACATCGATGACGTTGTCCGTGCCACCGAGTAGATCGAGAATGTTCTCGGCAAGCACCAAGCGCTCGTCATCTTTACTCTGGGCGACCGATTTGCTAGCAGCAGCACCGCTCTGCTTTTGCTTGTAGTCGGCCTTGGACTTGAGCTCGACCTCAACATCGTCATCCTCGCGACCGGGGGTCTTAAAGTCGAACTTGATGATCAAGAAACGGAAGACCACGACCCAAAGAGCGGTAAAGCACAGACCGACAAGGATGGAGATGGCGTACTGCAGACCGTGTGCGGCCCAAAGGGGCAGCCAGTCCCACGAGAGCATCGAGATGATTCCGCCGTCGAAGATACCCACGACGCCAAGGAGGTTTTGAGCCATGCAGCCGAGCGCTCCGAGCACGCAGTGGACGACGAACAGGCCGGGCGCAATGAACAGGAAGGTGAAGTCAAGCGGCTCGGTAATACCGCAAAGCATAGCGGTAAGGGTGACGGGAATGAGCAGAGCCTTGACGCGCTGCTTGCGCTCGGGTTTGGCGGTCATATAAAACGCAATGGCGACGCCGAGCGAGCCGAAGACCTTAGTCCAACCAGGGCAGGTATAGGCAGCCCAGGGTGCGGCATCCTTAAGAGCAATGCTCGGATCGGCAGCCAGTTGGGGCAGGATGTTGGCCCAAGCAGCAAAGATGCCACCGTTGACTGCCGCGTTGTCGTAATAGAACGGCGTATAGATAAAGTGGTGCAGGCCTGTAGGGATCAGCACGCGCTCGAAGAAAGCAAAGACGCCCACGCCGAACGTACCGGCGGAAAGGATGAATCCCTGGAAGGCGGAGATAGCAGCCTGGACATGCGGCCACACCAGGCAGGCGATAAGAGCGACCGGAACCATAACGAAGAAACCGATCATATAGATGAACACGGAGCCCGAGAACACGCCCAACCACTCAGGAAGTTCGGTGTCGAAGTACTTGTTGTGAAGCATCGTGGCGATACCTGAAATGATAAGCGCGCCCATGATGCCCATATCAAGCGTTTTGATGCTTGCGATAGTGGCAAGACCAGTACCGCTGCCCGCCTCGACAGAGTAGTCGACCCCAAAGACAGGGCCCCACTGCCCCAAGATTGTGCTTACAAAGTAGTTGAAGGTAAGGTAGATGGCCAAAGCCTCCATGCAGCAGCGAGCGTTCTGCTTGTTCGCGAGCGAGATTGGCAACGCTACGCAAAACAGCAACGGCATCTGGTTAAAGAGCGTCCAACCACCCTGGAGCAGCACATTCCAGCAATCAAACCAAAGATGGCCCGCAGTGGCCATCTCGCCAAAGATCGCCTCGGTGGTAAACAACGTACCCAGGCCGACGACGATTCCGGAAAATGCGAAAAGAATTGCAGGCGTGTACATTGCACCGCCGAAACGTTGTATCTTTTGCATCATGACGGGGAATCCCCCTCTCTTCATTCGGAGCGACTGCGGTTTTGGCTTCACTCGAGACCGCAGACGCGCCGTTTGCGTGTACCTCGTGCAATAGGACGGGTGGGCCCGTGTCCCTGACTTCTTGCACTTCTTTTTTATCATATCACTTATCTAGACAAGTTAGCATTAATACTACGGTCGGTAAACGGTTGATTATTAGCCGTAAACGGTATATGTCCAGTATTTCGCCTGCTAAAGCTGATATAGCTGATGGCCTCAATTCATAATTCTTTTCTACTTGTCTAGATATGCTTGTCTATATCTGCATACACGCCTATACTTCATTACAACATTCACCGCCACGTTAAGGAGTCACCATGAAAAGCGCGGTCTTCTATGGAAAGCACGACCTCAGAGTCGAGGAATCGGCAAAGCCGGCCGTGGGCAGGCGCGACGTTCTGATCAACGTCAAAGCTTGCGGCGTCTGCGGTACCGACGTTCATATCTATGAAGGCGACAAGGGCGCAGCGGACGTTACCCCGCCCACGATCCTTGGTCATGAGTTTGCGGGCGTTGTCGAGGCCGTGGGCAGCGATGTCGCTGGCTTTAAACCGGGCGATCGCGTGTGCATCGACCCAAACCATCCCTGCGGCTGCTGCGAACCCTGCCGCGACGGAATCAACCACTACTGCGAGCATATGACCGGCTACGGCACCACCGTTAACGGCGGCTTTGCGGAGTACTGCTCCGTCGATATGCAGCAAGTCTACAAGTTGGGCGATCACACCAGCTTTGAGCAGGGCGCTATGACCGAGCCCGTCGCCTGCTGCCTGCACGGCATCGATATGTGCAACATCAAGCCCGGCAGCACAGTTGTCGTTATCGGCGGTGGCATGATCGGTCTGCTCATGATGCAGCTTGCTAAAAACGCCGGCGCCACCAAGGTTGTCTTGCTCGAGCCCGTCGAAGGCAAGCGCGAGGTTGCGCTCAAACTCGGCGCCGACCTGGCAATTGATTCCATCCACGAGGACGTCCCGGCCCGCCTGGAGCAGGAGGGCGTCGGCAACGTCGATGTCGTTATCGAGTGTGTTGGCAAGCCCGTCACCATCGAGCAGGCCATCCAGATCGCCGGCCACAAGGCTACGGTCATGATGTTCGGCCTCACCAAGCCCGATGAGACAATCACCGTCAAGCCCTTCGAGGTCTTCCAGAAGGAGCTTGTGCTTACCTCGTCCTACATCAACCCTTATACGCAGCGTCGCGCGCTCGAGCTCATCGACTCTGGCAGGCTCGACGTATCCTCGATGGTCGCCAAGGTGGCTTCCCTCGACGAACTCGGCGCCATCCTGTCAGACCCAGCTCTGCGTGCCATGGGTAAATATATAATCGACCCCAGCAAGTAAATCGATTGACACCTGCGCGGACGGCCCTCATCCGTCGTTCACGCACCCAGCTCTAGGAGACCGTCATGGCGCGAGCCATCTTCCAAACTATTTATGACAACGTGAAGCAGTCGATTGACGACGGCACATACGCCTATCAGAGTTATCTGCCTTCGGAGACTGAGCTCACGCAGCTGTTTGACTGTTCGCGCATGACGGTCCGTCGCGCCATCTCGATGCTTGCGGCAGATGGCTACGTGCTCCCCCAGCAAGGCAAAGGCATGCGCGTCATTCGCAACATCAGTGACGAGAAGAGTCGTGGTGGCGGCGGACTCGAGACCTTTAAGGAAATCGCGGTCAACCGAGGCTTTGAGCTCAAGACTGTCACCACCGTCTTTGAGCTCCTCATCTGTAGCAAGGCGCTCTCCAAGATTACCGGGTTTCCCGAAGGCTGTGAGCTCACACGCGCCAAACGCATCCGTTATGCAGACGGACAAGCCGTGTGCTCCGACGACTCCTATTACCTAAGCTCACAAGTACCGGGGCTGACACCCGAGATTGTCAACGACTCGATCTATCGTTACCTCGAAGAAGATCTTGGCATTAAGATTGCCACGGGCAAACGCGATGTAACGATCGAGCATCCCACGCCCGAGGATACGCGCGTGCTCGATCTCGACGACTTTAACGCACTCGCCGTTATACGCGGACAGACCTACAACGCCGACGGTATCCTTATGGAATACACCGAGACCAAACAGGTTCCCGGGTTCTTTTTGCTCCATGAAACCGTGACGCGCAACGGTACCGGTCGAACCGGCCACCAAAGCAGCATGAACTAACCATTTATTAGTTGCGGTGGAATAGTTCCTAGAATGGCCAGCTTAAGGGCAAAACAGGAACTATTCCACCGCAACTTTTTTGGCCGGCGGGGCAGTACCTGTCCCACCGGCCATCATTTACGCTCTTTTAGCTAGTCCGCGAGCTTCTCCACCTGATCGAGCATCTTGTCGAGCTTAGCCTTTGCCTCGGCCTTGACCTTCTCGGCCTCCTCGTGGGCCTTGGCCTTCTGAGCGGCCTTTTCCTCGGCCTCGGGATCGACGACGACCAGGTTAGATGCATCATGCTCAACCAACTTAAGCGCATGCTCGGGACACACCTTGACGCAGGCCCCGCAACCTAGGCAATACGTGGACTCCAGTGCAAAGCGACCGCTTCCCACCAAATCGCAGGCAAACGTGGGGCACACGTTGACACACTCGCCACACGACGTGCACTTGTCAAAATCGCATTCCGGCGTGCTCACCTGCATGTTCTGGGCAAGCTCGGGATGGTTTTGCAGCGTCGAGAGTACCAGCTGGCGCCCGTGCGTAAGCGTACGGCGACGCTTGGTCGTCGTGGTGCCGCACATGGTGTTGAGCGTGCGCTCCAGCTGCGTAATCTGGTGACGGTGGGCCTTCAACTTCTGCGTCACCGAGGCCAGCGCCGCCGTCGCCGGATTGAGCTTGGTCACCGTCAGGCCCGTTGTACGGGCGATCTTTTCCATGTACTCTTTGCGCTCGTACTCGCGAAGCTTATGGCACTTGAGGCTCTTGGGGTCGACCTCCAGGCCCATGCCCGTACCGGCCCACTCCTCGGCAGTGGCGATGGCCTCGCCCAGAATATCCTCGCCACCGGTGTTGCGACACTTATCGCACACGCCCAGTGGCAGGTAGACGCTCACGTTGGGATAGTCGGCCAGCACCGAGAACCAGGTCTCGGCCGTAATATCGCCCACACAGGCAACGACGACCTCGTTTTCGCGCGGCATGCGCTTGAGGGCGCGCGTGCAGGTGACGTAGGCGGTCTCGTGGCTCGTAGCAGCAGAGACGATATCGTCATATAGGTTTTTAGGCGCCAGGCGCGGCGAGATGATCGCCTCGGTCGGACAGGCAGCGGCGCACAGGCCGCACTTGCGGCAGGAGTCGAGGATCTCGATGGCGTCTTCCTCGACCTCGATAGCGTTGACCGGGCACACGTCCATGCACGCGGTGCAACCGCTCTTTTCGTTTTTGCAGGTCAGGCACGGAATGGTGTTGCCGCGCGGACGCTCCTTGTAGTCGGCAGGATTCCACTGCGGTGCCGACGGATCGAGTGCATCGGTCACACCGCCAAGCGGGTTTTTAAGAAAGTCGAAACCCTTGCTGATCTCGATAATGTCATCAAACAGATCGTGTTCCTGCGCCATGCGCGGCCCCTCCCTGAGCAGTGCAAACAAGCAAGAGATAATGATACGCTATCGGCCCACGCCTCGGGCAAATTACACGCGGCGCATCTTTGCGGCAAATAGCCTATGCCTATCGCCGCCTCGATTGCACAAGGTCAATCAAGCGCCAAGCTATGCCTCGCACATGAGCTGCACGAGCTTCTGTTTGGTCACCTTGGTCTGCTCGTTGGCCATGTTACGCTCGTTTCTAAAGACCGCATTTGCAACACTCTGCAGATCGGCATCGGAAATCTCGCCAAGGCCCAGCTCCTCGAGCGTCGTCGGCAGACCGACGCGTTGGCAAAACTCGAGCACCCGATCAAGCTCGGGTGCACGCTCCAGACGAAGCTGAACCATCAGACCAAACGCTACGGCCTCGCCGTGCATGGCCTTGCACTCGGGCAAAATCGTCAGGCCGTTGGCGATCGCATGCGCCAACGCCAAACCGCCACTCTCAAAGCCAACACCCGAGAGCAGAATATAGCACTCGATCAGGCGCTCAACTGCCGGCGATGTACGGCCCTTTTTGAGATCGCGCTTGGCAGCGACGCCGCACTCCATGAGTGTGTCATAGCAGGCACGAGCCGCAACCAAGGCCAAGTGCCCCGGCGCGCCACCGTGCTCGTTGGCACCGTGCGCCGCGGCGCACGAACGCGCCTCGAAGTACGTTGCCAGTGCGTCGCCCATGCCAGCGACCGTCATACGCAGTGGGGCTGCCGCGACCACGTTGGTATCGACCACGACCAGGTCTGGATTCTTCTCGAGCATCAGGTAGTGGTCGAACGACCCATCCTCGTGATACAGCACCGAAATCGCGCTGCACGGACCGTCCATCGAAGCCGCCGTTGGGCATACGCACAACGGCACCTCGGCATAAAACGCAACGGCCTTGGCAATATCGAGTATCTTGCCGCCGCCAATGCCCACCACCATGTCGCAATACTCGGCCCGGGCTTCCTTAGCCATTTCGACAACGGCGTCTTCCGTACACGGACCGTCATAAATCTTAAAGAACGGCTCACTTAGATCTTCGTCCAGAAATCCATCGACAATCTGCTTGCACAGCCGATCCTCGGTGCCCTGGTCAAACAAGACATAAGCAGCGCAGCCCAACCATGACAAATACCTGCCCTGACGCGAAAGTTCGCCCGGCCCCTGAACATACCGGCCGGGACCGCCATAAACCATGGGAAGCGCCATACGAGAATCCGCCCTTCATCAAACAACGATTGGTGCAAAGTAACTTGCCCCCTGCACCAACTTGTGCATTGGAGACAGGCCACTTTGCACCATAGTAAAAAGGGGCAAAGCCATCTGCTTGCTTTGCCCCTTCCTTAGCTTGATTTACTCATCCATGAGATAGTAGTGGCCCAGCGCGTCGGCACCCAGGATGGCGTTTGCGACCATCTCGGGCGTCACCTCAAACGGCATGTTGCACATGGTGTCATCGGGTGCGCAGGCGGCCTCGGCAACAATCATGGCCTGCTCGCGCGTAAGCTCGGCAACGCCAAGTTCCTTCATCGTGACCGGCAGGCCCAGCTCAATGCAGAAGCCCAAGACTTCCTCGAGCTTCTCGGTCGGGGCATCCTCGAGTACCAGCTGGACGATGGTGCCGAAGGCGACCTTCTCGCCGTGATACATGCCGTGGCACTCGGGCAGCATCGTCAGGCCATTGTGGATAGCATGAGCAGCAGCAAGGCCCGAGCTCTCAAAGCCAATGCCCGAAAGCAGCGTATTGGCCTCAATGATGTGCTCGACGGCAGGCGTGAGCGCACCCTTCTCCAGCGCGACCTTGGCCTTGACGCCATCGGCCATAAGCGTCTCGTAGCAGAGCTTGGCGAGCGCCAGGCCGGCCATGCCGCCCTTGCCGCCGGCGCAAGTGCCGCCGTCGGCATCATGCGTCGCCTGGGCCTCAAAGTAGGTTGCGAGCGCATCGCCCATGCCGGAAACCGTCAGGCGCACCGGGCTCGCCGCGATAACCGTCGTATCCATAAGGACGATATTGGGGTTTGCCTTAAGGAAGAGATACTTGTCGAACTGGCCGTCGTCGGTGTAGAGCACCGAAAGTGCCGAGCACGGAGCATCGGTCGAAGCAATGGTGGGGCAAATGATGACCGGGGACTCCAGGTAGTAGGCAACGGCCTTCGCGGTGTCGAGGATCTTGCCGCCACCGACGCCGACGATGATGTCGCAACCGTTGTCGCGAGCGAGCGCAACCAGACGATCGACCTCGCCCTTGGAGCACTCGCCGTTAAAGTCCTCAAACAGCAGCTCGGCCTTGGCCTCGGCAAAACTGCCCTCGATCTTGGCACCGACGCGCTTCTTGCCCGAAGGCGTCACGATGACGAGGGCCTTAGCGCCGAGCGGCTCGACATAGGAGCCGAGCTTGGCCAGCTCGTCCGGACCCTGGATGTACTTGCTGGGGCTATTGAAAATTGCAGCCATAACTATCCCATTCTCTAAAAGAAAAAAGAAAGGGGCTCCGTACGGATACGTGCGGAGCCCCTCGTTACGATAACAAGAGTCGATTAGAAATCGATGTCGGTGTCGTAGTAGCAGGCCTTGAGGATCTTCTCGAAGTCGGCAGCCTTGGTCTCACGCGGGTTCTCCGGCGTGCAGGCGTCGGTCTCGGCGTTCGCGGCGATCTCGGGCAGCTTGGCGAGGAACTCCTCCTCGGAAACCATCTGCGGGTTCTCGGCGTCGACCTTCACGCCACCATTCGCGTAATCCTTGATGGACTGCGGAATGTTGAGCTGGTCGTTGAGGTCGCGAATCTTCTGGACGAGCGCGGCGATGAGCTCCTCGTTGGTCTCGCCGGGAAGGTGCAGGATCTCCTTGGCCACGTAAGCATAACGCTCGGCAGCACGGGGATCCTTGGAGTTCCACTGGATGACCTTGCCCAGGTACATGGCGTTAGCAGCACCGTGGATGATGTGGCCGTTCTCGAAGGCAGCACCGGTCTTGTGAGCCATGGAGTGAACGATGCCGAGCAGGCCCGAGGAGAAGGCGATACCGGCGATGCACTGAGCCTCGTGCATGTGCTGACGGGCCTCATGGTCGCCAGCATAGGACTTGGGCAGCCACTCGACGATCTCGCGGATGCCGTGCAGAGCGTTGGCGTCGGTGAACATGGAAGCGCAGGTGGAAACGTAGGCCTCCATGCAGTGGGTCAGAGCGTCCATGCCGGTGTGAGCGCACAGCTTGGCGGGCATGGTGTAGGTGAGCTCGGGGTCGACGATGGCGACATCAGGGGTGATGTTGAAGTCGGCCAGCGGGTACTTGATGCCCTTGGCATAGTCGGTAATGACGGAGAAGGCAGTGACCTCGGTAGCGGTACCGGAGGTAGAGGAGATGGCGCAGAAGTGAGCCTTCTGACGCAGCTCGGGGAAGCTGAACGGCTGGATGATGTTATCGAAGGACTCCTCGGGATACTCGTAGAAGACCCACATGGCCTTAGCGGCATCGATGGGCGAGCCGCCGCCGATGGCGATAATCCAGTCGGGCTCGAACTCGCGCATGGCCTCGGCGCCCTTCATGACCGTCTCGATGGACGGATCGGACTCGACGCCCTCGAACAGCTTGACCTCCATGCCGGCCTCTTTGAGGTCGGCCTCAACGTCCTGCAGGAACCCGCCGCGGCGCATAGAGCTGCCGCCAGAAACGATGATGGCCTTCTTGCCCTTGAGGTTCTTCACCTCGTGGCGAGCGCCCTCACCAAAGTACAGATCGCGAGGATTGGTAAAACGTCCCATACTGTGCCTCCTAAACAAGCCCCTCTTAGACTTGCGTATATAACGGAGCACCCAATTGGCTCCGTTAGGACCGTTTTGCGCGTTGCCGGCGATGACAATGCGCGATGTCTAAACGTCTCAACGCTCAGACAAACACTATTCTACCGTTCTGGTTGGTCAGTTATTCACCTAAAGCCGACAATGATGAAACGTTTTTTCTATCCCTGAAGACCCTTGTGGGGCATTCATACTCCCAAGCTGGGCAAACGTTTTATCAAGGTTGACCACATATCCCGGGCAGGACTGTGGCCCTCCAAAATGTGCCCCGTTCGCCGCCAAAAATCGACCGTTTGCGGCACCGTGATACCACTCAGTCGTCCAAGGTGCCGACATTTGTGCGACATCCGTCTTCGTGGTGCAAAGGTGCATGTCCAAGTGCGGCACCCCCGGTGTGCCACATGCGGGTAAACTAGAACCTTATATAGAGACATTTGAACCCTAACCGCAGCAAAGGAGGCCCCATGGCATTCGATCCCATTCAAGAGGATTGCCATCGCCTCGTTCTTGAGGCCTTGCGCCGCGACAATATCCCGCTCACCGACGGTGCCGCCGTAGAGCGTCTGATGGAACAATTCACCCGCGACCCCGCGCCGCTCATCGTGCACGACCGCGACCGCGCCGGGCACCTCATTGCCAAGGTGGTCGAGGCTGTCGACTACCGCATTCCCTTTATCCCTGACGATACCCAGGCAGAGCAAGAAGAGGCCGCTGCCGAGAACATGCTTCGCGAGGCAGCCGCGCTCGACCCCACCAACTGGGATGCCCAGCGCATGCTGATCGCCCTCACCGCCAACTCCAACGAGGAGTACGTACAGTACTTGGTATCCAAGCGCGATGAAGTCGAGCACGACCTGGCACTCAAGATCGCCTCGGCGCAGGACCCCTACGAGCGCGAGGCCGCAGGCGACCTTATGCGCCGCCCCTACCTGCGCTGGCTTGCCGCCCTTGCGTCGCGCGCCCTCATTAGCGGCCGCTATCGCATGTCGCTCGAAGCCGCAAACCGCAGCCTCGACTTTGCCCCCAACGATCCGGCCGGCGTCCGTCACACCGCGATGCTCGCCATGGCGAAGCTCGAATACCCCGCCGAGGAGCTCAAGCGCTTTCGCTCTGCCCACTCCGTCCCCTATCTCACCAACACGCCGCTACGCCGTCGTCCCAAGGACGCGGAGCGCGACTTGGACCCATGGACGCTCATCGCGCTGATGAGCGCTGCCTGGCGCGAGCTGGACTACGAGGGTGCCGAGCACTACTTGCGCATCCTTGCACGCTCGTGCCCACACGCAGCCGAGGCGCTCTATTTCCAAACCGAGTTTCCCGATGGCGTCTATGCCCGCGTCAACGTGGGCGTGGGCTCCACCGACGAGCTTGTCCTTGCGCTGTCCGAGGCGACGCCGGTACTGCAAGAGGGCTTGGGCGCCCCCGACAACGCCAGCTTTGCCGCCTGGGTCGCCACCAACGATATCGTGCGTTCCCAGATTGACGAGCGCATCCTGCGGGCGGCCGAGCAGGGCCTGCCGTTTAAGGGAGGAGACCTCTAATGGATCCGAGCGTCTACATCCCCGCCTACCTGGAGCGCGCCTACCTTGCGTCGCACCCCGAACTCACCGATGCAGCACGCGAGCTTGTCCATAACGACGTGAGCGTCAACCCTCATAAGTATGCGCAGACCGAGCATGCCCAGGCACTGCTGTCCTATGCAGGCGTCCACCGCCACCTGCTCGACGAGCTCCATCGTATCGAGGACATGGGCAGCGACGAGGAGTTTGAACAGACGCGCAACCACCTGTTCGACGATACGCGCGATGAGCTGCTCAAGATCGTCCGCGTCGACGCGCTGGCCGTCGATGCCCAGCTGCTCGCCATCATTTTGGCGGACACGCCCGTCGACGCCTGTCTAGGCGACTTGATGAAGCTCGAGGCGACCACGGCCGATTACTTGCAGCAAAGCGTGCCCGGGTTCGACATGGAGGCCCCGCACTACTGGGCCAACAAGGTTTTGACGGACGGCGTGACGGCGGCCGATCTCACCGTAAGCGAGCCGGCTCTTATCGGGTGGCTCCACACGCTCGAGGCCATCTCGCAGCTGTGCATAGCGAGCGCTCGCTACCGTGCTGCCGCCAACTATTCTCGCCGCGTTCTTAAGGCGGAAGGCTATCCCACCCGAGCTGCAGGCACCGTGCTACTCGCCCTCGCTCGCCTGGAAGACGAGGACGGCTTTTTTGCCCTGGCCCACCAGCTCGAGGAGCAGATGGGGGCCGATGCCCTCGAGAGCTCCCCCTGGTACCTACTCGCCCGCACGATCCTGTTGTTCAAAACGAACAAGATGCGCCCGGCGACACGCGCGCTGCGCGAGTTTGCCAACCGCTGCGAGGGCGGCGCGTTCTTTTTGCTGAACCCCATGTATCAGACACCGTACCTTCCCTGCCGGCCCGAACCGCACGACCCCTGGGACCTTTCGCATCAGGCAGTTTGGGAGGCCGACGGCATCATCTCGGATACTCCCGACTTTGCCCCCTGGACCAACGCTTGCGAAGACGTATCGCAGCTTGCCCAGGAATTTGCGCGCCGTTACGGCTTTTAACGGCGCAAACGCCACGACCATGTCATTCACGTTAGGAACGGCTTCATGAACTTCCGCTCATTTCTCGCCTGCACCTCGAGCGATATCGCCCGCTGGGGGCTGCGCTCCGTCCTTAAGCGCCAGGGCGGCGTACTCCCCGGCCGCATCGCCATGAAGATCGACCCCGAGCTGCTAAGCGACCTCGCGGGCCTTGTCGACCGCAGCGTGGTGATCACCGGCACCAACGGCAAGACCACCACCTCCAACCTCATCGCCGATGCCGTTGCCGCCAGCGGCGCCACCGTGGTATGCAACCGCGCCGGCAACAACATGGAGCCAGGCGTGGTGGGCGCATTGCTCGAGGCGCGCGGCAACCTTAAGCGAACCGCCAGCAGCAAGCGCGTAGGCGTCTTTGAGTGCGACGAGCTCTACACGGTGCGCGTCCTGCCCAAGCTCAAGCCGACCTACTTTGTGCTGCTCAACCTGTTCCGCGACCAGCTGGACCGCTACGGTGAGATCGACCACACCCAGGACGTCATCGCCCACGCGCTGGAGCTTTCGCCGACAACGACGCTCATCTATAACGCCGACGACCCGCTGTGTGCCGCGATCGCCGCGCGCGTTCCCAATGCAAGCATCGCCTTTGGCATCGACGGCGCCACCGACACCGAGTCTGACCGCATTAGCGACTCGCGCTTTTGCTCGCAGTGCAACACCCCGTTGGAGTACGACTACGTGCAATACGGCCAGCTCGGCGCCTACCATTGCCCCTCGTGCGGTTGGGCACGCCCTGCGCTTGTCCGTCGCGTGACGGGCGTGGAGCTCGGCTGCGACGGCTACGATTTTGACCTGGTCTTTGGATCTGCGTCCAACGCGGCTGCCGTACACATCGCCACGCGCTACAACGGTCTGTACATGGTCTACAACGTTGCCGCCGCATTCTTTGCCGCACATGAGTTGGGCGTGGATACGGCGCACCTGCAGCCCACGCTCGATGCCTATGTGCCCGCCGGCGGACGCATGGGGCGCTGGGATATCGCCGGCCGCACCGTCGAGGCCAACCTGGCTAAGAATCCCGTAGGCTTCGATCGACAAATCCAGTCCATCAAGACTGCAGGCGGCAGACTCTGCGCTTTCTTCCTCAACGACAACGATGCCGACGGCCACGATGTATCGTGGATCTACGACGTCGACTTTGAGCGCATCGCCGACACGCCGGGTCTTGTCGCCTTTGCCGGAGGCACGCGTGCACACGACATGCAGGTACGCCTCAAGTACGCCGGCATCGATGCCGCGATTATCTCGGACGTCGCGCAGGCAATTGGCGCCGTGGCAGACGAGGCCGCCGATGACACCTTCTACGCAGTCGCCAACTACACGGCCTTCCCGCCGCTGGTCAAGGAGCTCGACGAGCTTAAGGGCACCGATGCGAGCTCGGTCGCCTCCCACGCCGTAACGCGCGCCGATGGCAGCGCTGTCCCCACCGACATTGCGCCGGTCGAGCTTTCGCGCCCGCTACGCATCGTCTACCTGTATCCCGATGCCCTCAACCTCTATGGCGACGGCGGCAACGTCATTGTCCTCGAGCGCCGCTGCTCCTGGCGCGGCATTCCCGTGCGCGTGGACGAAGTCCGTATGGGCGAGTCGCTCGATCTCACCGACGCCGACATCGTCATGATGGGCGGTGGCTCCGACCGCGACCAACTGGCCGTGGCACACGAGCTGCTCGCTCAAAAAGACAAGGTCGCAGCCTATGTTGAGGACGGCGGCTCGCTGCTCGCTATCTGCGGCAGCTATCAGCTGCTCGGCCGTTCGTACTATATGGGCGAGAATCGCATCGATGGCCTGGGCGTCGTTGCCGCCGAAACCGTGCGCGGCTCCGACCGCCTGATCGGCAACGTCGCCGTTAAGACCGACCTGGCACCCGAGCCCTTTGTGGGATTCGAGAACCACGGCGGCCGCACCCTGCTCGATGCAGAGGCCATGCCGCTCGGAACGTCCGTCGTCGTGGGCACCGGCAACAACGGCGACGATGACTTTGAGGGTCTGATCTACAAGGGAGTCATCGGCACGTACCTGCACGGACCAGCGCTACCCAAGAACCCCGAGCTCGCCGACTGGCTCATCGCCCACGCCCTTGAGCGCCGTGGCGACGCACAGGCCGCCGCCCTGCTGCCGCTCACGCCCCTCGACGACACCTACGAGCACGCCGCCCACGACGCCGCGATGAAGCTCCTCCCCTAACCACCACAAAGTGGACAGGCACCTTTGTGGTGGTTTCGACCCGCCACGGTAGTTTGTCTCGATCTGTAACATTCAGACCGTTAAAAGTCGTCTTACTGTTACAGATTGAGATGTTCGCCCCGACTGCCGCCGTCTGTCTCGATCTGTAACAGATAGAGCCGATTTGCTCGCCCAGATGTTACAGATTGAGATATTTGAAAATCGGGATAGAGAGTCGGCTCCTGTGTGGTGGTTTTCCAGTTTGCCAACGATATACGCGCCGGCAAAAAAGTCTGCTATACTCTTTCCCGCTGTCCCCATCGTCTAGCGGCCAAGGACGCCACCCTTTCAAGGTGGATATCGCGGGTTCGAATCCCGCTGGGGGCACCAACCCGAAAATGTGCGAACCCGTGCGATGTTAAGTCGTGCGGGTTCGTTTTTTGTCTTGGCTGTTTTCGTTTCGGCGCATGCGCGCCAAGCCCGTGCGCCAAATCAGCCAAGAACCTCTGCCGTCTTCGCCGGTGGCGACAAAAAAGAAGGGACCTCGCACAGGCGAGACCCCTTCGCACGCAAAATCAAACGTGTCTGTTACACGTAGAACAGAATGTCGTCGTAGGTCGGGACCGGCCAGTAGTCGGCGGCCACGATCTCCTCCATGGCGTCCACGGCGGCACGCAGCGTATCCATAGCGGGAACGACCTCGTGTGCATACACGTTGGCCTGCTCCTGGCCATCGAGAGCCTCGGCCTTCTGATGCACGGCGTCGAGCGCCTTGATGGAGTCGTTGATGGTGGTGATGCCGTTGCAGAGCTTGTTGAGCGTGTTCTGTTCGCACTGCATGGCAGCCTCGGCACCGGCGGCACGAATAGTCTCAAGGCCCTTAGCGACCTTGGTGGCATAGGCGGTAATGACCGGGCGATAGGTACGACGCGCCTCGCGAACCATCGTGGTGGCCTCGATGTTCATGAGCTTGTTGTACTTCTCGAGCTTGCAATCGTAACGACACTGGGCCTCGGCCTTGGTCAGGACACCCGTCTCCTCAAAGAGCGCGATAGCCTTATCGGAAACAAAGGCGGGCAGGGCGTCGGCCGTGGTCTTGTTGTTGGCAAGGCCGCGCTTCTCGGCCTCGATGGGCCACTCGTCGGAGTAACCGTCGCCGGAGAACAGGATGCGCTGGTGATCGGTCAGCACCTTCTTGCAGTACTCGAGCGCGGCGTCCTGGAACTTATCCTCGGGCGTACCCTCAAGGGCATCGGCGAAGGACTTGAGCGACTTGGCCACGGCGGCATCGAGCACCAGGTTGGAGTCGGAGACGTTCTGCTCGGAGCCGCAGGCACGGAACTCGAACTTGTTGCCGGTGAAGGCGAACGGGGAGGTGCGGTTGCGGTCGGTGTTGTCTTGCATCAGCTTGGGCAGGGTATCGGCACCCAGGTCGAGCACGCCGCGCGTGGCATGGACGGAAGCTTTGCCATCGATGATCTTCTCGACGACCTCGGTAAGCTGGTCGCCCAGGAAGATGGACATAATCGCCGGAGGAGCCTCGTTGGCGCCCAGACGATGGTCGTTGCCGGCCGAAGCAACGGAGGCACGCAGGAGCTCCTGATAGTTATCGACGGCCTCGATCACCGCGGTGAGGAAGACGATGAACTGCAGGTTGTCGAGCGGGGTGTCGCCCGGATCGAGCAGATTCTCGGACTCGGTGCCAAGCGACCAGTTGTTGTGCTTGCCCGAACCGTTGATGCCCTCGAAGGGCTTCTCGTGCAGCAGGCAGACCAAGTCGTGGCGGGAGGCGATGAGCTTCATCTTCTCCATCATGACCAGATTCTGGTCGATGGCCTCGTTGACCTCGCCATAGACGGGGGCGAGCTCGTGCTGGCAGGGAGCAACCTCGTTGTGCTTGGTCTTGGCGGGAATGCCAAGCGCCCACAGCTCGTTGTCCAGGTCCTTCATATAGGACGAGACGGTGGGGCGGATAGCGCCAAAGTAGTGCTCCTCGAGCTCCTGGCCCTTGCAGGGAGCGGCGCCAAAGAGGGTGCGACCGGTGATGACCAGGTCCTTGCGCTTGCGGTAGGCGTCCTTCTTGATCAGGAAGTACTCCTGCTCGTCGCCCACGGAAGGAACGACCTTCTTGGGGGTCTTGCCAAAGAGGGCGAGAACACGCTTGGACTCACGCGAGAGTGCGGTCATGGAGCGCAGCAGCGGGGTCTTCTTGTCCAGGGCCTCGCCCGTGTAGGAGCAGAACGCCGTGGGGATGCACAGGACGTCGTCCTTGATAAAGGCGGGGCTGGTGGGATCCCAGGCGGTGTAGCCGCGGGCCTCGAAGGTGGCGCGCAGGCCGCCGTTGGGGAAGCTGGAGGCATCCGGCTCGCCCTGGATGAGGTTCTTACCCGTGAACTTGGTAATGGCGGTGCCGTCGTGGTTGGGCTCGAGGAAGCTGTCATGCTTCTCGGAAGTGATGCCCGAAAGCGGCTGGAACCAATGCGCGTAGTGCGTAGCGCCCTTGGAGATGGCCCACACCTTCATGGCGTGGGCAACGGCGTTGGCCACATCCAGGTCGAGCGGCTCACCATCCTCGAGGGTTGCAGCAAGGCGCTTCCAAATGTCCTTGGGGAGGTAGTCCTTCATGACTTCCTCAGAGAACACCATGGTCCCGAAGCGGTCAGTAAGTTCGGCCATACGGAACTCCCTTCGTATCGGCACCGCGCGAGAAGCGGTGTTGATTACTAACGAACGAGTCATAGCTTAGGCTCGCCGTGTTTCCGCGACATTACCGTTGTGTTGCTGTCGCGAAACCAATCAATGAGGTTACCGCATCGCGGCAGTATTGCCACCCTTAACAGCCAATGAACTGTATAAATTGCAGACCTCCCCGCACGGTGTAAGGGTAGTCAATTAGGGACGGGGCTATTTTAGCTGCCTCGGCTGCCAGCGCTAGCGTTTTGCCTGACTGACGGTCGAGGTAGCTAAAATGGCCCCGCCGGGAACACTCCCGACGGGGCCATGATCAACAGCACCCTATGCGAACCCGTTTGCCGCTACAGGCAGACACCGTCTTTCCAGATACCGATCTCGTGACAGCCGCGGCGCCGCAATAGCATGGGCCACCAAATTAATCCAGGTCGGCTCCGTTAGTCTCGATCACATGCTTGGCCCAGTAGTAGCTGTCCTTGAGGACGCGCTTGCCGGTACCGTGGCCGTAGTCATCGCGATCGACGTAGATAAAGCCGTAGCGCTTGGACATCTCGGAGCTCGAGCAGCTCACAATATCGATGGGGCCCCAAGCGTAGTAGCCGCGCACGTCGACTCCGTCCGCGATGGCCTCGCGCACCTGCTCAAGGTGCGCACGATAGAAGTCGATACGATACGGATCGTGAACGGTCCCGTCCTCCTCGAGCGTGTCGTAGCAGCCCACGCCGTTCTCGGTAATGTAGATGGGCTTGCGGTAGCGATCCCAGTACGCGTTGAGCGTAAAGCGCAGACCGAGGGGGTCGATGCACCAGCCCCACGGATTCGCCGGCAGCTCCTTGTTGCGCTTGGCGTCGTAACCGTCCTCAAACGATTCCTTGCTCACCACGCGCACGTAGTAGTAGGAGAACGTGCAGAAATCGGCCGTGTTGCGCAGGTCCTCGATATCCTGGTCGGAGATCTGGACCTTGATGCCGTTGTCCTCCCAAAAGCGATATGCGGATCCGGGAACCTCGCCGCGCAGCAGCACATCCGAGAAGAAGAACTGCATCTGGTTGAAGCGCAGCGTCGCGAGCGCGTCCTCGGGCTTGCACGAAGCTGCATACGAGGGACCACCGCAGAGCATCATGCCGATCTGCATCTCGGGATGGTGCTCATGGGCATAGCGCGTCGCGCGACCGCATGCAACCATCTCGTTCATGACCGCCTGGTACTTTGCAGAAGGCAGATCGTCGACCTTGTCCTCGGCAACGCCCAGATGGTTAAAGGACTCATGCTCGATCAGGTTGATCTGGTTGACCAGAATCCAGTACTTGACTTTGCCGGCATATCGGTCAAACACGACCTTGCAGTAGCGCTCAAAGCAATCGATCGTCTCGCGCGAGTACCAGCCCGTATAGGAGAGGGTGAGGTTGATGGGCATCTCGTAATGCGAGAGCGTGACCATCGGCTCCATGCCGAGCTCAATCATCTTGTCAAAGAGCCGGTCGTAGAACGCAAGGCCTTCCTCGTTGGGCTCCGCATCGTCGCCGTTGGGGAAGATGCGTGACCACGCGATCGAGGTCCTAAAGGTGTTGAGCCCCATATCGGCAAGCAGCTCAAGGTCCTCAGGGTAGGTATGGTAAAAATCGATACCCTCGCGCTTGGGGAAGATGCGGTCCTTGCTCTCGAGTGCTTCCTTGATAAACGTCGTGGTGATCTCGCGGTTGTGCTTCTCACCGATGGGGATATCGTCGCGAAACTCGTTGATATCCGCCACGCTCGGAGCCTTGCCGTCGGCGTCCCATGCGCCCTCGCACTGGTTGGCGGCAACGGCGCCGCCCCACAAAAAGCCCTCGGGAAACGTGCGGGGAACCTTATGCATGGCTCTCCCCTCCCTCAAGCACGCTCAGGCGGGCATCGAGGCTCTTGCAGATCTTGAGGATCTGCTTGGTGATCACGATTTCGGAGTTGACCGTCATCAGGTGATCTTGGGCGTGGGTGAACAGCAGCGAGTACTCCTGCTCCCCGCCGGCGGCCTCCTCCTGGATCGCATCGGTCTGCGTTTTGTGGGCGGCGGTGATCTTCTCGTGCGCGAGCTTCATCTTGTCCTCGGCAGCAGCAAAGTCCCACTGGGCCATAGCCTCGAGCGCGTCTTTGTTTGCAAGGCGGGCGTCGCCGGCGTTGAGCACGATGGACATTGCTGCCTGGATCTTATCGTTAGTCATGATGTAACATTCCTTACTTGAGCAGGGCAGACAGGGCGTCGCGCCACGCCTGCCCAGAAAACAATACGTACCGTCCGCTTATGCCTCTGCGGAATCGAGGGCGTCCTTGTCGCCGGCCTCTGCGGCCTCCTCGGCAAGAACCTGCTTCTCGTACACCTTGAAGAACGGGTACCACACGAGCGTCGTCACCACAAAGATCAGCACGCACAGAAGCACGGCCTGGATGGAGCCCTCGGTGGCAAGCCAGGTGCTGATGGGAAGCGGGCAATACCACAGCTGGAACAAAATCTTGGGCACGGGGGCAAACAGCACGATCTTGGTAAAGAAGAACGAGATCAGGCTCGCAAGCACCGTGTTGATGCACATGGGGAGCATGAGGATCGGGTTCCAGACGATCGCGCCAAAGACCGTGGGCTCGTTGATGTTGAACAATGCCGGGACCACGACGGCTTTACCGAGCGCCTTGAGACGCTTGGAGCGCGAGAGGAAGAGCATCAGCGAAAGACCAAGCGTGCACCCCACGCCGCCGATCGTCAGATACGAGTAGTTGAACGAGCTCGTGAAGACGTTGGCGGCACCCGCAGTCATGTTGGCCTCGATGCCCGCAAGCCTGAGCGGCGTGGTGATAGGTGTGAGGATCCAAGCGGAGATGCCCATGGCGTAGAAGATTGTTCCGATCAGGTTGAACAGCGCAAAGCCCCACCAGGTCTCGACGAAGTTCTGCAGTGGCATGAAGATCATCAGAACCGTGTTGTACAGGTCAAACCCGAGGTTGAGCACGACGATCCAACCGAGCAGCACGATGGTGCCCAAGGGCAGCATCTGGTCAAACCAGGCGCGGATGAAATCGGGAAGCGAGGACTCCTCACTAAAGAACGAGAACTTGCCAAACGCCCTGAGGATCAGGCCCGTGATAATGCCGCAGACGATGGCGGCAAACATTCCGCCCGCGCCGAAGGCGCTATGGGCAAAGCCGATTGCCTCGTCGGCCTGCAGGCGCGGCGTGATGCAGATGCAAAAGAGGATGACGCCGCTGATACCGGCGATGATGCGCGATTTGCGCAGGCGGCTCTTCTCCATAAAGTTAAAGGGGATGAGAAACGCCATCATAAGCGAGATCAGACCCATGGTCCAGTTGGTGAGCTGGCCAAACTGCGGCCACCATTCCCATCCAAAGGCAGACCCCGGAATGCTCAGCAGCGAGAAGATCGATCCCAGGAAGATCAAGGGCATGGTCTGGTTGATAGAGTCCTTGAGCGTGATCACCCAAACGTTGTGGTTGATCTTGTTCATCATGGGGGTGAAGCTGGATTCCATCCAGTCGAGCAGCTTTTTCATCCGATCCCCCTAGCCGATATTGCTGAGCAGGTCGTCCAGCGCGGCTGCGCCGTCGAGCTTTGAGTAGTAATCCGCCTTCATAAGGATCACCTTCACATCGGCGCCCTGCGTGTACTCATCGATGTCCTCGAGAATATAGGCGAGGTGCGGACCGACCATAAGGGCATCGATCTCGTCGATATAGTTCTCGATCTCGCTTTCGCTACGGGCGGTCACCGCGATATCGAGGCCGCGCTCCTTGATCACCTTGCGCATATTGGCAGCCATAAAGCCAGAGCTTGCACCCGAGCCGCATACGAGCAGAACGTTGAGCTTAGACATGGTCGTATCCTTTCTTGCCACGCTTGTCCGCGTGATTTCTGTTTTGTGTCGTTGCAAGGGCCCTTGCCTTTTGACGCTTCAACCCTACCCCGTTGCGCGCAAGAACGCATCTTGCGTTTTGCACACCCGTTGTGAAACGCGTGTATCGGTCCCGATTCACCCCCTGCATGCAAGTCCTCACTTGCCCGCCTTTGCAATTTGACGGAATATGAGACGCAGGAAATCAAGGTAGAAGGAGCTATCGTGAGGGCGGTACATCATCAGCTTATCCGCAGTCTTGTCAGCAACTCGCCGCAGACGGCCGCGACACTCGCCGAGACGCTCGATGTGAGTGTGCGAAGCGTCAGGACCTATGTGCGCGAGATCAACACCTCATGCCCAGGAATCCTCACCTCAACGCCTGTCGGCTACACAATCGACCGCAACCTTGCGGCAGACGTCCTCAAGACGGACGACGGAGAGCGCTTCGGTTCTTCAAAGGAACGCAGCGACTACATCGTCAACCATCTGATCATGCAGCCCGATGGCGACCCCATCGACCTGTGGGACCTATGTGACGAGATGTCGGTAAGCATGTCGACGCTCAAAACGGACCTCGCGCGCGCCAAGCGCACCCTCGCGCGCAACGACCTTGAGCTCGTTACCCACCGAGACCGCATCTCCCTCAACGGAACGGAGCGCAACAAGCGCAAGCTCCTCTCGGGCATGCTTCGGCAAGAGACAAACAACGGCTTCATGGGTACCGGCGCGCTCTCACGGGCCTTTCCCGATATCGACATCAAGTCCGTTCAACAGCTGGTGAGCGACACGCTCTATCGCCACCATCGCTTTATCAACGACTATGCGCTCTCGGACCTGCTGCTGCACCTCGCAATCTCAATCGATCGCATCCGCAGGTCCGAAAGTCTCGATGCCGGCAATACCGCGGACCTACCGGAGGAGGACCGCACCATCGCCTGTGAGCTCGCGGACGCCCTGGGGGCTTCCCTCTCGATTGAGTTTCCCGCAGAAGAGCTTCGCGAGCTCACCCTGCTCATCATGGCGCGTTCGACCGATATCGACTACCGTTCGGCAACCGAAAGCAACCTTGCGGAGCTTATCGGCACGGACTGCATGGCGCTCGTCGAAAAGCTCACCGCGCAATTCAATGAGCTCTATGGTATCGACCTTTCTGATCGGGGCTTTCTTGTGCGCTTTGGCCTGCATGTGCGAGGTCTCCTTGTCCGGGCGCGCACCCAAAAGCCCTCGCGCAACCCGCTTACCGAAAGCGTCAAAACCGGTTGCCCCCTTATCTACGACGCCGCCGTCGCACTCGCATCGACCATCACCAACGATCTTGGCGTCACGATCAACGACGACGAGATCGCGTATATCGCCCTGCACCTTGGCAGCGCCGTCGGCACCCAGCGCGAAGCTGACGCCAAGGCAAAGGCAACCATTTTCTGCCCCTCCTATTACGATATGGGGCCACGCCTCGTCGAACAGCTCGCTGGGCGCTTTGGCGAGCAGCTCATGATCACGCGCATCGCGACAGACGAGGCGGAGCTCACGGACTGCCCCGACGACCTCGTCATCTGCATCTCGCCCATCCAGAGCGTGCTCCAAGTCCCAACGCTCCAGATCGCCCCCGTGCCCTCAAGCACCGACATCGCAAACCTCAGAAGCAAGATCGAGGGCATCTTGGACGCACGTAAGCGCTCCGCGTTCAAAGACCTGCTGCACGAACTCATCGATCCTGTGCTCTTTGAGGTTCGGGACGATCTTTCCGACCGCGCCGCCTGCATCGAACACATGGGGCGCGGCCTGGTCGACAGCGGTTTTGCGGATAGACCCTATATCGACAAGGTATTTGAACGCGAGGAAATGTCCTCGACTGCCATGGGAGCATTTGCCATGCCCCATACCGTGGGACTCGTCGGCAAGCATTCCCGCATTTCCGTGCTCATCTCCAAAAAGCCCATCCAATGGCAGGATACGCAGGTCAACCTCGTTCTCATGCTGTGCTTTAGCCCGGCGGAGCGCTCGTCGTTCAACACGGTATTCGACCGCGTGGCGGGCTCTCTCATCGAACCCGCCAACATACGCCGACTTTTGGAATGCACGTCATACGAAGCCTTCGTCGACGCGCTCGCCAGCCTGGCCAATTAGGCTTACAGCAACCTTCCCGCTCGGCGGATACCTGCTGCGTATCGACGGCGCGGTTCTTGAGCGTACGCTTGATCATGGCGCACCTCGCATCCTCGGAGCACGCAACCGCGCAGCCCGAGCCGGCTCAGGGAAACGGGACCGCTCTAACCGCACCAGACAGCGCTCGCAATACCAACCAAAAGCCCCGTCCAAAAAGACTGCCCCAGGTACCTGGTTGATGGGAAAAAGCCCCGTCTCAAATGAGCTACGTTGTTATAGGAAATGCCGATAGCGAAGCATCTTCGATTGGTATTCCCAAATAGCGAGTAAAACTCCACCGTGACACAGTGGTGCTGTAGAATCCTTACAATACATCGCACTAAATATCTAAAGGAGCACGATATGCGCGTCGACGAGGTTTTTAAGCAGGCAGCATCCCAGGGCACCGCGCCCGTTTCGTTTGAGATGTTCCCGCCCAAGGGCGAGCTGACCCTCGACACGGCCCGCGAGGTTGCTGGCAATCTGTGCAAGCTTTCGCCGAGCTTTGTCTCGGTCACCTGCTCGGCCGGTGGCTCGGGCAACGGTGCCACCACCGCCCCCATCGCGCATATGATTTCGAGCGAATTCGATACGCCCTCGGTAGCGCACCTCACCTGCGTGGGCCGCACCCACGCCGACATCGCCGCCAAGATCGACGAGTATCGCACCGCCGGCGTTGAAAACATCCTGGCCCTGCGTGGTGATCTTCCCGCCGGCGCGACCGAGGACGATAAGCCCGCCTCGGACTACGCCTATGCCCGCGACCTTATCCCCGAGCTCGTCGACGCCGGCTTTTGCGTGGGCGCCGCAGCCTACCCCGAGGGCCACATTGCCTGCGAGGATCTCAACCTCTCGGTCGAGCACCTCAAGCAAAAACAGGACGCCGGCGCGAGCTTCTTTGTGACGCAGCTCTTTTTTGATAACGAGTGCTTCTACCGTTTTCGCGAGCTTGCCGACAAGGCCGGTATCACCGTGCCCATTACCGCGGGCATCATGCCGTTTATGGGCAAGTCGCAGATCAGCCGCATGGTCTTTATGTGCGGCGCGTCGCTACCCTCCCCCGTCATCAAGATTCTCGCCAAGTACGAGAACGACCCCGAGAGCCTGCAGGCGGCCGGTGTAGATTATGCTGCTCGTCAGCTTTGCGACCTTAAGGAGCACGGTGCCGACGGTCTGCACCTGTACACTATGAATCGTCCTGCGATCGCCGCAACCATTATGGAGCGCCTGGGGTAATGGAAAAACCGCACATCGATACAGCTTTTGTTGAAGTGCCGGCCGACCTTGCGTCGCCGGCGCTCTACCGTATCGATGATGCCCACCATCCCCGCGTCGACCGTGCCGAGATGCTGCGCTACCTGGGCTACGGCGGTCAGCAGATTGAGCCCGAGCTGTCGCAGCGTATTGAGCTTGTCGTTGAGCGTCTGGAGCTGGACATTGAGCCCCGTGGCGTGCGCCGCGTATTTGCCATCGATGCCACGGGCGTGGACGAGCAGGGAGAGCCTTGCATTCGCTTGGTCGGTACCAACGTTGAGCTGCGTGGCCGCGACATCTATCGACATCTCAAAGACGCCCGCTTTGCCGCACTCATGGCATGCACCCTCGGCATGGAAGCCGAGCGTCGTCTGCGCACCACGGGAGCCCAGCAACCCCTAGAGGGAGCCGTGCTCGACGCCGCGTGCTCCGCCTATGTGGAAGCTGCCGTCGAGCAAATGGACCAGCAAGTCAAGGCTGCGGCCGCCGCACACGGACTCGCTGGTAACTGGCGCTTTAGTCCCGGCTACGGCGACTGCCCGCTTACGGCCCAGCGCTCAATCGTTGCTGCACTCAACGCCACGCGGCTCATCGGGCTTACCGTCACGCCGACCAGCCTGCTCATGCCCACCAAGAGTGTGACCGCAGTGATCGGTCTGTTTGACGGCGAGGTCCACGACGCCCAGAGCCGCCCCACCTGCAATATCTGCCGCATGCGCGAGCACTGCCGCTTCCGCGCCGCCCACACCACCTGCTATTCCAGCCATTAGGAGCCCTCGATGTTTACTCCGCTTATCACCCATGATTCCGACGGTACCGCGCTGGCAGCGCCCGTCAATACTGCGCGTTGTAACGGCGCCACGTACAAGACGCGCACGATCGGCGACCTTCGCATTAAGGACGATCGCCTGCGCGCCGCCATCGAGGGCACGGGACACCTCTTGTTCGACGGCGGCATGGGCACCATGCTGCAGGCGGCCGGCATGAAGGCCGGCGCCCTGCCCGAGCTGCTCAACTTTGAGGAGCCCCAGGTCATTACCGATATTCAGCGTCAGTACGTCGAGGCCGGCTGCGACGTGATCACCGCCAACACCTTTGGTGCCAACGCCCACAAGCTCGACGGTGCCGCCACCGTGGCAGATGTCTTTGCCTCCGCCGTCGCCTGCGCCCGCGCGGCCGGCGCCCACTACGTCGCCGGCGATATCGGTCCCATCGGCGCGCTGCTTCGCCCCTTGGGCACCCTGAGCTTCGACGAGGCCTATGACCTCTTTGCCGAGGAAGTGCGTGCCGGCGTCGATGCGGGTGTGGACCTCTTTATTATCGAAACCATGACCGACCTTGCCGAGATCAAGGCTGCCGTCCTCGCCTGCCGCGAGAACTCCGACCTGCCCGTCTTTGCCACCATGACCTTTGAGGAAGACGGTCGCACGTTCCTGGGTACGAGTCCCGAGGTGGCCGCCGTCACGCTCGACGCCATCGGCGCCGACGTTTTAGGCATCAACTGCAGCCAGGGACCGGCCGAGCTCCGAGGGCTCGCCGCACGCATGCTCACCGTTACCGACAAGCCCGTTATGGTGCAGGCCAATGCGGGACTGCCCCGCGTGGACGATGACGGCAATACCGTCTTTGACATCCAGGCACCCGAATACGCCGAGGCCGTCGCCGGCATGATTGAGGACGGCGTGAGCGTCGTGGGTGGCTGCTGTGGCACCACGCCCACGCACATGGCGGCACTTCGCACCCTCATCGACAACCACACGCCCAGCCCGCGTCACCGCAAGCCCAGTATGTCGGTCACGAGCGCCCAGACGGTCGTGGACCTCCCCTGCGACGGCCACAAGATCGCCGTCATCGGCGAGCGCATCAATCCCACCGGCAAAAAGCGCCTGCAACAGGCCCTGCGCGACGGCGACCTAGACTACGTCGTGAGCCAGGGCATCAGCCAGCAGGAACAGGGCGCCGACATCCTGGACGTCAACGTAGGCCTGCCCGAGATCGACGAGGTCAAGATCATCCAGCAGGCGACCGAGCAGCTCCAGGGTTCCACGCTGCTGCCGCTGCAGATCGACTCCACCGACCCCGCAGCCGTCGAGGCAGCCGTGCGCCGCTACGCCGGCAAGCCCATCATCAACTCGGTCAATGGCAAACAGCAGATCATGGATGAGATCTTCCCGCTAGTCGCCCACTACGGCACCAACGTCGTCGGTCTCACACTCGACGAAGACGGCATCCCCGATACTGCCGAGGCTCGCTTCGCCATCGCCGAGCGCATCGTGGCCGAGGCTGCCCGTTACGGCATCGGACCGGACCGCATCCTCATCGACTGCCTGGTCATGACCGCCTCGACCAACCAGCGCCAGGCCGAACAGATCCTGCGCGCCATGTCCCTGTGCAAGGAACGCCTGGGCGTCAAGTGCGCGCTCGGCGTGTCGAACATCAGCTTTGGTCTGCCCGCCCGCCCGCTGCTGGGCTCGGTCTTTTTGGCTGCCGCCTTCGGCGCAGGCCTGGACGCCCCCATCATGAACCCGGGCTCCAAGCGCTTTATGGATACCGTCTACAGCTATCGCGTCTTGAGCGTTGAGGACGAGGGCTCGAGCGGATACATCGAGCGCTACGCCGGCTGGACCGATCCGTACAAGATCGCCGCCAACCCGGCAGCGGCTCAGGCGGCATCGACCGACACTGCACCCACTGCTGGCACCTCCGGCACCGACGGCAACGACGACCCGATTCGTCGCATGGTCGTCTCGGGCCGCAAAGGCGAGATCGCAGCCGAGACCGAGCGTCTTCTGGCAGATCACGACGCCATGGACCTCATCAACAACCACTTTATCCCCGCCCTCGACGAGGTCGGAGTCCTCTTTGACCAGGGAAAGTTCTTCTTGCCGCAGCTCATGGCCTCGGCCGAGGCCGCGCGCGTGGGCTTCGACACCATCAAGCGGCTGATGCCCGCCGGCGAGATTGCCGATAAGGGCAAGATCTGCGTGGCCACCGTCAAGGGCGACATCCACGACATCGGTAAGAACATCGTCAAGATGCTGCTCGACAACTACGGCTACACCGTCTTTGACCTAGGCCGCGACGTCGACCCGCAGGAGGTGCTCAAGACCGTCAAGGAACGCGGCATTAAGCTCGTCGGCCTCTCGGCGCTTATGACCACCACGGTCGTCGCCATGGAGGAGACCATCAAGCTGCTTCATGCCGAGGTGCCGGGCGTCAAGATCATCGTAGGCGGTGCCGTGCTCACCCCCGAATACGCCAAGCAGATCGGCGCTGACTACTACGCCAAGGACGCCGCCGAAAGTGCTCGTATCGCCGAAGAGGTCTTTGGGCAGTAACACAACGGAAACAACCGAGCACCAAAACGTGCCGCACGCGCCACTTAGCACGTGCGGCACGTTAGAATAGATAAGACTATGCTCGTTTTGGCAGATAGGAGCGCAAGGATGGCGATCACGCCCGCAGAAATCGCGGAAACCCGCGGCATGGTTGAGGAGCAGAACCTCGACATCAGGACCATCACCATGGGTGTTTCGCTCATGGGTTGCGGCGACGAGAACCTCGACCGCATGTGCACGAAAATCTACGACCACGTGACGCACACGGCTGAGCACCTGGTCGAGACCGCCGAGAACCTCGAGCGCGAGTACGGTATCCCCATCGTCAACAAGCGCGTTTCTGTCACCCCAGTGGCGCAGATCGCCGCATGCTGCAAGGATGAGGACCTCACCCCCATCGCGCATGCCCTCGACCGCGCGGCCGAGACGCTCGGCATCGATTACCTGGGCGGCTTCTCCGCGCTCGTCCAGAAGGGCATCGGCGACGCCGACCGCCGCGTCATCCAGTCCATCCCCCAGGCGCTCGCTACCACCAGCCGCGTCTGCTCCAGCGTCAACGTCGCCAGCCTGCGCGCCGGTATCAACATGGATGCCGTGCTCATGGCGGCTCAGACCATCATCGATGCCGCCAAGCTTACGGCAGACGAGGATTCCGTTGGCGCCTCCAAGTTTGTCTGCTTTGCCAACATGGTCGAGGACTCCCCGTTTATGGCGGGTGCCGTCCACGGCGGTGGCGAGGCCGACGCCGTCATCAACGTAGGTGTCTCGGGTCCCGGCGTTATGGCTGCAGCCCTGGAGACGCTGCCCGATTCCGCATCGATGATGGAAGTCGCCGAGAAGATTAAGCAGACCGCCTTTAAGATCACCCGTGCCGGCGAGCTCATGAGCCGCGAGGCCGCCCGTCGCCTGGGTGTCGAAAAGGGCATTGTCGACCTGTCGCTGGCTCCCACGCCCGCCATCGGCGACTCCGTCGCGCGTATCCTCGAGATCATCGGCGTGGGCACCTGCGGTGGCCCCGGCACGACCTGCGCGCTCGCCATGCTCAACGATGCCGTCAAGAAGGGCGGCGTCATGGCCAGCTCCAGCGTGGGCGGTCTCTCGGGCGCCTTTATCCCCGTGTCCGAGGACGCCGGCATGATTGCTGCCGTCGAGGCCGGCGCACTTTCGCTCGAGAAGCTCGAGGCCATGACCTGCGTGTGCTCCGTTGGCCTGGACATGATCGCCATCCCCGGCGACACCCCAGTCGAGACCATCGCCGGCATCATCGCCGACGAGATGGCCATCGGCGTCATCAACAACAAGACCACGGCCGTGCGCGTGATTCCCGCTATCGGCAAGGGTGTGGGCGACTGCGTTGAGTACGGCGGTCTGTTCGGCCGTGCGCCCATCATGCCGGTGAACCCCAACGCCGGCACCGTGCTTGCACACCGTGGTGGACGCTTCCCGGCACCGCTGAACTCGCTGAAGAACTAGCTGAGGGGGACTGGCGAGGAGCCCCGGGGAGGGCAAATATATAAGGTCGCCTGCTCGGACAGTCCTGACTCGCACGGAGAGCACATTAAGTGCTCTCCGGCTCGTGCGGAACTCGCGATCGACCTTATATATTTGCCCTCCCCGGGGCTCACGCACAACGGGACCTCGGTTGGGTTCTATCCCTTTGGCAGTCGCTTCGCTTCTGCCCTACTTTGCTGGTATGGCGGTTTGGCGTTGGATCGGTTCTTTCTGATATATGCTGGTTGCGGCTCTTCTTTTGGGAGGAGTCGCTTTTTTGTTGCTAGGAGGTTGGCCCGTGGTTGATGGGGATGCTCGCTCTGAGCTTCTTTCTGCTGATTGGAATGACGAATGGATGCGCTTGCAAGCTGATCGGCATCGGGCTGATGATCCTTTTGAGTGGGATAAGCGGGCTCGGCATTTTCGGCCATCGGAGACTGCCCCGTATGCTCGGGATTTTATAAAACTGCTGGCGCTTGAGCCTGGTGAGTCGGTGCTCGATATGGGGTGTGGGGCTGGGTCGATTGCTATTCCGCTTGCTCAGGCTGGGCATCCTGTGATTGCAGCCGACTTCTCCCCCGCTATGTTGGGCACCCTTGATGCCGGCGTTGAGTATTACGGGCTCGAGGATCTTATTACACCGCTTGAGCTTGCTTGGGATGATGATTGGGATTTGGTTGGACCGGTCGCAAAAGCGGTGGATGTTGCCTTTGCCAGTCGCTCTGTCACCACGACCAACCTAAAAGGCGCACTTGCCAAGCTTGATCGAACGGCTCGTCGGCGTTGTGCCGTTACGATGGTCGCCAACTCGAGCCCGCGTTATGACCTGCACTTGATGAATGCCATCGGCGCCTCGGTTACCTGCAGCAATGGTTTTGTGTACGCCTTTAACATCCTTATTCAGATGGGTGCACTGCCACAGGTCACGTATTTTGAATCACCCCGCCGCGACACCTTCGATAGTCTCGAGGCAGGCGTGGCAGACTTTTCTCGCATGCTCGAGCACGGCAACGAGGACAAGATCGACCGCCTGCGCAACTATATCGCCCACCACATGATCGAGAACCCGCATGCCGGTGAGCCGGGATCCAAGGGCGTACCGCAGGGACGCTACATGCTCGACCACATCCGCAAAGTCCGATGGGCGTTTATCGCCTGGGAGCCGGTCTCCGTACCCCGCCCGTAGCCCATCTAAAGCTTGCATCGTCTTCCCGCCCGGCATCCGCATTCTTTGCGAACTGGGCAAACGCGCTCCACACCACGCCGTTCCTGCGCTATCGTGGGACAGCTCACGTAGATTAAGGCCCCATTGCGGGGCGCCCCATACATAGAAAGCGAGAACCCATGGCACTGACAGGAGCCCAGGTCAAGCAGCTTCGCAGCATGGCCCATCACCTCAACCCCGCCATCATCATCGGTAAGTCCGATGTCAACGAAGGCACCGTCGAGCAGACGGTCGCCTACCTGGAGAAGCACGAGCTCGTTAAGTGCTCCGTGCTGGACGGCTCCAGCCTTTCTGCCCGCGAGGCCGCCGAGGAGCTCGCCGAGCGCTGCCACGCCGACGTCGTTCAGGTTATCGGCCGCAAGTTCTCGCTGTATCGCGAGTCCTCGCGCAAGGATATCGAGAAGATCAAGCTCGTCTAAAACCGACTGGCCATACCGAGTAGTCTGCGGGCGTCCGAGTGATTCGGGCGCCCGTTTTTTATCGCTCGACAAGCACGCGCTTGTGCCTGCCTTCGACCAGGCGCTCATACAGGCGCCTTGTCTCGGGCTCGGGCACGCCTTGAACCTGCTCTCGCAGGTGGTGCATGTGGCCGCTGTATAGCTCGACAACATCGCGGCGTCGTCCCGCCGCACCGTAAACGCGCATGGCACAGCGAACCATGTCCTCGCGCGCAGTCTCTTGGCGAAGCCCCGATTCAACGAGCCAAATTGCCGATTGCAGGTCATTTTCCTCGAGAGCGGCATTCGCTCCCCTAATCATGCAGTCGATGTACTTGGATTGCATAATGTGGCGCATGCGCGTAAAAAACGTGGGGTTGCAACCGGTGGGAACATACAGCGGCCCCGCGTAGAGCTGCTCAACCTTAAGACAAAGCTCAACCAGGTGAGGGCCTCTCGCGCCCATACGGTTTCCCAGGATCTCGCGGCTCAGCTGGTCAAAGAGCCTTACATCGGTCTTAACGTAGTCGCCGTTGAGCCCTATGCACTCGTTTTGGATGAGCACGCACGACTTGCCATCCGGCGTTGGACCCAAAGCCGAGCGCAAGCGCGATACCGTCGAATACAGATTGTTGCGCGCGGCGCTAAACTCGGCATGGGGCCACAACTCCATGGCGATTGTCTCGCGGTCGACCATGGCATCCATGCCCAACGCGAGCCGCTCGGCAAGTGTTGCCGCCTTTTTGCGACGCCACATCTTATCCGTGATGGGAAAGCCGTCGCGCTCGGCGCGAAATGTGCCAAACATGCGCATCTCAATATGGCCGATCGTATCGACAGCCTTAACCTCGCCCGCCTGGAACAGGTGCTCGCTTTCGCCCTCAAAATCATCGCGTAGTGAATACCGCGACAGCTCACGCACCGGAAGCTTCTTGCGAATCCTGACGGCAGGCTCGCCCAGACAGTGCATCGCAAGACGCGCAAATAGCCGATACGATGGGTCTAAAATCCCCGAGCGATTCATAGACATCCAGGCGGCAAGATCGCTATCGCGGCCCGCAGCGGCCAGGTGCAGCGCCACGATCCAGGCTTCTGAGCCACCGACCTGCGTCTTGCTAATGTCGAGCAGCTCCGCCTCTTCGCGAACCGATACCAGCGACGTATTGCGCAGGTACGCCACGCGCTCCAGCAGCAACGCGTTTTCGCGCATGTACGCAATCGATTCGTCGGCGAGCTTGAGCACCTGAACCGCACGGAACTTCGCGTTGACCGGCCGCCCCTCCGCCAGCGATTGCCAACCCTCCAGCAATAACCCAAACAGCTGAATTTGATTGTCACGAACACGCACCGCAAAGCGGTCGAGCTCGCCAAACGCCACATCGTCGGTCACGGGCAAGCCCGCGAGCAGGCGCCGCGCGGCCAGCACCATACGCAGCCAAATGGATGGCGCCTTAAGCCCGCGGATATCGAGCGCCTCGAGTATCTGCGCCATCTTGTCATCGCGCTCGTCGGGTTTAGCAAACGAGCCGTCGAACAGCTCCACCAGCATATGGTCGGCCTGTATGAGAATCCCCGCGATGTCGAGCTCGCAATCATAAGCTTTGCACGCCTTGAGCTTCGCGAGAACATTGCCGTCTTCCGCTCGCTCGGTTAGGTGGCGCTTGACCTCGATATGCGCGGACAGCATGTCGAGCACCTCGCAGGATGTCTGTTCTTGCACAACAGGGTTGGCGGGAAGCCCCAGGTCATTGTCGCCATAAAAGGCGATGGTGAGCGCCTGGGCTATTTTCCAGGTAGCGGGATCGACCTCGCGGGCCGCCTGGTCACCCGCACGTTCGATAACGGACGCCATATACCTTGCTAGCTTTGTATTGCACACGCTGACAGCCGCCAGATACACGCCGAGTGCCTCGGCGGGTGCCGGCTCTTGCTCCTGCTTTTCCGCATTGATCATCGCCGACGCCGCACGGCAAATGTCCCCTCCGTGCCCGGTCAGGGCAAGATCGGCCCCATACTGCCCGGCAAGTTCCAATACCACATGGCGGTCCAAGAACGCGTCGGCCAGGTCCATAGCCAAATCGCATCGGCCCGCCTTGATCAAAATGCGAGCAGCCCGCGATACAAGTTCGGGACGGATCTCGGCAACAAGCTTTCGCAGCCTCAGGCGCGCGTTGTCCTTAGCGCCCAAACACCTAAAGGTGCGATCAGACGGATCCACGCCAAAAATCGGATAATCGCGCACAAAGGTGGACTGGTCGACCATCGAAAGCCTCACGCCGCACGCCTCTAGCTCCGCAATGCGGCCCTCGCCCATCAGCACCATCAAACAGGCAACGGTAAACAACAGGTTGTTCTCGAGCGATGCGAGATCGGCCAGCGCCGCACCGTACACGTTGACGATTTCGTTCTCGAGCAACCCGGCAACATCGCCCTGTCCATACATTCCCGTCTGCAGGGCAGATACCAGCTCGGGTACACCCTGTGTGAGCCGATAGAAATCAAGCGATGTGCTGATTGAGAACGTCGTGGCCCATGACGAATACTCATAGGCGTGCACCTTGAGCATCTGCGCATTGACTTTTACAGAATCGCCCAGCCCGTGGATAAGCAATCGGTTGGAGGGGCGGCAGGCAATAAAGACCCCCGTCCCCGTAGCACGTAAGCTGCGGATTCGATCGATGAGATCCTCGGTTTCGTGCTGCTCGAGATTGGGCACGTTGTCGATCGCAACGAGCGAATGAGGTTTGTCCTTAAGCTCATCGGCGACAACCTCGAGCTGCATAAAGAGCTCGCGTCCAATCGCGCGGTCGGCCTCGATAATCCGAACCGGCCCTCGCGTGGGGTCCGATTTAACCTCCTGCACGTATTGCAGCAACACCGACGTCTTACCAAACCCATCGGGCGCGTAGAGCAAAACAATTCCCGCCTTGCGCCCTTTAACGATGAGCTCGTTCATCAAGCGATCGCGCCGCACCATATAGCCGCCGCCCGTCGGCATCAACTCGAGGTCGTCCGTATTGCCCAGATCGTTTACCATGCTTGCTCCTCAACTCGACCATATGGACACCGTAGCTGCAGGACCATATGAGCCGCCCCGTGAATAGCGCGACTTAGAGTTTTTAATTGTCTGCCGGTACGTGTTTGGCAAGTTTTTGTACAGCGAGGCCCGATGGTAACTTATCCCCCGACCAATAGGTCTTTGCGCAGGTCAATGCGCTTGCCAGCATGTCCCATCCCATTTGCAGTGTAGCGCAGTCGGCTATTTTTATTTGAGTTGCGCAACTCGCCTACTCCTCGCTACCGCCTGCGACTCTATGGTGGCAAATGTGCATAGAATCTGCTATAGAATGAATCACAAAAAATTAAAACCCTCCAGTCAAGCACGCGGCAAGGTTTCCGTCATGTATACGCCACGGCGTATGTCCACTAAAAAGGCCCCCGCAAAGCGAGGGCCTTTTGAGAAACTATGTAAGATCGCTTGATCGCGTTACTCGCAGAGCGAAAGAGCGGCCTCGTCAGCAACGACAACGCAGTTGGTGTGCAGCTGCAGGATCGAAGCCGGGCATTTGGGCGTAACCGGACCATAGCACATATCGTGCACGGCCTGAGCCTTGGCCTCGCCGTTGGCGACAACCAGGATCATGCGGGCATACATGATGGTCTGGGTGCCCATGGTGTAAGCCTGACGGGGCACGTCATCGATGCTGTCGAACAGGCGGCTGTTGGCCTGAATGGTGCTCTCGGTGAGGTCGACGCAGTGCGTGCCCTTGGAGAAGTGGTCATCGGGCTCGTTAAAGCCGATGTGACCGTTGTTGCCAATGCCGAGCAGCTGCAGATCCGGGTAACCGGCGGCAGCGACGATCTTGTCGTACTCGGAGCAGGCAGCGGCGGCATCGGGGTTGGAGCCATCGGGCACGTGCGTGTTGTTCAGATCGATATTGATGTGATCGAAGAAGTTCTTGCGCATAAAGTAGTGATAGCTCTGGGGATCGTCGTGCGAAAGACCACGATACTCGTCCAGGTTATAGGTGCTGACCTCGGCAAAGTCAATGTCGCCCTTCTCGTACCAAGCAGCGAGCTGTTTGTAAGCGCCAATCGGGGTGGAGCCGGTGGCAAGACCCAACACGCAATCGGGCTTGAGGATAACCTGAGCCGAGATGATATTAGCGGCCTTGCGGCTCATATCCTCGTAGTCTTTAGCTTTAATGATTTTCATTACGCGTCCTTTCTCGTACAAGAGAGGCAAGGCTCCCCTTACAAGCACTTGCCCGCGGCCCGCGTCGGCCGCAACCAACGTGTGCGGCCACCAGGGCGAGGTCGCGTAATATATGTGTCTCGTGTCTAACCGCGTCGAGGCCCCTGCCCGTCCACGGTGACCCAAAGCTGTTTAGCTTCGGACAATCCCCATCTTGCCACGGAGGGCGCCCTCTTTCAAGGGCGCCCTCCGTAAACGTGATTGAATTGTAGGCTAAAGGCCAAGCGGAGCGACTAGCGCTCGCGAGCAACGATGAGCTGGTCCATCTCCTCGACATGCTCGCCAACGGAGCCCTTGATGCTCGAGAACTCAACAGAGTTGCACACCAAGATGGGAACCGTCACATCGTAACCCTCGGCAGCAATTGCCTCGCGATCGAACTCGATGAGCACGTCGCCCTTATGGACGACATCACCCACCTGTGCATGCACGCTAAAATGCTTGCCCTCAAGCTGGACAGTGTCCAAACCAACATGGATGAGCACGTCTAGACCATCGACCGTGTTGAGCGCAACGGCGTGACCCGTGGGAAAAATGGCCTCGACCTTGGCGTCTGCCGGCGCAATCACACGCGTGCCGGTAGGCTGAATCGCCACGCCCTGACCCAAAAGGCCGGTGGCAAACGTCTGGTCTTTGACCTCGGACAACGGAATGACGTCGCCCGAGATGGGAGCATCCAGCGTAAGGACTCGACCACGCATACCAAAAGACCTCAGGACTTTAGTGAACATGCTCCCCCTCGGACATACCAATCAATCAAAATAGCTTTAACAGTTTACCACTTGGCACCCGTTTTTGACCATTAGGGAAGTTCGCGCTTGACAACCTCGACGATGTCGTCAACCACACGCTGGGTCAACTCGTGCGTCTCGGCCTCGGCCATCACACGGACCAGCGGCTCGGTGCCACTCGGACGTACCAGAATGCGGCCGCGACCGTTGAGCTCCTTCTCGGCGGCAGCGACAGCGTCCCAAATGGGCTGACAATCGTCCAGGCCGGCCTTATTGTCGGAATGTACGTTGACAAGTACCTGCGGGTACTTCTTCATGATACCGGCAAGGTCGGTGAGGGTGCGGCCGGTGCGCTTGAGCACGGCCAGAAGCTGCAGGGCCGTCACCAAGCCGTCGCCGGTGGTGTTGTGCTCCAGGAAGATGATGTGGCCGGACTGCTCGCCGCCGATGACGGCACCGTCCTCGAGCATACGCTCAAGAACATAGCGGTCGCCCACGGCGGTCTGGACCATCTCGAAGCCCTGCTCCTTCATGGCGATGGAGAAGCCTAGGTTGCACATAACGGTCGAGACGATCTCGGAGTTGGCGAGCTTGCCGCGAGCGGCCAAGTCGGAACCGCAGATGGCCAGGATGTAGTCGCCATCGATCTCGTTGCCCTCGCTGTCCACGAACAGCACGCGATCGGCGTCGCCATCGTGGGCCAGGCCGATGTCGGCGTGGGTACGCAGTACGAGCTCACGCAGGGGCTCAAGATGAGTGGAGCCGCACTCGACGTTAATGTCGGTGCCGCAGTAGTCGGTGTTGATGGCATGGACCGTGGCGCCCAGGCGCTGCAGTGCGGCGGGCGTGGTCTGGCAAGAAGCGCCGTGGCCGCAGTCGACGGCAACAACCAAGCCGTCGAGCTTAAGGCCGTCGAGCGTGTTGATGGCATGATCGACATATGCCTTGCGGGCGTCCTTCATCTTGATGATGTGACCCACACCGGCGCCGGTCGGCAGCGTGTCGGCAGCCATGGCCTCCTCGGACATGACCCAGGCGCTGATCTCTTCCTCGACAGCATCGGGAAGCTTCATGCCCTTGCGGCTAAAGAACTTGATGCCGTTGAACTCCGGCGGATTGTGCGAAGCGGAGATGACGATGCCGCCGTCGAGCTCGTTTTGGACGGTGAGCAGCGCCACGGCCGGCGTAGGGATAACGCCGCAGCAATGCGGACGGCCGCCCTCTGCCATAATGCCTGCGGTCAGAGCACTCTCGAGCATGGTACCCGAAAGACGCGTGTCGCGGCCGATGCAGATGTCCGGGCCAAGGAACTTGGTCGCCGCGCGGCCCAGGCGAAACGCGAGGTCGCACGAGAGGTCGGCGTTGGCGACGCCACGGACGCCATCGGTACCGAAGATGATCTGGGGCATAGGATCGCTCCTTCCCAAGTGGGCAAAACGAAGCCGCCCACCCTAGTCGAAAAGAAAAGCGGGACCCACCGAGCAGTCGGTAGGCCCCGCTTGTACATTGTATCTCGTAAGGAGATAAAACCTTAGCGCTTGGAGAACTGGGGAGCGCGGCGGGCCTTCTTGAGGCCGTACTTCTTGCGCTCGACCACGCGAGCATCGCGCGTAAGGAAACCGGCCTTCTTGAGGTCAGCACGGTAATCGCCAGCGTTCAGAAGAGCACGAGCGATGCCCAGGCGCAGAGCGCCGGACTGACCGGAGATGCCGCCGCCATCGCACAGAGCGATAACGTCGAACTGACCGGCGGTGTCGGTCACCTTGAAGGGAGCAAGGGCGTTCTCAACGAGCTGATGACGGCCGAAATACTGCTCGGCGTCACGCTTGTTGATGGTCACCTTGCCGGTGCCGGGGACGAGACGGACGCGGGCGACGGCGTTCTTACGACGGCCGGTACCCTGGTAGACAACGGTGTTCTCAGCCATCTTTAAGCCTCCAGCTCAATCTTCGTGGGGTTCTGGGCAGCGTGCGGATGCTCGGCACCAGCGTAGACCTTAAGCTTGGTCATCTGGGCACGGCCGAGGGTGGTCTTGGGCAGCATGCCGCGAACGGCGCGCTCGATGACCTTCTCCGGGTGCTTCTCCATAGCCTGGCGGAAGCTCTCAGCCTTGAGGCCGCCGTTGTAGCCGCTGTGGCGATAATAGGTCTTCGTGTCGGCCTTGTTACCGGTAAGCTGGACCTTATCGGCGTTGATGACGACAACGAAGTCGCCGCAGTCGCTGTTGGGCGTGAACTGGGGCTTGTTCTTACCGCGCAGGATCATTGCGATCTGGGTGGCAAGACGGCCCAGGACAGCACCATCGGCGTCGACGAGAACCCAGTTGCGCTGGACCTCGCCCTGCTTGGCGTAGTGAGTCGATTTCGAAATCACTTAGACTCCTCCATGTACAGTACGTGTTGTTACAGAGATTCACGGGGCTCTGCAAGTAACCCGTCCATATTACCCCGCTCGCCGCCCGAGTCAACAGGTATTTTGGTTCTGACCAGACTTTCTGCACATGTCGTCCATGGGTCATGACGTCGCGACACTAGCGCTCGACAAATGCCTCGATATCTCCCAGCAAGCGCTTTGCCTCCTGGCGGCCCTGAATATACAGGTCGAGGAGCTTTGCTGGATCGTGCTCAACGTGACCGACCTCGACCGGCTTTTGCGGAGCAACGACCAGTGCGCGGCCCTCGCGCTCATACTTCCACAGATGCATGCGCTGGATGTTATAGCGGTCGTGGCGCGTCTCGATAGCCTCGAGCAGGTAGGGGTAGTCGGCATAGCGGGCGCGCGCGGCGGGCATAAACTCGTAGGGCTTTTTCTCGTACGAGCGGTCCTGCGTGACAATGACAACCGCGCGATCGAAGCCCGCCTCCTCCAGCACGTGCTCGATGGGAACCGAATCGGCTACGCCACCGTCGACGTATTTGTGTCCGTCAATCTCGACCGGCGGCGTCACCAGCGGCAGCGACGTCGAGGCGCGCACGGCATCGAGGTCGAGCACGGCGCTTTTGACCGGCAGGTACGCGGCAGTTCCAAAGAGCATGTCCGTCGCGACGGCGTACATCTCGATGGGGCTCGCATCAAACGTCACGTTGTCAAAGGGATCCAGGCGGTCCTGGACATCGTTGAAGATAAAGTCGTAGCCCACAATAGAACCCGTGGACGCAAACGATGCGGCACCCATGAAGCGGTTGTCGTTGCAGAAAGCCAGGTTGATGCGGTTGGCACGGCCGATCTGGTGCGACTTGTAGTTCACGCCGTTGAGGGCACCGGCCGATACGCCATATACCGCCGGAATCTCGACGCCAGCCTCCATGAGGACGTCGAGCACGCCTGCGGTAAACTGCCCGCGAAAACTACCGCCCTCCAGGACGAGCGCGACCTTGCCGGCGTTCTTTGCTTTATCTTCTGCAGTCATGTTGACCTCCTGCTGTTTCGTTTTGGCTTTCTTCTACCCAGTTTTGGGATAGAGAGCGCACAGGTTTTGGAGTTGAGGGGGTGGGGCGGTCGGCGGGAAAGCGCGTCCCACTCTGCGTTGCTGCGGCGCATGGCAGGCTGAGATTCGATATCATCGCATCTATATAGGTTTGAGGCTTTGCGCGGAGAATCCGCGTATTTGCTTCGCAAATCCGCACCGGCTTCGGCCGCCTGCCGGCGTCCTCGCCCGCGGGCTAAAAACGCTCACGCGTTTTCTTAACGCCCGCGCCCTGCGCAGAGTTCGATTCTCCGCGGGTTTGGGGTTCCGTTGATGCGGCGCATGGCAGGCTGAGATTCGATATCATCGCATCTATATAGGGTTGAGGCTTTGCGCGGAGAATCCGCGTATTTGCTTCGCAAATCCGCACCGGCTTCGGCCGCCTGCCGGCGTCCTCGCCCGCGGGCTAAAAACGCTCACGCGTTTTCTTAACGCCCGCGCCCTGCGCAGAGTTCGATTCTCCGCGGTATCTATATGTAATAAAAAAGCAGGTAGAGACACTTCTCTACCTGCTTGTAACTATTGGTGGAGGCGCGGAGAATCGAACTCCGGTCCACGAAAGCCCCCTGATTGGCATCTCCAAGCTCAGTCGCTGGTTTTGTCTCGGACGCTTTGCGCGCAGCGACACGCTCGCGGCGTCCTAACCGGTTCGGTCTTAGCCTGCGCCATACCGATTACGTGCGCAGGAGCATTCCCCTAAAATGACGTCGCGCCGGTGTCGGGGAAATCACCGGGTTGACGCGCCGCTATAAACTAAGCAGCGAGAGCCATAGGCTCAAAAGAAGAGTTGTTGTCAATTCAATTTGACGGTACCCCTGTTTAACGAGGCGAGGAGACCTCGGCTTGCTTCCTCTCTCAGAGCTATCGTGTCGAAACCAGTCGCCCCCGAATGTCGGGAAAGTCTGGATGGCATTGGGCACGAGCACCCAACACCCGTCGACTTTTCAAGGAACACGCGGGGTGAGCCCCGCTCGTGGATAGCTATCTTACCACGTTCTAAAGGCGGACAGCTGCTCTATGCACGAGCTGTGAAGACCATAATGTGCACCACACTTCGCACTTTTGCTACCGGACACGTCACGTATATTTTCGCCAAGCAAAATTGACCCGTCGAAAGGACCGTTATGGATACCAAGCAGCAACTCGTCAATGCTCTCGCAGGCCTGGGCTCAACCATTACCGAAGCTATGGATGTCATCGAAGGCTTTGTCCCCTGCGGACATCCCGCCCTCACGGTATCGAACGCACTTGTCGTGCTGGACGCTGACGATGATGCAGCTCTCGCCCAGCAGCTTGAGACCGTCGAGGGCTTTATCGACCACGTGAGTGAGAACCGCGGCGTGGCCGCCTACCACGGCATCGAGGTCGAGCTCGCGGGTCCCAAAGCCGATCTGCTCGCAGCAATCCGCGAGGTAGGCGCCCTTATGCAGACCGCAGGCGTCAAGAACACCCAGGTCAACGAGTGGGTCTACCGCAGTCTGGCAGCACTAAACGATTCCGACGAAAAGGCTGCCGAAAAGCTCGCCGAAGCCCCCGTCATCAAGGCAGCGTTTGCCTAAAAAGGCCTGCACCCTGGCGTCTGCGGTACCGCCCGAATGCAGGCCATAAGCTCAATCGAAAACCCTAGCGCAGATACGCTTTCGCGTTGCCCAAGCTGTACGCAATCGTCGAGCCATTGTGCAGCAGCGACGACGTCTGCGGGGTAATCGCGCCGGCAATGCCCAACGCCAGGAGCGCTGAGTTGGTGAGCATTACCTTAGAGTAGGAGCTCGTCAGACGATCAATGAGGCCCTGGCTCATGCGGCGCAGGCGCACGATTGCGGCGAGATCCGTGTCGGTCAGGATGATGTCGGCGACCTCCTTGGCGATGTCGCTTCCACCGCCCATGGCCAGACCCACATCGGCCAGGCCCAGCGCCGGCGAATCGTTGACGCCGTCGCCCACCATGGCAACGTGGCGCCCCTCGCTCTTAATGCGCTCCACATAAGCGTACTTGTCCTCGGGCAGCAGCTCGGCCTTAAACTCGTCGACCCCTGCCTCTCGCGCAATGCGCTCGGCCGTGCGCTCGGAATCGCCCGTGAGCATGACCACGTGCTTGACGCCCAACGCGTGCAGGTCGGCGATGGCCTCGCGGACCCCGGGCTTAAGCGGGTCCTCGATACCGAGCACGCCCACAACGGTGCCGTCGACCGCCAGATACAGCGGCGACAGGCCCTGCATCTGGGACTCAATGCGCTCCTTAATGTCGGAATCGAGCCGCGCGCCCTCATCCTCGAATACAAAGTGCGCGGAACCGATGATGGCGCGACGTTCTTCAATGGACGAGGCAATGCCGTGTGCCACGATGTACTCGACCGCGGCATGGCGCTCGCGGTGCTCGAGTCCGCGCTCACGTGCCGCATTGACCACGGCGCGTGCCACCGGATGCGGAAAATGCTCCTCCAGGCAAGCGGAAAGGCGCAGGACCTCATCCTCGCTCCAGCCATCGGTGGTGAGTACGCAGGCAAGACGCGGCTGCGCCTCGGTGAGCGTGCCGGTCTTGTCAAACACAATGGTGTCGGCCTTGGCAAACGACTCAAAGTACTTCGCGCCTTTGACCATGACGCCCGTCTTGGCAGCATCGCTCATAGCGGTCATGACGGCGACCGAACCCGTGAGCTTGAGCGCGCACGAGTAGTCGACCATCAGTGCCGCTGAGGTCTTGATGAGGCTGCGGGTGGTAAGCGCAACAAGGCCCGCGAGCAGGAAGTTCCACGGGACGATCTTGTTGGCGAGGTCTTCCATGTGCGACTGGCCCTCGGACTTGAGCGAGTCGGCCACCTGCACGAGCGAGACAATCGAGCGGAGCTTGGTCTGAGCCGTGTTGGCGCGCACGCGCACCAAGATGCTGCCGTCTTCCACGACGGTTCCAGCGAACACGTCGTCGCCCGTGCTGCGCTCGACGGCAAGCGGCTCGCCGGTCAAGGTCGCCTGGTTGACCATGGCGCTCCCCTGCTCGACCACGCCGTCAATGCAGATGGACATGCCGGTGCGCACGGCCACCAAGTCGCCGGGCTCAAGCTCGGTAGCGGCAACACTCACCTCGGTGTCGCCAATCACTTTTTGTGCCTTATCGGGCACATCGAGCAGCGAGTTGATGAGCTCGTTTTCGCTCATGGCGCGCGTGTAGTCCTCGAGCAGTTCGCCCACGTTGAGCAGGAACATTGTCTGGCCCGCGGTGTCGACATCACGCTTGACGAACGAGATACCGATGGCCGAAGCGTCGAGCACGGGAACGGTCAGGCGCGGCTGCGCGAGCTCACGGAGGGCGGCGCGCAAAAAGGTCATGTAACCGGCGACGACAAACACCGCACGCGGGGGCGTGGGCAAAAACCATCGGCGCGCATAGTGGGCGCCGACAAGCGCGGCAAGATCCATGACGAGCTTGTTCTTGCGTGGCTCAAGCTGCATCACGTAACCCGTCTTTGCGTCGGCAATGGCCTGGGCATCGAGCGCACCCAAGGCGTCGAGCACGCCCGCACGACATTGCTCGTCATATTCGAGCGCCATCTGGCCGATGCGGCCGTAGACGCGCACCTTGTGCACGCCGTCGATATCGCCGCTGAGCTTAAGAAGTGCGTCGAGATCGCTCTCTGGCACAGGACCCGCCAATTGAAGACGGGTCCTGCCGGGGATCTCGCTAATAATCGAGAATCTCATAGTTTGTGCCTGGGAGTGCTACTCGGCTGCCTTGTCCGCAGCGGCCTCGCTCTGGGTGATGTAGGCCGCCTCGGCAACCATGTCGTCGACATTAGCCTTGGCCTGCTCGACCATGTCCTGGTAGCCATTCTTGATGCGCATGCCGCACGCGATACCCTGCACGCAGGCATTCTTTACCGGAGCGCTGGTAAGCAGCTTGATGCCGGCCGTGCCAAGCAGAAAACCGCCACCGACAAGCAGGGTATTGAACGTCGACTTCTTCATGTTGCTTCTCCCTTTTGCCGCATTGGACGCGGCACGGTGCCTCAGCACTCGAGTAAACAAGTTTGCTCGAGCACACTTTTGGAAAAGAGTTTAGTTTATCTAACTATTGAGGTCAACAAAGGTTAACTTTTTGGAAATCTTAAGGTGCGGAACAGCCGGCTTCTGGCGATCCGCCCGCCGCGATGCACATCCGTGACGCCAAAGAGGAGTCCCTCTTCTCTCCAGCAAATTGAAGGTGAATGGTTTTCCGCGAAGTGAACGAGCAAAATTGGGCCCCCGAAGCATCCGCATTTTTTCGCAGCAAAACCGCAGGGAAAACTCGACAAAAACCGCAGGAAACCGAACCAGAAAAGTGTTGATGTTTCAGGGGTCCAAAATAGGTCGTTCACTTCGCGGAAAAGTATTCACCTTCGTTTTCAACATCCATAAAGAATGAGGGCGCCAACGGCGCCCTCATTCACCAAATTCCATTCAGCCTACCTGACCCGAACGGCCGAGTCGTCACGGAACCGAGGGGCCGGGCGCAGGGCCTTGCCTCTCAATGAGTTCCGCACGAACAGGAGGCGCCAGTGGCGCCTCCGTCGTGAGTCAGGACTGTCCGAAATTGAGAGGCAAGGCCCTGCGCCCGGCCCCTCGGTTCCCGTTTACGAGAGCGACGTTCTCAGCAACTCGTTGAAGAGCTTCGGGTTGCCCTTGCCGCGGCTCGCTTTCATGCACTGGCCCACCAAAAAGCCGATAACCTTCTGGTTGCCGTCACGATACTGCTGCGCCTGATCGGCACAGTTTGCCAGTACCTCGTCCACGATCGGCTGCAGCGCGGCGGCGTCGCTCACCTGACGCATACCACGCTCGTCGACAATCTTGTTGGGGTCGTCACCAGTTTGGGCCATGGCCTCAAAGACCTCGTGCGCCTGGTTGGAGCTGATGGCATCGGTCGCCAGCAGCTTGGCAAGCGCCGCCACCTGAGCCGGCGCGATGCCGGACTCGGCCAGCGAGACGCCCGCGCCCTTAAGGTAGGCGATCATCTCGTTGACCAGCAGGTTTGCGACCGTCTGGGCCTCTTTGCCAGCCATACCGGCAGCGGCGGCCTCAAAGAAGTCGGCAAACTCGGGGTCGCCGGCAATCTGTTCGGCATCGGCCGTCTTAATGCCAAAGTCGGCCTCAAAACGGACGCGCTTGACATCGGGCAGCTCGGGGATCTCGCCACGGCAGCGGTCGATGAACTCGTCGTCCAAATCGAACGGCGCCAGGTCGGGATCGGGGAACAGGCGATAGTCGTCGGCCGTCTCCTTGACGCGCATAACCACGGTGCGCTTGCGACTGGGCTCCCAGTGGCGGGTCTCCTGATAGATGATTCCGCCCTCCTCGAGTACCTCGGCCTGGCGGCAAATCTCGTAGGCAAGGCCATCATGCAGGCTCTTAAACGAGTTGAGGTTCTTAAGCTCGGTCTTAGTGCCCAGCTTGGTCTCGCCGCGGCGGCGCAGCGACACGTTGCCGTCGCAGCGCATAGAACCCTTCTCCATGGAGCAGTCCGAAATGCCCAGCGTCACAAAAATGCGACGGAGCTTCTCCATAAACAGGCGGGCCTCCTCGGGCGTGCGCAGATCGGGCTCGGTGACGAGCTCAATCAAAGGCGTGCCGCAGCGGTTGTAGTCGACGAGCGACTCGGCAGCGGCGGTAATGCGGCCCTCGGCACCGCCCACGTGGACCATCTTGGCGGCGTCCTCCTCCATGTGGATGCGCAGGATGCGAATGGGCACCGTGTAAGAACCGTCCTCGCGGCGCTCGGGCATCTGCAGGTTGGACGCATCATAGCTGGCCAGATGACCGGAGCGCTGATTGCCCTCGCGCATGGTCGACGTCATGGACGTGGACAGGCCCTCGGCGTTGGCCGAGGCGCTCGCCAGGCTCTGGGCCTCGGCCTCGCCAAACGCGCAGTCGGGGCGCTCGGCGGCACCGCGACCGGTCACGTCCAGGTCCAGGTGACCGTACATGGCAAAAGCGACCGGACCCTGCGTAGTCTGGAAGTTCTTGGCCATATCGGGATAGAAGTAGTGCTTGCGGTAGAACATCGAGTGGCGCTGAATCTCGCAGTTGGTGGCGAGGCCGGCCTTGACGATGCTCTCGATGGCGCGCTTATTGGGCACCGGCAGGGCGCCGGGCAGGCCCAGGCACACCGGGCACACGTTGGCGTTGGGCTCGTCATCGTGGCTAAGCTTGCAGTTGCAGAACATCTTGGTATCGAGTGCGGTGAGCTCGGTATGGATCTCCAGGCCGATCACGGCCTCCCAATCCTGCAGGACCTCGGAAAGCTCCTTCATTACAGCTCGCCCCCCTTCCCGGCAAAATCGGGCGCGACGGAAAGTGCGGGCGCACCCGTGGCGGCATCGGCAAAGCCGCGCTCCAGGGCGCGGGCAAACGTGAGCAGCTGACGGTCCTTAAAGGCAGGCCCCACCAGCTGGGCAGAAACGGGCAGCTTGGTGTCCTCGCCCAGGCCCAGCGGCACCGAGATACCACCGTTGCCGCAGATGTTGAGCGAGATGGTGTACAGATCGGAGAGGTACATCTGCGTGGGGTCACTGATCTCGCCAAACTTAAAGGCCGTGCGCGGCGAGGCGGGCATGAGGATGATGTCCACCTTGGCATACGCGGCGTCGTAGTCCTGCGTGATGAGCGTGCGGGCCTTTTGCGCTGCGTAGTAGTACTTGTCGTACACGCCCGAGCTCAGCAGGTAGGCGCCGAGCATCTGACGGCGCTTGGCCTCGGCGCCAAAGCCGTGGGCGCGCGAAAGCGAGCTCTGGTCGGACAGGTTGGCGCAGCCCTCCTCCTGGTAGCCATAGCGAATACCGTCGAAGCGGGCCAGGTTGGAGAACGCCTCGGCCGGGCCGATGACATAGTAGGCGGCGATGGCGGCGTCCAGGTGCGGCAGGTCAACCTCGACCAGCTCGGCGCCCTGGTTCTGCAGCTCCTGGGCGGCGCGCTGAACAGCGGCCTTGACCTCGGGCGTCAGACCCTCGGCCTCCATAAACGCGGGGATGATGCCCACGCGCTTGCCCTCGATGCTGTCGTTAAGATGCTCGGTAAAGTCGACGGCGCAATCCTGGCTGGTGCAGTCATACGGATCGTGACCCGCGCCGGTAAGCGCGTTCATGGCCAGCGCGACATCCTCGACCGTGCGACCGAAGGGACCCACCTGGTCGAGCGACGAGCCAAAGGCAACCACGCCGTAACGGCTCACGGCGCCGTACGTGGGCTTAAAGCCCACCACGCCGCAGAGCGACGCCGGCTGGCGAATGGAGCCGCCGGTGTCCGAGCCCAGCGAGAGCGCGACCTCGCCCGCGGCGACGGCAGCAGCAGAGCCGCCCGAAGAGCCGCCGGGCACGCGCTCGGTATCCCAGGGATTGTTGGTGCGGTGGAACGCCGAGCTCTCGGTGGAGCTGCCAAAGGCAAACTCGTCCATGTTGGCCTTGCCCATGGGCAGGCAGCCGGCATCGAGCATGCGCTGGACGCAGGTGGCGGTGTAGACGCTCTGGTAGTCCTCGAGCATGCGGGAAGCACAGGTGGTGCGCGTGCCCACGAGGTTCATGTTGTCCTTGATGGCCAGCGGCACGCCCGCGAGCGGGGGCAGCGGCTTGCCTGCGGCACGGTCGGCATCTACGCGCGCAGCGGCCTCGAGCGCGAGCTCGGGCGCCACCTGCAGGAATGCCTGGACCCCGCCCTCGCGCGCCTCGATGGCGGCAAAGGAGGCCTGGGCCACCTCGGTAGCGGTAAAGTCGCCGGCGGCAACGCCCGCGGCGATCTGGGCGGCGGTAAGGGAATCGAAACTCTGCGCCATTACTCGCTCTCCCCCTCTCCCAAAATGGACGGCACGCGGAAGTAACGCTCGCGCGCGCTGCCGGCGTTCTCCAGCGCAACGTCGAGCGGCAGGTCGCGCTCGGGCTCGCGCAGGTCGTCGCCCATCACGTTGGACAGGCTTCCGATGGGATGGAACGTGGGCTCCACGTCGGGCAAGTCATATTGCAAGACGGGCTCGAGCATCTGGACGGCGTCGTTCATGTAGGACGTCATCTGGGTGAGCTCGTCATCGGTCAGTGCGATCTTTGCGTACTCGGCGATGCCGCGCACGTCTTTCTCGCTGAGTGCCATAGGCGCTCCCTTCCGCATAACAGATAAACCGCTCTAGTATACAAGGCAACGCCGCTTAGAGCAGATGCTTTACCCAAATGCAGCGAAAACGTAACGAGGGCGGCGGGCTGGCAGGCGGCGGGCTGGCGGTTCTGCAGCGAAACCGCACCGTCCATAGCGAAAACCGTCCCGCCCGCAACGAAAAGCATCACAACATTCGACGCTTTTCGTCCAAATCGCGATTTTCATCGAATGTTGTGATGGTTTGGAAGCCCCGACCACCACAAAAGTGCCTGTCCCCTTTGCGGTGGTTCTGGAGAATGTCTTATGCCGAGGCCTTGGCCTTGCGGCGCTTGCGGACCGCGTGGATCACGATGTCCAGCAGCAACAGCACAATGGCTATGACCACGATAAGGACGGCAAACTCGCGCTTGCCCCAGTGGCGGCCGGCCAGCGACTTTTGCTTGTCGACGTCCTTCTTGTTGTACTTGGTGCGCACGCAATGCACCAGCAGGCGATGGTCGTTCACGCCATAGGGCGTGCAGGTAACGAGCGTCACCTTGTCGGCACCGGGCTCGATGGTCAGTGACTCCATCTCCTCGGGCAGCACGACCTCGGAGTCCACCATCTTGTAGGCGAGCGTCTTGTTCATGGTGTGCAGCAGCACCAGGTCGCCGGGCTCCAGCGAGTGGATGTCGTCGAACATGCTCAGGTTGCGCATGCCCGAGTGCGCGGTAAGCACGCAATGCGTCGAGGTGCCGCCCACCGGCAGGCTCGTGCCCTCCAGGTGGCCGACGCCCGCCATAAGGACTTCTTCGCTCGTGCCGTGGTAGATGGGCATACTCACGTCGATGGAGGGGATCTCGACCCAGCTCATCATGGGGTCGCGGTCAAAAATGAGCTGCTGGGCGTAGGGCTCGATCTGGTCGGCGGGGAGCTCGGTGGCCTCGCCCGCCAGCTGCTCGTTAAAGGAGCGCGCCTGGAGCAGGATGCGCTCGCGCTCCTCGGCAGATAGCGCGTCCACGGTGCTGGACACGGTGCTGATCTGGTTGAACACGCCCGAGGCCTCGAGCCGGTCCAAGATCCACGGCCAGGTCATAAGGCCCACGCCGATAAGGATGATGACGATGGTGATGAGCCGGTCGGCCCAGCGCGGCAGTCGCTTGCGACGGCGCTTGGGCTTTGGTTGAGGTTTGGGCTGAGGGCTTGAGCCACCGCCGGCCGCGGCGTTATTGCTCTTCATATGTTTGGCGCCCTGCACCATCGCCGGTCACTCCTCTACAACTCAAGTTGTCTAAACAAATAATAGCCGATTCGCGAGCTCATGCGCCGGACAACGCAGCTAGACTGCACCGTCCAGTCGAGGATAAGCCAGCATTTGAGTTTTCAAAATGTCCCGAATCGGCTGGGCAATTCGGGATACAATGTCTGTAGGAAACGACGCACCCCGCGTAAGTGATCGAAAGCGCGGGCGACCAGTTTCCGGTGTTGTTAAATGCCCGGGCCTCTAACCCCGGGCATTCTTATTTGCGCTTGCGGCGCAAATGCCTTCTACCGTCCGCACCGCGCGTGCGCCTACGGACCTTAAACCGAACCTCATACGAGTCAAGAAACGCGATGACGAACGTGCCCACCGCCGCGAGGGCGGCGAGGGCGTTAAGGAATTTCAGCATTTGGGGACCTCCGATCGAGTCGTCGGCCGCCCGCGCACGGGATACGTCGCAAGGATATTTTACTGCGAGTGTATGTACCAACGCCCGGTAAACGCGATTTTGACAAACATTTGTTCGATAGTTACACACACGGCTCCTCGCCCGGCGGAGCCTGGCCGCATTGTCCGGGTTTGCCCGACGTGTTTGCGTTTTCAAAATGTCCCGAATCGGCGGGGCGATTCAGAATACAATAGCCACAGGAAACGACGCACCCCGCGTAAGTGTACGAGAGCACGGGCGGCCTAGTTTTCAGCTTTTGTTAAATGCCCGGGATCCGACCCCCGGGCATTCTTATGTGCGCTTTCGACGCAAATGCCGTCCACCGTCCGCACCGAGCGTGCGCCTACGGACCTTAAACCGAACCTCATACGAGTCAAGAAACGCGATGACGAATGAGTCCGCATCGGACGATGGAGGCTAGCTGCGCTATCCCAAAAAAACGGGGCAGACTCCAGTGCGGAGTCTGCCCCGTAAAGAGAATGGCAAAGCAAGAACGTCGATGGACGAGAAAAGTGTCCGCAAGTCTCATGGCCATCACATCCCACCTGCCAAAGGGATGGGTGGGTGAGCGTTACTCCTGCTCGGACTCCTCGGCCTGCTTACGGCTGCGGATGAGGTGCGCCACACCGATGCACAGAACCGCGCCACCAGCGATCCAAGTGAAGGTCACGCCGTTGAGACCGGTCAGCGGGAGGCCGGAGCCCTTCTGGTCGACAATGGTAAAGCTGAGCTTGCCGACTTCAGCTTTCGCGGAGTTCTGCTGGACAACATCTTGACCTGCTACAATGGCGCTCGTAGTGTCGGGCGTCACATCCGCACCGTCCTGATTGAGCGTGCGGCTGATAGTAAAGGTCACGCCGTTTGCCGCGGAGTTGTTGTAGCCGGGCGCAGGCTTAACCTCAGTGAGAACGTAGGTGCCCTCGTCGAGACCGACAACGTTAATCTTGCCGTTGCTGTCGGTCGTCAGAATTGCATCATCCTTATTTGACGTCGTGGTACCGTCGGCCTTGATAAATTCGCTGAAGTCTTTCTCCTGCAGCGTGAACTGAACGCCTTCGAGGGTCTTGGGTTTGCCAGTCTTGTCCTCGTCGCTACCAACCTTGGTGACATCGATACCATAGGTGTAGTCGTAGGCCGGATGGTCAACCGTGGTACCGGTGCCATTGGTGTGCGGGTTGTTGGAATAGGTCAACTTGACATTGTTCACCTGGGCCTTGCCGAGCATATCCTGCGTAATCTTGTTGGCATCCAGTTTGGCCTTGTAGTTCACATAGACTGTCGAACTACCGTCAACGGTGATAGGATTGCCAGCCGTATCCTTTGCTTCTCTGAGGTTTTCGAAGGAAACAGTGAGCATATTCGTGCTTTTCCCCGGGACATAGGCCGCACTGTAGCAAGTGGGATCTACGACTGAATCGTTAATCTTGACCTCAACGACCGGGTTATTTCCATTAAGATTCGGCACCATCGTGGAGGGAAGATTGTCGGTGAAAGTGTAGCTGTACTTGACGTATGTGTTAATGTTGCTAGCCACAGTGCCGGCAAGCTGATATTCAACAAGCTGTTCAGCAGCGGAGTCGGCGGCCTTGTTGGCTGCGATGAAAACATTCTTGCTATCGTCCGTAACAAACTTGCCGTCCTTGTCATCCTTGACGGCCTTGGTCACGTTGGGGACATCCTTCTTGGGCTCCGCCTTTACATCTTCACCACCGACGACAGTGAAGATTGGCGAGGTATAGGCGTCGGTATTGCCGTTGGCCAAATCGCTAGATGTGGTCGAACCAACATTTGCAGTCACAAAGAGCCAATAGCCGGTGTTTAAAGCCTTAAAGTCTCCCTTGCTGGAATCGCCTGGGGTTGTCCAGGTTAGAGTCGAACCCTCAAGTGCGGCAGCAATCTTATCCAACGTGGAGCCAGCGTCAACCTTGGCAGTCTGGCCAACTTTATCACCGGCATTTTCTTTAATGTACTTGGCCCAAGCCTGAGCGCCTGCATTCGCAGCAGGAGCCCCCACGACGTCAGCAAATGCACTAGTCACAACACTCATAACATCAGGCGACGCCCAATCAATATCGGAAAGGGTCTTATCGCCAGACCAGGCACTTCCATCATAATTCTGCGTAACCTTTGCCGTGAAAATCTGGATACCCTTAAAGGTTGTGTCCTTATAGGTCTTCTCGTCAATCTTTACATTGCCGTCCGTGGCCACCGTCGGCGTACCCTCAGCAGCAAACGCCATGGTCACCGGGGCCATCACGCCGCCGAAGCTCAACGCTGCTGTGAGGCCGGCGGTTACTGCCAGGCGTGCGATATTCTTGTTCATGCTCATCTTCTTTTCCTCTACTTTCCGTTTGATTCCAATTCGATCGGTCATCATCTGTCTGTGTCTTAGCATCTACTTCGCTACGTCTCGCCCCGCTCTCTGTGGGGCTGCCAGCTACTCTTTATGGCTGCCACCTCCCCGCTTGACCAGGAGCGCGACCACGAGGAGCGCGGCTCCGGCGACCGCTGCGGCGGCCGCGGCGTACATTGCCATATCGCCAGTCGAGGGCATAAAGCCTCCGGTGGTAATGCTAGGGGGTGTGCCGGTGGGCGTGTTGATGAGCGACGCCTCCAGGCTGCCCGTCGACCCGTCCGCGCTGTCGGCGCGCAGGGGCGACTCGGCCGTGATGGTGAGTTTGGGCTTGGCGGCGGCCACCTGGTCGACGTCCAGGCCCTCAGCCTTGACCGTCACGGAGCGCGTGCCCTCAAAGGCGGTGTAGCCCTTGGGCGCCTTGAGCTCGCGGACCTCCAGCTTGCCCGAGTCCACGCCCGAGACGGTCACGCGGCCGTCCTCGCCCGTGGTGACGGTGGCCTTGCCCTCCGCATCCCACGTGCCGTCGGCCGCCAGCGTGCGGCCGCGGTCGTCGGCGATGCTCAGGACCGCCCCGGCAAGCGGCTTGTCGCCGTCGCTGCCGCGCTTGGTGAGCGCGAGATCCCAGGTGTAGGCGCACGCATCCTCGCTCGGCGTGCGGGTGAAGCCCGCGTCGCCGGACTGATCGGCAAAGGGAGAGCGCGGGTAGCGCAGGTAGACCTCGTTGGGGTTGCCCTTCGCGATGCCGTGGTTGCATGCGCTGTTGAGCGGCGCGTTGTACACGGCGACCACGCGGGCGCCCGCGGTGAAGGCGTCGGCCCCGCCGAGTGCGGCGATCAGGTCGCCGGTGCGCACGGTGAAGGTCTTGCCGTCGGCCGCTACCTTGGTGGCGCACTGGGCCGTGATATCGGTCCAGCCCTTCGCGGGGTCGGTGCCGGCGCGCCCGTCCTTGCCGGTCTGGACCGTGTCAAAGCCGCCGTCCGCGCCCGCCGCCGCGTACACGCGCATACTCGCGGCCACCTTGGAGGGGTCGAGTCCCGCGCTCATGGTGTCGACGAACCGCACCGTATAGGTGTCGTAGGCGGTAAGACCCGCCGGGACCGTGGCAGAGAGGCGCCAGTACAGGTCATCGGCGACCGTGGCGTCGGCGGCCTTCTGCCAGGCGTCGGTGCTGTCCTCCAGCACGTGCTTGGCGACCTTGGGGGTCGCCGCCTTGGGCTTGACGGTGACGGCGCTGCCGCCCACCAGGGCCATGATCGGCGCGGTGCCGGCCTCGCCCTGGGCGATAGTGGCGTCGTCGGCGACGATGAGCCAGTAGCCGCAGGGCAGCTTGGCCTCCGTGCCCGCGTTAAGGGCCACGAACACGACGCCAGAGCTCTGGAGGGAACGAGCGAGCTGTGCGCTCAGCGCGCTCGTAAGGTGGGAATCGGCGTTGAGCCACTCGGCAGCTTCCTGCGCGGTGGTCTGGGAATTGGGCATGCCGGCGCTGTGCAGCACGGGCAGGACGGCGTCGCGCGCGGCGTCGCTTGCCCAGGCGAGGTCGGTGGCGATCCTGGCGTCGCTGTCGCCGTCGACGACGTTGGCGCTAAAGATCTGGTAGGCGTCGTAGCTGCTCGCCACGGTGCCGCTCACAGTGATGGAACCGGTCGAGGTCGGCGCGGCCTGCGCGGATGCGGGGAACACAACCGCGCAGATGCCGATCAGGAGGGCAAGCAGCGCAAACAAGATCGGGAAGGAGCAAACTTTCTTATTCACGACGCTCGCCTCCCTTCGCATTCGCCTTGCGACGAATGTGCATCCAGGCCGCAGCAGCGCAAAGCACCGCCGCGCCGGCAAGGTACGTCAGAGTGACGCCCGACATACCAGAAAGGGGCAAAGAGGTGGAGTAGGTGTTGGTGAAGGTGGGAGTGGACTTGCCGGTGAGGTCGTGGGGCGTGTCAGTGGTCACTTCATTGCCATCACGATCCTGAATCTGCTTGTAGGTCGCAGTGACGTCGATATGGTGGTTAGAGTCGTCAGTCGCGTTAACCGTAATCTGATAGACCGACTTGTCGTACGTATAGTGCGAGAACAGCGAACCGTCGTCTTTCTCGCGCACGTAGTACGTGAAGGTCTTGGAAGCACCACGGCCAGTGGGGCCAGACGCGAGCTGGTCGAGTTGATCGAGTTTGTAATCAATCTTGTCGAAGCTCAGGGTCTGGGACTTGTCGCCGTCGGCAGTGGTGGACTTGCTGCTAACGATATCCGTAAAATCTGTGTCGGTCGCAAGCTTGAGCGTGAACTCCTTCATCTCGCCACCCTCAACGACCTTAGTCGCCATAGGCGTCCAGGAGCCCTTCGAGTCGTACGGAGTGAACTTGTTAGTGAAAGTCGTGGAGTCGCCCTCACAGATAATTGGATAATAGTCTCCACTCTTCTGCACCTTGCTCCTCGCTTTTACGTTCTCCCACTTCCCAGACGACTCGCGGAATTCGTACTTGGTTACACCGACGTTTTTAATCGTGTAGTTATGGATGTAAAGATCCTTCAGTTGGCTTGAGTTTTCTTTACTCGGAACAGACATGAGCAAGGTCTTGGTATCTTCGGCCGTCACCACAATCTTATACACGCTGGAGTCGTACGTGATGCCAGAATCACCACCGGGATCTTCGACCAAGTAGTATGTGATTTCGTTACCCGCGCCACTCGATGCGAATTGTTCACCAAGGTCAAACGTAATGCTGCCTTCTGCATCATTTGCTGCTGTTCCAACCTCGGTGCAAACGTCGCGATTGAATGTCGTGCCAGCTGTCGTGCCAGCCAAAGGGTCGTCTGAATCCTTGCGATACACCGTAAAGGAGAACTCCCCATCATTGAGCTTGCGGCCTTCCAGCTTCTTGGTCGCCTTGAGCTTGAGGCTCGGATAGACATACGTGTCCTCAGGCGCGCCCATGTACAGGTCGCCGTTCGACATGATGCCGCCGCCATGGTTCCAGGAATAATTGCCCGTGATAAACGTCGCGCCCGCCTCTAGCGCAGCCTTTCGCGCATTGATCGCCTCGGGGTCTTGAGCCTTAACATCCGAACTCAGGCCGATGCTGTTATATACCTGCACGCCACCGTTAGCGGGGATAGTAATGGCTTTCTGGAGCTCTAAGCTTCCCCGATACTTAGCATCGCCGCCGCCAAGCATTTTGCCAATCACCGCCGCGATCGGAGTCGTATGACCCTCCGCCGCAAGGAAGAAGTCCGCGTGGCCGTTTTCGCGAAACACTTCGGCATTGTAGGCGTCGGAGTCCTGGTCCTTACCGTGACCACCGCCGGAAAGATGGGGGGTGCCGTTATTGCCTGTATTACTCACGGATTCGTAATCGTTCGCGTTTTGCTCATTTCCGGCAGAAGTATTACCGAAAATCGCCGTGCCGTCGGTGCCTGTCACCAAAGTCTTACCCGTCGGGCAAACCGCAACGCCGCCACCGTAGCCACCGGCCTCATTGCTGCTTATATAGGAGTTATAGACAAATAGCCTACCAGCATTAGACGCGACCTTAGAATCGCCCTGGACGAAGATGCCGCCTCCACCCCAGTCAAAGCGAGACATGCAGTGGTTATTAGTGATATAGACTGGATTTGAATTTGACGCTCCTTTTATCATCGCGTCAACCATCTGGCCCACGCGAATGCCGGCACCCTCAGAGCGAAAACTCACGTTAGAGGCAATAGTTCCCCCCGTAATGTTGAGCCATGCCATTGTCTTGCGCGAGCTCGCCCCTTGGTGTTCGATGTCGGTCACATAGACGCCGCCGCCGGCTTCCTCAGAATAGTTGCCCGTGATCTGGCCGCCCGAAATGGTGACATGAGTACCGTTTTTAGCGGCAAGTCCAGCACCGCCATGATCGCCATTACCATCGTTACCACAGTAATTGGCATATTTATTGTTAGTAATGTAGCCACCAGAAACAGTAACGCTGCCGCCTTCGGCCATGATGCCGCCGCCGAAACCAACACCAGTAGCAAGCGTGCTGTTGCCGGAGATTACGCCATTAGTTATGTTGACCGTGGAGTCTTTAGCATACACACCACCGCCACTAGGAGCACTGTTGCCGGCAATTACGCCACCGGAAACCTCGAGGGTCGAATTACCGTGTATTTCAATTCCGCCGCCCGCACCCGAGCCAGAAGCTCCACACACATAGCCGCCGCGCATGTTGACGGTAGAGCCGTTCTCGGCATAGACCAAGCTGCTAACGCTGCTGCCTTGTTTTTGCGTGATCACGCCGCTCACAAGGTTAAACGTGCCACCCTTGCCGTTGTTGTTATACAGATTGATGAGCTTTAGATTTGCGTTGCCGTCGCACGCCACGATGGCGCCCTTAATATCGACGTTATGTCTGACAAGCGTCTCGATTGTCCCTGTACCACTCGGAGTCGATTTGGTCACGTAGTAGGTAAGATTAGACGGAATGCCACCAACGTAATTTAGCTCGACTTTCTTGCCATAATTATTGGGATCCAGCTTCTGCCCCTGATCAGTCAGCTGTTGGACATCGTTGACCGTCTCAGTCACCGGCGCGGAGTCCTTAATTTCGTCCTTAATTGTAAGTGTTGCGCCGTTAGCAACATCAAATAACGGCTTGTCGGTGTTCAAGCACTTGATCTTATGACCGTTTAAGTTCAGCGTTATATTGCTGCCGCTCTTCTCAAGTTTGATTTCACCAGCATAGTCAATATCAGCTGTAAGCTCGAAGCAGGCAGTTTGGTTTTCCCCAACGCCTTGAAGCTTAGCTGACAAATCATCGGCGTTAGTAATGTTAGTAATAGCTGTGGTTGTCTCTTCGCTCTCTGCAGCCTCCTCGGCTGACGCGACAGCGTTAACATCCATCGCATCATTATCTTCCGCCTGCGACTCGTCCTTGGACTGCTCCTCCGGCCGAGCGTCGTCGTCGCTCGCAGCATCGTCGCTGTTCTGGTTTTCGGCGTCTGTGCCGGCATCCCCGTTAGTACTGTTGTCTATACCAGTAGACTCACTTGAGGAACCCCCCATCACAGTTTCCTCGGTAGAAACCGTCTGGGCATCGTTGGCAATGGCCTGCGAGATCGGGGGCATGACGAGCGACAGTACCAGGCTCAAAACGGAGGCTCCGCACAAAACGCCTGCCAGTACACGGCGCGTCGCTTTATTACTCTGCTTAGATTTGTCCGAATTCGCTTTCATCGATGTCTCCTCCCCAAGAGACCGCGATCTTGCTCTTTCCCTATCAAACGTATCTGCGCAATCTGTAATTGCGCTCGCTAAGTGATGCAATTATAACGATTGTTTAAACATCTGAGCAGCAAAACCGACATTTTTGTGCAAGTTCTTAATTCTCTTGACAATTGTTTAGATTTGCCTTCGTTTATTCGCTATAAAATATCTGTTTCTACTGGTAATTAAGTTAGTTATCAGTTTTTTAATAGCATTTTATTTATTTGCACAACCTTTTGCTCAAGAGCAAACATCCTGTGAACGGTCGAAAATCGACCGTGAACGGTAGATTATTAACCGGAAGGAATATCCTACCAAACTGATGAGAATATCTTTAACCCACCGGTGGTTAGAGGCATGATGTTCAGACAACTATATTTGAATTATCGCGCAGATTTTAGGCATCAATTCGCCCAAATCGCCTGAGGCCACCACAAAGGCGCCTGTCCCCATTGCGGGGGTTCTCCCCCGGCGCTACAGCAGATGTTCCTCGACAAAGATCGCAATGCCGTCTTCGTCGTTGCTGACGGTTACAAAATCGGCGGCGGCGCGGGTGGCGGCGCTGCCGTTTGCCATGGCCACGCCAACGCCGGCGTCGGCCACCATGCAGGTGTCGTTATCGGCATCGCCAAACACGCAGATGTTCTGAAGCTCCATGTCGTTGAGCTCTGCCACGCGCACAAGGCCGCGCGTCTTGGACACGTGCGGATCCATGAACTCGTAGAGCCGCTGCGTGGTTTGCAGAGCCGCCGCCTTAACAGTGTCATCGGCAAACGTCGACGCCCGCTCAATCGCCCGCGGCATTACCTCGGCGCCATGGTAAACATCACCTTGGGCTGCGGCTCGCGCAAAAACTCGGCAAAATCGACCACCTGGTAGGGCACGCCGTCGACGCGTGACAGGTGCTCGACGCACGCGTTGCTCTCGGGCACGTAGAACACGCCGTCTCGGGGGCAGACGGGCGTTGCCGGAAGGTCCGCCATGTGCTTGCAGATGCGCGCGATGGTCTCGCCCGGCAGCGGATAGCTCAGCTCGTTGATGTCGTGCGCGCGGTCGATGACCTCGGCACCACCGCAGCCTACCAGCACGTCCACCAGGCCTTCGATGCCCCAGAGCTCGTACATGGCCTCGGTCGCGTGGGCGTCGCGCCCGGTGCACAGGCCAAAGAGCACGCCGCGCTCGCGCAGGGCGCGGATCGCCGCCACGGTGCGCGGGGACACCGTGTGCTGGCTCGTGAGCAGCGTGCCGTCGATATCGCAGAACACGGCCTTGATGTGGCTGAAGGTGGTGTCCATGGGGGCCTTTCTGGGTTGTGCGGCGGTGTGGGGTGTATTCGCAAACGGCGTACATGGTATACCAAGGCGCAGGCGCGGACTGTCAAAGCAAAAACCACCACAAAGGTGCCTGGCCCCTTTGTGGTGACCAAACCCGAAGGGTGACCTGACCGGAGCGCAAATCATCACAACATTCGACGTTTTTCGGCAAAATCGCGATTCTCACTGAATGTTGTGATGGTTTTACTGCCTTGCAGAACGATCGAAATGCCGGCGGCCAAACAGCAGCAACGCCGCGGGAACTGCCGTCACGACCATGCCCGCCCCTACAAGCGTCTGCTGCACGCCAAATGTCGCCGCCAGCCACGGGGCAATCGCCAGCGGCGCCACGCCGGCGAACATGTTGCCAAAGCCCATGACCGAGTTGACGCGACCGAGCTGCTCGAGCGGAGCCGTCGTTTGCACGATCGTGTTGTGGAGCGGGTTGACGACGCCCCAGGCCACGCCCAGGACAATCTGGCCGATAAGGGCCACGCCCACGTACGGTGTCCCCACATAAATCAGACTTCCCACGCCCACGGACATGAGTGACACGAGCAGCGTTTTGAGGCTGACGAAGCGCGGCGGCAAGTGGAGCGCGACCACGGCGCCCAGCACCGCGCCCACACCGCTGGCCGACGAGAGCCAGCCCATCCATTCGACACCGACATGCAGAACATCGCGGTAGAAAAACGACTCCAGCGGGTCAAAGGCGCCATAGCCAAAGTTCGAAAGAAAGATAATGCAGAACAGTAGGGCGAGGACGCTATTGGTAAAGACTGTCTTGATGCTGGTCGCGAAGGTTGCGCGGGTGGATTTACTGGAGTCGGGGCTTTGATTGGCAGTACTTGCCGTTGTGCTGCTATCCGCGGGAGTACTTTCGCGCGCGGCGGCGCGACTTGCTTGCGGCCTAAAGCCCCAACCGGCGACGAGCGCCAGTACGGTAAAGATCATCATGAGCACGAACACCGCGCGTGACGATGCAGCCGCCGCGACAAAGCCGCCCAGTGTGGGGCCGACGATAATGCTCACGTTGGAGAACATGGTTATGGCGGAGTTGATGTCTTTGAGCTCGACGGGGTCGTCGGTGAGATACGCCGGATAGGACGTGGCGATGGGCTGGGCGAATCCCATCACAAAGCCCAGGAGTACCGCGCCGGCAAGGACTGTTCCGGTCGCGCTGCCAAAGGCGATAATTGCCGCGCCCGTCGCCAGCGTGCCGACGATGCTCAACAAGAAATGGCGACGTGGGCCCCAGGCGTCGAGCGCCGCACCGCCCGCAAAGGACCCCAGAATCACAAAGACGTTCATAAAGAGGACAGCCAGTGACGTCGCAACAACCGAAGCGCCATCCGCATAGGTGAGCGTTCCGATGACGCCGATAAAGTAGCTGGTCTGAAAGCCGGTGTAGATGAGAAAGCGCATCGCCACCAGGCGCTTGGCCTGCGCGGACAGCGATGATTGAGGCTTTGAGAAAAGAGAGGCGAGCATGGAGACTCCTTGTTTCATACGAATGCGCACGGTGGGTATTCGCCACCGTCTGTCAAATCAATCTATCCGCATGAAACATTAAGGACGCATCAGGACCCTTCTCTCCGTTTTTCGCTCAGTATGAACTACTTGGTAGATTGTAAGGCATGTCCCACACATCCAACAAAGCAAAAACCACCACAAAGGTGCCTGTCCCCTTTGTGGTGGAAATGACGTTTGCCCAGATAAAACCTGCCAAATTGACCTGTCTTTTTTGGCAGGTTTTAGGCCAGGTGATCTTGGATGAGATCGCAGATGGCTCGGGCGTCATTGATGTTGATGGCTCGGGTCGCAAAGCCGGCATCGAAGGCCTGACGCGCCAGGGCCTCGTTGCAGGCAAGGGCCAGCGTGTGGCCATCGACCAGGTCGAGCGAGCTCTTGCCGCGCAGACGGTCGACACCGGAGCGTGCGACGACGATGTTGTCGAAGCCCTCGGTCTTGTAGCCCTCGATGATCACCACGTCGACATCGTTGTAGCGCGACAGCAGCTCGCGCGCGGACATCTCGTCCTCCTCGCGCGTGTCGGCGTACTCCGCCCAGCGCGTGGCGCAGATGAGCCCCACGTGCTTGGACCCGGCCTGGTGATGGCGCCAGGTGTCCTTAGCGGGCACGTCGATATCAAAGCCGTGATGCCCATGATGCTTGAGCGAACCCACGCGCAGGCCGCGGCGGGTGAGCTCGGCAATGACCTTCTCGACAAGTGTGGTCTTGCCCGAGTTTTGGTAGCCGATAAACGCGATCGCGGGGACGGCCGGGGCCGGAACTGCGGGCGCGGCGGCGACGGGTGCGTTCGCGGGCGCGGCACCGTCAGCGGCAGCAGCCTCAACAGCAGCGGCCTGACGCTCCGCACGATCCCACACGCCCGAGCGGCCGCCCTCCTTGTGCAGCAGGCGCACGTCGACGATCTCCATGCCGCGATCGACCGCCTTGCACATGTCATAGATGGTCAGGCACGCGGCGCTCGCGCCGGTCAACGCCTCCATCTCGATACCTGTCTTGCCCGTCACGCCGGCCGTAACCAGCACGTGAAAGCCAACCTGCCCGTCCGCGCGCGCCGGCGCCCAGCCCTCGGGCACGTCCTCGACCGGCGTCCCCGCCGGAGCGATAGGCGCAATGTCGCACTTGCTCTTGGTAATGAGCAATGGATGGCACATGGGGATGATGTCACTCGTGCGCTTGATGGCCATGATGCCCGCCACGCGTGCGCAGGCAAGCACGTCGCCCTTCTTGGCGCGGTCCTGCAGCACCATAGCCTGCGTCTCGGAGTGCATGAGGATAGTGCCCTCGGCGATAGCAATGCGATGGGTCTCGGCCTTGTCGGACACGTCGACCATGCGCACCTCGCCCTTGGCGTCCACGTGCGTCAGCTCGTCGCGACGGGCGTCGCGGGCGGGCTCGGTAGCAGCACTGGCAGTCGGCTGCGCGGACGCGTCGGCGTTGTCGGCATTCACCGCGGCCGCATGGGCAGACATCGCGGCCCTGCGAGCGGCCTTGGTGGCATCGGCGTACCTGCTCTTGGCCATATGATCATCCTCCGATTTGGGACATAAATCGTTGCGTGCCCTCAATTATCGCGTGTTCCTGCGGTTTGTGGGCCACGGCATCGCGCCAAATCGAAAGTACCTGCATATCATCACCACGACGCAACGCCTCACGCACCGAATACTCGGCATCGCTGAACAGGCACGGACGCACGTTGCCATCGGCCGTCAGGCGCAGACGGTTGCAATTCGCGCAAAAATGGTTGGACATAGCGCTAATAAAGCCAACTGTTCCCGCCGCACCCGGAAAGTGCCAATAGCGCGCAGGGCCCGCGCCGGCAGGAGCGTCGTTGATGTCGAGCGGCTCGAGCTCGCCCAGTCCCGCCGCGGCGGCCCCGGCATTGATGCGCGCCCGCAGCTCGTCGCTCGGCACGGTATCGCTCGCGTCCCACAGCTCGGGATTGAGCGCGGGCGCATGCGGGTCCACAGCGCAATGCGAGCTCGTGCGCTCGTCGCCAATGGGCATATATTCGATAAAGCGCAGGTGAATGGGGCGATCGAGCATGAGCCGCGCAAGGGCCGCCACATCCTGGTTGAGCCGGCGCACAACAACGCAGTTGACCTTAACGGGCTCAAAGCCCCAAGCCAGCGCCGCGTCGATGCCAGCCATGGTCTGCTCGAGTCGACCCAGGCGCGTGATCTTTCCAAACAGCGTAGGGTCGAGCGTGTCGAGCGAAATGTTGACGCGGTTAAGCCCGGCATCTTTGAGCTGCGGCGCCAACTTGGGAAGCAGGGCGCCGTTGGTGGTGAGCGAGATGTCCTCGATCTGCGGAATCGCGCGAATGTCACGAATGAGCGGGATGATACGGCGGCTGACCAGCGGCTCGCCACCCGTCAGGCGCACGCGGCGAATGCCCTCCCCCGCCACCAATCGCACAAAGTGGGCGATTTCCTCGACACTGAGCAGCTCGTCGTGTGCACGGGGCGCCACGCCATCGGCCGGCATGCAATAGATGCAGCGGAAATTGCACTTGTCGGTCACGGCAATGCGCAGGTAGTTGATATCGCGGCCAAAGCCGTCATGTTGCACGTGCCCGTCCACGCGGCCCTCCCCTCACGCGGCGTTTTATTCTTCGGAAAACATAATACCCCACGAGAGAATCATGCCGACACCCGTACGACAGGACAGGTCGCCTCGAACAAAACGGACCTTCCAAGCCCATCCTCAACACAGACCATCACAACATTCGATGCTTTTCCCGTTTTTGGCAAAAAACGTCGAATGTTGTGATGGTTTGCCTGCCCACAGCACCCCGCAGAAGGACCAAAACGCCCCTAAAGGCCGCCGTCCCAGTGCCGAATCACGAATTCTCGTAGGTCGTTCTGACGTTTTTGGAACGCTTCGCTCCGGTCGCACTTGAGGCCCATTGCGAGCGCGATGGCGTTCATCGCCCGGTGAAATTGCAGCTGATGGGCAAACTGAGTCCCGGTGAGGACGATCATCCTAAAGCCCAGCGCGCTCAGCACGGTCATACGCTCCGCATCCGACGCGCTGCGCTGTTTATCAAGATGGTCCGAGCCGTTGTATTCAATCCCCGTACCACTCGCAGGCGCATATACGTCGATCTCGAAATACCCGGCCTTAGCGAGATATTTGAACTCGTTGGGAACATCGACCCGATGGTTGAGCTCGATCTTGGCGTATCCCAGCCCTCCCTGGGAACGCTTTGCTACGACCATGATTGCGGTGGCCGTCTCCATGGGCGACCGCGCGCCATCGTGCACGCGCCTGAGCACGGCGGCCGCGCGTATAGCCCCCTGACGAGGTCGGTTCTCATTGCAATAAGCAATCAAGTCGGCAACGGTATACCTCTGCCCCATCTCGATATAATCGCCTGTCGACAGATGATTCAAATGGTATCGGGCGCAGATTTCGTAGCCATATTCCAGCTGCTCGGGCTCACTCATCCACGAACCCGCTTGGACAAAGCACATGGCCTCATCAACCACTAGAAGGCCCTCTGCCACCTCGATAAGATGGCCTGGAGGTACCGGCGCCCCAAACACGTGGCACCTAAATCCAGCCGGCGTCGAACGCTCAAAATCGAAGTTGACGAGCGTGTCGATATGATCGAGCTCTTCTCGTGGAATACCGAACGAAACCAGATAGTCGGTAACAATCCCGGCAGCCGTTGAAGCCCTCAGTCCCTTGGCATCGAGTCCCAATTTGGGCAGGCTCGCGGTCGGCTCCGCCTCGTTAGCAAGCGAGTCCTCATCGTATAGGCTGCTTGCTCGCGAGAGCGGCTCGGACGGGCGCGCCACGTTGTGGTACAGCCAGGCAGTCTTATGGGACAGGACGATCGGCAGGTCCATGAGCCCTCCAATGAAGTCGGATAACCAACCTTATTCCCCTGCCCACGGGTCCGCACACCTTCGTGCGCAAGAAAGCGATTCCACCCGTTCGAGTGGCAGAAAACCCATCACAACATTCGATGCTTTTCCCGATTTTGGCAAAAAACATCGAATGTTGTGATGGTTTGAGGCGAGGGGCACGGAGAGGTCAAAGCATCATGCTCGAACGGGTTAATCCAACTCTTTTAAACCATGGGAAATGAATACAGGCTCACTTTTTCGCCCGGCACCCAACATAAACCTTGACTCTACAATCGTTGTAGGATTTTCACTACACTGGTACGTAAACAAACCCAGCCAGAAAGCCCCGCCCATGGAACACGACCTCACACGCGGCAATGTCCTCAAGACCATCGCGGTCTTTGCCCTGCCTTATATGCTCTCGTACTTTTTGCAGATGCTCTACGGCATGGCCGATCTGTACATGATGGGGCAGTTCAGCGGCGCCGCCGGCATCACCGCCGTGGGCAATGGCGCGCAGACGCTCTATATCATTACCGTGACGCTTGTGGGCCTGGCCATGGGAACGACGGTTATTGTCGGCCACGCCGTGGGCTCGCGTCGCTTCGACCGTGCCGAGACCGCCATCGGCAACACCATCACGCTCTTTATGGGTGTCTCGGTGGTGCTGGCCGTTGTCCTGCTTGCGCTGTGCCCGCAGGTTGTGGCGCTCATTGGCACGCCGGCCGAGGCGATCGAAGGAACCGCCGCCTACCTGCGTATCTGCTTTGTCGGCATTCCGTTTATCGCCGCGTACAACATTCTTTCGGCCATCTTTCGCGGGCTGGGCGATTCGCGCTCGCCCATGTACGTGATTGGCGTGGCATGCATCATCAACATCGCGCTCGACTTTCTGTTTATCGGACACATGGGGCTCGGCCCCGTGGGTGCGGCGCTCGGCACGGTAACCGCCCAGACGGCCAGCGTTGTCCTCGCGCTCGTGTGGCTCAAGAGCCGCCGCACGAACATCCACGTTAAGCGCAGCGACCTGCGCCCCCAGCCCGAGGTGCTCGGCAGCATTCTTAAGATCGGCGTGCCCGTGGCCGTGCAGGACGGCTGTATCCAGGTGGCGTTTATGTTTATCACCGTCATCGCCAACCACCGAGGGCTCGTCGACGCCGCCGCCGTGGGCCTGGTCGAGAAGATGATCAGCTTTTTGTTCATTGTGCCGAGCTCCATGGGCGCCACCGTCAGCGCGCTCACGGCGCAAAATGCCGGCGCGGGCAAGGGCGATCGCGCGCGTCAGGTGCTCAAGGACGCCATGACGATCTCGGTGGTGTACGGCTGCCTGATCACGGCGCTGATGTGGCTGGTGGCGCCGGCGTTTATCGGCTTTTTTGCCAAGGACGCCGCGGTGGTCGCCGCCGGTACCGGCTATATGCACAGTTATATTTTCGATGCAATCTTTGCCGGCATCCACATTTGCTTTAGCGGCTTTTTCGCTGCATACGGCAAGAGCTACATCGGCTTTGCGCACAACGTGCTGGCCGTGGCGCTCATTCGCGTGCCCGGTGCATGGCTGCTGTCGAACGCCTATTCCGACACGCTCTTTCCCATGGGCATCGCGTCGCCGTGCGGGTCGATTTTGTCGGCAGTCATTTGCGTTGTCGCGTTTACCGTACTCAACCGGCGCGGGGCTTTTGACAAGTTGGTAGCGTAGCGGGACAACGCGAGATCGCCCTCATCGACGACATCATCAGCGACGACCCCACAACCTACGTGACGCAGATCACAGTGCCCGTTGCCCCGTCCAAATAAGATCCGCCCGGAAGGCAGTTCAATCATGCTTTCCGGGCGGTTCTTCAATTTGACTATTGATGCCTTAAGCCTGGGGCACCTCACCGGTAGCCAAGATCTGCTCGAGTGCGTCCTCGTCCAGCACGGGCACACCCAGCTGCTCGGCTTTGGTGAGCTTGGAGCCCGCTTTGGGGCCGGCGACCAGATAGCTTGTCTTCTTTGACACGCTGCCCGAAACCTTGGCGCCGAGCACCTTGAGCGCCGCACCCGCCTCGTCGCGGGTGCGGTTGACGAGCGTGCCGGTGAGCACGAAGGTCAGACCCGCAAGCGGCTGTGCGTCAGCAAGCTCACCCGCCACGCCAGCGTTGGCTGCGGCCTGCGCATGAGCGGCGCCTAGGTCAACCTCGAGCGGCAGGCCCGCCTGGCGCAGGCGCTCCAGCACGGCAAGGTTCTCGGGCACGGCCAGGAACTGCTTGACGCTCGCCGCAATCTTGGGACCGATGCCCTCGCACTCGGCAATATCCTCTTCGCTCGCCAAGATGAGCTTGTCAATCGACAGGAATCGCTCGGCGATGACCTCGCCCACGCTCTTGCCCACGTGGCGGATGCCCAGGGCAAACAGCACGCGACCGAGCGGCTGGCTCTTGGACTTGTTGAGCTCGGCGATGATTTTCTCGGCCGTCTTGAGGCCTACCGGAATGGGGTCGCCCTTCTTGACGCCCTTTTTGCTGTTGGAGCTGGCATAGGTGCGGCCCGTGTCCAGGCCGGCGATATCGTCCACCGTAAGCTGGTAGAAGTCCGCGACATCATGGATCAGGCCGGCGGCGATCATCTTGTCGACGATCTCATCGCCCAGGCCGTCGACGTCCATGCAGCCGCGGCTCACCCAGTGGAGCAGGCGCTCCTTGAGCTGTGCGGGGCAATCGATGGAGACGCAGCGGTAGGCAACCTCGCCATCCTCGTGAACCACGGGGCTGCCGCACACGGGGCAGGCCTCGGGCATGTGCCAGTCAACCGAATCGGCCGGGCGCTTATCGAGCACCGGGCCCACGACCTCGGGGATCACGTCACCCGCCTTGTGCACGATGATGGTGTCGCCCTCGCGCACGTTTTTGCGGCGGATCTCGTCGATGTTGTGCAGCGTGGCGCGCGCGATGGTGGAGCCGGCGACCGTCACCGGGTCGAACTCGGCGACCGGCGTGAGCACACCGGTGCGGCCCACCTGAATGCGAATCTCGCGCAGGACGGTCTGCTTTTCCTCGGGCGGGAACTTAAAGGCGATGGCCCAGCGCGGTGCGCGGGCAGTAAAGCCCAGGTCAAGCTGCTGCTGAAAGCTGTCGACCTTTACGACCACGCCGTCGATGTCGTAGTTCAGGTCGCCGCGATGCTCGAGCGCCTGAGCGCAGAACTCGTGAACTTCGGCCGGCGTGGCGCAACGGGCCACGTTGGGGTTGACGCTAAAGCCGGCGCTACGCAGCCAGTCGAGGAACTCGCGCTGGCTGTGGACGTGCAGCGGGTCGGTATCGGCAATGGCGTAGATAAAGGTGGCCAGGTCGCGGCGCGCCGTGACCTTGGGATCCTTTTGGCGCAGGCTGCCGGCGGCGGCGTTGCGCGGGTTGGCAAAGGGGTCGCGGCCCTCGGCATCGGCCTCTTCATTCAGGCGTACAAAGCTGCCCTTGGGCATGTAGACCTCGCCGCGTACCTCGATGGTACGTTCGCGGTCGGCACCCATGTGGGCGAGCGCCGGCTCGGACAGGTGCATGGGCACATCTTTGATGGTACGGACGTTGAGCGACACGTCCTCGCCCGTGGTGCCATCGCCACGTGTGGCTGCACGTACGAAGGCGCCGTTTTGGTAGGTAAGCGCCACGCCCAGGCCGTCGATCTTAAGCTCGCAGGTATAGGTGACGCTGCCGGCACCGAGGGCATCCTCAGTGCGCTGGAGCCATGCGTCGAGTTCGTCCAGATCCATGGCATCGTCCATGGAATACATGCGCGCCATGTGCGTGACCGGCGTAAACTGCTCGCTCACGTAGCCGCCCACGCGCTGGGTATAGCTGTCGGACGTCACCAGGTCGGGGTAGGTCGCCTCGATTTCCTGCAGCTCAACGAGCATTTTGTCAAAGGCGGCGTCCGTGATCTCGGGCGCGTCGAGCATGTAGTAGCGATAGGCGTGGTAATCGAGCTCGTGGCGCAGCTCGGCCGCACGCGCCGCCGCCTGGGCGCGGGCATCGGCCGGTGCGGCGGCTTCCGCGGTCGTGGGCGTTTCGGTATCGATGTCCACGCCGTCACCAAACAGGCTCGATTGCTCCATAGCGGCACTCCTTCGCTCGATTTCAAACGGATACAAGAGTACCACCGGTCGCAACGGGGCCGAATAGCGGTCTCAAACCGCACCGAATCGGCAGCCGCTAGACCGGGGTGGATCGCGCGATCCAACCATGCTCTTATCAACTCTAAATGATCCGTTTTCCTCCGTCCCCAACGGATCAATAAGAAAAGAGGGGCTGTCCCACGTTGATGGGACAGCCCCTCTGGCCTCGATATGTGCGAAACGGCTCGCTAGTAACCCTGGCCGTAGCCTTGACCCTGGCCCTGCTGGCCCAACAGCTCCTCCAGGTACTGGCGCAACTGCTCGTCGGTGATGCCGCCGTTGCCGGTGTCGGTCGCGCTGTCGTCCTGCTGCTGGCTCTGCAGCTCCTCGTCAGAGCCCAACTCAACCGTGACCTTCTTCTCGTCCTTGCCGCGCATGAGCGTGATCTCGACCTTCTCGCCCACCTCGTGGCTGCGCAGCGCAATGATCAGGCCATCGGCACTCGTAATCTCATCGTCGCCCAGCTTGGTAATGACATCGCCCTCTTGGACGCCAGCCTTGGCGGCAGGACCGTCCTCGACGACGCTTGCCACATACGCGCCGCTATCGGTGCTCAGCTTGTTGGTGCGGGCGTTGAGCGCATTGACGCTCGAAAGCGTAGCGCCCATGTATGGGTGCACCGGCGTCTTGCCGTCGATGATCTGGTCGGCAATGTTCTTGGCGTAGTTAACCGGAATGGCAAAACCCACGCCCGAGCTGGAGCCCGAGTAGCTCTCGATGAGCGAGTTGATACCCACCAGCTCGCCATTGTCGTTGACGAGTGCGCCGCCGGAGTTGCCCGGGTTGATGGCGGCATCGGTCTGGATCATGTTGGCGTAGATGGTGTTGCCGCTGGTAGAGCTCATGGCCGTGGAGCGATACAGCGCCGACACGATACCCGTGGAGACAGACTGCTCGTTGCCGAACGGCGAGCCGATCGCCATGACCCACTCGCCCACGTTGAGCTTGGAGGAGTCACCGATCTCAATCGGCGTGAGCTTGGAGGCGTCAGCATCCTTGAGCTTGATGACGGCCAGGTCGCTCGAAGCATCGTTGCCCACGAACTCGGCCTCGTACGTGGTTCCGTCGTCCATGGTCACCACGTACTGGTCATAGCCATCGACCACATGGTTGTTGGTGAGGATGTGGCCCTCGGTATCGAGCACAACGCCCGAACCGACGCTGCCCGAACTATCCGACTCGTCAGCAGACTGCGAAAGCGAGCCATTCTGGCTACCGCTCGAAGTGGCGGTGATGGAAACGACGGAGGGCAATGCCTTGGCAGAAACGGCCTCAGCCAGCGTGGTGTCCTCGGAGTCGATCGTGATCTTTTGCGTCGACGAACCCGAAGCACCCGCCGTCACGGCATTCTTTCCGCCGCCGATATCGAGTGTGCCACTCATAATGAGTGCGATGACCAACAGGGCGCCGCAGGCACAGCCGGCGAGTGCCGTAATAAAGATCGGCAGCTTTTTGGTCTTAGTCTTGACCACTGTGTGCTTGTTTACAACCTGCTGGCTGCCCAGCGGCTTGCCAGTCTGTGTGTCGTAGGCCTGCACGTAGGGAATGTTGCTGTCGGCAGGCGTCGACTCCACCTGCACGCGCGGCTGCTGCTGGGTCTCGCCGGCGTTGCCCGCGTCCTGGGGACGCTGAGAATCGTTCTCGCTCATAGCTGCGATCCTTTCGTCAAATAACCAAAGGCCCGCCAAACACGTGGCGGGCCATCATTGTTCACGTTGAGTTGTACCCCAATATGCGGGTGCACGTGTATGAGAACGCAATCTTTTAGGAAGGCTTAAGTTCTGTTGCGGACCCGAAAGGAACCCACGCATGCGGCAAAACCACCACAAAGGTGCCTGTCCCCTTTGTGGCGAAAAGCTAGTCCTTAAACAGATAGCCCACGCCGCGGACGGTGGTGATATGTGCCGCGATCTGCGGGCCCACCTTGGAGCGGATGCGTCGGATGTGCACGTCGACGGTACGCGTACCGCCGCAGTACTCAAAGCCCCACACGCGGTGCAGCAGTACCTCGCGGCTGTAGGCACGGTTGGGATGCGTCGCCAAAAAGCTCAGCAGCGAGTACTCCATCAGCGTCAGGTCGATGGGCTCGCTATCGAGCGTCACCTGGTAGGTAGCCAGGTTAATCTCGAGGTTGTCGATGTTGAGCACATCGTCGGCGGCGACGGTCTCCTCCTCGCCCATCAGGCGCTGCGCGCGAGCCTTGAGCTCGTTGGGCGTCGCCGTGGGGCATACAAAGTCGGCATGCGCGTGATTGGGCAGGCGCAAGGTACCGAGCGCCTCGTCGTCGACAATCACCAACATGGGGACGCCGCCGCGATCGTCAAGCCACTTGGCAATCTGATCGATGCGGTCGCTGCGGATGCCATCGGAATCGAGGATCAGCAGGTCGAAGTCGTGCGCCGCAGTCGGCGAATCGGGGGTGGCCAGGCTCACCTCGACACCCAGGGTGGTCGTCAAGCTGCGGGCAAACTCGTGGAAGCGCGTCGTGCGCGCCATGAACAGGGCACTCTTTTCGGACATATCGGCCTCCAAGGAAATGAGCTCAATCGTACTGGAACAAGCCAGCGCGATTAGGAGTTCGCCAGGTAGTGCTTGATCTCCCACTCGGTGATCGTAGACTCAAACTTATGCCACTCGTCGCGCTTCTTTTTGAGGAAGAAGCTGTGGATGTGCTCGCCGAGGGCATCCTTCATAAACTGCGAGTCCTCAAACACGTCGAGTGCCTCTTTAAGCGAGCGCGGCAGCGGCGTGTAGCCGGCCTCGGCCATCTGACGGTCGGTAAGCTTGAGTGTCTCGGCCGTGGCCTCGGGCGGGAGCTCCAGCTTGCGCTCGATGCCGTCGAGACCAGCCGCCAGCGTGACGGCGTTGACCAGGTACGGGTTGGCCATGGGGTCGGGGCTACGAAGCTCGATGCGCGTGGACAGCTGCTTGCCGGGCTTGTAGACCGGGATGCGGACCATGCTCGCGCGGTTGCGCAGGCCCCACGTGGCGTACTGCGGCACGGAGTCGCCACCCGTGGTGATGCGCTTGTACGAGTTGACCGTGGGGTTGGTGATGGCGCTGATCTCGCGGGCATGCGCCAGGATGCCGGCCATATAGTGCTTGGCAACGTCGGAGAGATGGTACTTCTCGTCGCCCTCGCCCCAAAAGACGTTGTTGCCGTCGTGGTCGAACAGCGACTGATGCAAAAACATGGCGCTGCCATCCTCGCCCGCCAACGGCTTGGGCATAAAGGAGGCGTGGCAACCGCTCTCGTAGGCCTGCTGCTTAATGATGAGTTTGGCCGTGGTGATGGCGTCGGACATGCTCAGGGCCTCGGCGTGACGCAGGCTCATGCCGTGCTGCGAGCGGCCGGCGGCGTGGAAGGTGTACTCCACGGGCACGGACATCTTCTCGAGCGTGAGGACCGTATTGCGACGCAGGTCGCGGGCGGCATCGCTCACCGAAAGATCGAAGTAGCCCACGTTGTCGAGCGGCTCGGGGGTGTGTTCGTCGGGGAAGTAGTAATACTCCAGCTCAGCGCCCACGTTGAGCAGATAGCCAGCTTTCTCGGCCTTGCGGAACATTCGGCGCAGGGCATCGCGCGGGTCGCCGGCAAACGGCTTGCGATCGGGAGTGCACACGTCGCAGAACACGCGGGCGACGCCATTATGGCTCGGGCGCCACGGCAAAATCTGGAAGGTCGAAGCATCGGGGAACGCCAGCATGTCAGCTTCCTCAGGCGTGGCAAAGCCCTCGATGGCGGAGCCGTCAAAGCCAATACCCTCCTCAAAAGCGACCTCGAGGTCCTCGGGGCTAATGGCAAAGTTCTTGAGGCGGCCGAGAATGTCGACAAACCACAGACGCACAAAGCGGATGTCACGCTGCTCTACGGAGCGGAGTACGTAATCGATGTTCTGCTGGTTCATGTCGCTCCCCTTTCTTTCGGGCGGGTTTCGACTGGTCTATATCGCAGATACTATCGCAGAAAAATGTTTCCGCAGGGTTAAAGCGTATCAAGCGCTCAAAAAACGTGCGCGAACAGGCAGTTGCGAACGAACGGCTAGCGCGAGGTCGAGGCGCGGTGTTCGATGTGGCCGGGGATCTCGATGCACTTGGGCGCCAGCTTTGCGGCCTCGCCCACGGTGGTGGTAACAACGTCGATGCGCTCGAACAGGCGCTCGACTACGCGCTCGGCAATGGTAAGGGTGTCTTGCGCGGCCGTGGTCACACCGCCAAAGAGCACGTGGTTCCAGGGGTAATCGTCAAACGTCGCAATCTTGAGGCCAGCCGGCAACGAAGGTCCCAACTGTGCCAGTGCCTCGGTCAGACGCAGAAAGACCAGGCCGTTGACGGCAATGAGGCCGAGCTTTTTACCCGCATAACCGCGGATGGTCTCGTCCAGGCGACTGACGCCCGTGGCGCCACCGTCGGCCAGGGTGACGACCTCGCCCGCAAGGCCGCGTCGCGAAAGCTCGTCGACAAAGGCCTCGGCGCGCTCGCGACGCACGGGGCTGCCGTCGCTTGCCTCGGTGAGCAGGCACAGGCGCTCGCTGCCCGCAGCAGCCAAGGCGTCTACCAGGCCGGCGACCAGCTCACGGTTGTTGGAGGTCACCAGATCGATGCCACCGTCGGCAACGTCGCGGTCGAGCAGTACAACGGGCAGGCGCCCCGCGGCCGCGGCGATTGCCTCGTCGTTACCGCCGCAGGTATTGACGACCAGGCCGTCCACGCCGGCGTCGATAAGCCTGGTGAGCGACTCCGCTTCCTTAGCGGGGTCGTTGCCGCTAATGGCCGTCATGAGCGAGCAGCCGCGCGCGGCGGCGCTGACGGAAAGCCCTTCGAGCATGGCGCTGGAGAACGGGTTGGCGATGTCGGCCAGGATCACGCCGATGAGGTTGGTGCGCGAGCTGCGTAGATTGCGCGCGGCGGCACGCGGGCGATAGCCGGTGCGCTCGATAACCGCCGCGATGCGAGCACGGGTTTCCTCGGTCATTTGCCCGGGGCGGTTGTTGAGATAGCGCGAGACCGTGGCCGGGCTCACGCCCGCCTCGGCGGCAATGTCCTTGATTCTCATCTGCGCCATAACGCACCCCGTTTCCCAATTGTCGGCGGTCTGAGCCATTTTAGGCATTTTTTAAAATTCTCAGTTGCAAAACGCTGTGGGTGAGCAGCATCGTTTTTGCGTCTCGAGCAGATGCAGTGATGGGCTAGATAGACGAGTCTTTGGACAGCTCAAAGTAGTCGGGATGCAAGGCGATAACCGGGCCCTGCTCCTCGGGCATCAGGTGCAAGTGCGTCTCTGCCAGATAGCTCGCCGTGTCGGTATCGCCCCTCTTAATGGCCTCGAGAATCCGGCGATGCTGCCGACGAATCGGCTCCCAATCCAGGTCCTGCGACACCATACGCAACCAGTTGTATCGCTCAAAATGCGTGTTGACGCTCTTCATCCAATTCCACAGCATGTGACGACCGGCAATCTCAAAACACGTCTCATGAAACAGGTTGTCCAGATCGAAAAAGCGACGCGTCTCGCTATGGTCGAGCGACTCGGACTCGGCAAGAATCTGCTCGAGCCGATGCTTTTGCTCGGGCGTGGCGGCAGAGCAGCATTTAATAAGCACGCTTCTCTCGAGTTTCTCGCGCAAGAAACAGGCATTCTCGGCGTGTTCCATGCTGATCTTAGAGACGTAGGTGCCGCTCTTGGGACGCGTTTCCACCAGCTCTTGCTCGCGCAGGCGCACAAAGGACTCGCGAATGGGCGTGCGCCCGATCCCCGTCTCCTTTTCCAGACCAATCGCCGAAAGGCGCGTGCCGGGCTTGAGCTCGGCATAGATGATCTTGGAGCGCAATGCGTTGTATGCCTGGTCTTGCAGGCTCTGATAATGCTGGTGTTGTTCCATAAAGCCCTCGGATGAAGCCCACGGTTTGTCGAATTTCACCACGTAATACTATCGCATCGACACGCCCCAGCTCCCAATCAGTCTTTTTGGGTCGGGGCTCTTTTAGCTACCCTGGCCCGCAGATCGGCCCCCTTGCCACAAAAGTGGCCCATCTACTACATTAACACGGATAGCCTCGGCCATACCGAAAACCGTGAAAACAAAACCGCAGGTAGACAGCTTGTCGATTTTCGAAAAAGCCGACTATGGTTGACCTCTGCGGCTTAAACGTAGTAGATAGGCCCTTTTCGTGGCGCAGCACTACTGCACCCCAAATTGGCACCCCGAGCCTGTTATAAGTTGCTGTGAAATACGGACGGTTGATAATCAAGGCGCGCTATACGGCTTGCTATATCTCACTATACTTTGCTGTACGTCGCCATGCTTTGCTATAACTTGACAATAATCGGCCCGTTACCATCCGGGACATAACGGACCCCAAGCCAACGCTGGCTTGGGGTCCGTCTTGTACCATGGCTCTTTTTGACTATGAGCGCTCGTATTTCGTGGCCCGCCCGGTTCCCTGCCTTACGATTGCATTCCGTTCAAGCAGAGATTCGAGTGCCGTCAACGTCCGCATGCGGCTCAGCCCCGTCTGTTTTTCAATCTCGCTTCGCGATATAATTCGACCGCCCGACAAGGCCTTGAGAACCTGGACCTCTTCCTCGGACCCTTCAAGGGCATCGGTAACGGGCAATGTGACGGCCACCATGCCGCCGCGAACATCAAAAATTGGTTGATTGATCGAATCGCGATAGGCACGTCTAATGCGCGCGATTCCCGTACCAAATTTCTCGATGTAATCCAGCTTTAAGAAGGCCTCTGCAACGATGGGGTTTCTGAGCACGGATATCTGCCCATACAGGTATTGTTCCGTCGTCAAACCGGCGGGCAGCGATCCGGGGGAGGTCACAACGACACGATCATCGTACAGGGCAATTTGAACGTTCGCTCGAACGTCCCACGTCCGATGCACCAAAGCATTTGCGACAGCTTCGCGAAACGCCTCGAGAGGAATTCGATCGGTTTGGACGCGCTCCATCCCTTCGATACGCTCATAACGGTAGTAGCGTGCAAACATAGCTACCGCCCTGTCCACCTGCTCAATTGCGGATACATTTGTCGCTGCCTCGCGATCCAAGATCACATCCTCGGTATCGCCAAAACGGACGCAGTCGATGCCCGGAAAATCATTCTTATCCGCTAAAATCGCCGCGGCATTGGTATAGCCATCCTTGCCGAGCAAGCGGAGCGTACGCAAGATATCCGACGTTAGCTCGGAAATGCCGAGGTGTTCAACACACTTATGCTCGAGCGTATGAAAGCTCAAGTCCTGGCGAGCCGACGTGAGCGCGTCGAACGTTACGTTGCTGCCTTCGAGCGTCAGCCTGCCATACTCAAACCGGTCGACCTCCACCGTTGCCGAATCGTTTCGTCTGTAGGCCTTTCCCTTGCTTCGATAGGGTTTGTCCTGCCCCTCATAAACCGTAAGGATTACGATCCCGTGTTTCTCATCGGGCTCAAGCGAATAACGGGGTGCGGGATCAAGACTGTCGTTAATCATGTTCTCGATGCGCAGGCATTCTGCAACCGGATCCGCAAGGCCGACAGCCACACCCTCGTCATCAACGCCAAACTCAATCTTGCCCGTCCCGTAGTTTGCATAGGCGCTCACCGTTTTAAGAAACGTCGGCGTAACGCTTTCCTTGTATTCGACTGTAGGGCTCTCTCTAACAACCATATGCACAACCCCCTCGTTTCGTACCATTCATAACCGTATTATAAGACGAAAACCGTTTGCGTACTGATTTATAGAAGACGCAAACGGTTTTCGTCTTGATTTGCGTACGGAATTAAGACGCATAATTTCGCTTTCGTATGGCTCAATACCGGACGCAGACTGTTTTCGTCTGTCAATACGTCTGCAATCCAAACGAAAAGAGCCCCGAGCTCGTATGAACTCGGGGCTCTTTGTGCCGCACATCTATGAGAGAAGAAATTCGATGCGTACGGACGCTACTCCATGAAGCCGCCCTGGGATGGCGGCAACCTCGTCAATGGGGTCAGGTTTACATGCACCAACTTGGTGCAAACCAACCTGTCCCCCACGCACCAAGGGGTTGACTAGAGCTCGCAGGCAATCTTGTAGCCGTCGCCGATGGCGTCGCGGATGTTGCCGCACTTCTGGGCATCGCCCAGTACATGGGCAGCAACGCCAGCAGCGGCAAGGTCGTCGGCCAGCTTGGTATTGGGACGATAGCCCATGGCAAGCACCAGCGTATCGGCACCGGTGATGGTGCGGACCTCGCCGTCCTTCTCGTAACTGATGGTGTCCTCGGTGATCTCGGTCACCTTGGCCTCGGTCAGCACGTGAACGCCCTTGGAGAGCATGCGCGTGATGAGCACCGCGCGACCGGCGCCGCCCTCGTTGGCGGCGAGCGTCTTGGTCATCTCGATAACGGTGACATCGCGATTGGCCGGCGAGAGGTCGTTGACCAGCGGGGCCAGGTAATCGGCCGTCTCGCAACCGACGGTGCCGCCGCCCACGATGACGATCTTCTTGCCCGGGAAAGCCTTGCCACCCAGCAGGTCGTCAGCTGTCATAACTTGCTTAAAGCCCTGCATGAAGGCCGGAGCGATGGGCTCGGCGCCATAAGCCAGGACAACCTCGTAACCTGCGTAGTCGCGCTGAATGTCCTCGGCCGAAAGCTCGGTGCCAAATACGCACTTCACGCCGGCCTCGGCCAGGCGACGGTACTGATACTTGATCACGCGCGTGAGCTCCTGCTTTGCCGGCGGAACGGCCGCGATGCGCATCTCGCCGCCCGGCTCGTCCTGCTTATCCACGAGCACCACGTTATGGCCACGCTTGGCGGCAATGTAGGCCGCCTCCATACCCGCAGGACCAGCGCCCACAACCAGTACATTCTTGGCCTCGGCGGCAGGCTCGTAGCCGGCCTCGTCGCGCTCCACGTCCGGGTTGACGGTGCAGGAGATGCGCTTGCCAAACATGATGCCGTTCAGGCAGCGCAGGCAGCCAATGCAGGGGCGGATATCATCGGCATTGCCGGCAGCGGCCTTGTTGCAGAACTCGGCATCGCACAGATTGGCGCGGCCCATCATGCAGATGTCGGCAGCGCCGTCCTCGATCAGCTCCTCGGCAATCCATGCCTCATTGATGCGGCCGACGGTGGCGACGGGAATGTTCACATGCTTCTTAATCTCGCGCGAGCAGGCGGCGTGCGAGGCCTGCTGCGTGCCGGCGGCGGGAATCGCAGAGCCGCGCTTGATGGTGGTGCCGCCCGACACATGGATCATGTCGACGCCGGCCTTCTCCAGACGACGCGAGACGTAGATCATGTCGTTGAGGGTCAGGCCGCCATCGGTGTACTCGTCGCCCGAGATACGGACGTCGATGATGAAGTCCTGGCCGCAGCGCTCACGAATCTCGGCGATAACCTCGAGCAAGAAGCGCATGCGGGCGTCGAGCGAGCCACCGTACTCGTCGGTACGCTTGTTGTAGAGCGGGGTCAAAAAGCCGCCGAGCATACCGTGGGCGTGCGCCGCATGGACCTCGACGCCATCGACGCCGGCCTTCTGCATGCGCACGGCAGCGTCGCCGAACTGATGCGTGAGCTCGTGGATCTCGTCGACCGTGATGGGGCGCGGCGCCTCGCGGGCATAGGACGGGCCCACAAAGGACGGGGCGATGAGGCGCGGCGTGCCCGGAATGTTAAAGGCCATGTAGGCGGGGTGGAAGAGCTGCGGCATGATCTTGCAGCCATACTCGTGGACGGCGGCGGCGAGCTTTTCCCAGCCGGGGATAAACGTGTCGTCGTAGCAGCACATGTCACCCGGCAGATAGGTATAGGTGGGCTCGACCGTCACGACCTCGGTGATGATCAGGCCCACGCCGCCCTTGGCACGGGCGCGGTAGTGGTCGACCAGGTCGTCGGTCACATAGCCGTGGTCGGCCAGGTTGGTAGACACCGGCGGCATAAAGACGCGGTTCTTGACCTCGGTCGTACCGACCTTGATCGGACTAAAGAGCATCGGGTAGGCGGATGACTCCATGCAGGCTTCCTTTCGTTTGAGCCGCTCGGCGGCAGTTGCTAACGACCCTATCGTATCAGCAACTGCCGCATCCGCAATCATGCATGCCCAAACGCCGGTCGGCTAATGAATACCGCGGCCCAAGTCTTCGGCGATTTTGTCTACGCCCTTAAGTGCGGCGCAGGTTTTTTTGTTGGAGCAATGTCCCGTGCAAACGCCACCTTGAGCGCAGTCGGCGCAGGTGCCCTTGCGATAAATGCGCACGCACACGGCGACAAACGCAATGCCGATAACAGCCAGTACAACAATATCGATAGGTGCCATAGCAAGCCTCCTCTAGTTAACCATCACTTACTTTACCCCATTCTCAACCCACCAAAAAGGGACAGGTTTATTTTGGTCGGTTTTATCTGCGGAAACGTCACATCTCCCCCACCAAAAAGCCCGGGGGTCGCTGGGACACCCGGGCTTTTGGAAAGGGGCTAATCCTTATTCGGACTTAGGCGGAAACCGTGGCAGAAGCGGTGCTGGTCTCGTCCTCGTCGGTCCAAACATGCTTGGGCATGGGGCGGAAGATCTGGAAGAGCATCGCAACGAGCAGCACGATGGCCACAACCGTCCAGACACCAAACTGTCCCAGCACAAACAGGTTGTAGAACTGGTTGATGAACAGGCCGATGACCCAAGCAAAGGCGCATTCGTAACCGATGGCGATCGCGGTCCACTTGCCGGAGTCCATCTGGTTGCGGATGGTGCCCATGGCGGCAAAGCAAGGAGCGCACAGCAGGTTGAAAGCGCCAAAGGCAACGCAAGCGCCCATGGTCGGGAACATGGCTGCAAACGCGGTCCACAGGCTCGGGTCGGTCTCGGCGGCGTCGGCAACGGACAGCAGCGAGCCGGCGGTGGCGACGACGTTCTCCTTGGCGACAAGGCCCGAGACGGTCAGCGCCGTGGCCTGCCAGGTGCTAAAGCCGAGCGGGGCGAAGATCCAAGCGACCAGGTTGCCGAGCATGGCAAGCACGGAGTAATCCATAAACTCCTCGGGGATGCCGTCCATCGCAGGCAGGAAGCCAAAGGAGCCGTTGTAGCTACCAAAGTTGGAGAGGAACCAAACGACGACGGTGGACGCAAAGATGACCGTGCCGGCCTTCTTGATAAAGGCCCAGCAGCGCTCCCACACGTGCAGCGCCCAAGAGCGGATCGCCGGGAAGTGGTAGGCAGGGAGCTCCATGACGAACGGCGTCGGGCGACCGGCGAAGAGCTTGGTCTTCTTGAGCATGAGGCCCGAGGCGATGACGGCAAAGACGCCCAGGAAGTAGAAGAGCGGGCTGATCCATGCGGCGGTGGTGGAAGAATCGCCGATGATGGAACCCATGAGCAGGGCAATAATCGGCAGCTTGGCGCCGCAGGGGATGAACGTGGTGGTCATGACCGTCATGCGGCGGTCCTTCTCGTTCTCGATGGTCTTGGTGGCCATGACGCCGGGGACGCCGCAGCCCGAGGACACGAGCATCGGGATGAAGGACTTACCGGACAGGCCAAAGCGGCGGAACACGCGGTCCATGATGAAGGCGACGCGGGCCATGTAGCCGCAGTCCTCCAGGAAAGACAGCATGATAAAGAGCAGGAACATCTGCGGCACAAAGCCGAAGATGGCGCCCAGGCCGCCGACGATGCCGTCACAGACGAGCGAATCGACCAGACCACCGTCCTCGGTGCCACCGGCCACAAGGGCGTCGTGCACCACGGTGGTGAGACCCGGGACATAGGGGCCAAACTCCGCCGGGTCGACCGAGTCGGCGTCGTCGCCCGCGGCCTCGACAGCCTCATCGTAGGCGTCGCGACCCTGGCCGAGCACATACCAGCCGTCGGTGCCGAAGAGCTGGTCGTTGGTGAAGTCGGTCACCGTGCCGCCCAGGGTGGAAACGGCAATGTAGTACACGCAGAACATGATGACCACAAAGATCGGCAGACCCAGGATACGGTTGGTAACCACGCGGTCGATCTTCTCGGAGGTACTCATCTTGGCCGGAGCCTTGGTGAGGCACTCGTCAATAATGTGGGCGATCACGCCGTAGCGCTCGCCGGTGATGATGGACTCGGCATCGTCGTCGCAATCCTGCTCGCACTGGGCGACCAGCTGCTCAACGCGATCGGCCTTCTCCTTGGTGAGGTTGATGAGCTTGCAGGCGTCCGCATCGCGCTCAAACAGCTTGACGGCGTAGTAGCGACGCTTGTTGGCGGGAACGCTCGCCGGCAGGTTGTTCTCGATGTGGGTCAGAACGTCCTCGATAGAAGAATCGAACTTGTGCTCCGGCACCTGGCCCTTGGAAGCAGCGGACTTCTTGACCTGCTCGAACAGCTCCTTGATACCCTTGTTCTTAAGGGCCGAGATCATCATGACCGGGCAGCCGAGCTTCTTGGAAAGCTTGTCCGTGTCGATCTTATCGCCGTTCTTCTCGACCAAATCGGCCATGTTGAGGGCGACGACCACGGGCAGGCCGGTCTCGACGACCTGAAGTGCCAGGTACAGGTTGCGCTCAAGGTTGGTCGCGTCGACAACCTGGACGACCACATCGGGCTCGCCGCTCATGAGGTAGTCGCGCGAGCACTGCTCCTCGGGGCTGTAGGGGGAAAGCGAGTAGATGCCGGGGAGGTCCGTAATCGTGACGTTCTTGTCACTCAGGAGCTTGGCTTCCTTTTTCTCAACCGTGACGCCGGGCCAGTTGCCAACGTAGCCGTTGGCGCCGGTGATCAGGTTGAAAAGCGTGGTCTTGCCGCAGTTGGGGTTACCCGCCAGCGCGACATGGATCTGAGAATCCGCCATTCAATCCTTCTTCCTTGTGTGCCCGCGCTGCTTTCTCCGCGCGGGCTGGATAATGTGCTTCAACACTGCATTATTGAGTTAGAAAAACCTAACTTTATCTGCAGAAATATGTGCCGCCGGCCCTTACTGGACCTCGACGACGGCAGCCTCCTCCTTGCGGATGGAGAGCTCGTAGCCGCGCACGTTGATCTCGACCGGATCTCCGAGCGGTGCAACCTTTACGACCTTGAACGAAGTGCCCTTGATGAGCCCCAGGTCCATAAGGTGACGGCGAAGTGCGCCCTCGCCGTGAAGTTTGACAATGGTAGAGCTCTCGCCCACCTTAACGTCACCCAACGTCTTCATATTCTTTTCCCCCTTTCAGCTTTTATGGAATGCTGCGAACTAACCGACAGTCATGATGTGCATGGCGACCTTGGTATCAATGCCAAAGCGCGCGCCGAGCACGGTGACGATGATATTGGCGCCACTCGAGCTCACCACGTGAACCTCACTGCCTTCGACAAAGCCGAGGTCCTTGAGGTGGTGCTTCATGTCCTCATTGCCCTTTACACGAGACACGTGCACGGTTTCGCCCGCTTTCACCATCGAAAGCGGCATGGCCGGCATCTGCGGTCCGCAAGACATGAGTGTGCTCCTAACGTCAGTTCGTCCTCAACATCGACGCAGCAAAAGTTAACCACGTCTATGTTCGCTACAGTAAACTAGCACGTGGTTAACTTTTTGGAAAGGGTCCCTATTCAGTTTTCGAAAAAGTTTCCCATACGAAACAGATGTGAAAAAGGGACTGTCCCTTCGTCACATTGTTGCGCTTTAGAGCGAGAGGTTTCTGATCGACGTGACGCACGAGGCCTCATCCACGCCCGAAACGCGGAACACAATATCCTCGCCGAACTCGCCGTAAAGAGCCATGAGCCCCATCACATCGCGGCCGTCGGTATGGCGGTCGCCGATGCTGACCGACACGTCGCTACGGTGCTTGGCAATGATGTCGTAGAGCAGCGCAACCGGGCGGGCATGCAGTCCCAACGGATCTTTAATCGTCTTTGTAAACTCGACCATATCCCCTCCCACGGCATCGCACATTCGGCCGGCAAACCCAGCCACGTGGTAGTTATTGTACCGTTAGATGCTTGTTGAGGGCGGGATGGAAACCGCATCCCACTTCGAGCGTCAACGATGGGACACAGTTTCCGTCACGTCCGGTCACCCCATGCCCTCGCAACGCCCGCGCACAAAAAACGAGGGAAGGCACACGTCCTTCCCTCGTTGCAAGCAATAGGTAGCTGCTTGCCTACATCAGGCGCAGGCTGACGTCCTTGAGCTGGGCGCCGCTAACGGCACTCGGGGCGCCCGACATGAGGTCGGAGCCGCTGGCCGTCTTGGGGAACGCCATGACGTCGCGGATGGAGTCGGAACCGGTGAGCAGCATGCACACGCGGTCCAGGCCCAGAGCAAAACCGCCCATCGGGGGCGCACCAAACTTGAGCGCCTCCATGAGGAAGCCGAACTGCGACTCGGCGCGCTCCTCGGTAAAGCCCAGGAGCTTGAGCATGGACATCTGCATCTCGGCGTTGTGGATACGCATACCGCCACCACCGGCCTCAAAGCCGTCCATGACAAAGTCGTAGGTGCAGGAACCGGCTGCCAACGGGTCGGCCTCGATCTTGGCGATGTCGGTCTCGGTCGGCAGAGTGAACGGCTGATGCTCGGCGGCATAAGCCTTGCGGTCCTCATCCCAGTGGAACAGCGGGAAGTTGACGACCCACAGGAAGTCGTGGCCCTCGCGCTTGATCTCGAGTGCGTTGGCCATGTGGGAACGCATGCCGCCCAGGATCTCGTCAGAGAGCAGGCGCGGGCCGGCGGCGAACATCACGAGGTCGCCAGGCTCGACGTCCATGCGCTCGCGCAGAGCAGCCATCTCCTCGTCCGAGAAGAACTTGACGATGGGGCTGTTGATGGAGCCGTCCTCGCGGAAGGCGATCCAGGCCAGGCCCTTGGCGCCAAACGTGGAGGCCACGCCGGCGAGCTTATCGATCTTGGCACGTGCCCAGGCGCCGGCGCCCTTGGCGTTGATGGCCTTGACGACAGAGCCCTCCTCGTTCGCGGCAGTCGCAAAGACCTTGAACTTGGAGTTGGCAAAGATGTCGGTCAGGTCGACCAGGTGCATACCATAGCGGGTATCGGGCTTGTCGGAGCCATAGGTGTCCATGGCCTCCCAGTAGTCCATGCGACGCAGCGGCGTGGGCATCTCGACACCCATGCGGCCGAAGGCATCGGACAGAACTTCCTCGAGCGCGCTCATGACGTCGTTCTGGTCCACGAAGGACATCTCGATATCGACCTGGGTGAACTCGGGCTGACGGTCGGCACGCAGGTCCTCGTCGCGGAAGCACTTGGCAACCTGGTAGTAGCGCTCGACGCCACCGACCATGAGCAGCTGCTTCAGGAGCTGCGGGGACTGCGGCAGGGCGTAGAAGTTACCCGGCTGAATACGGCTGGGAACGATGAAGTCGCGGGCGCCCTCGGGCGTGGACTTGAACAGGGAGGGCGTCTCGACCTCCATGAACTCACGGTTGTACAGTGCCTCGCGAATGGCAAAGGTAAAGTCGGAGCGCAGCTTGAGGTTGGCCATCATCTCGGGACGGCGAAGGTCCAGATAGCGATAGCGCAGGCGGGTGTCCTCGCTGGTCTCGATGCCGTCCTCGATCTGGAACGGCGGGGTGACGGACGTGTTGAGCACCTCGGCGTGGTCGGTCAGGACCTCGATCTCGCCGGTCGCGAGCTTAGTGTTGGTGGTCTCCTCGCCACGGGCGCGCACGACGCCGTGGATCTTGATGGGCCACTCGGGGCGCATGGTCTCGGCGATCTTAAAGGCATCGCCGTCGGAGTGCTCGGGGTCGAAGGTGAGCTGCGTGATGCCCTCGCGGTCGCGAAGGTCGCAGAAAATAAGGCCGCCGTGGTCGCGGCGACGGCTCACCCAACCGGTGAGGGTGACCTCTTCGCCCACGTTCTCGAAGCGAAGCTCGCCGCAGGTACGGGTGTGCATGGAATGCTCATCGATGGGACGGGTCTGGCTCATACCAGTGATCCTCCTTTATGGATCTGTGCCGCCCCGTGTCGTTCCGGGCGGCGTCGTACAGATTTGCCCAGCCTGCGTAAACCGCGCAGCCAGACATGGCGTTCTATCTTATCGCACCCGCGTCGATGTGCCGCGAAAAAGTAGCTCTTGCCCAAAGACTTGACGGAGACGAAACAATTGACGCGGCCTGGCCGTCGCCAAGGCGCGCCGCGTGCGACAATGTGCCCCAATACAACTGCACTCGGAAAGGCCCGCCATGACTGCACGCCTCATCGTTATGGATATCGACTCCACGCTCATCAACCAGGAAGTCATCGACCTGTTGGGCGAGGAGGCCGGCGTGGGCGAGCAGGTGGCACAGATCACCGAACGCGCCATGCGCGGCGAGCTTGACTTTAAGCAGGCGCTCGAAGAGCGCGTGGGGCTGCTTGCCGGCTTGGATGAGAGCGTGTTCGAACGCACCTTTGAGCGCGTGACATTTACCCCCGGCGCGCTGGAGCTTGTGCGCTCGGCACACAGCAAGGGCTGGAAGGTTGGCGTGGTAAGCGGCGGCTTTCACGAGGTCGCCGACAAGATCGTGGCCGCCGCGGGCATCGACTTTTGCCTCGCTAACCGCCTGGAGGTCGTGGACGGCAAGCTCACCGGCAAGCTGGCGGCAAACATTGTGACCAAGGAATCCAAGCTCATCCAGCTGCAGGACTGGGCAGTTGAGTGCGGCGTCGACATGGCCCACACGGTCGCTATTGGCGACGGGGCAAACGACATCCCCATGATCCAGGCCGCGGGCACGGGCATCGCGTTTTGCGCCAAGCCCAAGACGCGCGAAGCCGCCCCGTTTGCCATCGATGAGCGCAACCTGATGCTCGCCATGGACATCATCCTGCGCGACTAGTCGATCCTTCTAACAAGAGAATCAGTCTGTCCTATAGTTTCCGAACAATTTTGTCTTAGTGTTCGGAAACTACCCTTCTCGTGCTAGACTTTGCGCCGTCGAAGGGAACATATATGGATAAGCGAGATCTTGAGCAGTTGCTGAGCGATGTTGCCGGCGGAGCAGTCGCCCCGGCAGTCGCCCTCACGCGCATCCAGACGGCGCCGACCGCCGACCTGGGCTTTGCACAGCTCGATCTTTCGCGCGGGGTGCGCCAGGGAGCCGGCGAGGTTATCTACGGCGCCGGTAAAACCGCCGAGCAGATTGCCGCCATTATCGAAGCGCTTCTCGATGCAGGCCAGGGACACGTCCTGGTCACGCGGCTCGATGCCGATAAGGCTGCGCGCACCGCTGAGCTTCTTGCCGACGACATCGACCTTGGATATATCCCGAACGCACAGCTCGCCCTCGTGGGCGGCAAGCCCTCCCCTACTGGCAACGGACGCATCGTCGTCGCCTGCGCCGGCACGAGCGACCTGCCCGTCGCCGAAGAGGCCGCACTGACGGCCGAGTTCTACGGCAACGAAGTCGATCGTCTTTACGACGTGGGCGTCGCCGGCCTGCACCGCCTGCTCGCTCATGCCGAGGAACTTGCCCAGGCACAGGTGGTCATCGCCATCGCCGGCATGGAAGGCGCCCTGGCGAGCGTCATCGGCGGCCTGGTGAGCTGTCCGGTCATCGCCGTTCCCACGAGCGTGGGCTACGGTGCAAGCTTTGGCGGCGTGGCAGCACTGCTCGCCATGCTCAATTCCTGCGCCAGCGGCGTCTCGGTCGTCAATATCGACAACGGCTTTGGTGCCGCCTACCAGGCAAGTCTTATCAATCATCTGAGCGCCGGCACGTCCTACGCCCATTAAGGAGCATTCCATGTCCAACCATCAGCACACGCTTATCATCGACGGAACCTCAGGCATCAGCGGCGATATGACCGTCGCGGCCCTGCTCGACCTGGGCGCCAGCGAGGAGCACCTGCGCGAACAGCTCGCCACGCTGCCGGTCGATGGCTTTGAGATTGCCGTGACGCGCGTGAACAAGCACGGCATCGACGCCTGTGACTTCGATGTTCAGCTTGCGGCCGAGCTGGAGAATCATGACCACGACATGGCTTGGCTCTACGGCAACGAGGCAACTGCTGAGCACACGCACGAGCATGGACATGGGCATGGGCATCATAACCATGGGGAGCACGAGCACTGCCACGAGCATGACCACGAGGGCCACCATCACGCCCACCACCATCACCACCGTTCTTTGGCGGACGTCACCGCTATCATCGATGGCTCGCAGCTAAGCGATGGCGCCAAGCGTCGTGCCCTCGCCATTTTTTCCGTACTCGCTGCTGCCGAGGCCAAGGCTCACGGCAAAACGCCCGACACCGTCCTGTTTCACGAGGTGGGCGCCGTCGACTCCATCGTCGACGTCTGCTCTGTCGCCATCTGCCTCGACGACCTGGGTATTGAGGACATCGTGGTCGAGTCGCTCTCCGAGGGCCACGGAACCATCCGCTGCGCCCACGGCCTCATGCCCATTCCCGTCCCCGCTGTCGTCAACCTGTGCCAGGCAGGCAATATCGCCCTCACGCCCGCGCCGGTCGCCGGCGAGCTCGTGACGCCCACGGGCGCCGCCATCGTCACCGCGCTGCGCACGTCCGAGCACCTGCCAGTCCGCTACCGCATCGAGGCCGTCGGCTACGGCGCCGGTAAGCGCCCCTACGAGGGCTGCTCCGGTACACTCCGCTGCCTGCTCGTTCACGCGGACGCATAGCCATGGATGCCCGCAAGGCAAAAAGCCGTGCCGCCATCGTTGCGGCGTTCTCCGAGCTCCTGTGCGAGGAAGATTACGGCAAGATCACCGTCGGCGTCATCATCGCTCGCGCCCATGTGGGTCGGGCCACGTTCTACGGCCTCTTTAAAAGCAAAGATGACCTGCTCGCTGAGCTCGTGCGCGATATCTGCACCCATGCCCTCGACAATGACGGTACGCCCCTCGATGACCCACTCGTACAGGTCGAGCATATCCTCAACAACCTCTGGAATCGTCGGCAGGGTGTACGGGCACTGGTAGCCGGCGCCGGCTCACGCGTCTTCGCCGACTGCCTACGCAAGACCATCATGTCACGAGCAGCCGAAACCGTGCCCGTCGACCCCTCAGGCCCCGCCGGCACCATGGACCGCAGCTTCCTACTACACCACATAGCCTCAAGCTTCGTAGCCACCGTCCAATGGTGGGCCTGGCACAACTTCCAAGCAGATAAGGCCGATGTGGCAAAAGATTACCTATCAGCCATAAAACCCCTCTTCAACTAAGTAAGTAAGCCTCTCATCCCAAAGCACCGCCCCACCCCAAGGCGCCACGCATCCCAAAGTGTCACTCGCACCTCAAAGCGCCTAACAACAAAGTGCCCACCACATCCAAATTCAGATATATATGTTGGTTGCTTGTTCGAACGCAACTGGATTCCCGCAGGGTCCGGCATAGGTTAACTTTCCGCCGCACTCCGCAGGACGCAAGAAGCTCCCGCCGCACGAAGTGCGCAGCGGGAGCTTCTTGCATGTCCGAGGACGCGGCGGAAAGTTAACCTATGCCGGACCCGGGCGTTATATCAATTGTCTTGGACTAGAACATGCCCAAGAAACCGTGCACAAACAGCGCGGCCAGAGCGGCACCGACAAACGGAGCGATGCCAGGAACGAGCAGGCCGTACTTCCAGTTGTTGTCAGCCTTGTTCTTGATCGGCAGCACCTGATAGGCCATGCGAGGACCAAGGTCACGAGCCTGGTTCATGGCGAAGCCGGTGATGCCGCCCATGCCCATGCCAACGGCCCAAACGATCAGGCCGACGCAGATGGCGAGCATCAGAACGTTCTCGCCGGCGCGGTTAGCGGCAGCGAGGATGGCGCTGATGAACACAAAGGTGCAGATAGCCTCGCAGAAGAAGTTACGGGCGTAGTTCGTACCCTCGGTGGTGGGGTTGGTCGAGAAGATGTTGCGCTGGGCAATGGGGTCGACGACGCCATCGGAAGCCTTGAACTCATCGGCATACATCAACCACGCGATCACGGCGCCCGCAAAGCCGCCGAGCATATCGGCAATCATGAAGGGAATGCAGCTGCTCCACGGCACCAGGCCTACGATGCACTGGGCAAGCACCATGGCGGGGTTCATGCACACGGCGCCGCCAAAGACAAACAGGCAGACCGAGATGCCAAAAGACCAGGTGGTGATGGCAAACATGTGGCCGGAGCCCTGATACTTGGTGCCCTTGAGCACGGTATCGCAGTGCACGCCCACGCCAAAGATGATCATGAGGGCCGTTGCGCCGAATTCACAGAGGAGTTTGGTAAGCATAAAACCTTATCTTTCTTGTCGGTTACAAACGATTCGTTTAGGCCGCGCACTAGTGCTGCGCGACGACAACGCCCAGGCCATCGGGAATGACGGCCACCTTGGCATCGGCACCCTTCATCTCAAAGGCGAGCTTGAGCGCCTCCTCGAGGGTGTTGACCGGCGTCATGTGCATATCCTTGATCATCTGGTGATCGCACAGGTCGGTGACCATGATCACAGGGTGATGCGCCAGGATGCGGGCAAAGATCTGGCTCGTCCACTGATCGGGCAGGGTCTCGTCCTTAGGACGGTCGATGCAGGCGCGCTCAAACTCCGCCGGGTCGTTGTCGGCGATGTTGTGATAGAAGCCCTCGCCGCCGTGACCGTCGGCACAACCGGCGACATCAATGATCACGCCGCCCTCGGGAAGCGTGGCCTCGGCAGCGCACATGCCCTTCACGGCCTGATAGATGTTCTGGTCGAGCGGGTAACCGCCGTTGGTGGTGATGGCAATCTCGCACTCAACGGGCTCAACGCCGGCAAGGCTCTTCACGAACTCGCAGCCAGCCTCGTGCGCCTTGTGGATGTCACCGGCAAAAGAACCGATGACCTCGTGCTTGCCGTTGAGCACCACGTTAAGCACAAAGGCGAGGTGGGCCATCTCGGCGGCGGCGAACATATCCTCGCTCACGTGGTTGTGGCACAGGTTGCCGGCACGCGAATGGGAATCGTTCACAAACTGACCGTTGTGGTTGTACATGATGGTCTTGTAGCTGGCGATACCGGGCAGCACGGACTTGCGGCTGCCAGAGAAACCGGCAAAGAAGTGCGGCTCAATGAAGCCCTCTGCAAGCAGCAGATCGCAATCGGCGGCAATCTTGTTGATGATGCACTCGCCACCAGAAGGCAGGGTACCGATCTTTTTCATCATGCTGTCGTCAGTCGCGACGTGCATAACGATTTCCTCGTTGGCAACGATCTCCTCGCCATACTTGTTGACGAGTTCCTCGTGTGTCGACGGACGGTGCATACCCGTAGCAACCAAAATACGCACGCGAGCCTCGGGCGCAGCGGAATGGATGTGATGCAGCAGAATAGGCATCGTCACACGCGAGGGAACGGGACGCGTATGATCGGAGCTAATGATGACAATATCCTTCTTGCCAGCACAAAGCTCCTCGAGCGAAGGCGAGCCATAAGGGTTGGCAAGCGACTCCTCTACCAGCTCTTCCTGCGATTTTGTAGTCTTAAACTCGTTTTGATGACCTTCCATCACACCCGCGAAGTTCTTATCCTCGAGCTCCAGATGCAACGTCTTGTGGTCAAACGGCAGTTCACATTCAAACAATGACGAGCGCCCTCTTCCTTTCATCTAACACACTAGATAAACCGTTGGAAGGATACGCCGCTCACCGAAAAACTCCACCGTACACCGAGTCATTAACACAACGTTCATATTTGACCCACAACAAAACGGCCGCGACCCCAACCGGGACCGTGGCTGCTACAGTCGTAAGGCGAGAAGCGCGCCATCTTTCCCCAGCCAGTAATCCGCCGAAGACCGGACATCGCAGGGCCCGCCATTAGTTTACTTTTAGGCACACTCCGCAGGACGCAAGAAGCCCTCGCCGCACTCCACATTAGGCGCGAAGCGCACTTTATTTTCATCAGCTTTAATCCCTGAAGACCGAGGACGAAGGGACCCGACGGGTTTCCCTCTGAATGCATTCCGCAGCACGAAGCCCCCTTATCCGCAGCTCCGAAGGAGTAGGATAAGGGGGCTTCAAGTGCGAGGACGCATTCAGAGGGAAACCCATCGGGTCCCGGTGAGAGCTACAGGGCTATCGATTACCCCGTGTTCTGCAATCCTGCCGAGACGCCGGTCACAGTCGAAAGAATCAGGCTCATGTACTCGGCCTTCTTCTCCTCGGCCATCTCGTCCTGGTTCATACGCACCTCGCGAAGGGCGCGGACCTGGGCGATGGACAAGGCGTCGACGTAGGGGTTGCGCACGCGGACGGCGCAACCGAGCACGCGGCGGCGCTGCAGCGGCCACTCGTCACCGACGATGGCAAGGACCCACTTACGCGTGAGCTGCATCTCGGTGAAGACCTTCTCGGACAGATCCTGGCGATCGCCCAGGTGCAGATACATCTTGGCGATGCGCTGGTCAGTCTTGGCGATCGACATCTCGATGTTGTCGATAAAGGTACGGAAGAACGGCCACTCCTGGTAGGCAGCCTTAAGCTGGTCAAGATCGCCCAACTGCTCGCAGGCGGTGCCCAGGCCGTACCAAGCGGCCAGATTGATGCGCGCCTGGCTCCAGCTGAAGATCCACGGAATGGTACGCAGGTCATCGAGCGACTTGGCGCCCAGACCGCGCTTGGCGGGACGCGAGCCGATCGGCAGCAGACCGACTTCGGTCAGCGGCGTCACGGTCGAGAACCACGGTGTAAAGTCCTCGGTGTTCAGCAGGTCCAGATAGCGCTCGTGGCTTGCGGCGTTGAGCTTCTCGGCCATATCCCAGAACTTCTGCGTGGTCTCGGTGTTGATCTTCTCGACACTCGGGGCCGACTGCAAAAGCGTTGCGGCGGCAACGGACTCAACATGGCGCTGAGCCAGCGTGCGGTTGCCGTAACGGGCAAAGATGACCTCGCCCTGCTCGGTGAGCTTAAAGAAGCAGTTGACCGAACCCTTGGGCTGCGCCAGCACGGCCTTGTTGGCCGGGCCGCCGCCACGGCCCACGGCACCGCCGCGACCGTGCATGAGCACCAAGTCGATATCGTTCTTCTCGGCCCACTTGGCAATGCGCTCCTGCGCGGAATGCAGCGCGAGCATGGCCGTGGTAGGACCGGCGTCCTTGGAGGAATCGGAATAGCCCAGCATAACCTCCATGCGACGGTTGGTCTGGGCAAGACGCTTCTGTACCACGGGCAGCGTAAGCATCTGGTCGAGCACGTCGACGCAGCCCTCGAGGTCCTCGAGCTGCTCGAATAGCGGGATCACGTCGAGCTCGGGGACATCTTCCTCGTGTGCGAAGGACAGGTGGGCCAGCTCGAAGACGTCAGCCACATGCTGGGCGCTCTTGGTAAACGAGATGATGTAGCGGTGCGCCATCTTCTTGCCGTAGCGCTTTTGGATGGAGCCGATAGCACGGAAGGTATCGATGACTTCGCGCGTCATGGGCTGCAGGTCGCCATGGATACCGTTCTCGTGGATATCCTTGAGGGCGCGGGCATGCACCACGGAGTGCTGACGGAACTCCATCTCGACCATATGGAAGCCGAAGGACTCGACCTGCCAGATGATGGTCTGGACCGGGCCGTAGGCAGCACGGACGGCACCGCAGGCGGCCAGCGAGCGCTGGACGACGCGCAGGTCATCCAGGAACTCGTCGGCGCTGTGGTACATGGTGTCGGTGATACGGCGCACGGTGGCGTTCAGACGGTCGGCCATGACGAGCATGACGGCGCGATGCGGCTCGTGCTCGGAGATCAGCTCGGCGCGGGCCGTGTACCGAGGGCTCATCTCGACCTGATGGTTCCACAGGTTAATGAGCTCGGCAGAAGGCTTGCTGTAGGTGGCCTCGAGCGTAAGGTTGCGGCCGATGCGGCGGCACTTGTCCTCGAGCTTGAGCACCATATGCGTGAAGTACTTGGCGGCGACCTCGCGGCTCACCTTGGCGGTGACGTTGGGGTTGCCGTCGCGGTCAGAGCCGATCCAGCTGCCGGGATGGAAGAATGCCGGGCACAGCGGCGGCACGGTGCCGGCCTTGTCGCCCAGCACCCAGTCGTCAAAACGACGATAGATAACGGGAATGACGTCGAACAGCGTGTTATCGAAGATGTCGATGATGGTATCGGCTTCCTCGACCGGCGTGGGCTTCTTCAACGCGATGGGGCTCGTGCGAACCAGGGCGTCGATCTCCTGCAGCATGTGGCGCTCGTTCTCCACCAGGTCGGAGCCGCCCAGACGCGGGCGCTCCTCCAGCAGGTTGGAGATACGGCGGATCTTGCCCTCGACGGCCTTGCGACGGGCCTCGGTGGGATGCGCGGTAAAGACGGGGTGGAACTCAAGCTTGCCAAGCAGCTCGTTGGCGCCCTCGACACCCATCTCGTTTACCAACTGGTGATAGGCGACGGTGAGTTCGTTGGCGGGATCGACCTCGGTATCGGTCGATGCGCCGGCCTCGCGCTCGCGCAGCTGCGCCACACGGTAGTTCTCCTCCGACAGGTTTGCCAGATGGAAGAAGCTCGTAAAGGCGCGGACGATAACCTGCTGCTTATCGAGCGGCAGACTGTCGATCAGATCAACGACCTCGCGAAACGCCACGGCGGTGGGCTCGTCGGCAGTGGGCACGCCCTGCTCGTCGACGGACTCGTCGGCAGCACGAGTGCCGGGGTTTCCGGCGTTGGCCACAATCTCGGCTGTCAAAATCTTGTCGAACAGGTCCGCGATCTCGGGATCATACTCGCTAAGCACACGGCGCTCCAGGCGCAAGAACAGCGCCAGATTGTCGCGCAGCTCCTCGGGGATCTCGATCTCGGCGAGACGCTCCTTGGACTCGGCATTCGAGCCGATTCGGTTAACGAGGCGGTTGACCACGGCAGCGACGCGCGCCGCGGCTTCGGGTACAGACTGGTTGCTTAGGTTCTCAGCCACGTTTCCTCCCATTCCTCCTTCTATGCACGTAACATGCGGTATTCATTATAGGCACTCGGCAAAAACTTTCGGAGCTGATTGCGCTTTACCACAGAAAAGTATTTTCTGCATTGCAAGGGTTTTTGCCCTAAATGGTCGTATTTCTCGGTGGGCGGCATATGCAAACGGGAGCATTCCGCATAAATGCGAAACACCCCCGTAACAATCGCTCTCAATGAGCTGAGCGTTTTAGTGAGTCCACAGCTCAAAAATCATGCGCTACAGGCGCTCACGAACCGCCTCGACCACGTTGGCCAGATCGACGAGAGCCTCGTCATGGCTCTCCATGTCGCGCACCTTGACCTTGCCGGCGGCAAGCTCGTCGCCGCCCAAGACCAAAATGAGCTTAGCACCCACTTTGTCGGCCTGCTTAAACTGAGCCTTGAGCGAACGACCCTGATAGTCTGCCTCGGTCACGATACCTGCGGCGCGAAGCTCCTGCGTAATGGCAAAGACGTTCTGGCGCAACTCCTTGCCGGCGTTGGCGACGTAGACACACGGGGTCTCATCGGCGCCCAAGTCGCTGCCAAAGGCCTGCAGGGCCAGCAGGGCGCGCTCAAAACCGACGGCGAAGCCGACGCCAGCCGTGGGCTTGCCGCCCTCGAGCTCGACCAGGCCATCGTAGCGGCCGCCGCCACCGATGGAGCCGACGCCGGCACCAGGGGCCTCGACCTCAAAGACGGTACGGGTGTAGTAGTCCAGGCCGCGCACCAGGGTGGGATCCTCGACATACTCGATGCCGGCGGCATCCAAATAGCGCTTGACCTGCTCGTAGTGCTCGCGGCACTCATCGCACAGGTTGTCGCCCATCAGCGGTGCGTCAGCCATAATCTCGCGGCAGTGATCGTTCTTGCAGTCGAAGGCGCGCAGCGGGTTAAGCTCGGCGCGCTCTCGGCACTCATCGCACATCTCGTCGGCGTGATCGAGAATGAACTGCTTGACCTGCTCGCGATAGGCCGGACGGCACTGGGCATCGCCCATCGAGTTAATGAGCAGACGAAGCTTGGAAAGATCGAAACCAAGGCGCTTGTAGAACTCCATGAGCATGATGATGCACTCGGCGTCTGCCGCCGGATCGGGAGCGCCGAGCCACTCGATGCCTACCTGGTGGAACTGACGCAGACGCCCCTTCTGGGGACGCTCGCCGCGGAACATGGCCTCGGCATAGTAGGCCTTAAACGGCGTGGAGCCCTGGGGCACCAGGTTGTTCTCCACGACGGCGCGCACCACACCGGCCGTGCCCTCGGGGCGAAGCGCCAAGCGCTGCTTGGGCTTGAGCTTGGTATCGGTACCCTCGGTAAAGACGCGCTCCAGGTTGGCGCCGCTAAACACGCGGAACATCTCCTTGCGCACGACGTCGGTCGATTGGCCGATGCCGTGGACAAACACGTCCACCTGCTCGATGGCGGGCGTCTCGATGGGCTTAAAGCCAAACGGCTCGAACACGCCGGCAGCAATCTGCTGCATCTTTTGCCAGGCGCGCATCTCGGCGCCGATAAGGTCGCGGGTTCCCTCCGCCTTCTGTGCCTGCATGGGCAAACACCTTTCTTTTGTATCGCGTCATAGATAGTGGACATTATACGGCACAAAGCAGCAACGCGGCGGCGCGTCTGACCGAACGAGGGTATGGGGACTCGTTCGGCCAGATGCGCCGCCGCTGTTTGTGACCCGTTTTCCTCCGTCCCCTTCGGATCACGTGATCTGTTGGGGACGGAGGAAAACGGGTCATTTCGTAGGCCCGTGACCGCCTTGGAAACCGAATGATGGTACGAGCATCCATTCGGCTTCCAGGGCGGCCACAAACAGAACGGGGCAAACAGAAAAGAGCACGTAGACCTGCCACAGCTCACCGACAAAGCTCATGCCGGCAAGAACGGCAGAGGTGGCGATAACAGTGAGGGAGCCCAAAACGCGACCGCTCACCTTGTCGGCCACATGACCGATCACAAGTGAGCCGATAACGCTCACAACGGTAGAGATGGCGTTGGAGATGTTGTACTGCGCAAGAGAAATGCCCAAGTCGCTGACGATGAGCGGCTGAAACAGGCTCATGCAGTTGACGAAAATCGTGTAGCACGTGGCCATGATGACAAAGCCGGAGGCCACGACGAGCCAACCTGGGAAGAACTTACGCTGCTGGGGCATTGGTTACTCCTTGTGGTCGGCGATATAGCCCAAAGCGACGGCGGTATAAGCCGCGGCACCGAGGGGAAGCTCGGCATCGTTAAAACGTGCCTTGGGATGGTGTTGGGCAAAGTGTTCGTCCGTGTCGGTTACGGCCGCGCCCACGGTAAAGTACGCACTCGGAATCTCGCTCGAGATAAGCGCGAAGTCTTCACTCGCCATGGCATGGAAAAGCGGCAAGAAAGCCGCCTTGGGCAGCACTGCGCCCACATAGCCAAGCGACGCCTGAGTCATATCGCTGTCGAGTACAAGCGGCGGAACATCCGAAAGCGTCTCGATGGTCGCCGGCGTACGATATGTTGCAGCAACGCCGTTAACGACCTCGGCGATGCGGGTCTTGAGGTGAGCCATGAGCTCAACATCAAAGCCGCGCAGCGTTCCCTCGAGCACGCAGGTGTCGGGGATGACGTTGGCCGCCAGGCCGCCAGCAAACTTACCGACGGTAAGCGCGACCTCCTTGGCCGCCGGCACCTCGCGAGAGATGAGCTCCTGAAGCGCCAGATGCACATGGACGCCGGCCGTGATGGGGTCGATGCAGATCTCGGGGCTCGAGCCATGGCCGCCCTTGCCCTGCAGCGTGATGCGAAAACCGTACACGCCCGAGAGCGCCGGGCTGCCGTAGAGCACCAGGCCAAGCGGCGACTGGCTATTGACATGCATGGCGAAGGCGGCCTGGGGACGCGGGTTCTGCAGCAGACCGTCGGCGATGGCGGCGCGGGCGCCCTCGAAGGTCTCCTCGCCCGGCTGGAACAGCAACTTCACCGTGGCGTTGGCCTCCACAAGCTCGGCCTCGCGGGCCTTGAGCAAACGGGCCGCACCGAGCAGGGCCGTCGCGTGCATATCGTGGCCGCAGGCATGCATGCAACCGTTGGTGGAAGCGAAAGGCTCGCCCGATTCCTCGGCAACGGGCAGCGCATCCATGTCGCCGCGCAGCATAACGACCGTACCGGCCTGTTCGTCCGCGCAGACGCCATTGCCCTGGGCCGCGGCGGCACCGGCGCCGACAAGGCCCACAACGCAGGAACCATCGACGAGCGTGGTATGGGGGATGTCCATCTCGTCCAGACGTGCCTGGATATAGGCAGACGTCTGCGGAAGATTGTTACCGAGCTCGGGCATCTGGTGTAGATCGTGTCGCCACGCAGCGAGCTCGTCTGCAAAAGCCTGAGCTTCTGCGACAAGACCGTCACCGATAGCGGTCTGCGCCGCTGTGGTAGCCTGAGGCGCTGGTTGCGGTTGAAAATCGGACAGAGCTGGTGCCATAGATGCCCTCCAGTAACGTTTTTGCAGCACGCACTTTGATAGCGTAAAGTGCAAGGCACAACTGTAAGGGCATGACATAAAAAATGCCGCCCCAGGAGGGCGGCGCAACAAGTTGTTTACAATTGCGGGCGCGGCTTTCGACGCAAAAAATCAAAGTGAGTCTCGCTCAAGATAATCGACAGGAAGATAAGCACGAAGCCGGCGAGCAGGCGCGAAGTGAGCGCCTCCCCCATCAGCAGTACCGAAAACAACACGCCCGAAGGCGACTCCATCGAAAGGAGCAGCGAGCCCGTCGAGGCCGGGACATGTGCCAGGCCGACGTTTTGGATGAGCAGAGCCACGCATGTGCAGCCCACCGAGAGAAACGCCATCACACAGATAAAATTCGGCGTCCACACGGACAGAGGCGCCTGGGTCTCGAATAGCAGCGACGAGATCAGGCTCAGCACGCCATTGCCCACAAACATCCAAAACGTGATGACGTTGATGTCCATTTTGCGACCGTACTTGGCGGTCACCGCCATCTGGATGGCGAAGAAGACCGCGCCGCCCAGCGTAATGGCATCGCCGATGTTGAACTCGACGCTATCGAGCGCCACCAGGCCAATGCCCGCCAAGCACAGCAGTGCTGCACCCAGGTTATAGCGGGTGAGCTTTTCGCCGCTTAGGAAATAGCTCGCGAACGGGACCAGAATGCAATAAGTGCCCGTCAAAAAAGCGTTCTTGCCCGCCGTGGTGTGCGCCAGACCGACTGTCTGCAGAGCGTAGGCGGCCCACATAAGTGCGCCCATTCCAAGTCCGACGATAAGGTTGCGGGCGTTGAGGTGCGCGATGATGCGCTTGTAGAAGATGGCAAACATGACCAACGCCGCAGGCAGAAAGCGCACGTAGAGCAGTTCAAACACCGGAATAGTGTCGAGCGCGTCCTTCATAGTGGTAAAGGAGTAGCCCCAGATAATCGCCACCGAAAGCAGTAGAACTTTCCAGAACAACGGCGAACGAGCACCGGCGCCACGGGAGGCGCCGCCCGCACCCAGGTCCTCGCGAGCAACAGGGCTATCGGGCATCATTTCGATATTGTCAGTGACATGCTGGGGCATAGGGCATCCTCGCGCTCAATCTGGGCGTGGTGTCCGCACGCGCTTGACCGCATGCCGCCTCATGGTCAAATAAAACAGGGCGCACCGGACCCCCGGCACGCCCCGCTACTGTAGCAACAACCAAGCAACCCACGCAATTCACTACGCTAAAGCGCCTTGTTCCGCCGTTCTACCGAACGGCGGACCGGCCGACGCTGCGCGAGCCGCATTCACGCCAATCTGACGTTCAATTTCAAGGGCGCGACCAGAAGGTCAGTGCCCTTTCATTTCACGTCACCTTGGCGCAAATGCGGCTCGCTCGCTGGCATTGCCGCAGCATCAGCGTTTACATTGTTGCGCTAGATTAATTTAGTACTCTCCAGCTTTTCGATGATCCAGTCGTTGGCTTTGATGACCGGGCGGCGGAAGACGACGCCTAGGGCCAGCGACGGAATCAGATAGCTCGCCAGAATACCCAGCTCAACCCAGTACTCCATATGGTAGGCGCCGGCCATGGCAGCGTGCATGGCGTTGATGCCATGGGTAAACGGCAGGAACGGATAGATCGCCTGGAACACGGGGCCGGTCATCTCGATGGGAAACGTTCCGCCCGAACCGCCGACCTGCATGACCAACAGCACGACGGCGAGCGCCTTGCCGATATCGCCAAACGAAACCGTAAGCGTGTAGACGATATTGGAGAACACGAGACTCGCGACCCAGCCAGCCAGCACAAACTGCAGCGGGTTGTCGCACTGAATGCCAAAGAACAGGATGTCGCCCGCGCACACGAGCGTCGCCTGCAGCAGAGCCAAACCGCCAAAGAACAGGTAGCGACCCAGGTAGATCTCGTGCAGACGCACGGGGATGAGCTCGTTGATGAGCTCATCGTCAACCGAGACCTTCATCATGGCCGCCAGTACGATCGAGCCGACCCATAGCGACAGAATCGTGTAGAACGGCGCCATGGCCGAACCGTAGTTGCGGATCGGATAGACCGGCTTGCGGTCGAGTGCGACGGGGCCGGAAAGCGACACGGCCAGACCCTCGGGATCTTTGCCGATCATCGTCTTGATCGTAGCGAGGTCATCCGACATCAAGGCGCCGTCGAGCTCGTCCTTAAACGCGCTGATCTTGTCCGACGCCTCGCCCAGCTGATCAGAAGCCTTGTTGACCAGCTTTGCAGCCTTGGAGAGGCCCTTTGCCAGCGAACCGGATGCGTCGGTCAGGCCGGCAACAGCGCTATCCAGGTCGCCCGAGATGCCGTCGAGTGAATCCAACACGCCCGAAATAGTTTTCTTGAGCTCCTTGGCCTTGACCGAGAACGTGGAATCGTAGTCAGACTTAGCGCCCGAGATGCCCGCCTTGGCATCGGCGATGGCCTGGTCGACCTCGGCACGCGTGCTGTTGACCTCTGCCATGCTGTCGGAAAGGGACTTTGCGGTTGCCCTCAGGTCGTTGGCATTGTTACGATACTCCGTCGCGATCCTGCCCAGCGATGTAGCCACAGACTTGAGGCTGTCCCGGAGCTTTTCGTCACTCACCTGATCGGCAAAGCTGCGGAGCTGGTCGGCCGTGTCGTCGATTTCCTTGGCACGCGATTCGAGTGCCGACGCGGCTTCGTTGAGCTGGGTCACCGTAACGTTGACATGCTGGTTCGCGGCATCGAATGCCTTCGCAAGCTCGGCGGACACGTTGTCAAACGAGCCCGCACTTCCGTCAATCGCGGCGTTGATGGCGTCGTTGGCGGCCTTGAGTGCTTCCTTGGAATCACTAATGCCGCTCTCGGCGTGCTCCATCAACTGCTTGGTAGATTCATCGACCTTACCCGTCTGCTGGAGCATACCGCTCGCCGACGTCAACGAATCGGAGGTCGAGCTCAAAATGCCCGCCAGCGACGAAGCATTGGCCTGAACGTCCTGCAGGTCCTCGACCGAATCGCCGAGCGTCGAGGACAGGTTGGCGATAAAGTTACTGACCTGATCGGTGCTCATGTAGTCGAGCAGGCTGGCCACCGTCTTAAGACCGATGGTCGTGATGGTCTCGGTAAAGGTCTCGTTAACCTGGCTCTGGACGGCACTCGAACCCTTCTCGGTCACAATCTGCGCGATGGCGTTGGCCTTCTGGTTCTCGTAGAACTCGATATCGGCGTGCTTCACGTCGGTCGAGAACAGCGTCATCATGTCGGCGCTAAACGTCTTGGGGATCACGACGGCGGCATAGTACGCGCCCGACTTAACGCCCTCGATAGCCTTGTCTTTATCATTGAGCACGACCCAGTCGAAGTTCTCGTTACCGCGCAAGGCTGCCGTCACGTTTTCGCCCGCGTTGATCTCGACGGGAATCAGGTCGCTCTCGTAACCCTCATCGGTGTTGACCACGGCAATCTTAAGATTACCGGTGTTGCCGTACGGGTCCCAGCTGCCGGCGATGTTAAACCACGCGTACAGGCACGGCACGATGATGAGGCCCATCACGACGATCATGCCGATCACGGAGCGAGACACGTTTTGGACATCGCGCTTAAACAGGTGCAGGATGTTCTTCATTTATGCCTCACCTCCTTTGGAATGCTTTCCGAGCGGGGCAGTGCCCCCATCATTTGTTGCAGCGCTATCGGTGCCCTGAGATTTTTGGTGCGAGCCGATATGCGGCAAGCGGCCCGTGGACTGGTCGCCGTCCTTGGAGCCACGCTCACTGGCATTGAGGCCAAACATACGACGAGCAGCCGGGATGGCGGCCGTGTGCTCGCGCATCTCGCGACGCAGGTCCTCGTCCGAGAGCGCCGAGATGCGCATCTGGGTATTGAGGCTCGCGCGAATGTACTCGATGTTAATGAGCCAGCCGCAAATGGCAATAACCGAGATGATCCAGATGACCAACAGGATGATCTTGCCGTTGTTGTCCAAGTCGAGAACCGTCGACAGCACAAAGAGCAGAACCTGTACGCCCACCACGGCGGCAAATCCACCCTTGATGTAGTAGGGGTAACGGTGCTCAAAAGTCACCGCATGGTCGAGCAGCTCACGACGGTACGAATCGGAATCGAGCATGACGCGCATGGCCGTGCGCAGCGAGTAACGCTGGCGCGGCATATCGTTGGACTCGCAAATCATGAGGCCCGTCGTGGCAAGCTGTTTATCAAAGAGCAGGTTGAGGTTGAGCAGCAGCGGACGCAGCTGCAGGCCGATAAAGAGCGCCACGATCAAGAACACGCCCAGAATGCACAGGTTAAACAGATAGTTGAACGAATACATGCCACCGACGGTCTCGCGCAGCAGGTTGATGCCATAGGTGAAGGGCAGCAGCGGATGCAGCCATTGGAAGAAGCCGGGCATCATCTCGATGGGATACATGCCCGACGAGCCCGGAATCTGCACGATGACGAGAATGACACCGATTGCCTTACCGATATGCTTAAACGTGGTGGACAGCGCATAGATGATGTTGACGTAGGTGAACGAAATAGCGATGCCGCCCAGCACAAATAGGAGCGGACTGACGCACTGTACGCCAATGACCAGATCTCCCACCGTAACGATAATGGCCTGCAACGCGCCCAGGATCACCAGGAGCAACCAGCGGCCAAAGTAGCCCTGACGCGCGGTAAAGCTGCCGATGCCCTCGCGATCGACCTCGAGTTTATAGATGGCGATGAGCACGTAGCCGCCCACCCAGAGCGCCAGGTTGGTGTAGAACGGGGCAATACCCGAACCAAAGCTCTTGACCGGGTAAATCGATTTGGTGGTCAGCTCGACCGGGGATGCCATAAAGTCGGCAACGTCATCGACGTCGACGTCCATCAGCTCGGCCAGCTCGCCCATGGACTCGGAGGTCTGCAGCGCCGCGATGTCGTTGGCGGCGGTTGCAAGCTTGTCCTGGACTTTGGCAAGCGAGGTATCGGTCTGCGACAGCGTGGTCTTAGCCTGCTTGAGCGTGGCATCGAGCTGCGAAAGCGTACCGCGCGCACTTGCAATAGTAGGCGTGAGGCCAGACACGATTCCCGTCAGATCACCCGAGACGGCGGCAAATGAATCAAGCGCGCTCGAGGCCTTCGGCAGCGCGTTTTGACCCAGGTCCGTCTGGGCCTGGCCAAGGTTGGTCGCACCGGTCTGGATTGCGTTATTGATAGCGTCGCTGGCACCCGAGACAGCCGCGGCGTCATTCGTCATGGCGCTCGACTGTGCAGACAGACCGTCCTTGATGCTCTGAAGCTTTTCATTCTGCTCGCGGAGCAAATCGATGGTCGACACAATGCGCGCGTCAATTTCCTTGGAACCTGTTGACGTGTCATTGACGAGAATTTCCAAGTGCCCGATAACGGCCTTATTGTGGTCGATCGTCGCCTGGAGAGACTCGAGCGAGTTGTCGATGCGGGTGGTCGTAGATGTGATCGTGCCCGTCAGCTTGCCAATCGCAGCGTTCGCGGAGGCTGACGTCTTGGTGAGCGCAAGGCTGCCTTCCGAGAGCGCCTTGGAGAGCGAGGCGACAGAGTTACCCGCCGTGGCGCGAGCCTCGCCCAGCAGGTCGTTGCCCTGGGAGATCGCCTGCGTCAGCGACGGCGCCTGACCCTGCAGACCGGCAAGTGCTGCATCTGCCGAGGCAATGGAACCGCTCGTCTTATCGATGGCGGCATTCATGTCGCCAATCGAATCGCGCACTTCGCCCAACGTGTCAGAAGCCTCTGATACCGAACCGGCCAACGAATCCTGAGCCTGGGTTGCCTTGTCCTTTAAATCGACTCCGGCATCCTTGGCAATACTGGCAACGGTCTCACCCACCGTGGAGACGAACTCCGAGTTAATCTGCTGCTCGATGGTGTTTGCACCGGTGTCGGTAACCTTGGGTGCAATAGCGCTCTTTTTCTCATTGACGTAGTACGTAAGCTTGGGCTGATGGTAGTTGCCGTCGAGCATCGAGACCAGGTTATCCGAGAAGTTCTTGGGGATTACGATGGCCGCATAGTACTCACCGCTCTCGACGCCCTCCTTGGCGTCGGCCGCCGAATCGACGAAGGTCCAGCCCAACTGATCGTTCTCCTTGAGCTGATCGACGACCTTATCACCCGCGTTGAGCTCACCCACCAGGTCGTTTTGGGTGCCCTGATCGTTGTTGGCGATGGCAATCTTGATACCCTGAGTGTTTCCGTACGGATCCCAGTTTGCCACGATGTTGTACCAGGCATACAGCGAGGGAATAACGCACACGCCGAGGGTAACCACCAAGGCGACGGGGTTCACAAGTAGTCGCTTAATGTCGCGCTTGAATATCGCAAAGGAGACCTTTGCATCGGATAGTTTGCTGCCGAGACTCACGCTTGGGCCATCCATCCTGTCGTTGAATCAAATCGTACTATCGACAACCATTGTACGTAGGCGCTTAAGCGTCTCAGAGCACAATGGTATTGAGTTTTGCGGGTAGCAATATACTACGAAGACGAATTAACGTACAGTTGTACAGTATCTTTAATTTCAGCAGGTCACAAAACCACAACCCGCACAAATTAGCAATTCAAATAGCATCGGGGACGTTCTTAAACGACTAGTCAAACAAAAACGCCCCCAATGACTACTTAGGACCACGAAAGCGTCGCTGGTTGAGCATAAGTCAGCGAAAACGCCCCTAAGCGAGCAAGGTGACGCGAAAGAGGAGGGAAGCGTACTTCGGTACGCGACCGACGATTGAACGTCAGATTGCCGCTTAGGGGCGTTTGCAGCGTCGAGCTGTTACGCGGTTTGGTAAAACCGCGTAACTACCTAACTACATCAAGTTGCAGACAGCCGCCGCGAAGGCCACGGGGTCCTCGGGCAAAATGCCCTCGACCAGCAGGGCCTGGTCATAGAGCAGGCCGGAGTACTGCTTGATCTTGTCGGTGTCGCCCGCCTTCTGGGCAGCGACGAGCTTGGCAAAGACCGGGTGCTTGGCGTTGAGCTCGAGCACGCGCTGGCTCTTGGGCATACCGTCGGGCGCGCCCTCGGGACCCTTCTGGAGCACCTTCTCCATCTCGAGCGAAAGCGGGCCCTCGGTGGTGATGCACGCGGGAGCATCGGTCAGGCGCGCAGAGACGGCGACCTTCTCGACCTTGTCGCCGAGCGCCTCCTTCATGGCGCTAAAGAGGTCCTCGTTCTCCTTGGTGGCGTCCTCGGCCTCCTTCTTCTCGTCCTCGGTCGCCAGGTCAAGATCACCGGTCGCGACGTTCTTGAGCTCCAAGTGACGATCCTCGACCTCGGGCTCAGCACCGTCGGCAACGGCCTTCTCGGCAGCCTCGCGGGCAGCATCGTCCTCGTAGATCTTGGGCATATCGGCGGCAACGTACTCACGCATGGCCTGGAACGTGAACTCGTCCACGTCCTGCGTCAACAACAGCACATCGTAGCCGCGATCGAGCACGCCCTTCACGACGGGCATCTTGGCCAGGCGCTCACGCGAATCGCCGGCGGCATAGTAGATGGCCTTCTGGTCCTCGGGCATGCCCTTGGCATACTCGGCCAGGGTAATCATCTTCTGCTCCTTGGCAGACCAGAACAGCAGCAGGTCGGCGAGCTCGTCAGCCTTCATGCCATAGCTCGAGTAGATACCGTACTTAAGGCCGCGGCCAAAGTTCTCAAAGAACTTCTCGTAGGCCTCGCGGTCGTTGTCACGCATATCCTCAAGGTCAGCGGTGATCTTCTTCTCGACACGCTTGGCAATAGCCTTGAGCTGACGGTTCTGCTGCAGCGTCTCACGCGAAATATTGAGCGTCACGTCGGCAGAGTCCACGACACCGCGCACAAAGTTGTAGTAGTCGGGCAGCAGGTCGTCGCACTTCTCCATAATCAGCACGTTGGAGCTGTAGAGCGCCAGACCCTTCTCGTAATCCTTGCTGTACAGATCGAACGGAGCGCGTCCCGGCACAAACAGCAGCGCATCGTACTCAAGCGTACCCTCGGCATGGAAGCTGATGGTGCGCGCGGGATCGTCAAAGTCGTGGAACGTGGACTTGTAGAACTCGTCATAGTCCTTCTGCTCAACGTCGGAGCTGCGCTTTTTCCAGATCGGCGTCATGGAGTTGATGGTCTCGAGCTCCTGGTAGTCCTCGTACTCGGGCTTGTAATCATCCGGCGCGTCCTCGGGCTTGGGTTTCTGGCGGCTCTTGCTCACCATCATCTGAATCGGGTAGCGCACATAGTTGCTGTACTGCTGAATCAGGCTCTTGAGGCCCCATTCGGTCAGGAAGCGATCGTAGGTCTCGGCCTCGCCGTCAGCGTCGAGCTTCTCGTTCTCGCGCAGCGTCAGGATGACATCGGTACCGTGCTCAGCACGCTCGCCGTCCTCGATGGTGTAGCCCTCAAGACCGTCGGACTCCCAAACGTGGGCGGTATCCTCGCCATAAGCGCGGCTGACGACCTTCACGTGGCTGGCAACCATAAAGGCGGAGTAGAAACCCACGCCAAACTGACCGATGATGTCCACATCGGAGCCCTGCTGCTCGGCGTTCTCGGTCTTAAACTCCTCGGAGCCGGAATGAGCGATGGTGCCCAGGTTGCGCTCGAGCTCCTCGGCGGTCATGCCAATGCCGTTATCCGAGATGGTGATGGTACGGGCATCTTTATCAAAGGAGACGCGAATAGCCAGGTCGCCCTGGTCGAGCTTGACGCTCGGGTCCTGCAGGCTCTTAAAGTTGAGCTTGTCGACGGCGTCGCTCGCGTTGGAGATAAGCTCGCGCAGGAAGATTTCCTTATTGGTGTAGATGGAGTTGATCATGAGGTCGAGCAGTTTTTTGCTCTCGGTCTTAAATTGACGCATGTGCAGTCCTTTCGCGCTATCACCGTCCGCAAAAACGGCCCGGTTGCCCGAGCCGCATCGCAGACCTGCTATGTTCAGACTTAGATTTTATAACCCATTAGCGCGCATATATACATACGGAATCGAAAAACTGTATGCCAGAGCGCTCCGATGCGCCAATTGCCAAGGAGTGTCCCCAACTGCCGTCAGAAAAGGTACGTCCCTATCTGTCGCCCAGCAGTTTGGCCATCCAGGCATGGGGCTGGCCTTCGTCCTCATAGTCCACCGGCGCAATCTGTGTGTAGCCCGCCTTGGTGTAGAGCGGCAGCACGTACTCCTGTGCATGCAACTTTATGAGCTTGGCGCCGGCATCGCGCGCAGCAGCTTCGCTGGCTTCGACAATCTTGCTTGCCAGACCGCGACGGCGCATGGTGGACAGCACGGCGACGCGGCCCATAATATAGGTCTCCCCCGCTGCGACGCCTTCGTCCAAGTCGCACGCCGGCGAAACCGGAGCCTCTGCATCTGCCGCGCGCTCCAGTTCCTCGGGAAACGCGCGCGAGCAGCCGGTGAGCTCGCCGTCCACGTACAGCGTCACGTGGATGCAAGTCTGCGCCTCATCGATAGCGTCGAATTCGCTCTCGTAGCCTTGCTCGTCCATAAAGACGGCGCGGCGCACCAGCGCCGCATCCTCAAAGCATCCCGTCTTAATTTGAATATCCATGGTCGCCCCTCCGTTCAAAGCAAACGTTAGGGACAGATTTTAGCGAAAGTGAGCGCCTCGCACGCTAAACTTGGCTCGCGCCTTTGCAAGGTAATCGTAGTGACGAACATTGTGGGCGTCGCTTGCGATAAAGCTGTACAAGCCCTCGTCAAACAGGCGCTGCGCCGGCTTTTTCTCGCGACCAAAGCGCCCGCCGGCAATAAAATCAGCCGAAGCCTGCAGCTTGCAACCCATATCGACCAGACGCTCGGCCACACTCACATCCTTTTGAACAGCGCGATATCGCTCGGGATGAGCGATGATCACCTGGTAGCCGCGGCATTGCAAATCGTAAATCGTACTCTCGTACTCTCTAAACGCATAGGAATCAGCATGCGTCGAAAGCTCAAGCAGGAACTCATTGGTGCCATCGAAATGCAGGTACTCCGCGGCGTCGATGCCCAGCTCGACAAGCTTTCGGTGGTTGACCTCAAAGCCCATCTGAAGCGGAAAACCATCTGCGTTATCCTGCAATAGCTCAAAGGCATCCCACATCTTGTCGTAATCAAAATAGGGATCACGGCAGTGAGGAGTGCAAACGATTCTGGTTACACCGGCCCGCTTGGCAGCCTCGAGCATCGCCAAGCTCTCATCGAGATCGGCGGCGCCGTCGTCTACACCCGGCAAGATATGGCAATGAATGTCACGCATAGGTCGGCCTTAATCAACTAAACGTTTGCCCGGTTGGTGAAGATGCCCTTTTTGGAAGTGCCCTGATCAGCGGAGCCCTTCTTAACCTTCTTACCGTCCTTGGTGTAGTAAGAATAGTAGTACTCGCTGGTCTCGGTCTCACAGTAATTCATGACGGTACCGATGAGCTTGACCTTCTCGGACTTCTTAAGCTGGGCGATAGCGTTGAGCGCCTCTTCGCGCTTGGTGAAGTCTTCGCGCACCACGAACAGCGTGCCGTCGGTCAGGCTGGCAATCTCGGCAGCATCGATGAAGGTGCCGACCGGAGGAGCGTCAAAAATGACATACTGGAACTTGGCAGACAACGCCTTAACCAGCTTGGCAAAACGATGAGACACGATGATGTCGGCAGGATTGGGAATATGCGGCTCGGCATCGAGGAAGTAGAAGTTCTTCTGACCCGTCTCGACAATTGCCTGGTCAATGGAGATCTGCTCGGAAAGGACCGCATAGAGTCCGCCGCGCGAACGAACGCCGAGCATATCGGAAAGGGACCTGCGGCGCATATCGGCCTCGACCAGGAGCACGGACTTGCCGCTCGTGGCGATTGCCTGAGCAAGGTTAATGGCAACCGTTGACTTGCCCTCGTTGGGAATCGAGGAGGTAACGGTGATGGTGCGAATGGGGTCGTCCACGCTCGCAAAGCGGATGTTGGCCAGAAGGGTCTTGGCGGCATTCTGTACAACGAGCTTATCGGTGTTCTTTGCCTTAGCCATGCCTATTTACCACCTTTCATAGCCGGAATTCGGCCAACAACGGGAATACCCAGGAGCTCTTCTGCCTCTTCGGCACCGCGGATGCGGGTATTGAGCATGTCTGCCAAAACGACATAGGCAACTGCGATAAAGATACCGGCGAGGAACGCAACGGCGACGTACAGCGTGCGCTTGGGGCCGCTGGGGGATTCGGGGGTCTTAGCCTTATCGATAACGTTGATGCTCTGAGCGGCACCGACATTCTGGGCGACCGTGCTCACCGAGCTGGCCATGGCCCTTGCCACCTCTGCCGTCTCCTCGGCATCGGTGCCCGTCACCGAAAGCGTGATGACGCGCGTCGTGGTCTCGGAGGAAACGGAAATCTTGTAGTCGTCCAAATCGGCGAGGCCCAGATCCTTGGCAGCACCGCCCTTAACGCTATCGCTATCGAGCAGCGTGGCGATATCGTTGGAAAGCATCTGGCTCGCCGAAAGATCGTTGTAGCTCATCTGACCGCTATCGTCGGTCTTGGCGAGAACGTACATGCTCGTCGTGGCGGTGTAGGTGTTATCCATCATAGCGAAGGAGACGACGCCCATGGCGATCGCGCAGACCACCGGAAGGGCAATGACCAGCTTGAGGTGCTTTTTAAGCAGCTGGAACAGTTCAAGAAGGGTCATGCAGCTTGCCTTTCATTTCCCTAGTTCGTATCGACAAAACTGCTCGTATCATATCGCATCTTTCTGCCAAGTCCGAACTCTATACATAAGATACAGCACATACGGCAATGTTGCGCAATAATAACGCCGCATCGGCAACCCCGGTGCGGCGTCAAAACAACACGTTTGCTGCATTGCTACGCAAATGATTCGTCCTGCTGTACGGGAAACGTCACCGTGATGGTAGTCCCCACACCCAGCTCGCTCGATAGGTCGAGCGAAGCATGGTGATACACGGCGGCATGCTTAACGATGGCCAGACCCAAGCCTGTTCCGCCACGCGCCTTGGAGCGGCTCTTGTCCACACGATAAAAACGCTCGAACACCTTGCCCTGCTCCTCGGGCGCGATGCCGATACCTGTATCGGCAACCGTCAGGTACGGATGGCCCTCATCATTGGTCCCACATCGAAGCGTAACCGTGCCACCGGGCTGGTTATAGCGAATAGCGTTACTGGCCAGGTTATAAATCAGCTCATCGATCAGGCGCGACACACCTTCGATCACCACGGGCTTCGTCTCGTGCCCAATGGTCACATTCGACTGCCGGGCAACCTGCTCAAGACGCTGTTCCACCGTCAAAATGGCGCGAGAGAGCTCGATGGGCTCTGTGGACCCAATAGGCACCGCCTCGCCCTCGGATGCTCGCTCCGCCTCATCCAAGTTGGAAAGCGTGAGGATGTCGTTAACGAGCGCTGCCAGGCGGCCCGCCTCGCGATAGATGCGACCGCCAAAGTTGCGCAGATCGTCCTCGCCCTCAACCATGCCGTTTGCAATAAGCTCGGCGTAGCCCGAAATCGCGGTAAGCGGGGTCTTGAGCTCATGAGTGATATTGGCCGTGAACTCACGACGCATGCGGTCGTTATCGGCCAGCACCGCCATCTGGCGTTTAAGCTCCTGGCGCTGCGACTCAATGCGCTCGAGCATGGGAACCATCTCGGCGTAGGCATGTTCATAGCTACGGCGCGGATGGTCCAAATCGACCTCCTGCAGCGGCGCAATGATGGCACGGGATTCGCGACGCGCAAGGAAAAACGAGAGCACCGCGCCCGCCACCGCGATAAGCAGCATCGGCGCCACCAGCGAAAGCAAAATCGCCGCGACGCCAGGCTGGGCTTGCGCCAAACGAACGACCTGACCGTTATCAAGGGCGACGGCGCGATATAGCATAATCTCGTCGAGCGTGGCGCTCGAGCGCTCCGCGGAGCCCGAACCGCTCTCAAGGGCCTCAACGACCTCGGGGCGATCGCCATGGTTGGGCAACATGGAAGGAGACGCCTCGTTGTCGTAGGCGACCGATCCATCCCTGTTGATCAGCGTGATACGAAGGTCCTCGCGATCGAGGCTTCGCAAAAATGCGATGGGTTCCTTCTGCTCGTTTAAGGCGGCGGCAATAAGCTCGGTTTCTTGCGAAAGGTTGGCACTCGTGGCATCTGCCAAGGTGTTTTGCACAAAGAACGCACCCAACACCGTAAACGCCAAAATGACGGACATTGCGCAGACAAATATCGTCGCAAACACGCGATGCGAGAGCGTGTGTTTTCCCTGAGGGGCAAAGACCACGGGCTACTCCTCCGTTGCGGCGTCCGCAATGCCGGCATCTTCGGTATCGCCACCAGCGGAAGGCTCGGCCAGACGATAGCCCACGCCGCGCACTGTCTCGATAGCGCTGGCACGCTCGCCGAGCTTTTGGCGAAGCGTCTGTACGTGAACGTCGACGGTACGCGAGCCGCCATCGAAGTCCCAGCCCCACACGCTCTGCAGCAGCGACTCGCGAGTAAAGACCACACCGGGTTTGCGCATAAGATACTCGAGCAAATCGAACTCGCGCAAAGTAAGCTTGAGTGGCTCACCGGCAACGGTCACCTCGCGATGGCTGGGCGAAAGCACGATATCGCCCACGCTGAGCACATCACTCACCTGCTTGACCATACCGCCGCGGCGCAGCAGCGCACGGCAACGGCTGGCAAGCTCCATGAGCGAAAACGGCTTAGTCAGATAATCGTCGGCACCGCCATCGAGCGCCATCACCTTATCGAGCTCGGTATCTTTGGCGGTGAGCATCATGATGGGCACCGTCGCCGTCAGGCGGTCGGCGCGCAGGCGACGCATAATTGCCAAACCGTCGGTATCGGGCAGCATGATGTCGAGCAGGACGGCATCGGGTACCCGTCGCGCCACGGCGGCCTTAAACTCGCCATCGCACGAAAAGCCTTCGGCCTCGATTCCCTGCTTGCGCAGTGCATAGACCGTCAAATCCCTGATGTTGTCATCGTCCTCGACGTAATAGATCATGTTGAACCCCTTTGCGGCCGGCATGACCGCATCTTAACCCTAAAGGTACCTTTACTAGATGGTATCAGCCAAAACGTCCCGTTAAATAATCCGCCGTGCGCGGGTCGGTGGGATTTTTGAAGAGCTGAGCGGTGGGTGCGTGCTCCACTAACTCGCCCAGCAAGAAAAACGCGACCGAGTCGGAGATGCGCGCCGCCTGCTGCATATTGTGCGTAACGACCACGAGCGTACAGGTCTCTTTGAGCTCGCAGGCCAGCTGCTCAACCACCAGCGTCGACACGGGATCGAGAGCGCTCGTGGGCTCGTCCATCAGCAGAATATCGGGCTGCACGGCAAGCGCGCGGGCGATGCACAGACGCTGCTGCTGCCCGCCCGAAAGGCCCAGCCCCGACTCCTTGAGTTTGTCCTTGACCTCATCCCATAGCGCAGCGCGACGAAGAGAGTCCTCGACCAACTCATCCAGAACGGCGCGGTCGCGCACGCCCATGCCGCGTGGACCATACGCGACGTTGTCGTAGATGCTCATGGGAAACGGGTTGGGGCGCTGGAACACCATGCCCACGCGCTGGCGCAGGCGGCAGATGTCGTAGTCGCCCAGGATATCCTGGCCGTCGAGCGCGATCTTACCCTCGATGCGGCAGTCCTTGATGTCGTCGTTCATGCGGTTAAAGCAACGCAGCAGCGTCGACTTGCCGCAGCCCGAAGGACCGATAAACGAGGTGATCTGCTTGTCGCGAATCTTGATGGATACGTCCTTGAGCGCGTGGTGGTCGCCATAGAACAGATCGAGGCCCTCGACGTCGATGCGCGTCGACGAGGCGGCAAGATCCTGCGCCGTGGGACGAGTCGCGTCCCCGACTTCGCGCTCGTGCGCAGCCTCGGCTTGCGCCTCCATTAGCTCCTCGAGCTCCGTGGGCTCCATAGCCGCAGCAGCCGTCATACCGCATACCTCCACATCGATATCAATTCAGCAGTATCGATAGTAGAAATCGCGGCTCATATGCACGTGAGCGCATTGTCAGGTGTTTGTAAGGGCGCCTACGCTACGCGGCAGGCAGCTCGATGGTAAAGACGGTATGCTCGGGCGTCGATTCGCACGCGATGGTACCGCCATGCGCGCATACAATCTCCTTGGCGATGGCGAGGCCCAGCCCAGCACCGCCGCGATTGGTCGCACGCGCTGCATCCAGGCGATAAAACTTCTCAAAGATCACCTTGAGCTTAGCCGCGGGAATCGGGTCACCATGGTTAATAAAGCGCACGCGCACGCCGCCGTCATCTTGGCGTCGGGCCTCGATCGTAATGGTCGAGCCTTCGTAACTATAGGCGACGGCGTTTTTCATGATGTTGTTGAACACGCGCGCCATCTTGTCGCCATCCACAAGCACCGTCAGGTCCTCGTGCACATCAATCTGTGCTTCCTTATGCTGTTCGTTGAGAATGGGATAGAACTCATCGGCGACCTGCGCCAGCAACAGGCTCAAGTCGACGTAGCCGCGCGTAAGCACAATATCGTGGAAATCAAAGCGTGTAATGTCGAAGAACTCCTCGACAAGTGCGTCGAGCCGATGTGCCTTGTCAAGCGCCACGCCCGTAAAGTGCGCGCGCTGCTCGACTGGCAGCTCGGGGGCCTCCTGCAACAGGGAGAGGTAGCCCACCACGCTGGCGAGCGGCGTGCGCAAGTCATGCGCCAGGTATGTGACCAAGTCATCCTTGCGATGTGACTCGTCGCGTAGGGCCTGCTGCACCTTACGCTCGCGATCGCGCACGCGGTTGAGCGCACCCTCGACCTCCAGGAAGTCGCCGTCGATGTTATCCCAGGCGTCAGGATGATCGATCAGGCGGTCCTGGATACGGGCCGCAAGCACGCGATCGGCATGCTGTTCCCCTTGCTCGTAGCCTTGGTAATACAGTGCTCGGCCACAAAAGAATAAGACGCACACGGCAAGCGCCAAGACAAAACCAAGCATGTTGAATACAAAGCCGGCGTCAAAGAACACCGGCTCGGCAATGCCGCCAAGCGCCATGGCGCCAATCGCCAGCGTGATTACCCACGCGGCACCGCCAATCACCACGCAACGGCGCACGGTTTCGAATCGATCGATCAGCAAAAACCCGATAAGCAAAACTGCCAAAATGCCAGCGATGTTGTCGATACCGACCAGCAGCAGGCTCAGCAAAAAGAGCAGTACCGTCGCGAGCGCGCGGTTGTCGACGACTGCCCTCACGTATTCAAAGAGTCGATCGGGCACCTCGAACGCCTGTCTATCATCTTTTGTCATATCAAGATCCTCACAAGCGAAAAGCGTTATTCGATGATGTAGCCGACGCCCCAGACGTTTTTGATAAAGCGCGGTTTTTGGGCATCGTCGCCAATCTTTTCGCGCAGGTGGCGAATATGCACCATCACGGTATTGTTGGAGCCGGGCATAAAGTCCTCGTTCCACACCGCGCGGAACAGGTCCTCCACGGGCACTACGCTGCCGCGATGCTCGGCCAGATACAGCAAGATGGAATACTCGATGGGCGTGAGGCGCACCGGCGCACCGTCCACTGTCACGGCACGAGCGTCGCGATTGATCTCGAGACCGTCGAGCTGAATGACCGGAGACTCAGCCACCTGCACTCGGCTACCGTAGCTGGTATAGCGGCGAAGCTGGGCGTGGACGCGCGCAGCAAGCTCCAACGGGCGGAACGGCTTGACCACGTAATCGTCCGCACCGAGCGAAAGGCCCTCAATCTTATCCTGCTGGGCATCACGAGCCGTCAGCATAATCACGGGATAGGTGTGGCTGGCACGAATCGTGCGCAGCAGTTCAAAGCCGTCGATATCAGGCAGCATGACATCGAGCAACGCCAGATCAAACTCTTGCTCCAAGATTGCTTTGGCCGCGTCGGCCCCGCTATAGGCAATCTGAACATCAAAGCCTTCTTTTGTAAGGTAGATACCCACCAGGTCGGCGATGGCCTTCTCGTCGTCGACTACCAAAATGCGCTCGTTCATGCGTGCTCCTCTCGCGCTCCATTATGCCCGAGGGGACGCTCGCCACACACAACAAGCGCGGGCGATTAAGTCGTCCTTAAGCACCCATATGTCCGTTCGGGCACAGATGCAGGCCATGCGCGCGCTCGACGCTCGCCTGCGCCGGCAAACGATATACTCTAGTGCCAGAAGAGACCACCCCGTCGAAAGCGAAATCCGTGAAGCCCTTCACCTCTTTTGCAAAGCGCTCTGCCCAGCTTGCTGCCGGCTTTATCTGTGCCGTCGCCCTTGTTGCCGGCGCGCCAACGGTCGCCGGCGCCCAAGTGCTAACAACTGACGACATTTGCGGCAAAACCGCCGATGCACGCGGTATTACGGCCGAAAACCTCCCCGATATCGAGGCAACCAATGCCGTTGTCATGGGGAAAGACGGCACCGTCTACTACGCCCGCAGCGCCGATGATCAGGTCAAGATTGCCTCGATCACCAAGGTGATGACCGCGATCCTGACCGTTGAGAACTGCAAAATGGACGAGAAGATCACGGTGAGCAATGCTGCCGCCACCGTAGGCAACTCGACCGCCGGCCTGCTCGAAGGCGACGAGCTCACCGCGGAGCAAGCTCTGCGCGGCCTGATGATCCCCTCGGGCAACGATGCCGCCATCGCGCTTGCCGAGCACGTGGGCAAAAAGATCGACCCCAAGACCAAGGACGCCGTGGCCACCTTTGTAAAGGCCATGAACGAGCGCGCTAAAGAGCTCGGCTGCACGGGAACGCTTTTTGAAAATCCGCACGGTCTGGACTTTGATGAGTGGGCCGGCGACATGCATTCGACCGCGCACGATGCGGCCCTGATGATGCAGGAAGCAATGAAGAGCGATACGTTCCGCGAGATCGTGGCGAGCGATGATTCCTGGATTGAGGTTACAGGCGCCGACGGCTCCGACCACTCACATTCCATGGATACGCACAACGAGCTGCTGGGGCAGGACGGCAATATCGGCGGCAAGACCGGCACTACCGACGATGCCGGCTACTGCTTTACGGCAGCCTACGACCGCGATGGCGACGAGACCTATACCGTCGTTTTGAACTCAAGTACCAACGACCAGCGCTTTGCCGACACGGCCGCCCTTGCCAACTGGTACTACGGCCACAAGGTGACGGTTGCGATCGCCAACACGCAGGAAAAGACCGCCAACGGCAATCCGCTCATCGCGCGCATAAGCCAGACCGACTGGACGGACAAGACGATCGACGCCACACTCGCCGATCCCGCAGCTCAGGCGACCGTCTTTTCGCTTGCTGGAGAGGTAACCGAAAAGGTTACCTACGATGACCTTTCGGGCACGGTGCATGTGGGCGACAAAGTGGGCAGCCTCACGCTCAAACAAGACGGTATCAAGGTCGTTGTCACAGATTTGGTTGCCGACGAAGAAGGCTCGGGGCCGAATCCCATTGAGTGGCTCCTTGTGAAGCTCGACCGCCTGGGCCGCCGCATCGACAATCGCCCGCTTACGGCAGAAAGCGAAACCGTAGCCAAGGCACCCGAGATGTAGGGTCGAAGGACAATACGCTCGCCGAAAGGAGGCATCCGAAAGGATGCCTCCTTTTTTGAGGGTTCGAATCCCCAGCGCCCTTTCTCGATAATAAAAAAAGGGCCCCAAATGGGACCCTTCTTTCAATTCATACTGGCGGAGAGCTGGGGATTCGAACCCCAGATGCCCTTTTGGGGCATACTCGCTTAGCAGGCGAGCACCTTCGGCCTCTCGGTCAGCTCTCCGTAACAGCCGTTCTATAGTAACCAAACAGCCGAAGTTGAGCAAGAGGGAATTTTCTAATTGCCTAGAGGCCTTTCCTCCTTGCAGTTTTCGCCCCTACCCCAACGAGCGGTTGAGGGAGCCAAGTTCGTCGTTGCCCATGGTGCGCCACATTTGGAAGATGCAGACGCGCGCCAGGAAAAAGAAGCCGTTATCGACCAACTGCACAGCAGCATCCGCCAGCTGGTTGGTCACGGCGGGCACGGGAGGCAGCTCGAGCCCGGCTTTACGGATGGTCTCAACCGCATCCTCGAACGTCGGCGGCTCATTGACGCCCATCTCGTTCATAAGGCCCTGCATTTCCTCCAGCGCGCTGCTACCCGACTCCTCGCCGCGCGGCACGAGGCAGTAGCACGCCAACGCGAGCTCGAGCTGGTCGCAGTTCCAATAGGCAAACGCCAGACGATAGAACAGATAACCGATTGCGGAACGGTCACTGGCAATGCGCAGGCCGTGGCGCGCCACCTCGATAATCTCGTCAAAGCGCTCCAGGCGCGCCAGCACGTTGATGAGCGCAAAGTGCGACTGCATGGACGAGCGAGCCAGATCGTAAAGACGACGCACCTCGGGCAATGCCCGTTCAAAATCCTCCTGCTCGGCGTAATAACTGCAGATCTCGTGCTGGGCAAAGTACAGCGCATCGGGAGCACGCAAAATACGAACGGAGCGGTCTTCCTCCATTACCGGCAGCACCATGCGTACCAGCTGGTTGTCGCAAAACTGCGTCTGGACCGGACCCGTTGCCAAAAGCTCGGCAACGGCGCACTTAGCCTCCAACTCCTCAACAAGACGGGAGAAGCCCTCAAACGCGCTTGCACGGTCAACTTTTGCCTGCTCGCGCAACTCAACGACGCGCGCCACATACGGGTCATCGTCCATCTCCATGACCTCGAGCTCATCAGCCGTATCGGCAAGCAGCAGGTCGCGCAACGCCGGCGGCAGCGAACGGTGGTCGTCACGCGGGCGAGCGTGAACCTCTGCAGGCTCAATCGCATCCGGCGCGTCCGACTCATATGCCTCAAGCATGCGCTTGCACGGCATATCGTCCATATCCATGCTCTCAAGATCCTTGGCGACAGGCACGCAATTGGCCAGATAGGCCGCACGCCCAAAGGAATATGTTGCAATGACGCGCTCGCCCTGCTCGCCGTCGGGAGCCGCAATCTGAACATAGCAGCGCGCAATGCAGGCACCTGCGGCAAAGCAAGCCGCTGCCAGCGTAAGCGCCACGCGCGCGTCGTGCTCCGCGGCCCAAATCGCACGCGCACTCTCGTCCAACTCGCGCCAAACATCATCCTGGGCGTCGTATTCACGTTGTGGCATGGCATCCACGACAGAGTGCCCAAACCGAACGAGCATAATCCCCTCGGCAACGTTTGCCCGATAGGTATAGTCGAGCCGTGTGACCACGTTAAGTGCCTCGACAATACGCGCGAAGCGGCTGCGCACATCCCACTCACCGCCCGGCTGGCAAGCCACCGTTCCCGGTTTGCCCCACGGGTTGTCGCTCGAGGCCGTATCGAGCAGTCGGGGAACATCGTTGGTCGTCTTGGCGATATGCCACGCGTCAAAGAGCGCGCAGCCCTCAAGGCTCGGCGAGGATGCCGCCGGGACCAATCCGGCCCCGATGCGTTCAAGGATGCCAGAGAGGCGATTGAGACGGCACTCGATGGCAAGCAGCATGTCAATCTCGTCCTGGTCCAGCAGGCTGCGATCAAAATTGAGATAGAACAGCTTTGAGCGGTCGATGCGCGCTAGGCTCATTTCGGACTTGGCAGCAATGGTGCGCAGGCGGGGTAAGTCGATCTCGCTCATAAGGGCGGCGGCATAGCGCTCGATACCGCTCGGATTCTCGGCATGGTCAACACGGTAAAGCAGCGTCTCGATAGCATCGGGGAGCGGTGCCGTGTCAAAGCCCAAAAACACCTCGACCGGCTCGGGCAACTTTACGAGTTTGATCTTGTCGACAACGTTTTGCATGTCTGCATCGAGACCGTCGACGCCCGCCGTGTTCGCAAGAGCGCTTTCGGAGTTGGCAAATATCACGTAGCGCAAGAACATCGAGGCCATGAACTCGCCGAAAGGAAGGGCGCGGGTCGAATTCCATGTCTCGTGGTCGGACTGCTCGCGCATGGGGCCTTCGGGAGAGCCGGCAGTTCGCGCACACGCGCGCATTGCACCGTTAGCTTCCCTCACCATAATCTCGCCAATACTGGAATCGGACTCGTGAAGAACCAGCTCCATGTCAGGGTCCTCGGGCAACGGTACTTCCCGAACAGGACGATCAACCTTATAAACCTTGCCCGACACGCTCACGTAGCCCAAGAGCGATATGTGAGTTTTGCCGACGAATTCGACGACATAGCACGACTCTTTGGGGTCCTCGCCAAAGACTTTCCAGACAACACCATATGAGCGCCCCGCAGGCTGCTCTGGCATCGATGGAAAACGCTTTTTGGGGTCGAGAAACCTGAGCTTGTATGTCGGACGCTCTGCCACGAAATATCACCCTGATCAGTCGTTGAAAGAAGGAGTGGTCGCGGATGGGCCGCGACACCTACTCGGAATCTTACACGAGTCGATAAGAAATAGTCCGCTTCACGCTCGCGCCTCGACCGAGGTTCGAATCCATGGGATGCCGCCATAAAAGAAAAGCCCCCGTTGCCGGAGGCTTCAAGCTCAAATGGTGCGGCGTATAGGATTCCGCGCATCCGCTTCGCGGATCCGCGCCGGCTTCGCCCGCCTGCCGGCGTGCTCGCCCGCTCGCTACGGACGCTCCGCGTCCGCTTTACGCTCGCGCCTCGACCGAGGTTCGAATCCATGGGATGCCGGCGTAAAAGAAAAGCCTCCGTTGCCGGAGGCTTCAAGTTCAATTGGTGCGGCGTATAGGATTCGAACCTATGACGTTCTGATTCGTAGTCAGACCCTCTATCCAGCTGAGGTAACGCCGCGACTTGTTGATTATTATGCACATGGACTGAATAATGGTCAAGCGTTTTTTCAAAAAAAGTTATCGAATTTGATTTTTACTCATTTGGAGCACTTGGCGCGATCCTCGACGTATCGCGATATAAGAAAAGCCCCCGTTGCCGGGAGCTTCAAGATCAATTGGTGCGGCGTATAGGACTCCGCGCATCCGCTGCGCGGATCCGCGCCGGCTTCGCCCGCCTGCCGGCGTGCTCGCCCGCTCGCTGAAAACGCTCCGCGTTTTCTTGACGCTCGCGTCTCGACCGAGGTTCGAATCTCCGCAATGCTCCCATATAAGAAAAGCCCCCGTTGCCGGGAGCTTTAAAGTCAATTGGTGCGGCGTATAGGATTCGAACCTATGACGTTCTGATTCGTAGTCAGACCCTCTATCCAGCTGAGGTAACGCCGCAACGCACGGATTATTATGCACGCGAGCCCCCGATGGGTCAAGCGACAATTTGAAAAAATTTTACGGAGTGGTGATTGGGCTGTTCACACCCCGACCGAGGTTCGAATCCATGCATGGTTGCCATAAAAGAAAAGCCCCCGTTGCCGGAGGCTTTAAGTTCGATTGGTGCGGCGTATAGGATTCCGCGCATCCGCTGCGCGGATCCGCGCCGGCTTCGCCCGCCTGCCGGTGTGCTCGCCCGCTCGCTGAAAACGCTCCGCGTTTTCTTGACGCGCGCGCCTCGACCGAGGTTCGAATCCATGCGGTGTTGCCATAAAAGAAAAGCCCCCGTTGCCGGAGGCTTCAAGTTCGATTGGTGCGGCGTATAGGATTCGAACCTATGACGTTCTGATTCGTAGTCAGACCCTCTATCCAGCTGAGGTAACGCCGCAGCGCAAGACATATAAAACCACTTTAGTTCGTTAGAGTCAAGCAAAATCTCAAACTTTTTTCGCGCGAGCCACAATTTGTTACGCTGCGCCACGAGCATCAGCGCTTTTCGTGCGATCGATTGGCTTTTCGATCACATCGAACCCGGCGCCAAGCTCCCCCAGAAGCGACCGCACCCGTTGGGCACAGTCGTAGTCAGCAAACGAGATGCTCAGCATTCGGGCCACCTGATTAGAAGTTCCAACACCATAGAAGTGCTCAAGGACAACAAGCGCCTCATGCGCCACAAACGTCTCGACCACATGCGGCGACTCCTCATAGCACCATTGCGTCAATGGCCCCTCACTCGTCTGCCGAACCACCAAGCCACCCATACCCGACGGCTCGCACGTTACCAGCAGGTGCTCCCCGCCCTCATCGCTCTGGAACAAAACAACCCGCTCGTCGAACAGCTCCATCACATCCCCTTTCTCTTGCTCTTAGCTAGCAAAAGCATAGCAGGTAAATGGCTGTATACAGAACGTTTGTTCGTGTGTTTTCTATCGAGCTGTCCGCACGGCATGGTATAGCCGTACACAAAAAGGGCGCCCCTAAAAGGAGCGCCCTCGCAAATCGCCTATGCAGCTAGCTTACGCGACCGGCTCGATCTTCTCGAGGCCGCCCATGTAGGGACGCAGAACCTCGGGGATCGTGATGGTGCCGTCGGCGTTCTGGTAGTTCTCCAGAATGGCGGCCATGGTGCGGCCAGCCGGCAGGCCGGAACCGTTGAGGGTGTGCAGGTAGCGCGAGCCCTTGAAGTTCTCGGGGTCGCGATACTTGATGTTGGCGCGACGGGCCTGGAAATCGCCGCAGTTAGAGCAGGAGCTGATCTCTTTGTAGGCGTTGTAGCTCGGCAGCCAGACCTCGATGTCGTAGGTCTGACGGGCAGAGAAGCCCAGGTCGCCGGTGCACAGGCTAATCACGCGATACGGAAGGCCCAGCTGCTGAAGCAGGAACTCGGCCTCGGCGGTCATGCTCTCGAGCTCCTCGTCGGACTCCTCCGGCTTGGCAAACTTGACCATCTCGACCTTGTCGAACTCGTGCTGGCGGATGATACCGCGGGTGTCGCGACCAGCGGAGCCGGCCTCCTCGCGGAAGCAGGGGGTGAAGGCGGTGTAGCGGCGCGGCAGGGTATCAGCATCGAGAACCTCGCCGGCGTGCAGGTTGGTAAGCACGACCTCGGCGGTGGGGATCAGGAAGTTGTCGCCCGAGACGTGATAGGCGTCGTCCTCGAACTTGGGCAGCTGACCCGTGCCAAACATGGTCTGACGCTTGACGACGATGGGCGGCCACCACTCCTTAAAGCCACGGCTGGTGTGCGTGTCAAGGAAGAAGTTGATGAGGGCGCGCTCAAGACGGGCGCCGGCGCCACCGAGAACGGTAAAGCGGCTGCCGGAGAGCTTGTTGCCGCGCTCGAAATCGAGGATGTCGAGGTCGGTGCCCAGGTCCCAGTGCGGCTTAAAGTCGAAGTCGAACTCGCGCGGGGTGCCCCAACGACGGCGCTCGATGTTCTCGTCCTCGTCCTTGCCGTACGGCGTGGCCTCGCAAGGGATGTTGGGAAGGTGAGCCATAAAGTCGTACTGCTCCTGCTCGAGAGCGGTGCGGCGCTCGGCCAGACCGTCAATCTTCTCGTTGACGGCGCGCACGGCCTCCTTGGCGGCCTCGGCCTCGTCCTTCTTGCCCTCCTTCATCAGGGCGCCGATCTTCTTGGACTCGGCATTACGCGTGGCCTGGAGCTCCTCGACCTCGGTGATGACGGCACGGCGCTCGTCGTCGAGCTCGAAGAACTTCTCTCGATCCCAAGACGTCTGGCGGTTGGCCATGGCGGTATCGATGGCATCGGGGTTCTCGCGAACAAACTTGATATCAAGCATTAGATCCTCCGGCGATATACATTCCATTTAGGTTGCAACCTTGTACATGTATGGGCAAGTATATACTTATGAGCGTTTACGACCCAACCCAACTACGCAAGAAGGCACCCAATGGACGCAGTTTTTTCCTTTTTGTTTGGCACCCGCACCGGTTTTGCCATCCTTTTCGCCGGCGGCATCCTACTGTTTGCGATTCTTGCCTTTGTAATGGAGAAGCGCACCCATAAGATGTATGTCGACCGCGGCCCCAAGGACGAGGACGATCAAGACAGCTTCTGGGACTAACCTGCCAAAAAGGGACTGGTTTATTTTGGTCGGTTTTATCTGGGCAAACGCAAGCGCCTCGCAACTGGAATTGAGCCAGTTGCGAGGCGCTTTTTGCTATAGAGATAAAACCGCAGGAAAACCTGCCAAAATAAACCTGTCCCTAAATGGCAGGTTTTACTGGAGGGTGGCGTCGATGGCCTTGACCAGGGCGCTGCGCATGCCGGCGTCCTCGAGCGCGACGACGCCCTTGATGGTGGCGCCACCGGGTGAGCATACGGCATCCTTCATCGCCGCAGGATGCTGGCCAGTCGCAAGCTGTAACTTTGCCGTGCCCAGCACCATCTGGCTCACAATGCGATAGGCATCGGCGCGCGGGATACCGTGCTTGACGGCCGCGTCGCCCAAGGCCTCAATCGCCATGGCGACAAATGCCGGTGCGCAACCGCCCACGGTACCGCCCACAAACAGCAGACTCGAATCGAGCTCGACGACGGTGCCAAGCTTTCCGAGCAGACCGAGCACCGTGGCACGCTGCTCATCGCTAAGCGTGGAAGCCTTCTCGCAGGCGATAACGCCCTCGCCCACCGAAACCGGTGTGTTGGGCACCGTCGAGATGTGTGCGACACCCGGCAGGACCTGCTCCCACTTGGCGCTATCCCAGGTCCAGGCGACCGAAAGGACAACCTTGTCGGCAAGGGTTTCTTTGAGCGGAGCGAAGACCTTCTCAATCATGTATGGCTTGACCGCAGCAACCACGATATCGGATGCGGCGACAACCTCCGCCGCATCACGACAGGCAACCATCCCACGTGCCTCACAACGCTCGACCAAGGCGTCGTAGTGGCCCGCGCAGGCGCACATATCGCTCGCAGCCACACCGGCGGCGATCCAGCCATCGGCCATAGCGCTCGCCATATTGCCAAAACCGACAAATCCGATCTTCATATCTCATAGTCCTCTCAGACACGCTCTTCAAAACGAAGGCTATTGTCCCACGGCATTGTTTCGTATTGCCGACCTATTTGTGATACGGCTCGCCACGGCTGATCTTGCAGGCGCGGTAGATTTGCTCCAGCAGCACCACGCGCGCCAAGTTGTGCGGCAAGGTAATACGTCCAAAGCTGAGCATCTCGTCGGCTCGTGTGCGCACGTCATCGCTCACGCCGTCCGATCCACCAATCACAAAGGCGATGTCGCTGTTACCACGCAGCATAAGATCGTCGAGCCGCGCCGAAAGCTCCTCGCTCGAGCGCTCTTTGCCCTCAATGGCAAGCAGGATCACATGCGCTCGAGGCGGCAGGGCTGCGAGAATCGCCGCACCCTCCTTGTCGCGTGCGGCATCCACGCCGCCCGCCTTAGCCGGGTCGATATCGGCCACCTCGCGGATATCCACCTTGGCATAGGCACCTAGGCGCTTGGTGTACTCAGCGCACGCGTCCTTCCAAAAGCGCTCCTTGAGCTTACCGACGCAAACGACGGTGTATTTCACGCGCGTCTACTCCTTCGAATCGTTTTGAACTTTGCTGGCGGTCAGCATCTGCTCGAACATCGAGGCCGACTGCGAGAAATCGCTCGGCAGTACGACCGTCGATGTTTTACCCGTGCGAGCGAACTCTGTCATCATCTCGGACCACTGCGTAAACATGAACAGCTGGTTGGCCTCGTCGTTACCGACACCCGTCTCCTGGATGATCTCGAGCGAATCCTTGATGCCCAGCGCGATGGCCTTGCGCTGGTTGGCGATGCCTTCGCCCGCCTTTTCCATCGCCTCGGCCTCGGCGGTCGCCTCGGTGACGCGCTTGATGCGGTCGGCCTCGGCGAGCTCCTGCGCAGCAGCGCGCTTTCGCTGGGCAGCATTGATGTCGTTCATGGAGTTCTCGACCTCGGTCGGCAGCGCGATCTTGGTGATGAGTGTCGACACGAGGGTAAAGCCGTAGGCAGCCATCTGCTCGGACACGGTGGCATTAACGTCCTTGGCGATGTCATCCTTCTTGGCAAAGACCTCATCGAGCGTATAGACAGGGATGGAAGAGCGCAGGGCGTCGGTGATGAAATCACGCATCTGGTCGACGGGCTCCTGCAGCATGTAGTAGCTCTTGTAGATGCCCGAATCTGCCGGGCCGGCGCCCATGTCATAGCTCACGTGGTACTGAGCAGAGACCTCAAGGCCGATGGTCACGTTGTCCTGGGTCTTAACGTCGATGCCAAAACCGTTTTTCATGGTGCGCAGACTCACCGTGGCGGCCTTGCGGTCGATCACGGGCACCTTCATGTGGAAGCCCGCGTTGACGATGCGGTTAAACTTGCCCAGACGCTCGATGATCACGGCATGCTGCTGTTCAACGACATAGCAGGCGTTGGGGAGCAGCAGCAACAAAATGATGATGGGAAGTAGAAAGCTCGTAAGAGCAGCGATAATACCGGACACCAGCATGGTCTCTCCTCTGATAGGCACACGTTGACACTAGGATACCCGCACGAAGCAGCCACGTGACACCAACAGGAGGCCCATAACAAAAAAGCTCCCATTGCTGGGAGCTCTTTCATTTAATGGTGCGGGCGAAAGGACGTCCGCGTATCCGCTTCGCGGATCCGCACCGGCTTCGGCCGCCTGCCGGCGTCCTCGCCAGCTCGCTAAAAACGCTCCGCGTTTTCTTTGCGCTCGCTCCTTCACAGGTTCAAGTCCCTGCAATGGGCCCATAACAAAAAAGCTCCCATTGCTGGGAGCTCTTTCATTTAATGGTGCGGGCGAAAGGACTTGAACCTTCATGGGGTTGCCCCCATACGGACCTGAACCGTACGCGTCTGCCAATTCCGCCACGCCCGCGTGCAGGAATTAGAATAACGGAGCGCCACCGCGAACGCAAGAACTATTTTTGAAAAAGTTTGCGAGCATTTTCCCAGGCGGCCTGCGCAATCGGTTCAGGATCCTCACCGGTACGATCGACACGGTCATTGACTAGCGTGTTTGCCGTGATGGAAATCATTGCCGGCTCGCACTCAAGACCACGAATGGGCTCCGGCGCCATATACGGGCAATCCGTCTCGAACAAAATGCGATCGAGCGGGGTTGCCGCAAATGCCTCGCGCACGTCGTCGTTGCGCTTAAAGGTGGCCGCGCCACCATAGGCGATATAGCAGCCCAAATCCACAAAGCGCTCCATCGTGGCTCGATCCTCGCCAAAGCAGTGCAGCACGCAACCGGCCTGAGGAACACCCACCTCGCGCAGCACGTTGTACGCATCCATATGCGAGGTGCGCTCCCCATCCGAGTCCTCGTGCCGCAGGTGCAGCTCCACCGGCACATTGCGGCGCACGGCAACTTCGAGCTGACGCGCCATGCAATCAATCTGCACACTGTGGGGCGCCGGCGCGATGTCGTCGTCGTAATCCATGTGGTAGTCCAGACCGATCTCGCCGATACCGGCGCACAAAGGGTCATCGAGCGCAGCAACAACCTGCGCGTGAATGTCATCGGTATAATCCGGCGCGCCATAGGGGTGAACGCCAGCGAGATACTTAATCTGCGGAATATCCCGCATCGGCAGAATTTCGCGCACGAGCCAGTCGCTATAGTCCGTCACGCTGCGCTTGTCGGCGATGGGGTCGAGCATCGTCACCAACAGGTCGACGCCCGCGGCTTTGGCGCGCACGAGCGTCTCGGGCACCTCCTTGCCCCAAAACGAGAGCAGGTGCGCATGCGTATCGGCAAGCGGCGCCAGCGGCTCCGGACACGCAACCGTTTTCTTTTTCTTGGTAAACGTCACGCGTTCGGCATTAGGCGTCATGGATGAGCTCCTGGGCCAGACGGACAAAGTCGGCAACATCGAGCGTCTCGGCGCGCGTAGTGGGTGCGATACCGCAAGTCTCAAAGGCGGCATCGAGCACGTCCTTGGCAAAGCCGTTGGCGCTCATGGAATTGCGGATGGTCTTGCGACGCTGAGCAAATGCAGCGTCAATCACGCGGGCCACGAACTCGCGATCGAGTCCTTCGGGCACCACACCGTCAACACGGTCGATACGCACGACGGCCGAGTCCACGTGCGGCGCCGGCATAAAGCAACGCGGCGGCACCTCAAAGCGACCCGTAACCTGCGCATACAGGCCGAGCTTTGCCGTGTAGCCGCCATAGGTCTTGTTGCCCGGCGTTGCGGCAATACGATCTGCAACTTCCTTTTGCACCATGACGACAGCGCGCTTAAGTGCGGGCATCGTCTGGAAGAACTGAAGGATGATCGTCGCCGCCACGTTGTAGGGCAGATTCGCGACAAACACCGTCGGCTTACCGCCCGCAACCTGCTCGATTTGTTCCGGCGTCACCTTGAGCGCATCGCCCATGATAAAGCGGAAGTTGGCATAGTCGGCGGCGTGGGCGTCAAGCACCGGCTCAAGCTCGGGATCGGCCTCAATCGACGTGACGCACGCCGCCTCCTGCAGCAGGGCCAACGTCAGCGTACCGCAACCCGGGCCGACCTCGAGCACGCGCTCATCGCCCGCAAGCTCAGCGAGCTCACAGATACGTTCGATCACATGGTTGTCGATCAGGAAGTTTTGGCCCAGGCGATGCTTGGTCGCAAGGCCAAACTCCTCTAGCAGTTCCCTTGTTGCCGTGGGGTTTGCCAAAGGCGAAGTTGTCATAGTTGCCTCCTTAGCATGATGGCGGCGTCTTGAAACAAAAGGGCATGGACCGTTGCGGCCATGCCCTTACATCTAAACAGCAAATTGCCGATATGGCGCGCGGCGTCTTAGCCCAGACGCGGGAACAGCGGCTCACCCTTCTCGACGGGCTGACCACCGGCAAGCAGGCCCCAAGCGCAAATGCCCTTGAGGTCGTCGCTCGCGGCCTCGTCCTCGCAGGACAGGCGGCGCAGGGCTTCGGCAGAGGTCTGGGGCATGAGCGGCATCAGCAGGTGAGCGGCAATGCGGATGGCCTCGAGCAGGTTGTAGATCACAAATGCCAGCTCGTCAGCCTTGGCCTCGTCCTTGGCAAGTGCCCAGGGCTCAGAGTCCTCGATGTAGTGGTTGGCGGCGTGGATGAGCTCCATGACCTCGTCCTTGGCTCCGCCGTAATCGAGCACGTCCATCTTGGCCATGTAGCGCTCGACCAGGCCGTCGGCGATCTTTGCCAGCGGGTTGTCGAACGCATCGAACGATGCGGGCTTAGCGGGCGCGCAGCCGTCAAAGTACTTGCCGCTCATGTTGAGCGAACGCGAGATGAGGTTGCCCCAGCTGTTGGCCAGGTCGGCGTTGTAGACCTGCTCCATGCGATCGAAGCTGATGGCGCCGTCGGTGCCGGGGACGACGTCGGTCATAAAGTAGTAGCGATAGCCCTCGACGCCCAGCATGTTGATAACGTCCTGCGGAGCGATAGCGTTGCCGCGGCTCTTGGACATCTTCTCGGCCTTGCCGGTCTCGGCATTGCGCACGGTCAGGAAGCCGTGGGCAAAAACGTGCTCGGGCAGGGCCTCGCCGATGGCCATGAGCATGGCGGGCCAAATGACGCAGTGGAAGCGGATGATGTCCTTGCCCACGATGTGGAACTGCGCGGGCCAGCGATAGGCCAGCTCGGCACGTGCCTCGTCGGTGTCGACACCGTAGCCGACGGCCGTCATATAGTTGAGCAGCGCATCGAACCACACGTAGGTCACGTGGCCCTCGTCAAACGGGACCTGAATGCCCCAGTCAAAGCTCGTGCGGCTCACGGAAAGGTCGTTAAGGCCGCCCTCGACAAAGCTGCGCACCTCGTTCATGCGGAACGCAGGCTCGACAAAGTCGGGATGCTCGTCATAGAGCTTGAGCAGCTTGTCCTGGAAGGCGGAAAGCTTAAAGAAGTAGGACTCCTCCTGCACGCGCTCAAGCGGACGGTGGCAGTCGGGGCACAGGTGCTGGCCGACGCTGCCGTACTCCTCGTCGCCCTTCTGGACCTGCGTATCGGTGAAGTAGGTCTCGTCAGGCACGCAATACCAGCCGTCGTAGCTGCCCTTATACAGGTAACCGGACTCCTTCATGCGCTCCCACAGGTACTGCACGGCATGATGCTGGCGCGGCTCGGTGGTGCGGATGAAGTCGTCGTTGGAAATCTCGAGCTTGCTCCAAAGCTCCTTGAAGCGCGGGGCCTGGCTGTCGGTCCACTCCTGCGGCGTCATACCATGCTTGGCTGCGGCCTCGGCGACCTTCTCGCCGTGCTCGTCCATGCCGGTCAGGAACTTGACGTTATAGCCGGCGGAGCGGCGATAGCGAGCCTGAACGTCGGCGATGATGGTGGAATAAGCCGTGCCCAGGTGCGGATCGGCGTTGACGTAGTAGATGGGCGTCGTGATAAAGAACGAAGGCTTGCTTTGATCCATGGGGTTTGTCCTCCAGAAAAACGTTGCATACAGGGGATGATTCTAGCGCAAGGGCTGGATATCCTCCATCTATTGCATATCGAGCACTATGGCATAGACATCGCGCTTGCGGCGCGAATACTTCTGAGACAGGCGCTTGGCCACCGCAGAGGCGGGCTCCCCCTCCTCGAGTGCGGCGCGGATATCCTCGCGCAGGGCCTCGTCGGGATCCGCTGCCGCGGCGCCAACCGGCACGATGCCGGCATCCTCGTCCTCGCTCGGCGGCGCGATGACCAGCGCAATCTCGCCCTTTACCTCGCCGCGAGCACGCAGCTCTTCGGCGAGCTGGGCGGCGGGCCCGCGCAAGACCTCCTCGTGCAGCTTGGTGAGTTCGCGGCAGACGGCAACCTCACGCTGGGGAAAGACCTCCGCCACGGCCTCGAGCGTCGCCACGATGCGATGTGGAGACTCGTAGAAGATGAGTGCGCCGGGCACCACGGCAAGGCGCTGCAAACGACGCACGCGGTCGCCGTGCTTTCGGCCCAAAAAGCCCTCGAAGAAAAAATGCTCACAGGGAATGCCGGACGAAACGAGCGCCGTGACGCAAGCAGAGGGCCCGGGGATAACTTCGACGGGCACATCAGCCTCGCGCGCCGCCTCGACCAGCGCCTGGCCGGGGTCTGACACGCTCGGCATACCGGCATCCGAGGCAAAGGCGAGGGTCTCCCCCGCCAACAGACGGTCGACCAGACCGGCGGCACGGCTGGCGATCACATTCTCGTCGCAACGGACAAGCGGCTTGGAAATTCCCAGGTGCATCAGCAGCTTTGACGTCACACGCGTGTCTTCGCAGCAAATGGCATCGGCGACGGCAAACGCCTCGCCAACGCGCGGGGACAGGTCGCCCAGGTTACCGATGGGCGTACCGACCACATAGAGTTTGCCCGTGTGGGCGCTGTTTTGCGTCATATCAACCTATTCAATCATGCCGCGCTCGAGCGTACCGAGCGCCGCGCGAGCGTCCCATGCTGCAATGCGCTTCTCGGTCTTCCACGTTTGGAAGAACCAACCGGCAGCCGGCGCAAACGAAGCCAGCTGGTTGGCGATAAACACGCGCTCGTAGGCATTGCGGCCCTCGGGCGTAACCGACGAGTTGGCAAAGATCGCCGCACCCGACCATTCGCCCACCAGCACGGGGAACCCAGTCGAAATCGCTTCTTTAAGCTCGCGCTTGTTACGCGAAATCGCCGTCGTCAGCCCGCGGGGGCTCGTGATGTCGAGCGCATGCTCGTCGCGGTAATGGTACAGGTGAAGGTCCATGTAGACGTTCTTGTACTTGGCGCCGCGCATAAAATGCTTCCACTCGCTGGGATGCCCCGAAGACGAGAAGACGACGATCTTATCCTCGGGCATATACGAACGGACGAGCTCGTAGGCATCGCGATAGAAATTGCGTAGGTAGTGGGCCGGAATGCCATCCGTCATGGTAAAGAGACTCTTGCGGACGCTCATCTGTGGCGTATCCAGCAGCTCAATGCCCAGCAGGCTCTCGGCCTCGCCGTAGCGATCGGCCAAGCGCTCGAGCACGTCGAGCGCGACATGACGGCCGTTGGTGGACGAATGCCACTCGGCAACAGCCTCCGGCGTGGTGGGCGAATCATTGGAATCGCCCTGGCCACCGGGCACCGTCGCCAGATCGAGCAGCACGCGGATGTCATACTTGGCAGCCCACTCAATTGCACGGTCGATGTAGTCGACAACCGAGATGTAGGACGCATCGGACTCCTGCGAGCCAAAGGCATACCAGGGCACCGGCAGGCGCACGGCATTGAGACCGATCTGCGCCATGCGGCGAAAATCGTCCTCGCTCACAAACGTCTCGTAATGACGGCGCATGCGCTCGTTATAGGCGGCGGTGCCCATGGCCTCCTGCAGCTCGGCCGCGTTGGATGCACCGGTCGCCGCGTATAGCGACGGGGTCACCCAAGGCTCGGGAATAAACCAGCCAGAGAGATTAACGCCGAGTGTCCTCTCCATCACTGCCCCCTTCGGATCGTGCAGGCCGAGCCTGCATCGTATTGCATAGGAAAAGTATCGTTTTGAGTATACCCGCGCGTGCGGACAGACGACCGAACGGTCTGTAAAGTGGCGCAAAAGCGGGAGGAATGTCTGGGGCGGGCCCGAGCTAGTGCGCCGAGATGTGCACGCACGTCGGAAGCAAGCGCCGGAAAGCGCATGCCGTTTTCTCGTTCAATAACGGGATGCATTTCCGCGGGTCCACATAAAAGAAAAGGACCCCTTTGCAGAGGTCCTAGTCAATTCAAGGTGGCGGGGAAGGGAATCGAACCCCTGACACGAGGATTTTCAGTCCTCTGCTCTACCAACTGAGCTACCCAGCCATTTGAGGTGTGCCTTGTTTCAAGGCTTGATTAGTATAACCAAGGACGCGCTCCGGTCAACCGAGAATTTGAAAAAAGTTTTTGAGCACGGCATCAGCCACAAGTCCGACCCTATAGAACAGCACATTAGAGACATCAACCCACCGCAAGAAGTTTTTCGCTCAGGGCTGCACGGGCAAACTCACTTGGCGTCATTCCTTCAGCCGCCGCCCGTCGACGGATCGCCTCCTTCATCCCTAGGGGAATCTTGACCGATAGCGTTGCCGTCCCTTCGCTTGAGAGTGGAGGCCGCCCGTGCACGATCCCCCCAACGGTATGCTCGCCGTCCGGAAACTCGCCATGCTCGTACGACTCGCACCACGTGTCAATCATTTCATCCGTTATAACCTGACCATTGGCAGCCGTATACGCCTTGCACATCATCGACCCCTCTTCCGAGCTCGCTCGATCTCTTGCCAGAATTTCTTCTGAACCGGAGACAGGGCATGAATAATGAGCCATCCACGAATTAGTTCGACCGCAACAAGTTCCACACTTCGACCATCTGGAAGCCATCCAATGGCAAGCCATCTCGGCGGCTCGTCCTCCGACTCGCGTCGAATGCACTCAGTAACCGCGAACCAGGCACCAAGCACCTGCTTTTCCGTCAAGTGTTTTTTGGCGTTGGGATGGATCTCAACATCCATGCATCTTCTCCTCCATCTTACCCAATTTCGTATGACGAAAGTCCGCTGTCGCCAATTCTTACGCCGGCACTTGTTGGAGGGCGGGAGGCGTAGCGAGAATTGAAGGACGCTCCAGCACCGCCCAGGCACCGGGACAGGAACACATGCGCCAAGGACAGACGTTTTCGTAGCACGCGAGGATGCTGCCGCTACGGTCGATAAAGGCAATGTCGATGGGATAGGCCATAAAGCAGGTGTGGACCGAAGAGCAGCGTGGGAACGCCATGACGAGCGGCAACCCGTTTGCGGCAATCGGAGACCGTCCCAGCATGCCGCGCAGGCGCACGGCAAACGACTCCGCCACCACAAACTCGGCAGGCGTCCAACCCAGCTTGTTGAGCGCCCGCGCGTAGGCAATGTAGGATGAGGCTGCGGTCACATGACCACCCCCGGACGCCACGGATCGACCGTCACCGCGCGCCCGTGCGACAACTGTGCCGGTGCCCCCAGCGAAACGCCGGCGATGCTGAGCGAGCTCGGCCACGGCTCATAGCGCATGGTGCAGGTATAGGTCCTAAACGTGCCGGAAAGCGAAAGCAGGCCGCCATCCGATGTCGTCGCACCCTGTTCACTCGAGACCTCGATCAGCAAGTCATAGCCTTCCATGGCATGTTGAATCTGAGCCTGAACGGTCGCGGAGGCATCGATGGAGCTGCCATCGCCCTCCCCGCTCGGCGCCACGGCATGCGCTAGCACGATATCGGGCACCACGCGATCGAAGCGCGCGACCGCGCTGGCAAAGACCATGACGTTGTACACGATAAGTGCCAGAACCAGCAGGACAGGCGTGACCACGGCCATCTCGACCGTCGCCTGGGCGCGCTCCTCGCGCAGGCGCGTGCGGATGCCCATTACGACCCACCGCCCAGGGCACCCGCCAGTGTGGCGACATCGACGGTAAGTGGAATGGAACCGCCGCCGGGCAGCGGAATCTCCGCAAGCGTGAACACCGTGCCGCTGATGGTGCGCTCGACTTGATATTCCAGCGCCTCGCAAAGCGCCTTGGGGTCGGTCACGCCCAGCGGAATACTTCGTACCTTGTCCTGCACTTTAGAAAGACCTGTGATGTCAGACCCCGGGCTCTTGATGACGTTGACGGTGTCGGTCAGCACCGGCTTTCGCAGGCGCAAGTCGCACGGCTCCAAGCCCAGCGCCGCCACGGACGCCGAAACGGTATCGCCAAGCCACGACGCAATGGAGCCCAACGCACCGCTGCCCCCTCCCAGATCATCGATCATCTCATCCATAAGCTCGTCGGCCGAGCCCTGGATGTCTCCGTATCCCACAAGCAGCCGTCCCCAAACATCCATGACGCCATCGAGTACGCCGGCAACGCCACCCGAACGCTCCTCCAACGTCGAGAAAAACCGCGAGAGAACGTTGTTCTGCGCCGTCGCGTCATCGGGTGCCAGCACCGCAGCAGAGATCGCGCCGCGCTCGCCAAGTCCGACTGTCGTGTTAAACGAAGAGTTGAGCTCATCGGGGCTCGAGATGGCACCCGAAACCGCAAAGGCGACCACGCCGTTGCGACCGGGCGGAGCGATACGCGGGCGCTCGCCCGAAAGCGCTTTAATGGCCTCGTCAAACGCATTGCCCGCACGGTCAGCCTCGTCCTCGGTCTGGCGCATGAGCTCGAGCTCTTTATTGCGGCATTCGACGTATTTCTCCAGGGCGTTTTTGAATCGATCAAAGTGGTACTCGAAGCCGTTTTCGATAGAAGTCGAAGGAGCCGCAACGGCGCCGAGCGACGAAACGCCAAAATGGCATCTGTTGCACTTGTCCTGCCCGTCATAAGCAGCGACCGAAGCTAGCCCGCCTGGTGTCCCTTTCTTATAGTTGGGGCAGCTCGTTCCATAATGCAGATACGTTTTGTCATCGTTGGTACTGGTTGGCCACGCCGCATCGGTATAGAGTTCCGTCGCTCGCACCTCGTCAGTGTTGCGCGGCAACAACGGAATATAGGAAGTGGCCCGGTCTCCGTCTTCGGTTATATATGCGCGATTGACCTCTGCGCTCGCATAGGTGTAAAACGCCTTGCGCGCCGCCGACTCCGCCTTCGTCTCGACGCTTGAACCCTGCGGTTTTTCGTCTGCCAGACGCTGACGGTAGTAAGCTTTTGCGCGGTCGAGCGCCACCTGTGGCTCCCACGTAACGCTCGAGGCATAATGCGGGTTCTGCTCACCTGAGAGCTTTGCCAGGCTCTTCGCGCGTTCCCACATGCATGAGCGGCTGCCGACCGAAGCCGGATCCGACCCGCCGCAATCCGCAAGCCAGGCGCGTTCTTTTGCTTTCGCCGTCTCCTCCGAGGCCTTCTGCAGCTCATCTGCTGCGCGTTCCAGATCTTTCGATGCGTCTTTAATGGCATCGGTCGAGATCTCGGAACCCTCGAGCGCAACGAAATCCGACTCAGACGTTCTGGGCACGGCAAGCGCCGTACCGGTATAGGTCACACCCTCGGTTTCCTGCGCCGAAACCGTCTGCGTAGCTCGCGCGGCAACCAGATACGGTAGAGCCGTCTCGATTTTCTGCAGGCCCTTGGAGGCGCTTTTGGCAAACTTGTTGCGCGTTTTAATGATCTCGATTCCCGTGTCGACCATATCGCCCGCGGCAAGCTCGGCACCCGGAATAAGGATGGCGATCAAGCCGGTGCCGATCGTGGCAAACCCCGCCAGGCCCAAACTCAAAATGCTCGCATCCACCACCGTGGCAGCCGTATGGTAGGACGACACTACATTGGCACCCGCCAGCGCGCCGCTATCGGCCGCCACCTGGGTATCCCCGGCACGCGACATGCTCCATATCGCCGCCGTCGACGAAAACAGCAACGTGAGCACCACCAAGATGACCACAGCAGAGGAGAGCGTGGTATAGGCACCGTCTTCGATAAACAGGTCGATACCGGCTCGACCCATAAAGCCTCCTCGCTTGCAGCGAGCACGCGGTCGGCAACGGCACGCAAGTCCCCTCGTCATCTTCAACAGGCAGCGCTTAATCCCATGCAGCAATCCATGAACCATAGTCTCCCTCCAGCCACTCGGGACGCGATCGATACGAGACATCGACCCTAAGCTCGACATAACCGTTTTGGCCCGCGCTACCCATAGCTTGCGCAAACGCGCCGATCACGGGCAGCGGTTTAACCTCGCCGGTAACGGAAACGGACGAGGCGCCGCCCGCATCGGCCCGACCAAGCTCGATATCCCACGACAGGGGCCCGCCGGCATGAAAAATCGAAACGTCGGGAACCGCGGCAAGACGGCGGCGGGCGAACTCCTTAATATCCTCGTCATCCCCCACCGTCGTCGTGGTCATGAGCCGCGCGGTCTCGGCGGCGGCAGACTCCATGACCGCGCGCGTGTAGAGCAGGCACACCGGCTGCAGCGCCAACAGGACGAGCGTCAGAAACGTCGGCAGCAGGAATGCCGCCTCGACCGTAGACTGCGCCCGGTCCTCGCGCGCGACATCAATACAGCACGATGTCCTTAGAACCCGCAGCAGCGTCGACAACCGATGTCGAAGTGACGCCGTGAGACGCCGCCCGCTCGACCAGCGCCGCCAAGCGCCCATCGGCACCGGCACGCCAAAGCCCCGCGATCGCCAGCACGATGGAAAGCAGCGCCACCGTGACGATGGCGTATTCGACCGTTGCCTGGGCAGATTCCTCGCGCAGGACATCATGCATTTCACGACCCCTCCTTTGAGTTCGTTGTCTGCGGGGTCAGGCGGACCACGCGCAGGCGACACGAAGTATCACCAGCATCCGCGGCAACCGTCACCATATCGACCCAGCCGCGTCCGTCACGCACGATGGCGCCCCACACGTTGCCCTTGATGTCGAGATAGCCGCTCAGAGCAAGTTGCGCCGTAGGCACCTCGCGATAGGAACGCAGCATATCCGCCGTCGCTTCGGTCATCGGTCGGCACTCGGACCATGCGAGACGAACAGCGACGGCATTGTTTGCAGGTGAACCCGTTGCAGCGTCCGCTCGCTCGTCGAGTGCTTGCAAGAACGTTTGCGCCGTGACGACGGCATTCGCATCGTCCGCGTCTCGCGCATCGTCTTTTTGAGACGCCGCAGCCGAACCCGAGCCCGCATCCGCGGCAACCCCTAAACGTTGTTGCCGTGCTGCGTTAAGCCCCCAAACCGCCACTGCCACCGCCACGACCGCACAGGCGAGCACCAGCAACGCGCTGACGGGACGGGCGCCCTCTACAGGCTGTTGATGCCCTCGCTGATAGCGCTCCATAGATCTTGGACCTTGCCCTTAAATGCGACGATGGCAATGATGGCGATCACCACGAGCACACCGACCAGGATGGCGTACTCGGTGGTGCCCTGCGCGCTCTCCTCCCGCAGCAGCTCCTCGGCACGCTGGCGAGCGTGAATTGACTGGCAAAACGCCCAACTCCAGACCTTGCCAGCAACGTCAGTCATCGTATTCATGTATTCCTCCCTACATCATCCCGCCTGCTCCCAGCAGCGGGCCCAATATGGACAGAAGCAACGCCGGCAAGATGAGCGTGCCGGTGGGAATCAGCAGCTTGACCGGCGCGCGCTCGATCTCGCGCTCGACTGCAGCACGATGGGCCGCGCGAATCTCGCGACTTTGGGCTGCCAGCGTCTCGGCAAGCGGGGCACCGAGGGCAAGCGCCTGCCCCGCCGTGATGGCAAAGGTCTCGAGCGCCCGCACATCCAGGTCGCGCGCGGCCGCCAGGAGCTCGTCCTCGCGCGTCCCCACGCCCACCTGCCACGCCATGCAGGCTCGCTCAAGGCGGAGCGCCAACGTCGATCGGCGATTGGCGCAAAAAACCTCAAGCGCCGCATCGAACGAAAGGCCAGCCGAAAGTCCCAGACGCACCACGTCGATCATCTCGGACACCTCGCCAAGCGACACCTGCGTCGCACCACCCGTGCCGAGCATGCCCTTCAACCGTGTTACCAGGGCATTGGTCACCGAGCGGGCAGCCGCGACAACCAGCAGCGCCTCGCATTTGCAGACCTGGGCGATCTTGCATGCGTCCGCACGATTGAGCCCCGTCGCGACAAACACACTGAGCGCGCACAGGCACGCCGCGGCCCCGACCAAGACGCTCATAGCTCCACCCGCATAATGCGTCGGATGACCACCAGGGCGACGGCGTTGAGAGCAAGTCCCAGCACCACGGCACCTGCACCCGCCGGCGTTGCAAGGCCGCGGCGAAAGTCGGCCGAAAGCAGCGCCAGCACCGCGCACATACCCGCCGGCATCGCCGAGACCATATGTGCCGACATACGAGCCTGCGACGTCTTGACGTCCAAGCGGCGTTTGAGCTCAATGCGCTCCCCCACCATGCTCGATGCCTCGGATAACAGGTCGGCAAGCGGGGCACCGGTTCGCTGCGACACCTTGAGTGCCAAAGTGACAAGCGAAAGGCCGGGGGCATCGATACGGTCGAGTAGGTCATCCAACGCATCAGTCGCCGAGACGCCGCAGTCGATCGCCGCCGCCACGCGCAAAAACTCGGTATGCACCGGCTCTTGCGCGTGAGTTCCCACAAACCTCATGCCCTGGGCCAGTGAATGACCCGAGGCGAGCGACATGGAGAGCGCCGTAAAGGCCTCGGGCATGGCTTCTTCCACATCGTGTTGCTCGCGGCGACGGTCGAAAGTGTCGCGAGCGGCGCCTACGCCAAACGGCGCGAGCAGCCCCAGAACAAAGCCGATAGGCGACAGCGATACGGCAGTCAGGGCAATGCCGCAGACACCACTCGATAGCAGCAAGCATGCCAGGCGCGCCTCGTCATCCTCGATAACAAGGCCAACGCGATGTGCTGGAACCAGCGCCGCCCAGGAGCGGGCGATCTTTTTTAGCAGGTCGTTTTCTACCAACTCGCGCGGCAGCTTCTCGGCAACCAACTCAAGCGCATGGCTGACCAGCTCCGCCGGCGGCACGCGCGGCGCACGAGGCTCCGCCCCGCACGCCACCGCGGCAGAAAGTCCTGTCAAACCCCCTACGACGAGGGGCACAACGATCTCCACTCGTCCACCTCCTCTTGCGTGAGCGTTCCCGAGCGCAGGCCCTCTGCGATAAACGGAGGCTCGCGATCGAGCGTCCAGGCGCGCGTGGCGGCATCGAACGTCACGTAGCGCTCAAGCTCCACGCCGCCTGATGTGCCGCGTCGCACCCCCGAATAGGAGGACACGAAACGCCTGCCGTCCGCATGGCGCTCGGACATCACGATGCCGTCGAGCGCCATGGCAATCTGCTCCTCGATAAGCTCGCTCGGCAGGTCGATGCCATAGCGCGCAAGCAGCGTCAAACGCACCACGGTCTCCTGCTCGGTGCCCGCATGAAGCGTGGTGAGCGACCCATCGTGCCCGGTGTTCATGGCCTGCAACATGTCGCAGCATTCCGCGCCGCGCACCTCGCCCACCACAATACGGTCAGGACGCATGCGCAGGGCGTTGGTCACCAGGTCGCGAATTGTCACCGCGCCCTCGCCCTCAATTGAAGCCTCGCGCGCCTCCAGGCGAACCACATGCGGGTGATGCGCAAACTTGAGCTCGGCGGAATCCTCGATCGTCACGATGCGCTCGCCGGTGGATATCTCGCACGACAACGCGTTGAGCAGCGTGGTCTTACCCGATCCCGTGCCACCCGCAACCGCCAGATCTTGACGCAGCGACACCGCACACGACAGCAGCTGCGCATACCAAAGCGGTAGCGACCCCAGGCCCACAAGCTCGTCCAACGAACAGATGCGGTCTGAGAACTTGCGGATGGTGAGGATTGGCCCATCGATCGCCACAGGCGGGATCACCGCGTTGACGCGATAGCCCGTCTTGAGGCGAGCGTTGACGATGGGGCTGCGCTCGTCGATGCGCCTACCCAGCGGCGAGATGATGCGGTCGATGAGCACGCGGATCTGCTCATCGTCCTCAAACGCATGCTCGATGGGATATAAGACGCCGCCGCGCTCAAAGAAAGCCGAGCGACAACCGTTGACCATGATCTCGGTGACGGTGTCGTCCTCGATGAGCGGCTGCAGCGGGCCCAGGCCCACCACGTCATCCAAAATCTCGTCAATGATGGTCTCGCGCTCGGGCGTCGCCAGGTCGATCGCCTCCTCCACGTTGAGCGCCGCCTCCACCGCAGGACGCAATTCCGAGCGGGCGCGCGCCGGATCGATGTATGCGCTGATACGCGCCACCTCGTCATAGCCCATGCGGTCCATCACGGCGCGTTTGGTGCGGCGCTTGACGGCACGGTGGCGTCCCGCATCAACAGGCACTGTCGCCGCGGCCGCACCGGCTTCCTTAATCCTTGTTTGCAAACTCATCGCGAATCACCCTCGCGCGACCAGGGAAGACGGATGCGCGGGCGCTCGGTACGCGTCGCACGGTCGGTGACCATATCGCTCCAGGGACCGACGGCGCAGCCCAGCTCCACGAGCATCTTGCGCGCGGCTTCGCGCACGCTGGTGGCAAAAGCGCTGGTCTGGCCCACTGCCTCGTCAGCACGGCCGAATGCCATGAGCGCCGCCAAGTCCTGCCCGCCGTCGGCGATGCGGATCTTGGAGCTCAACGCGCAGGTAATCTCAAAGCGCATGGCGACATCCTCGTCGGCGCCGCGCGCGCCAAACCGGTTGAATACGGCGCTCATGCGCGTGCGCGGCACGCCCACACGGCTCGCCAACTCGATGACGCGTGCCGCGGACGTCGCAGACGACACCGATGGATCGCCCACGACCAGACAACGGTCGCTTGCCGCCACCGCGGCCGCCACGGCGTCACCCCAAAAGACCGAGGTGTCGACAAGAACCACGTCGGATTCGCGGCGCAAGACGTCGAGCAGCAGCTCTACCGGACGCGCCATGAGCTCGGCCTGTTCGGGCGCGGCGACCGGGCCCCAAAGCGTGACGCCCGGAGCCACGCGCATCGAGGCGGCCACGATGTCCGATTCGGCAAGTGCGCCCGCAGCCGATGGCTCGATAAGCGTCGCCATGTCATGCGGGGCATCGGCACCCAACAGGTCGTAGAGGTTTCCAAACATCAGGTCCAAGTCGAGCACGGCAGCGCGCAGGCCCAGCAGCGACGCCGCGTGCGCCATGGCGGCGACGATCGTCGACTTGCCGCAACCGCCCGAACCCGAGACGGCGCAGACAACCGGGGCTCGATGCGACGAAGCGGCGGCATCCGCCGACGGCGTGGGGGCAGGCGGCGCCGGCACGGGCGGCAACGTCCCTGTCTCCCCGGCAGCGCTCATATGCTGCGCCCAAGCCGGCATGGCAGGCTGCTCGGTCCGCGGGGCCGAATCTGGGGACTTCACGGTCGCATCGACACGAACATTGTCGTTCCCGGCAAGTCCCTCAACCCCGTCGAGCTCATCGACCAGGCTCACGCCATGCACGTATCCCATATCTACAGCAAAAAGATCCTCGCCATACGGCACCGGCTCTCCGACTTCATCGTATGCAAGGGGGTCCCGGGGACACCGACCATGCTCGGCTTCCGCTTTTCCACAATCATCAACACGCGGGCCTCTTGTAGCGCGAGGCGCCCCGGGTTCCCTATCAACAAAAGCATCGGGCTCAATCGTCATACACCGGCCGTAATCAACCGTTTCCTCGCCCGCGCGCCCGTTGCCGCATATGCTGCGCGCAGCGATAACCTCGGTCGCCCCTGCGCGAAACAGCCCCTCGATATCCGAAGGATCGAGCGTCTCTATCAGTACGACCACGCGGCTCACGCGGCCCTCGGCCGTCAGGCGCGCAACGGTCTTTCGCACGTCTTCGGCATCGAACAGGGCTGCCGCGATAATCGCCGCCCCGCGACGCGACGGAAACGCCCGTGCCATGGACACCAGCCCATCCAGGTCGCCCACGCGAAGCACTTGCGCGCCCGCATCGCGGCCCTCGACTTCCCGCTGCAGCAATCCGTAATCACCGCACGCGCAGCATGCAAGCCAGATCGCTTTCATCACTCGTCGCCTCCGCTCTTTTTGTCGCGCACCGTGGCGGGAATCGTCAAACTGACCGTCCCCTTACCCGAGGCCCCCAGCAATTCCTTAACGTCTTCGGGGTCGGCCGCCAGCGTCACCCATTCGATCTTGCCTTCACGCGTGGCGCCGGCATCTTCGCTGGTATCGATTACGCGCGCGCCGCACAGCCGATCGGTCACGCCGTCCTTTTGCACGTACACGTCCACGTAGCTGCCCACGCCCGTGGCGCCCCCGACCGAATGCTCGGCATCGACCGCCACCGAAACGGCGACCTTGCCTTTGGGCACCTCGAACGTGTGGCTTTCGGCCTTGGTGTAGACATCGCAAATCACGGCATTTTTAGGGATGCGTGAGGTCGTCACGTCGCCGCGCACCTGGCGCAACTCGGTCGCCGCATCGCGCGGCAGTAGGCTCGCCAGCCATTCCTGGGTTATGACATTGGTCTCGTCAAGCGTCTCGCCCGCATCGATATCGCGTGCCGCGACGCACACCTCGACGCGATCGCCGCCATACTTGGCCAGCGTCTCGGCCTGGGCCTGCTCAGCCCGCGAGCGGATCGACGATGCGTAGACCATGCAGAGCAACGCGGCGAGCACGCCCGCGATCAGACTGATGGCGATGCGCTTGCTCTTGTTCACGGCCGCTCCTCTCAAGGTAGCACCGGGCGGATGCCCGTACCACCATTGTCCGAGCGGGCAAGCAGCAAAACGACGCGATCGCGATCTTGGTTTTGAGTGTCAAACCAATTGCCGACCAAAAGCTGACCGGTCCGTCAAGCTCGTGGCAAGGTTTTGGTCAGCACGTCGGCAAAACGCACGTTTAAAGACACATCGGCAAGAAAAAAACCGCCTCCCGTACCATTGGGAGACGGCTGTCATAGGTAGATTCGATTACAGATGGACATCGGGATCGAGCATCTGCGCACTCACACGCATGGATGACGCCAGATTTTGGAACGTCTCCAGGCGCAGGCTGTCGATCTGCCCGGCATCCTCGGCCTCGCGAACGGCGCAGCCCGGTTCGTGGGTATGCGTGCAGTCGCCAAACCGGCACGCACGCGACGCCTCGACGATCTCGGGAAACGCGCGTGCCAAGCCCCGCTCATGCCCCACGAGCGGCAGGCTGCGAAGGCCCGGCGCGTCAGCAATAACGCCGGCTTCGCCCGGCAGCGCCACCATCACGCGCGCGACCGTGGTGTGACGACCCTGGTCATCGCGCTCACGCACGCCGCCGGTCGCCAATGTATCGTGACCCAGCAGCGCGTTGAGCAGCGTCGATTTGCCGGCACCCGACTCGCCCAGGATCATGGCGCAGCTCCCGGCGGGCACGCAGACGCGCACCTCGTCCAGGCCACGGCCCTCGGCAGAAGATGTCACGATTACGCGCACGTCCGGACCCACCAGGCGGTGTACGCGGTCCAAATCGCGCTCGAGCTCATCGGTGTCGCAGCGGTCGGCCTTGGTGAGTACCACCACCGGCTCGGCATCGCAGTCGAGTGCCAGCACCAGCGAGCGCGCCACGCGGTCGAGCAGCACCTCGCCGGCGCCGAGCGCCTGCACGATCAGCACGCTATCCACGTTGGAGCAAAGCACCTGACGCTCACCGCGAGCGCGTCCGCGCCAGCGCTCAAAACTCGTGCGGCGCGGCAGCACGCACTCGATCACGCCCATGTCATGCCCGGGCGCACGGCGCACCGCCACGCGGTCGCCCACGGCGGGCAGCAGAACCTCATCCTCGCCACGCGACTTGGCAAACCCCACGGCATGCTCGGCACGAAAGGTGTCGTCGGCAGTCGCCACCAGCGGAAACCCGCGATCCAAGCGCACCACGGCACCAAGTTGCATCTGCTCGGGCTCCTCGGCCTGGGCACAAAAATCATCGAAGGCAGCCTGCTGAGCCCCATCGATCGGCAGGTCGTCGAACGCCGGAACATCCTGCAGCGCGTCGAGCCCCGGCACGCTTGCCAGCAGTTCCTCGGCAGACGCGGGGGCTTCGGTCGCGAGCTTCCGACGACGATCGCGCTTAGCCCGCGCCCCCGTCGTCTTTTTCTTCGCCTTAGCCTTCGCCTTGCCCACAAGCGCCTCCCAGCACCACAAATCACAACTGAGCAGGTATTTTACCCACAAAAAAGAGCTGGTCGAGCAAACGCTCGACCAGCTCACATACTTTCCCTTAGCCAATGGTCCCGAGAGGTTATCCGAAGGCCCGCCCGCCGGGAGGGGTTTCTTCTGAGCGATCCCGCAGCGCGAAGCGCGAGGACCAGCGAAGAAGAAACCCCGCAGGCGGTCGGACCGGTGGGAAGGTTGACCTTTCGACCTACTCCTTCTCGACCGCGCGCATGATCGCCTTGTAGATCTCCATCAGCGGGATGATCAGGAAGGCAAGGCCCAGCGCGGCGATAACGCCCTTGAGCTCAAGCGTCACGGGGCCAAAGAACATCTCGGCAAGCGTCGGCTGCACGGTTACGATCACCGTCAGCACCAGCGCCAGCGCGGCAGAGGCCCACAGCCACTTGTTCTGCTTCTTCATGCTAAACAGCGACGCACGACGGCTGCGCATATTGAAGCAGTGGAAAATCTCGACCATGTTGAGCGTGATGAAAGCCATCATCACGCCTTCCTCGTCGGCATTGCCGGCGATCATATCGGCGATGTGGATGTAGCCCATGTCAAAGTACACGCCCACAAAGAAGCTCGCCAGCACCAGCACAGTGATGATCAAGCCCTGGACCACGCAGTCCAGGCCCATATTGCCGGCAAAGACACCATCCTTGGCGTTGCGCGGCTTGCGCTTCATGATGTCGCCCTCGGCATCCTCCATGCCCAGCGCGAGCGCGGGGAAGCAGTCGGTGACCAGGTTCACCCACAGCAGCTGCACCGGCTGGAAGATGGTGAAGCCGATGAGCGTGGCGATAAACACCGAGAACACCTCGGCAAGGTTAGCCGAAAGCAGGAACTGGATGACCTTGCGGATGTTGTCGTAGATGCGACGGCCCTCTTCGCAGGCACCGATGATGGTGGCGAAGTTGTCGTCGGCGAGCACCATGTCGGCGACGTTCTTGGTGACGTCGGTGCCGGTGATGCCCATGCCAACGCCGATGTCGGCGCGCTTGATGGACGGGGCATCGTTGACGCCGTCGCCCGTCATGGCCACGATCTGGTCACGCGACTTCCAAGCCTCGACGATGCGGGTCTTGTGCTCGGGCTGGACGCGAGCGTACACGCCGTAGTCCTCGATGTGCGCGTCGAGCTCCTCGTCGCTCATGCGATCAAGATCGACACCGGTGATGGCATGGCTGCGATCGGTGACGATTCCCAGCTGTTTGGCAATGGCCACGGCGGTGTCGATATGGTCACCCGTGATCATGACGGTACGAATACCGGCATCGTGGGCCTCGCGGATGGCGTCGGCGACCTCGGGGCGGACAGGATCAATCATGCCGGATAGGCCGCAGAAGACCAGGTCGTGCTCGAGCGCAGCGGGGCTGCAGTCGCTCGGGACCTCGGTGTAAGTGCGGCTTGCCAGCGCCAGCACGCGCAGGGCCTCGTCGGCCATGGCCTTGTTGGCGGCCACGAGCTCGGCGCGACGCTCCTCGGTCAGCGGGACGACCTTTTCGCCCTCGTAGATATGGGTGCACAGGCCGATCACCACGTCGGGCGCGCCCTTGGTGTACTGCTCGTACTCGCCGTCCAGGGTCTCGACGACCACAGACATCATCTTACGGCCCGAGTCGAACGGGGCCTCGCCCACGCGCGGGTGCTCGGCAGTCAGGCCGGTGAGGCCCGCCTTGCCGGCATCGTTGACGAGCGCACACTCAGTCGGCTCGCCCACGGCCTCGCCCAACTCCTCGTCCCACTGGGCATCGGAGCACAGTGCCATACCGGCCAGGAACTTCTCCTTGGGCGCAGCGAGCTCGTGCTTGACGACGGTCATCTTGTTCTGGGTAAGGGTGCCGGTCTTGTCGGAGCAGATGGTCTGCGTGCAGCCGAGGGTCTCGACGGCAGAAAGCTTGCGGATAATCGCCTGGCGCTTGGCCATCTTGGTCACGCCGAGCGACAGCACGATGGTCACGACGGCGACCAGGCCCTCGGGGATGGCAGCGACGGCGAGCGAGACAGCGACCATAAAGGTGTCGAGCAGGGCGGTCGGGTCGGTAAGGACGTTGCCCACGCCGTGGCGGAGGATGTCAACGCCAAAGATCACGACGCAGATGATAATCACCATGATGGTGAGGATGCGGCTGAGCTCGGCGAGCTTCACTTGCAGCGGCGTGAGCTCTTCCTTGGCCTCGGCCAGGGCGCCGGCAATCTTGCCCATCTCGGTGTCCATGCCGGTGCCGACCACGACGGCGCGACCACGGCCGTACACAACGGTGGAACCCATATAGCACATGTTCTTGCGGTCGCCGAGCGGCACGTCATCGGTGCCCGCGGCGAGCTCGATCACGTTGGTATGCTTCTCGACGGGCACGGACTCGCCGGTAAGGGCGGCCTCTTCGATCTTCATCGTGGCGCTCTCGAGGACGCGGCAGTCGGCCGGAACGGAGTCGCCCGCCTCGAGCATGATCACGTCACCGGGCACGAGCTCGGCGCTCGGCAGGTGCACGAGCTTGCCGTCGCGCAGTACCTTGGACTGCGCCGCGCTCATCTCCTGCAGGGCCTCGAGGGCTTCTTCGCTCTTGGCTTCCTGGACCACGCCCAGCACCGAGTTGACGATAACGACGAACATGATAATGACGACATCGGCAAAGTCGGGCTCGCCCTTGACCATGCCCGTGAGCGCACTGATGACGGCGGCAACGATCAGCATGATGACCATGGGATCGGCCATCTGCTCAAAGAAACGCTTCCACAGCGGCGTCTTCTCGGCTTCCTCGAGCTTGTTAGGGCCTGTCTTAGCGAGGCGCGACGACGCCTCGTCGTCGCTCAGGCCGAGGTTCTCATCGACACCCTGGTCGCTGAGCACCTCCGCCGCGGCGGACAGGTATTCCTTTTGCATATAGAGTCCCCTCCTGGGATTCGGGCCACTCAGCAGATTGATGCCCGATCATAATTCCCAGGAGAAGGGCAAGGGCTCATCAAGGCTGCCGTGCTGAGCGGCAGTTGATAGTGGAGCTATGGTACCCCAAAGCAACGCGTCTAGCCAAAACAATCCATTTGGAAATATGGTCCATAAGCAACGGTGCAGGCCGTGTGATGCTCAACATTGATAAAACGTTTTTTCTTCGGCGCATCATCAAACTGAAATATCGCCCAGATAACAGCGGTTAGAACGGTTGGTAAAGTTTTTGCATATACCGTTTTTCCGCAAAAAATGAACTTCTAATTCGGCATACGGTCGATTTTTTGGGGTATTCGGTCGGCATTTCGTTATAATCAACACGGTTTTATTTCTTATGGTTTATCTATCAGCGCAAGACGATGTCAGATGGAGGTCTGAATGTACAAGCGCACTAAGATTGTATGCACCATGGGTCCCGCCTGCGATAGCGACGAGACCATCCGCGAGATGATCAAGGCGGGCATGAACGTCGCCCGTTTTAACTTCTCGCACGGATCCTACGACGAGCACCACGGTCGCATCGAGCGCGTCCGTCGTATTTCCAAGGAGCTCGGTATGCCCGTCGGCATCCTGCTCGACACCAAGGGCCCCGAGGTCCGCACCGGCCTTCTGGTCGATGGCAAGAAGGTTGCCGTCAAGACCGGCGACAAGATCGTCGTCACCGCTCAGCCCACGACCGAGGATTTCCACGGCACCGCTGAGCACATCTCCCTCGACTACCTGGCTCTGCCCTCCGAGGTCGAGAAGGGCTCCCTCATCCTGATCGATGACGGCCTGGTTGCCCTCGAGGTCGAGTCCGTCGACGGCCAGGACATGACCTGCGTCGTCAAGAACGACGGCCTGATCGGCGAGCGCAAGGGCGTCAACATGCCCAACGTCAACATCTCGCTGCCCGCTATCACCGAGCGCGATCGTCAGGACATCCTCTTTGGCCTGACCGAGAACATCGACTACATCGCCGCTTCCTTCATCCGTGACGGCGAGTCCGTCCGCGGCATCCGCAAGCTTTGCCGCGAGAACGGTGGCGAGCACGTGACGATCTTCCCGAAGATCGAGTGCGCCCTGGGCGTCGAGAACTTCGACGAGATCCTCGAGGCTTCCGACGGCATTATGGTCGCCCGTGGCGACCTGGGCATCGAGATCAAGCCCGAGCTCGTTCCCCACATCCAGAAGGAGATTATCGCCAAGTGCAACGCGGCCTACAAGCCCGTTATCACCGCTACGCAGATGCTCGACTCCATGCAGCAGAACCCGCGCCCGACGCGCGCCGAGGTTGCCGACGTTGCTAACGCCATCTACGACGGCACCGACGCCGTTATGCTCTCTGGCGAGTCCGCTGCCGGTAAGTACCCGGTCGAGGCCGTTAAGATGCAGGCCAGCATTGCTCTCGAGACCGAAAAGTACCTCCCGGCTCACGCTCCGCTCGAGGTTCCGGCTGACGCTCACGGCACCCGCGTTGTCAACAACGTTGTGGGTATGTCCGCTGTGAACATGGCCACCACCGTTGGCGCCAAGTGCATCACCGTGCCGACGACCACCGGTCGTACCGCTCGTCTGATCTCGCACTTCCGTCCCAACATGCCGATCTGCGCGTTCTCCCGCCACGAGTGGGCCGTCCAGCAGATGATCATGTACTGGGGCGTTATCCCGCACCAGGCCGAGATTACCCAGGGCACCGTCAACGGCACGATCGTCAAGGCGATCGAGACCGCTAAGGAGCTCGGCTACGTCGAGGCCGGCGACCTGACCGTCGCCACCGCTGGCGATCCCCGCATGAGCGTCCAGCTCGAGGACAAGGTCTCCTCGACCAACGTCGCTTACGTCGCTCAGGTGCGTTAAATCACACTTGCAAACACACTTGCATTGCAAAGGGCCCGGAAGGCTTCGCCTTCCGGGCCCTTTTTCTGTGCCAATGCCGGCGCACAGCAAAACACGCACTCATTTCTTTACCAAAAGTGCGAAATCCACCCTTCGAGGCCCATAAAATAAAGTCCCAAGCGCTAAAAGTGTTCGCCCGGTGGCAAACCCACACCTTAACCGACACTGCTAAATCGTTTTAGCAAGAGTCAGATCGACCTGGTTTTCGGAAGTGCGGGGAAAAATTGCTTACCTCCGAGTACAAGCCCTTTTATTTCAACAAAACCCCTGATAAAGTTGGCTCAAATACCGCTTGTGCTTTGCCTGTTTGTCTTTTTCCCCGCACTTCCGAAACCGATAGCTTTTCTAGCCCAAACTACGCTCAAACGATCGGATCGCTATGTCATTTCTTGCCTGCGGACCCACGGCTTTTCAGTACTATCGCATCCCGCCCCAGATACTGGGACTCTATCCGGCAATCCTGCCGCCCGACCATGACCATCGCTTGGTGCACTACTCAAAACAACCAGTATTTAAAGACTTGCTCGGCACACCAGTTTGGAGATTCGTGGGCGAAAGAAAACAGCGCGCGAACGGAAAGCTATTTCATAGCCGTCTGCTAACCCAAGAGCCGCCTCCTGGGTCGTTTAGGCAGACTGAGCATGGGTTTGATGTCACTTCACCGGAGTTCACGCTGCTCAGCCTTGCCACGCAGGTCTCACGCAGCCAGTTACTCATGGCTTGCTACGAGATGTGCGGCTCCTTTGCAGTGTTTAAGCCCTGCGAGCGAACGCAACAACAACTCGATGAAGCTATTTCGCTTAAGCTCATTCCGCCCAGCTGCGGCTGGGAGCGAGTTAACGACACCAAGGGCAATAACACCAGCTTGTGGAAGCGCACGCCGCTTCTTGCCGCAGCGGATATCGCCGCGTTCGCCAAGCAGGCCGCAGGCCTGCGCGGCGTTAAGCAGCTCCGCTGGGCCGCCGAACGCATGACAGGACAGACCGCCTCGCCCTTCGAAGTCCAGACGTCAATTCTCATCTCGCTCCCCCGCGATGAGGGCGGTCTGGGCATCGACATCACCAACAACGTGCGCATCCCACTCAGCGACGCCGCACGTTCGCTGTATGACAAAACCTGCTGCTACGCCGATATCCTCATCGAAAGCGCCACCGACAGCACGGGCGTCATCCTTGAATGCCAAGGCCGCTCCGCCCACGACAGCGAAGCCGCAAGCCTCTCCGATGCCGAGCGCGCCACCGCACTCACAAGCATGGGCTACGATGTCATCCAAATTACCTATGACCAGATCAAGGAGAAGAAGAGCTTCAACCACATAGCCGAGCTCATCCATAAAAAGGCTGGGCTTCCCTACACCCCAAAGACTAAACAGGAGTGCACTGCCGAAGATGCCCTGCGGCAAGAGCTACTTGTCGATTGGGTTGAGCTATTCACTGCCGGGCCGGCCAGCTAGCAGCTAGCAATCAGGGGCAGCGCAGACACATCGGGCGATTCGACACGGGCGGCAAAACCCGCCTCGGTTAGCTCGACGACCTCGGTAAACGTTGCATCGAAAAACTCCTCGGTTAGCAAGCGATACGGCGGATGATCGGGCTCGCCGGGGTTTTCGCGTACAATCTCGTGCATAACGCCGATGGTCTTGAGCACATACTCCTTATGGATGGGATACTGACCAAAACGCGTCGCCGCAGTATAGAGGCGATCGGTCGCGCGCGGAATCGAAACAATACCGAGCGTCTTGCCAAACCAGTCAAAGTCGCCTTGCTTTTTAATGCGGAATTCCTCGCACGGCTTGCCGCCGTGCGCCTCCAGGTACTGGTTCACGCGGGTGTTCCACACGGTATCGGCCACAAGGTGAGACCAAACGCCCAGCGTCAGATCGAGCAGCGACTGCGCCACATCTTCGGACGCAAGCGAAAACTCACAGGCGCCGGGGCCGGCAACCGGCTCGGCGTCCTTGTAACGTTGGGGATAATGCACCCGATTGAGTCGCTCGCGCTCCTCGGCGATCGAGGTCGCGGCAGCCGGCGTACCAACAGGCGCCCCTTTGAGCAGCGGCGCCACATAGGTATCCCAGAACTCGTGCTCGCGCGGCTTAGGGATAGGCTCGGGCTTGGCAAAGTGCGTAATGCGGTACGGGATGGGATCGGCGATGCCAGGGACCATATAGCCCACGAAGATATCCGGAACCACACAGCCAAACAAAAAGGCATTGCGGTCGCGCACGCTCTTGGCAAGCGCACCGGTGCGCTCCAGCAAACGCTCCGTCTGAGCGATATGAATGTTCCAGCTTGGCATAGCCACCCCCATAAAAACCTGGATAACTATACCATCACGGCAAAGCCGCGCGGGCGGCTACGCACGCTCTACGCAGCAACTAGTCCGTAGAACCGCTTTCGGTTCCATACGACGGCGAAGGCGCCACAACCACATGGTGATATCGATCGATATAGATGGCGCGGGCGCCCAGGCGTCGCACCAAATCCTGGTGATGTGTACTCATCAAGACCGTCTTACCCGCCGCGACGTAGGCCAGCAAGAAGTTGACCACGATGTCGCATGAATCCTCGTCGAGCCCATTGGTAGGCTCGTCGAGCACCAGGATATCGGGATTCATCGACACGACGGCGGCCAGCGCAACGCGCTTCTTTTGCCCGCCCGAGAGCTGATAGGGAGAGGCGTCGGCAAGGTCAGCAACCTGGAACAGCTCCATGGCATCGCGGACGCGGCGCTCGAGCTCGTCTGCCGGCAGCCCCATTTGAGCCGGGCCAAACGCGACTTCCTCGCCCACCGTGGCGCAAAAGAGCTGCGCATCGGCATTCTGGAACACAAAGCCCACGCGCTGATGAAAACGCTGAGCGGCCGCGGAATCCTTTAGAAACGCCGCATCGATCACGTGCCCGTCAAACAGGTATGCCCCTGCGTCCGCGAGTTCAAGGCCGTTGATAAGACGCATGATCGTCGTCTTGCCGCAGCCGTTAGGACCAAGCAGAGCAACGAGCTCCCCACGGTTCACCTGCAATGAAACGCCGTCGACCACCGTATGACCCGCATAGGAAAACACCACGTCGCGAAACTCGATGAGCGGCGTGGCCTCGGCACCGGCAGCACCGCTCGCACCCATCGCGCCATTCGTATCGTTTGCCAAAACGTCGCCCTTCCCTATTCACATCGACGGTTAAACCGCCCGCGCTACAGCACCGCGCACAACACGGCAAGCAGCACCACAACGGCCGCATAAACCGCATCGCGCCAGCCAAAGCCGCTCCGTGCAGGCGCCGGATACACGCCGGCGAAGCCGCGACACAGCATGGCCTCGTCCATCGCGCGGCTGCATTCCATCGCCTTGATAAACGTCATGCCCATGATACCCGCCAGCGAATCGGTGCGCGAAAAACCCGCAGGCGCGGAACCGACACTGCGCAGCATGACCGATTCGCACAGATCGTGCGCCGTGCGTCCCAGCACCTCGATATGCTTGAGTGCCATATCAAACGTAAAGATAACCTCGTCGGGCAGGCGCAGCATTTTGAGCGCCGCCGACATGCGGCTCCAGGTAAGCGTCCACGAAACGCCCAGCACCAGCGACACATTAATGAAGGTCTTGAGCGCGATCTTGAGCATGGCGCCCGTGGCAGACGCGCCCAGCAGCAGGGCAGGCAGTGCCAGAACCACCGCAAGCCCCGTGGCGCCGAGCGCCGGTACAAAGGTCGCACGCAGCCCGCGTGCGGGGCGCACCGCGACCAGCACCAACGCGATCGCCGCCATCAACATCAGGTACAGCGGGCTTTGCGTCAGGCACACGCACAGGACGCAGACGAACATCCCCACCAGGCGCACCGGAGCCGAAACGCAAGAAAGGGCGCGGTCGACCATCGACCCGCCCTCGTGCGCGCCTCCACCCAGGCGAACCCGCTCAAGCAGGCTCGCCAGGTGCAGGACATTCTTTTGCATCACACGATGCCGAGCCCCCGCGGGCTCGTAACGTTGCTCGACCGCAAGCCAGCTAGGCAGCTCGGCTATTGCCATGAGCACCGCTTTCCTTAACCGTCAGCGAGATCAGACGGAATGCGATGGTGAGCACCGCCACGCCAATCACGCCGGACAGGATATACATGGCAGCCTGACCGGCAAAGCCAAGACCCTGCTCCTCGGAATAGGCCTGCAGGTAATCACCCGTGGGCAGCGCGTCGGCAAAGGTCGGGGTATCGAGGCCGACCGAAGCCTGCAGGCTGTCGTCGCCAGCCTCCTGAACGGCGGTCGCGGCGCCCTCGGCGTCCCACTCACCCCAGGCGTCACCGGTGGCAAGCAAGCCGAGCGGCGTAGCCACGACAAGCACGGCGACCAGAATGAGCGTGGGGATCAGGGAAGTCTTCTTGGCGGTACCATCGGCGGCAAGCTGGCCATCGGCGGCTTCGGGGCCGACGATAATGCCCGGCGCCGTCTTCTTAATGAAACCGTAGATGGCGGCCGTTGCCACGCCCTCGATCACGCCGGCAACCAGCATATGCGGGATCAACATAGCCGGAATAGCCACGGACAGCGGGAAGGGGCAGTACAGCGGCGCGCCCGAGGCGTTGGTGAAGAGCATCGGCTGAATACCGAACTCGATCGCCGCGCAGAGGGCCGCTACGCACAGGCCGACCCAACCGCTCACGATGGCAGAAACCGAGGTGCCCCAGCTCTTGTCGTGCAGACGGCTGTTGAGCGCACGGAACACGATAGCAGCGACAAACGGCAGCACAAAGGCCATGTTAAAGCAGTTGGCACCAAACGACAGAACGCCACCGTCGCCAAACAGCAGCGCCTGCAGCGCCAGCGCGACCGAGACGGCAATGGCAGCAGCCTCGGGGCCTAGCAGCAGCGCGATGAGCGCGCCACCAACGGCGTGACCAGTGGTACCGCCGGGCAGCGGCACGTTGAACATCATGAGCAAGAAGGAGAATGCGGCGCAGATGCCCAGGAACGCCATGTGCTCGCGATCGAGCGTGGCGCGCACCTTCTTGATGCAGTGAACCCAAACGGGCACCATTGCCACCGCCATGACGGCATCGGTCTGCGGAGACAGATAATTATCTGGAATGTGCATGTACGCCTCCCGGTTATCGGCGCACGGAATTGCAACGCCGCTTAAATCACCTTAAGAGTGTTACGTATTGTTAGATTCGTAACACGCCGCGGGCTATCATAGCAAAACGGCGCACTGCCGACAAAGCAGCACGCCGTTATGTAATGCGCGTGTCATATATGCAGGCTCAGCGGTGTCTCATACCGAGCATAGCGGTCACGTAGGACTCAGCAGCAGCCACAGCTGACCTATACCCAGCGCAAATCCTAGCCGCGGACCTCGCCGTTTACGCCCTTGCACACCTTGGTGACGATCTTCTGGTGCGCCTTCTCGACCTCTTCGCTGGTGAGCGTGTGGTCGTCGGAGCGATACGTAAGCGCGAAGGCCATGGACTTTTTGCCCACGCCCACGCGGACCGGATCGCGATAGACGTCGAACAGACGCACGCCCTCGAGCAGCTTGCCGCCGGCGCTGGTAATGCGGCGCTCAAGATCCTCGCAGGTCACGGAGTTATCGACCACGATAGCCAGATCGTGCTCAACAGCCGGATACTGCGAGAACTCGCGGTAGTTCTCCTGATTGCGGGCGCCCTTGATCAGCTTGTCCAGGTCGAGCTCAAAGGCAACGACGACCTCATCGATGCCCATCGCCTCGCGCGCCTCGGGGTGGATCTCGCCGACCCAGCCCAGCACGGTACCGCCGGACAGAACCTCGGCGGCACGACCCGGCTGCAAGAAGGCATAGCCCTCGCCCTCGGCGGGACGGAAGCGGACCTTCTCGATACGCAGCTGGGCGAGCAGCTCCTCGACAATGCCCTTGCCAAAGAAGAAACGCAGCTTGCGGTACTTCATGCTCCAAGACTGCTCGCTCCACTGGCCCGAGAGCACGCCCGCCACGGACTTGGTCTCCTTGGGCAGGCTGGCATTCTCGCGGCCGTGGAACAGGCTGCCGACCTCGTACAGGTGCACGTTGGGCGTGCCGTGGGCCTCGTTATAGGCCACGGATTGCAGCAGGCCCGGCAGCAGCGAGCGACGCATCTCGGTCTGCTCGGCCACCAGCGGATTCATGAGCACCACGGGGCAGCCGCGGCCCTCGGTGGACATGCCGATCTTCTCCAGGTCGCCCGGGGCGGCAAAGCCAAAGGTCGTGGTCTCGTTGAGGCCGCAGGCGCGCAGGATCTCGCCGACCTTGCGGGTGAGCTTCTGCTCGCGGGTCAGACCGCCGATGTGGTTCTTGGCGGCCGGGATGGTCGCCGTCACGCGGCCCATGCCCCACAGGCGCAGGACCTCCTCAATCAGATCGATCTCGCGCGGCAGGTCGGGGCGGAAGCTCGGCGGAGTGACCATAAAGTCCTCGCCGTCGCGCTCGACGGTGCAGCCCAGGCGGGTGAGCGAACGCTCGATAAAGTCGGGCTCGATGTCGGCGCCGCAGATGGCATGCACGCGGGCCAGGCGCAGCTTGATGCTGTCGATGGTCTTGGGCGCGGGGAACACGTCGACGTAGCCGGGAGCGACCTCGCCGCCGGCGATCTCCTCGATCAGCGCGCAGGTAACGTTGGCGACATCCACGCAGCCGGTCTCATCGACCTGGCGCTCAAAACGGATGGAGGCGTCGGAGATCAGCGACAGATCGCGGCTGGTGTGCGAGGTGCGACCGGCGTTGAAGCAGGCACTCTCGACCATCACGTCGACGGTGTCATCCTCGATCTCGGAATCCATGCCGCCCATAACGCCGGCCAGCGCCACGGGACGCTCGCCGTCGGTGATGAGGCCCATGCCGGCGTCGAGCGTGCGCTCCTCGCCGTCGAGGGTCGTGAACTTCTCGTCCTGTTGGGCGGCGCGAACCACCACGCGGCGATGGCCATCGCGTTCGGCAAAGGTATCCAGGTCAAAGGCATGCAGCGGCTGACCGGTGAGCATCATCACATAGTTGGTGATGTCGACGATGTTGTTGTGCGGACGCACGCCCAGGGCGTTGAGGCGCTTGACCATCCAGTCGGGCGAGGGACCGACCTTCACGTTGCGCACGATGCGGGCGACATAGCGGTCGCACAGGCCCTCGTCGGCAATCTCGGCCGAAAGCTCGTCGTCGGTCGCGCGGCCAGTCTCCGCCTTGATGGCGGGCAGCTCAACATGGAAATCGCGGTCGAAGATGGCACCGGTCTCGCGGGCCATGCCAATCATGGACAGGCAGTCGGGACGGTTGGGCGTGATCTCGCAGTCGAGCACGGTATCGCTCGAGCCCACGTACTCGGCAAACGGCATGCCGCAGGGCGTATCCTCGGGCAGGATCATGATGCCGGAGTGATCGCCGCCCAGGCCGAGCTCGCGCGCAGAGCAGTTCATGCCCATGGACACGACGCCGCGAAGCTTGCTCTTCTTGATCTTAACGTCGCCGGGAAGCACAGCACCGATCATGGCCGTGACGATGTGGTCGCCGGCCTCAAAGTTCTGCGCGCCGCAGACGATCTGCAGCGGGGCGGGGTTGCCGTCGGCGTCGAGGTTCTTGTCGCCCACGTCGACCGAGCACACATACATGTGGTCGCTATCGGGGTGCGGGGTCTTGGTGAGCACCTTGGCAGTCACCACGTGGTCGAAGGACTCGCCCACGGTGTCGATCGCCTCGACCTCGGTACCGGTACGGATATATTCGTCCGAAAGGGTCTTGGGATCCTCCGGAATATCGATCATGGTCTTGAGCCAGTCGTAAGAAACTCTCACTTGATTACTCCTTATGAGAAAGAAATGCCTGATAAAACGGGTGATTTAGAACTGATTGAGGAACCTCATATCGCCCGTCATGAGAGTTCTGAGGTCGGGCAGGTCGTAGCGCAGGGCCGCGACGCGCTCGGCGCCAATACCAAAGGCGAAGCCGGTGTACTTCTCGGGGTCGATGCCGCAGTTGATCAGGACGTTGGGGTCGACCATGCCGCAGCCCAGGATCTCGATCCAGCCGCTGTGCTTGCAGAAGTTGCAGCCCTTGCCGCCGCAGACGTGGCAGCTCACGTCCACCTCGCAGCTAGGCTCGGTGAAGGGGAAGAAGTGCGGGCGGTAACGCGTCTTGCGATCCTCGCCAAACATGCACTTAACAAAGTAGTCGAGCGTGCCCTTGAGGTCGCCAAAGGTGATGCCCTCGTCAACGACCAGGCCCTCGATCTGGTTGAACTGCGGCAGGTGGCAGGCGTCGGCCGTGTCGGGACGATAGACGGTGCCCGGGCAGATCATGTAGATGGGCGGCTTTTGCGACTCCATAGTGTGGATCTGCACGCCCGAAGTCTGGGTGCGCAGCAGCACGTCGGACTCGCCGTGGGCGTGAGCCTCAGGGTGCGCGACGCTGCCGGGGTTGTTGTCGACCACGTAGAAGGTGTCGCGTGCCGAGCGGCTCGGGTGATCCATGGGGGCGTTGAGCGCGGTGAAGTTGTAGTAGGAGGTGTCGACCATGGGGCCGGACTCGACGGTGTAGCCGATGCCGCAGAAGATGTCCTCGGCCTCCTCGATGATCTGCTTGATCAGGTGCTGGTGACCGATCTGCGGACGGATACCCGGCAGCGTGATGTCGACGGCCTCGTGCTCGAGTGCGTGCTTGAGGGCGGCGGCCTTCATCTCGGTGGTACGCTCGTCGAGCATGCCCTCGATCAGCTGGCGCATCTCGTTGGCGCGCTTGCCCATCACGGGACGATCCTCGGGGGCGAGCTTGCCCATCATGCGCATCAGGCCGGTGATGCGGCCCTTGCGACCGAGCAACTCAACGCGTGCAGCCTCGAGCTTGGCGGCGTCGTCGGCGCCTGCGACGAGCTCCTTGGCCTCTTCCTCGAGTTTGACCAGATCATCAATCAGACTCATGTCTTCCCTTTCGTCTCTCGCGCTCCCCACTCGCCGGGACGACTGCCGCCGCCTGGCGTTGCGAAAACGCGGCCCGGTTCGGTAACAAAAAACCGTCCTCGGGCATGTGCATTGCCCAAGGACGGTTGAATTCCGCGGTACCACCTTGTTTGACCCGGCGGATGTCTGGCCCGCCGTGCCCACTCTTCGCCCCTTGTCGCGAGGCTCGCGGCTTCCCTACTGGGGACATCGCCGCCGCTGGCCGCGCGCCCGTTGAGGTCGCTGCTCGGGAGTGAACGCTTGGCCCTTGCCACCGCAGGAAGGTTTGCAGCCCATGACCTTCCCTCTCTTGCCGGCGACGCGGCGGGCAAAACCCTCTCCGTCAACGCATTGGGCTATAGGATAGCACATCATGTGGGCGTATCGCCGCGTTCCGTTTTGTTCGCGCTGGGTACAAGGCGAGTAGCTGTGCAAACTGGCCGCGCGCCCACCCGTGGCGCTCGACCTGCGAGATCAAGGATATGGTATGGGAAAGAAACTCGATAAGAAGGCCGAGCCTGTAGTGGGCAAGACATCCAAAGGCATGAAGGTCGATAAGGCCGTCAAAAAATTCCGCAAGCTCGAGGGCAAGCTGTGGACTCGCGAGTACCTGCTCAAGATTGCCGAGTTTGACGGCGCGACCATTGCTCCCGCCAACGGTGCCGCCGCCCGTGCCGACGCCATGGGCACCCTTGCCGGCGAGCACCATAAGCTCCTGACCAGCGAAAAGTCCATTGAGCTTGTGCGCTCGCTGGCACGCGAAACCGTCGCCGGCGGCAAGATCAATGACCCGCAACTGCTCGACGAGATCCGCGTGCTCGGCCGCGACCAGCGCGAGGCAAGCGCCATTCCCATCGAAGAAGCCGAGACCTGGACCAGGCTCACCTGCGAGGCAGACGCCGTGTGGCACAAGGCCAAGACGGCCAATGACTGGGCGAGCTTTGAGCCCTATGTGGATAGAATCGTCGCCCAGCTTAAGCATCAAGCCGAGCTCATGGACCCCAAGCGCGACCCATACGACGTGTGGCTCGACCAGTACGAGCGTGGCCTTTCCACCGAGAGCTTCGACGCGTTTTGCGATGAGGTCAAGGCCACGGTCGTGCCGCTCGTGCACGCCATCGGCGAACGCGGCCAGCAACCCGCTGCCGACTTTTTGCACGCCCGCGTGCCCGAGGCCGCCCAGCGCGCCATGAGCTTTGACCTTATGAAGCTTGTCGGCCTGGACCTGGACGACACCACGCTTGCTTTTACCGAGCATCCGTTTAGCGAGGGCTTTGCCGTGGGCGATGCGCGCATCGCGACGCACATCTACGAGGACGACTGTATCTCCAACGTCTACAGCATCATCCACGAGGCGGGGCACACCATGTACGAGCTGGGCGTCAATCCCGCCTATGCGCGCACCTGCCTGGAAGGCGGCACCTCCATGGGCATCCACGAGAGCCAGAGCCGCTTTTTTGAGAACACCGTGGGTCGCAGCCGCGCCTTTATGGGACCGCTGCTCGAGGTGCTGCGCCGCCACGCGCCCGAGGTCTACGGCAGCGTGGACGAGGACACGCTCTACCGCGCCGTGAACATCGCGCAGCCGTCGTTGATCCGCACCGAGGCCGACGAGCTCACCTATCCGCTACATATTATGGTGCGCTACCAGATCGAGCGCATGCTGTTTGCCGGCGTGGCCACGGCCAAGGATATCCCCGCGCTTTGGAACCGCTTTATGGACGAGTACCTTGGCATTCCCGTTCCCGACGACACGCACGGCTGCCTGCAGGATACGCACTGGAGCGGCGGCTCGTTTGGCTACTTCCCCACGTATGCGCTGGGTAGCGCCTACGATGCCATGTTTGTGCCGGCCATGTGCCGCGACGGTGTCGACCTCAACGGCGCCTGTGCGAGCGGCGATTTGGCGCCCGTTCGCGCCTGGCTGGGCGAGCGCATTTGGCAGTGGGGCCGCGCCAAAGACGCGCCGGAGCTCATCAAGGGCGCCTGCGGCATGGACTTTGACGCCCGCTACTACTGCAGCTACCTGCAGGACAAGTTCACCACGCTGTACCAGCTGTAAAGCTTAGGCAACACGTCAACGCAAAGGGGGCGCCGCGGGATCTATCCCGCGGCGCCCCCTTTTTCACCTAGTCATTGGGGACGTTTGCAGCGTCGAGCCGTTACGCGGTTTGGTAAAACCGCGTAACTAAAGAGCTTCCAGCGCCGCGGCGATGCGCTTCATGGCGGCGTCGGCGGCGGCTTGGTCGGGGGCTTCGGCCAAAACGCGAATCACCGACTCGGTTCCACTCTTGCGCACCAGCACGCGGCCCTCGCCCGCCAGCGACGCCTCGGCCTCGGCGATGGCGGCTTGCACGCCCATGTTGCCCAGCGCGGCGTCTTTATCCGCCACGCGCACGGCAACCTGCGCCTGCGGCAGCAGCTTGCACGGAGCCGTGAGTTGCGAGAGCGTCTCGCGCTCGGCGCGAATCACTTCCATCACGCGCAGCGAGGTCATAATGCCGTCGCCCGTGCGCTCGATATCACCAAAGATCGTGTGGCCCGTCTGCTCGCCGCCCAGGCTGTAGCCGCCCTCGCGCATCTTGGCATACACATGACGGTCGCCCACGCCGCTGGTCACGGCACTTAGACCGGCAAGCTCCAGCGACTTGACCAGGCCAAAGTTGCTGGCGATCGTCGGCACCACGGTACCGCCCGAGAGGCGCCCGTGCTTGTTCAGGTACACGCCGCACACGTACAGGATCTGGTCGCCGTCGACCACGCGACCGCGCTCGTCCACGGCCAGGCAGCGGTCGGCATCGCCGTCATAGGCAAAGCCCACGTCCAGGCCCTGCTCCACCACGTGGCGCTGCAGGCGCTCCATATGCGTGGAGCCGCAGTCGACGTTGATGTTAAAGCCATCGGGCGCGGCGTTAATCACGCGTACGTCGGCACCCAGCGCGTCGAACACCGGCTTGGCCACCGAGGATGCCGAGCCGTTGGCACAGTCGAGACCGATCTTGACGCCCTGCAGCGAAAAGTTCGCACTTGCAATGAGCGAGGCAATATAGCGGTTGCGACCCTGCATGTAGTCCACCGTGGCACCGATGTGGTTGCCCGTGGCCAGCGGCACTTCGCTCTTGCCATCGATGTAATCCTCGATGAGCTCCAGCACGTCCTCGTCCATCTTATAGCCGTCGCTGTTGACGAGCTTAATGCCGTTATCGCAAAACGGGTTGTGGCTTGCGCTGATCATGATGCCGCAATCGAAGCAGCCCTCCACGGTCTGATGCGCCACGCCCGGCGTCGGGATCACATGCAGCATGTAGGCGTCCGCACCGCTCGCGACCAAGCCACTCACCAGCGCCGCCTCGAACATATAACTCGAGCGACGCGTATCCTTGCCCACGATCACGCGCGCCTTGGTCCCGCGGTTGGCGCCGTAATACCAGCCCACAAAGCGGCCGATCTTATAAGCGTGCTCTACCGTCAGCCCAACGTTGGCCTCACCGCGAAAGCCATCGGTGCCAAAGTACTTCATATCTTACTTATCCTGTTCAAACGTTTGAGCGGTTGGCGTGGTGCGAACCTTAAGCGCTTTGTGCCCAGAGTCCTTCGAAGTCGTGACCGTGTACTCGACCTTTATGTCTTGTCCAAGAAGCATGTGGACGCCGCCCCATGCAACCTTCAGGCCATCGTGCGTCGCTTCGTTCATCTCGATAGAACCGGAGCCCGAAGTCTTAATGCCCGAAATGCTGCCTCCCGCGGGAGCGTAGAGATAGAGCCTCAGCACCTCGTCATCAATATCCTGGCTAATGCCGTTATGGCCCTGGAAATAACCAGGCATCTCGGCCTTCTCCTGGGGGGTCATCGTGTTCTTGAGCGTGGTGGTCACTCGATACGTCGTCGAACCATCGGCATTTTCAACCGAAGAATCGATGGTGACTCGCTTATCAAGGAACCAATCCATCTTTGAATAGCTGTAGTTGTTCACAAAGACGCCCAAGATCGGAGCCTCAGACGCATCGTTTTGGAGAGCGCCGGAAATGCCAAGGGCCTTCGCGGCCTTTTCCTCGTCATCGTTTCTCGAATACATGAGGATGCGACCCTCGGAAGCACCCTTTTCGATGGCTCCAGCGATCTTAGTAATATCGCTGGAGCCCAGTTCGTCCACGATCTTGTTAAAAGCCGATCCGGCAACCGCCGCAAAAATGGCGTCCTGTTCCTCTACCGGGTAATTCCAATAAATATCGTGCAGCAGCACCTTTGCAGCGTTGCTTCCATCAACGACGGTGCCGTCGGGAAGCTGCGTGCCGCCCACAATGCCGAGCATATACTGCAAAAATACCGGATCGACTGCAAATACGCCGTCGATGTCATCTCCGACAATGGCCTTTTGCATATCGCTGGCAAGCTGAGCCGCACGCGGATAATCGGGCGTCATCGTAACGTCGCCCATCGTGTATCCGAGCGTGTTGAATCCGGTCAGGCCCCATCCGGTCGTGAACAAGTTTGCCTCTTCATCGGTGATGGGAAGCGGGCTCAAGGGCTCTTTCATCATGTCGACTTTGACAAAATCGCCCAGTTCGAGCTTACCGTCAGTCACTGACATCACGCCGCGCGAACCCGGGAAACCGCCGCAGGCGCGGATCTCGACATTGCTCATCGCGAGCACAAGATAATGGCGCGTCTGGCCGTTGGCGCCGAGCATCTGGGGCAGAACGGGGGCAATCTTCTCTGCCGCGTCGACTACACCGTCCAGGGTGGCAAAGCCGTCCTTTGCCTTATCGACCAGCTCAGTCACCTGGGCGATATGCGTATCGCCAATACCCTGCACCTTTTTGTTGGCGCTCTTGAACGCCTTCGAGCTATCGGAGAGCGAATCGGCGACCGCCTGCAGCGCGGACACGTTGATTGTCCCGTCCTGGAACAGCTTGCCGGGCGTTGCCTGAGCGAGATTATCGGCCATGGGGACCAGCGCGCCGCTCGAAACATCGGACAGAGCGTCGACCATGGTGCGGGCGGCATTAATGTCGCCGCCGTACACCGGAATGAACGAGGCCATCGTCCACACCGGGCTCGAGGTCTCCTTCTTCATGCTGCTGCAGAGCTCGTCGATCTTTTTCGCATCGTCGGGCAGGGTCGAAAAATCGCCCGACGTGACCTTGTCCTTAAGGCCGCCGACGATCTCGACAGTTTCCTTTGCCTGGCTCTTCACGGTTTTTGCCGAGTTAAACAGCATGAAGCCACTCACGCCAAAAGCGACAAGAACCACCGCGACGATGACAGCAACAACGGCTGCAACGCGGCGCTTCTTGCGCTCGCCCTTGCGATGGCGATGGCGAACCAGGCCGTTCGAGGTCGGGCTCGTCGAGGAATCACCGCCGTAGTTCAAGCCAAAATCGTAATAATCTTCTTTAGAGCCCGAGCCCTTAAACTCGGCACCGTCGTCATTGAGACGGGCAAACGTGCCGGTTTCGGAAGCGCCCGTATAGATAGTGCCTAGGTTACCCGTAAGCCCTGCGTCTCCAGCAGAAGAAGCACTATTGGCGGGATTGGCAGAGTTGACGGGGCCGGCGTTGTGGGCGCGATGAGCGTTGTTAGCGGGGCCAGTGGAGCCGGCGACATTTGCACCGCCCGTTGGCGCCGGACGGACCCCGGCCGACGAAGCCGCAGAGCCCGCCCCGCCCGGAAATGCCTGCCTGCCTACGCGACCAGCCTGTTTTGCCTTTTGAGACTGTTCGTACAGAGCGGCAAACATCGCCGTTTCGCCCGGAGACGTACGGTTGCCAGCACCGTTTTGGCTGGATCCACTCGGTACGTCAGCGTTTCCAGTCCCATTTGAACACGGCGGAACTGCAGGGCGCTCGCCGTCGCCGTTCTTAAAGTGGTTACCAGCCATAGAGGAGTCCTCGCAATACTAAAAGTCAATAACGCTATTAGTTTATGACATATTTGGCATCGTCAGTTAAACTCCAGATGCAGGCACCAATTCGCGGAATTGTGGTGCAACACCGTGTCCGTCTAGGCAGCGGCGTAAGCTATACCGTCAGGAACATCATCACGATAATCATGGCAAAGCCAATCAAGTCGGTCGGCAAAAATACCGTGCCCAGCATAACGGCGCTGGTGATGGTCGCCGAGACCGGCTCCACGGTTCCGATGAGGCTCGCACGCACCGAGCCGATGTCCTTAACGCCCTGCATATACAGCATGTAGGCAAAAAACGAGCCAATGACCACAAACACCGCGAGCGCCTCGATACCGGCAGCATCGAGCGCCGGCATATGAGCCCACGGCTGCACGAAGACGCACGAGACCACGCCCGCTGTGAGCATGGCAGAGCCTGTAACGATGGGGCTGCCGTATTCGGGCAGAATCTTGGCGGGAATCACCGCCATACAGGCTGCGCTAACCGCACACATAAGGCCTGCGACCAGACCAAGCGGCGATATGCTCAAACTGGTCGGATCGCCGCCGGTAGCGATTAAAAAGGTGCCACCGAGGGCCAGACCAATGCCGATCGTCTCGCGAGCGCGCGGCATGCGGCGATCGACCACGCAGGCGTAACCCATGATGATGACCAGCTGCAGGCACTGGAGCACCGTCGCGGTTCCGGCATTGGTCAGACGCACGGCCGAAAGATAGCAGAACTGGTTGAACAGCAGGCCAAAAGCGGTAAAAAGCAGCAGTTGCCTACGGTCGGCGGGCGTGGTCCAGAGCCTAACCAGACGCTCGCGATCGCGCGTGACCACCACGGCCATAAAGAGCAGGCCGGCGAGAATCTGGCGCACACTCATAAGCCACAGGGTATCAACGTGATAAGTATCGAACAGGAAGCTCGCGCTGGTGCCCGAAAAACCCCAAAACGAACCGCCCGCCAGCGTGGCCAGAACGCCCGTAATCATCTTGCGCGACGACGCATCGTTGAGGCGCTCGCGCCATGCACGGCGGGTGCTGCGGCTGAGCTCGTCAGTTCCCTCGGGCACGACAAAATCGGACGCCGCCGTCATCGGTACCGAAGCCTTTTTGCGTGCACGCTGCGCTGAGCGCTCCTGCTCCATTCCACTCCCCCGAAATCAATTGGCAACAAAGCGCTCAAACTGTAGCACGAATATTGGTATGAAAAAGCAGACGATTCGGAACATCTACGAGCGTCCAATTTGCAGGGACGAAAGGAATGACGGAAGGTCACTATGCCAAGGGACTGGGTTCGTCTGGAGCGCTGGAGTCGGAACCGGAACTCGGCTCAGCCTCGGCGCCGTGCTCAACGCGATTGTCGGCATCGTCCTCGTCACCGGTGTCGTCCTGCTCCTCCTGCTCGCGACGGCGCTTTTCGCGAATCTGCTCCACGGCCGCGCGCAGGGCGGCCTCGTCCTCGGCACGCGCCACATCTTGCGTGGCCTTAACCATGTGGCGAATCTCGAGCACCAGCAGCACGATCAGCGGCACCACGATAAGCGGGAAGAACAGCAGCGGATTGGTGAGCAGCGACACCACCACGCCCAGGCCTGCCGAGACAAAGACCACGCGGCCCACCACATCGGCGGCGGGCACGGGCGCGGCGTCCTCGACCGGATTGGCGTCGCCCTTGGTGTGGTAGACCGGCGAGCCGTCGGACGCGGCCTCCACGGATACGATGCGGTGCGTGTTGAGCGAACCCTCCAGCGCGTCATCGGACGAATGGAAGGTGATGATATCGCCCACCTGGTAGACCTGGCTGTTGTCGGTATCGACGACGATAAACGAATGCACGGGAATCGCCGGCTCCATCGAGCCGGTCAGCGTACGCATAAAGCCGTAGCCCATGATGGTGGGAATTTCGCCGGCGGGCGTGAACACCGTGCGCAGCAGCACCACAAAGGCGACCAGGATCACCACGGTCGCCAGCACGTTGATCACGCGGAGCACGTGCTTCATCACTTGTCGGCGTCCTTTGCGGAAGCGTTGTCGTCGGTGGTGTCGGTGGCGTCGGCGGTGTCCTTTGCAGAGGGCTCAGGCTCGCCAGCGGCACCCGCGTCGCCCTCGGCACCCGCGACCGGCTCGCCGGCCTCGCCGCGCAGGCGGGCCAGCAGATAGCGCGACAGGCTGTTGCCCTCGGCACGGCGCTCGGCACGAGCGCGATTGCGCTCGGCCTGCTCCAGCTCATGCGCCAACGAGTCCAAGCGTTGCTGCATCTCCGCGCGGGCGGCCTCGAGTTCGCGCTCGTGCGCGGCCTTGGCGGCGGCGAGTTCTTGCTCAATACGCTCCCCTGCCTCGAGCTCGGCTGCGGCGACACGCGCGTCGGCGTCGGCACGAGCCTCCTCGGCGGCACGCGCGGCGGCATCGCGCTCGGCAGCGGCAGCGGCGACCTTCTCGTCGGCATCCACCGCAGCCTGCTCGACGGCAGAATCGGCGGCAGCACGGGCGGCATCGATCGCGGCATCGGCCGCCTGCTGAGCGGCGGAAACCTTCTCCTCGGCCGCGGTGACGGTGTCGGCAAGCGCCTGCTCCGCTGCTGCCGCGGCGGCGTCTGCCGCCTCCTGCGCGGCGCGGGCATCGCGCTCAGCCGCTAGCTGCATTTCCTCAATCTGCAGCTGAGCGGCGTCCAGTTTGGCATGCAGCTCGGCAACCTCCTTAGCGCACGCCTCGCGCACGCCGGCAAGCTCAGCCGCGGCGGCATCCTTGGCTGCCTGCAGCTCGGCGGCATCGGCCGCCGTCTTGGCAGCCAAGGCCGCGGCGGCATCGCTCTTGACCTGCGCGATCTGCTCGGAAGCCGCCTGCTCGGCGGCAGCAACCTTGGCGTCCGCGTCTGCCCGGGCGGCAGCCACCTCGGCATCGGCCTCGGCGCGCATCTGCTCAAGCTGCGCCGCCGCGGTCTCACGCGCCTCGACAGCGTCGGCCTCGGCAGCCTTCTTGCCCGCCTCGACATCCTCCAGCGAACCTTGCAGCTCCTCAACATCAGCCTCGGCCATCTGCGCGCGTTGCGTCAGCGCCAGCTCGCGCGTCTTGGCCTCGTCCAGCTCGTCGGCCAAGTCATCGCGCTCGTCGGTCAGCGCGTGGGCCTGAACCTTCCAGGACTTGACCTGCCCCTGCAGCTCCTCGATCTGCTCGCGCGCCTCGGCCAGCGCCTGCTCGGCATCGAGCTGAGCCTGCGTGACCTCCTCCACAAACACGCGACGGATCTCAACATCGGGCAGGTCGGGGCTATCGACCTGCACCTCCTTAATCTCCTTAATAAACTTGGGTGCCACCGGCGCGTGTTGCACGCTCTCAAGCTCCTGCAGGTTGCGCTCGTCGTCGGTCAGGCTCTTAAAGACGGTGTAGTTGTTGATGAGGTTGGTGTACATCTGCACCATGTACTCGTCATCGAACGCCAGCGCCTGCTGCTGCACGTCGATGTTGTAGCCCACCTTGTCGTAGCGCTCCATAAACTGCCACAGCTGGTAGCACTTGCGGTAGTTGGGGTCCTTCATGATGAGGTTGGTGCGCTGAATGGGGCTGCGGACCGCGCTGCACCCGTTCATGATCTGGCAGAACGACGCACCGCGCAGCGCCATGACCAGGCGGCGCACGCGGTCGATGCGCATAAAGACGTCCATGTTGTCGGCGTCGTTCTCGGCAAAGCTCTGGCGGTTTTTGACCGTCATCTCGACGTTGTACTCGATCTCTTCGTACGCATCGTCGATCTTGCTGTGCATCTTAAAGCGGTTGCGGATCTCGTTGCCCGTAGACCAAAAGATCACGTCGGTGCGCTTGTCCACAAACGTCAGCAGGCGCTGAATCAGGTGGTAGATAAAGCGGTTCTCGTACAGGTCGTAGGTCTCGACGGTATTGACGTTGAGGATGCGCGTGGGATGGACGCCGCCATCGTCGCTCGGCGCCAAGAACTGTGTGTTCTGGCTCAGGTGACGGACGCTGTCGGCGCTGATCTTTTTGGCAAGCGAGACCGGCACCACCTCTTCCTCGGTGGTGATGAAGCGGCGCGGCTTTTCGATAATGGTATTGATGGCGTCGAGCGAGTCCTCGATCATGCTGATCCATTCCTCGTCCACCACCTTGACGAGCTCCTCGCGCTGCTGCTCGATCGTGGTGCCCGAGGCCTGCGCCATCTCAAACAGATAGCGAAAGTAGCGGCTGTCCTCCTGGATGGGCTCCATCTGCTCGGAGAAGCTGGTATAGAGGTCCTGAATGGTCTCGGACATGGGTTACTCCATAGGTTGGATCGATCGGAAAGGGACGGGGCGACATCACGCCGCCCCGCACTTACGCCATTAGTAGAAGTTCTGGATCCGCTGCAGGTACATGACGGAATCGGGCAGGCCGCCCTCGCCAAAGGTCTTCTCGATGTACTCGATCAGGCCCTTCATCTCGTCGCGCACAAAGCTCACGTTCATGGACTCAAACTTCTTGAGCACCTTGCGGGCGATGATGTAGTCCATGCCGCCCAGCTCGGTGCCGCCGCACGCCACGTACACGGGGATAAAGTCGTACATCTGCTTGATGATACGGTTGCCAAAGGCCAGCTTAAAGCGGGTCTGCAGGTACTGGTCCAGCTTGTGCATCTTCTGGAGCAGCTCGTCGTCGATTACGTACTCGACCTTGGCCTTTTGGAACAGATACTGCAGGTGGTCGGCCGTCACGTGCACGCGCTCGTGCGGCTCGCATTCAAACGCGTCGGCGCGCTCGTTGAGCTCGATGGGGATCGCACGGTCGTACACCTTGTCCGTGATGGTAAAGGTGGAGTCGTCGTTGTTGGCGGTGCCGATAAACCACAAGCTGTCGGGAATGGTGAGCTTGCCGTCGTGCAGGGCCTTGGGGTCGGCGGCCCACTGGGTGGGCACCAAGTCGAGCACCCACTCGTCGTGGCTGGGCATCTCGAGCACCGACAGGATCTCGGCAAAGTAGTACTCCACGCGGGCGAGGTTCATCTCGTCGAGCACGATCATGGACGGGTCCTGGCGAAGGCCTGCCTCGTACACGGCGCGCAGGAACTCGGTCTCGTTAAAGCGCTTGGAAAACTCGTTGAAGTAGCCCAGCACCTCGGTGCGATCGCGAAAACTCGGCTGCACCGACACGATGGTCGCGGGGTTATCCAGGTAGCGGCTAAAGCTGTAGGGCAGCGAGGTCTTACCGGTACCCGAGATGCCCTCCAGGATCAGCAGCTTGGAGGCGGCCATGCCGGCCACAAAGCGGCGGATGATTTCGGGCGTGTAGTAGAGCTTCATCTGGCTGCAGGCGAACGCGCGGAAGCTGTCGACAAAGTCCTCGAGCGAGATGGCATCGTCGTAGGCCGGCGACTCCCAGTCGCGGTACTTAAGGTCCACGAGGGACAGCTTGGGAAAGCGGTTGGCCTGGGCGATCTCTTTTTCCTCGGCAAGGGTCTTGGCCTCGACGGTGGCCTTGGCCATGGCAGCCGCGGCGTCCTTGACGCCCGCGCCATCAAGCGCGAGCGACGCGTTGCCCGACATGACGGCCGTCGCCGCGGCGCCCTCGCCCGCAGGCGCACCGGCGCCCGCAGCGGCGCCCACCACGTTGCCCACCGTCGGCAGGTGATCGTCGGCAAGAGCCGAGGCGCCCACGTACGGAATCTGCTTGGTACCGCCCATGGCATTGACCTTGAGCGCCAGCAGCTTGTTCTTCTCGTCCATAAGATCGAGCACCTGCTTGTTCAGGCGGCCGATCTCGCGATAGAGCGCCTTGTTGGACGTGTCGTCGCGATGCAGGCGGCGGTTGATGCGGTAGCGGTGGACCAGGATGGCCACGATCAGCACGGGGACCGCGATGAGCATGGCAAACAGAATGACCGCGCCGATCTTGCCCACCAGGTCAAACGTGGTGAAGTAGGTCATAAAGATGTTGAAGTACTCAACCCAGCCAAACACCAGCAGGTTGAGGATAGAGCTCACGACGGCAACGACGTTATAGACGACCTTTGCCAGCAGCTCCCAGGCAAATCCCAGAAACTCACTCACCGTCGGTACCCTCCTGCTTGGTCGCGCTCATCGCCGCCTCGGCCTCGGCCTTTAAACGACGGGCTTCCTCGAGCTTGGCCTCGGCCTGGGCGAGCTGCTCGGCGGCGTTATCGGCGGTGACGGCGGCGGTGTCACCCTTGCCCTCGGCGTCCACGATGGCAGCCGCGGCGGCCAGGCGGTCCTCCTCGGCCATGGCGCGCTTAAGGTTCATGCCCACCACGATAAGGTGATACACCTGGTAGATAAAGAACAGCAGCATGGGCAGAACAATCACAATGAGGAAGCCCATGGAGCTGGACAGAAAGTCCATGACCTTGCCCATCTGCGGCAGCGCGAACACGTACTTGCCCACGATGTCGCCGTCGCTGATGATGTGCGTATCGGCCACGTCGTTGTTGTCGCCCTTGGTAGTAAAGCTGCGCATGCCGTTGACCTCGTCGATCGCGGCGATGCGGTGCGTGTTGAGCGCGTACTCGTTGTCGATGATGGTGTGGAACGTCACGATGTCGCCCACCTCGAGCTTGGAGGTGTCGCACTTTTGGATGACGATGAGGTCGCCCTTGTTAAACGTGGGCGCCATGGAGTCGGACTGCACGGCGAGCGGGGTAAAGCCGGCGATGTCGGAGACACCGCCGTCCTCGCGCGTAGCGAGCGTGGTAAACGCATACAGGGCCGCCACCAGGATGATGATCCACATGACGACGCTCAGTGCGATGGATGCGACTTTTTTAACAGATTGCATGATGTCCCTTACTACCGTGTCTGACTAGGTCGTGCGCGGCCCGGTGGCCGCCGTGCGTATCTACTGTTCCTCGATGCCCTCAAAGCGCATCGAAACCGAATAGTTAGCTCCCTTTAGCATATTAGTGCAATTTGGGTCCGTTCCCTCGAGCCATATGCGAACGGTTACCGGCTTATCCGTATCTTTTATCAGGTCGAACATATCGCTGGCCGCGCTCGCTTCGCCCGAGTCGAGCCCAAAGACGGTGGCCGAACCGGACGAGCCTCCGCCCCCGTTGGGGCTGTAGACCCAGGTTTGGCCGTCGGCGGTAAAACTCATGCGCATGGCGCTGGCCATACCTTGCGTGTCGGAGCTAAACCGCGTGCCGGATATGCCGCCGTCGCCGTCCTGCCCGGTCAGGCGAACGCGCAGATCCGTGCTGCTCATAAAGTGCAGCGTAAACTCCAGGTAGGCGCCAGTGGCGGGATCGGCGGTGGAACCGTCTTCGAAGGTGAAGGTCTGGTAGTCGCTCGTGGTGACGGGTTTGAGCTTGGATGCGTCGATGTCCACGCCCTTTTCGCTGGCGATGCGCACCGAGATCTGGTCGAAGCTCAGACTGCGGACGTATTCGTCGAAGGTGGCATGCTCGTCCAGGTCAAAGCGCAGCGAACCGTCGGCGTTGGCGTCGATCATGAGCATGCGGGTTTTGGCGCTATCGGCGATGGAGAACCAGGCAAACGTTGCCATGGCTATCGCCACCAGGGCAAACAGGACCAGCACCACGGTGGTGGTGAGCTTGCGGCGCAGATCGGTGTCGGCGGGGGCGGCAGCGTTGGACTTGCCGGTGGCGGGCGCGCAGTTGGCGGCGGGTTGCTTACGCGTCATTGCTACTCACCATCCAGGGTCGCAAAAAGCGCCAGGTGCAAGGTGCCCGGATCTTGATAGAGATAGTCGGCGCTATCGGGGTCGGTGCCCTCGATGTAGTAATAGATATCCAGACGATAGGTCTGGCCAAGCCCCAGCGTGGCAAGCGTGTTTTGCGGGCGCGTGGCCGTCTCGCTCGTGTCCAGCGTAAAGGCGGCCGGGTCCTGCGTTACGTTGGCACCGCAAGCAAGCTGGCCGTTTTGCCAACCCAGGAGCATGCCCTCGGTGTAGCCCGCCAGGCCCGTAGGCGCGGTCGCGGGGTGCTCGTCGCGATGGCCGCTATCGGAACTGTCGAGCTCAAAGATGCTGGTGGCGAGCACCTGGCTGCCGCTCGAGATCTTTATGCCCACGCGGGCTGCGCGCAGCAACTCGGCGTCGGCACCCTGCGGGACCAGCGATTCGGCCAGATACAGGTTGACCTTACCCTTTACTTTGCTGGCGCCCGTTCCGGTAATGGTGGGGCGCAGGTCGATCCAGCCGTGATAGAACGCGGAACCGTTGTCTTTTGCCTGCTCAAACACTGTGGCATCGCCGACAGAGTTGTTTTGCGCGCAGGCAGCAAAGCCGTTGAGGTCAAAGGTCGAGACCGGGTAGAGCGTCACGGCGCCGCTCGCGGTGGAGGCCAGAGATGCATCGCCTTGCTGCGACCAGCTGCCGCGGTCGGCGTCGCCCAGCTCCAGCGCCAACTTGGACGTGTCGCTGTGCACGCTCACCGAGTTGGTGTTGACCTTCATGTTGTTGGTAAACCAGGCGTAGGTTGCGGCACCCAAAGTGGCGGCGAGCGCCACCATAACGAGCGCGATGTAGGCACGCGCGCGGCGGGCATGGCGGCTGGCGGCGGCGTCCTCGAGGTGTGAGCGCTCGGCGGACGCGCTGGAGGGGGCTGCGGGGCCCGTGCTCTGGGTTTTGGCTTCGCAGCTATCTGCGGGCATGTGCTTCTGATCTTTCATGTCGCTCGCCCCCTTATGCCTTGGCCGCGGCAAAGGCAAGCTGCAGCACCACATCGCGGGCCTGGGCCTCGTCGATGCAATTGGCGTCGCAGCCTTCCATGTACACAACGTAGCGAACGCTTGCCACCTCGTTGGCGGGCAGCGTGCAGATGGGCGTAGCGCCCGCGCGCGCCGTGGGCGTGTCGCCGGTGCCGTCCATGCTGTAGGCGTTTATGGCGCGCGCAGGGTCGGCGGCGTAGGTCCAGCCCGAGGCGCCCGCCGCCACGACCACGCCGTCTTGCGCGGTGGTGCGCCTGCTGGTGGCGCCCGCGGTGCTGCCCAGGTCGTCGCAGGTAAAGATATGCGTTTGCGTACCCGACTGGGTCGTAATTACCAGGCCCAGGCGCAACGCGGCCAGCAGCTGTGGGTCGCTCGTCACGCTCATCTGGCCCGGATACAGGTACACGTTGAGGGCGCTGTCGCCGCCCTTAAGGTACAGCGTGCCCGAAAGGGCATAGCCATCCAGCTGCGCGGTGCAGTCGGCGTAGTCAGTCGTAATACCCGCGGCGTTTTGGAACGTGCCGCGCCAAAAGCGGGAAAGATCTGCCGTCGAGATGGGATAGAGCGTCTTGTCGGCGGCGGCAAGTGTGGCCGTCGTGTCCCAGGGTCCGTTGGCCGAAAGGCCAATCTGCAGGTCGGAGCTCTCGTCGCTTACCGTGTGCGCCACGGGCGTCACGTTGGTGTAGCGCGAGCTGCTAAACCAGGCGTAGGTAGCGGCGCTCAGGGCGACTACCAGCACCAACATCCACGCGGCCGCGGCAACCATGCGACGGCGCGAGCTTAGGATGTCTTTGATGTTCGATGCGCTCATCCCCGGCCCCCTTACGAACGCTTGCCGGCAAAGCGCAGCGCCAGCGATTGCAGGCTGGCGGCGGCCAGGTTGTTGGTGCAGTCGGGGTCGCAGCCTTCCAGCCACACGTACACATCCACACGCACGGGCGTGCTACGGTTGGCGCCCTTGGCGGCAGCGGGCAGGCTGCAGATCTTGGTCGTGGCCTCCTTGAGGCTCACGACGCCGGTGTCTTCGTTGTAGTCGCAGAAGTTTGCGCTGGTCAGCTGGTCAAAATGGACCGTGGCGCCGTCGGAGCGGCTGCTGTCGAGCACCAGGTGGTTCTGCTCGTTTTTGCCAGCGTCCTTGCCATCGAGCGTGTTGTAGTGTGCCTGGGGATTGTGCTCGCCCGAGGCCTCAAAGACGTACTGGCCCGTAACGGTGTCGCCCTGCCCTGGAGCATAGGCGACCAGCCCCACGCGCAGGGCAGTGGAGATGGGGTTTGCCGGATCTTGCTCGGTAAAGTCGATGCCCGACAGGTACACGTCGGTTGCGGCCGAGTTGGTGGCCAGGTACAGGGAGGTCTTGTAGTAGTCGGAATGCTCGGCCGCGCCAAACATGCTGGCAAACAGCGAGTCTTGCGTGGTTCCGCCAGTGAAGCCCGTTACCTTTTGAAAGCCGTTGAGCACGTTGTCGGTCGAGACGGGATCGAGCAGGCCCGCAAAGCTCAAACCGGCGTTGGTTTTGTATTCGCCGTCGTACTCGTTGGAGATGAGGAAGGTCACGCCCGTGCCCGCGGCCATCTTGACGTCGGTGATATGGCGGTTGGCGTTGTAGATGTACCAGGCATACGTTACGGCTCCGGCAACAGCAAGGGCCACCAGCAACGTGGCGAGCATGCGATTGAACTGTTTTTGCAGCGAACGCGCGTCCGACATGCCCCTCCCCCAGATGCCGTGTTGTAAACTGCCTGGACACCATTTGCCCATAATGGAGTTATTTTACGCGAATGTGCAGTTCGTCGGGGGTACAAACGCGACTTTCCGCGTGCTGTTCGCGCTACATCGGAGCGGATAGGGTCGCAAATCGCTGCTTTTTAAAAAATAGTTCTTGCCACCGGGTGGGAGCTCCGTTATATTATTCCCTGCGCACTCGCGCACCCTTGATCGGGCGTTTAGCTCAGGGGGAGAGCGCTTCCCTGACACGGAAGAGGTCAGAAGTTCAAATCTTCTAACGCCCACCAAATGTTCAACCGGTCTACCTGCGAAAATGCGGTAGACCGGTTTCTTGTATATAGCGCTGTATCCCAAATGTATCCCAAAAGGCGGCGCGCGAGCACTCGCTGGAGGCGGCGATGAGGGACATCGCCAGAAACGACCTGGTCATCCTGGACGAGTTCGGCCACGTGCCGCTGGACCTCGACAGCGCGAGGCTGCTGTTCCAGGGGGTGTCGGACTGCTACGAGAGACACAGCCTGGTCATCACCACAAACATTGAGTTCAGCAAGTGGGGCACGGTCCTGGGGGACGACAAGATGGCGGCGGCGATGATCGACCGCATCGTCCACCACGGCCGCCTGGTCGAGTTCACCGGCACGAGTCACCGTATGGAGGCGACGCTCATGCTCGGCAAGGCGGTGGGATAGGTTAACGCGGCGTGTTTGCCAAAGTGCTCAATTTGGTCGCGCCACAATGTTCAGTTTGTCGTCGACACAAACAGCGGCTCCCGCGTTTGGCAGCCCCGTGGTCCCAGCGGGCGCGGGGGGACCGAGAAGAGCCAGGGCTCCGCCTCCTTGAGCGCGCCCACGTCGCCCCCGTGTTCGTCGAGAAGGGCACGCGCGGCCTTGACGCTCCGCGCCCCAGCGAGCCTGAGCTCAGTACTCCACGCGCTCGTCGGCTGCTGCGCCCTCCACCGCTTCGATCTCCGAGCGAAGGGTGTCCGCCACCTCTGCCGACCTCGCGTCCTCTTGCCCTTCCGCGAGCTCGACCTTCGCCGCCTCGTCGCCATGAGTCTCACCGTCCATGTATCCTGCTTTCAAATCGCGGCAGGCACAACAAGGCGCCCGCCCAGTTACTCGATACGAGCAGCCTAGACGGGCGTCACAAAGAGGCAGAGGGGCACGACTCTAATGCCAGGCATCTGCTGGTATCATTAGAGTGCAGCATTGGTTATGGGAAAGGACTTCACATCCCACAGCCAGTCAGACCTAAGTTGGCTTCGTCCTGCTATAGATTGAGGTGAAGGCGATTGACTGATCAACAAAGTGAGACGATCGAGATTTCCGAACAGATTCGCGACAAGAAAAAGGATGTGCGATTCAGCACTCGCGAATACGTTGCGGAATACCTCATCAATAAGTTCAATGCTGATGCATTCTACATTCCGCTTGACTATCAACGGAACTTCGTCTGGACGGACGTTGACTGCAGCTACTTTATTGAGTCTGTGCTAATTGGCCTGCCCATTCCCTACATGTTCTTTGCCGATGCTGAAGATGGCAGAACGGAAATCGTTGATGGAGCGCAAAGGATGAACGCCTTGGTGAACTTTGCCAGAGGCGATTTAACCTTGTGCAATCTAGACATCCTTACATCTGTCAACGGAAAGACCTATTCAGAACTTCCCATAGAAGTACAAAGAAGATTCGATAACGCGAGCTTTCGAGTGGTTTACCTTGAGGAAGGGACCACCTTTGACGTCCGACAGGAGATTTTTCGTCGTATCAATTCATCGGGCAAGCAGCTCAAATCGCAAGAAATTCGCCGTGGCTCCATGGGCGGCGATTTTACAAAACTAGTAAGCGAGCTCTCCAAAGATCCGCTCTTTATAAAACTTGCCCCGTTAAGCGAGACGGCGCGCAAACACTACGATGACATGGAACTTGTCACTCGTTTCTTCGCCTATGCAGACGGCTACCCAGATTTCGAGGGTTACAAAGACCGCGTTGCTAGTTACCTGGATGAATACACGAATCGCATGAACATCGAGCTTGCCAAGTCACCTGACAAGCGCAATGAACTCGTCGCTCGCTTCAAAGAAATGTTGGAATACGTTGAGAAGTGCTTGGGAGACAGGGGTTTCAAAAAGACACCGACAGGAAAAACGACTCCTCATGCGCGTTTCGAAGCTATTGCGGTCGGCGTTGCCGTGGCGTTGTCGGAGGACAAGGACCTTTCGCGCAAAGACATGTCTTGGGTTGATTGCGAAGAGTTCCAGACCCTTGTGCGGTCAGACTCGGCAAACGTAAAGGCCAAGTTGAAAGCTCGCATTGATTTCGTTGCCAACAAGCTGAAGGCGGAGCGGTAAACCTTATGGATTCCAATGACTTTAACTTGGGGTACGGAGAGGTCTACAACGACCGCCTTGGTGAGACCAAGAGCATGATTACGCTCGCGACCCTGCTCGATTCGCTTGACCAAGGTGCAGAGGGCGTGCGCTACAATGCTGTAATGCGAGGAGCGTACGAAATCGCTGAAAAGGCAAATCCCAGTGGCCTGCCCTCATCGACACCAGATGTGACCCTCGTTTCCAGTGTCATCCGCTCCAACGTCAAGCTTATGATCTACAACATCATTGAGTACTCAGTCACTAATCTCATGCAGGCGATTTACGACAGAGTAAAGGACGAGGGTTGCGGCTACGCTGAGGTTTCCGAAAAGCTTCAATCGATTTGGCACCATACCCAAATGTATAACGGGTTGAGCGACCCAAAAGCCAGCAATAGTACCGCCGAGTCCATAAGCAAGAGGTTGCTTGATCATGCTGTTAAAAATAACGTACTTCAATTCAGCGTTCGGAACACCATCGCCGGTGGAAATCTAGATGCAGACAAAATCCTCAAGCTCTTTGATGACCACGGAATATCGATTCATGATGATATAGCGAACTGCAAGAGGGATGAGATTAAGAGCGAGCTTAAAGACATCAAGAATCGACGGAATGACCTAGCTCATGGATCAATTTCGTTTGCAGAAGCAAGCAATCAGGTGACAACATCGGAGCTTGCGGAGCTAGTCAATCATGTTGACTCATTTTTGATGCAGCTCCGCAAGGATGTTTCGACCTACCTCAACGCCGGTGAATATCGGCGCGGTATGACCGAATCAGAAGAGGGCTAGTGTACGCAAGCGGCAATTATGCTTTTGCCAACCGCTTCGCCGAGCTTTGGTGGCACGGCGTTTCCAATATGCCGTGCCACAGCTTTCTTGCTGATCTTCTCGCCAGGCCTAATGAACTTGTAATCCTGCGGGAAGCTCTGCAAGACGGCACCCTCACGCAAGGTTAGGGCTCGATTTTGCTCTGGATGCCCAAACCGGCCCGTACCGTACATATAGAACTGCGTAGTTATAGTTGGGGACGTCTCGTCCCAAGCCATCCTCCCGTAGACCGCAGGGTACGTTTGGCCAGCAGCCTTTTTATGACAATCAAGCCTCAGGTCCTCAGGCCAATCTCGCCACGTGCCATTAGGCGTCGAAGCCTTAATGCGCTTCAAGTTTAGTTCTGATAGCGCCGACGCCGTTTGCAGAGAGTCCCCCCTGCAAGAGCCGCCAGCGCTCACGGCAGGCAGCGCACCTATTGCCTGCCGAACCGTAACAGCATGAGCGTTATCATTCGTAGGGTCAATCAAGCTGATGGACCCATTTCTAGAAGCTAGCAGAATCAATCGCCGCCGATGCTGGGGCACACCGTACTCCTCAGCCTTTACGACGCTGTATTCCACCGAGTATCCGGACTCCTTAAGCGTATTCAAGAAACCAGAGAAGATGCTCTCCTTCTCGAGCTCGGGCACGTTCTCCATGGACACGTAATCTGGCTGCACTTCACGTACAAGCCTCCCAAACTGCGCAAGCAACCCCCAGTCCTTGTGCTTCTCGCGATGCTTCTTGTCCTTGCGGTGCTTCGAGAAGGGCTGGCAAGGAGCGCACCCTACCAAGACTTTGATGTCAAAGTCCTTCAGGAGCTCCTTGACTTCCTCCCCGGTGACCTCGGCGATGTTCTTGCAGATGAACTTGTCCTTGCCGTTGTTCGCATCGTAGGCGTACTGGCAAGAGGAATCGAGGTCAAACCCAGCCACCACATCGATGCCAGCGGTGCGTAAACCGTAGGTCAGGCCCCCGACCCCGCAAAACAAATCCACAGCACCAATGGAGGCGCTCTGAGCCTTATCCTCTGTGGAACTATCAACGCTCATCGCAATCACCCCTTCGGCGTCCTAGAATGACCGTATGCGAGCGTCACAAACTCGAAAAGAATTCAACTCGCTAACTTTATAGATTAGCAGCAATCAGAGGGATTGGAGACCTGAGCTTGAAAACGTCACCGAACGGCTGTTTGCTTCCCGTAAGCAGCAGAAGTGCAGGTAAAACGCCTTGGCCTCGATTTGCTTGATCGCCTGCTCCAAGTACGGCAATCCGGAGAGGTCCTGGCCGCCGGAGGCCGTGCAAAGCGCTCCGCTTGTATGGTCGCCCGTGCTCTTTCAGCCTGCGTTCGCCGCATGCCAGAAGAGCGTGCCCGCCGTGATCCTACCGCCCTCGTCCACATGCTCGAAGAGCTTGCGGGTAACGGCCTCGTCGTACTTCTCGGGGTCGTGGGAGCACCAGCTGAGGAACGTGTCGTGGTCGCCTCCAGCGGCCTCGTAGCTGATGCCGATGTTCTTCCAAGTCTCGTAGTTCTTGGACGGCTCCATAGAGAGGAACGCCAAGTCGGCCTTCTCCTTATCGTTCATGCTGGCTCACCCCGCAATCGAGCTGCGAGGCGGCGCTCCCCGTGACCGAGCTGTAAGATGCAGCCACGACAGGCCCCCGTCCTGTCCACTCGCCGCCGGTGGCCCCGCCGCCAAGTATACGGCCACCGGTGTCATTTTCCTTGAATGCTTCCATAGGCATCGCTAGTCCTCAATGCCGAGCATGTCGCAGATTTTCTGCCCGCTGATCGCCCAGGTGCCGCCGATCATCATCGCGGGGAGCGTCCCGTCCGCGCACCACTTCTGGACTTGGCGCAGGCTCCACCCGCCGATCTCGGCCACGTGCTTGGGGGTCTCGCACACCTTCACGTCCGCGCGCCGGATTTGCGAGCAGCCGAGCGGCTCCTTCCCATGCCCTATTCTCGCCTTTGTACCGAGCCATTCAGTCACCGCCCTAACCTCTGAGCTACTAATGACGTGTGATCACGGTTAAGACTGTACAAGAGCGAATTGCCGCGTTTAACTGTCGTTATGTAGTGCAGCAGTGGCAAAACTGCTTGACGGCGCGGGACTTCCATTTTGCTTTGCGACTGCTTGGACGGCCAAATTGCTCATTTGCTGACTTATAGCAATGCCCCAACGGCACCGTCGCGTTTGCAAACAGCCGCGGCCAACAGCAAGAACATCAGCAATTCCGTCGGCATGCATCGGACGTTCGCCGCTGGGGTATCCTTGGAGCACATGCACCGCAAGCCGCACAAAGGAGCCGCCATGCGCACCGAGCTCGATGTTCCCTTTTCGCACAAAGACGAGGCCAAGGCCCTGGGCGCCAAGTGGGACCGGACCAAGAAGATCTGGTACGTGCCCGACGGCGTCAACCCCGAGCCCTTTGCCGCGTGGCTGCCCGGCGTGGATCGCTCCGACCCCAGCGCGCCCTACATCTACCTGGTGCTGGGCAAGCGCGAATGCTGGAAGTGCCACGAGCAGACAACGGTCGCGGCCTTTGGCATTCCGTATTGGGCGGCCGAGGACTCGGGCAGCAAGGCTGCGCCCAGCGCTGCGCCCGCCATGGACGACGCGGGCCACATCGTGATCGACACAGCCCGCGCCAACGCCGTGGCCATCGTCCCCGCGCTGGGCTGCGTGCCGGCCGAAATCCGCGACTACCTACGCGAGCGCTGCGGCTACAAGCCCGTAACGTCGCGCACCACCAAGACCGTATCGCTCGCCAGCACCTGCACAGGCTGCGGCGCGCTGCAAGGCAGCCATTACCTGTTCGAGGAGCCCACGTCGCCGTTTGCGCTCACGGCCATCAACAAGCTGCCCGCGCTGGAGTTCGTGCGCGTGGAAGTCGCCGGCGTTTATGGCATCTCCGCCAGCCAAGGCAACTTTGACCAGGCGCTCTTCACCTGGGCACGCGATCACCACACTCAGTTCCACAAGAGCCTGTTCGAGGGGATTTACCTGTAGGGCAAAGCTCGAAAATCGAGTCCAGACTTCCTCGAAAATCGAGTGTGAAAATCCTCGTAAATCGAGTGTGCACAGGTAGTTGAATTGCCGACTCGAAGGCTACAGCCCCAGAATGTGCTCCAGATAGCCCTTATGGAACCTGAACCACTGCCTGGTCATGTCACCGGCGTACCCCACCGCATCGGCGAAGCCATGGTTGAGGTGTACGGGCTATAGCCGAACCAATATTGACATAAACGAGACGAGGGCCAGTTCAAACCTGAACTGGCCCTCGTCTTTGATGAAAGTTGCTAGCAGCGTTTACACTACTTTGAATCAGCTACGATGCCAACCAAGCTGACCGTTACGTCAAAGGTCGGGCTTCCTTCGCCCACATCGAGGCCAGACATATTCTGACAATCGCTGTCGGTGCCTTCCATCCAAACGACAACTTTCATGTTCGTGCCGTTGTAATCGACGTTCGAAGCGACCTTTTGCGCGTTGCCGATCGGCTTAATGTAGACTTCGCCCGCTTTCGTGGCACCCCAGTTATTGCCGTTTTGATCGAGCGAATCGGTGCCAGAAAGATGCAAATACGTAGGGGCAACAACCTCGTTCAGAGATTCAGAGTTGACACACGACCAACCTGCAACGGTAGTCACATCGTTGCCCATATCGGTTGTCGAGGGAGCAGCTGGCGCATAGACAACGCGCAGCTCGCCGTTAATTACAATGCCCACGCGCAGGCTGTCTTTGATTTTGTCGAACCATTTCTGCGTGCCGCCATGCTGCGTAATCGTTATGGGCGAGCCGTTGCTCGCATCCAAATACACGTCGGCAACGCCGGTGTTCGCCACGGTATACAGCGTGTAATTCGCAACGGTGAATGCATAGTAATCGTTGCCTTGAATAGTGTACTTGCCGGGATTCTCACCCGAAATGGATGTGTCGACCTTTTGATAGGTGCTCACATTAACGCCCTGCCAGCTTTGGGGAACGTACCAGTTTTTGGCATCGTTCGTCGATGAAGGGCTAATCTCGTGACCGGCTGCGGAAGCGACCGTGGAGGTGTCGGAGCCATGGTCGGGCGTGTCGCCCTCAACGATTTGGAGTACCATGCCATTCGCTTGAGCGGAAATGGTGCTCGTAGTTGCATGAACCCTACTATTGGAGACAAACCAAGCGTAGGTGGTTGCAGAGAGCGCCACCGCCGAGACGACGACAGTCAACGCCGCCCCAACAAGCTGAACCTTAAGCCTCTTAACTGAATCGTGCATCTCCGTCGCCTCCCCTCGTTAAGGAAAAGGGCAGGGTCCCGGGCCGGGAACCTGCCCTTCGCAAGCTGTGTATGGAACTACTTTATTTCTTATTCTGATTATCAGCAGTAAAAGTTACGGTCAGTTTGGAAGAATCGGTCAGCTTCTTGAGGTTGTTCGTATAAACCTTTGCATCGCTGCCCTCGAAGAAGACGTAAATATCGACCTCGGTATCCTTGTCGGCAGTAATAGTGTCAGCAAGAATGCCATCGGCAGCAGTGATGCCATTGGAACCAAGCTTGAACGTACCATCCTTGTCAAGAACAACCCACCTGTCCCCGCACTTCACCAAAAGACGAAGCGCAGAGTTGATGTCAGATGTGGTAGCAAGGTTCGTCGCATTACCGTCAGCAGATTTCGCCTCGACAGAAGCGACCTTCAAGTTGGAGAGGTTCTGGCCGCGGGAACTGATATTGAAAACATTCTTCTTAGCAAAGCCCTTGGTAACGGCCTCATCGGGCGTACCTGCAGTGCCAACAGTTTTCAATGTTCCGTACAGAGTTCCATCGTCCACAGTATTGCCGTAACCCGTCATAAACTGACCCTCGGTAGAACCCTCCTGCTCACCAAAGGTGGCGGGATACAGTTTGGTTGCTTCTGTATCGCCGGCAACGTCAAATGTACTGTCCGCTCCCACAGCAGTGGCGTTGTACTTAATCGTCATATACGACGCGTTCGACTGTGCGCTGATGCTGCTCGTCGTCGCCTTAACGGTATTGTTCGTCACAAACCATGCGAACGTGGCAGAGCCCAGCGCTACGGCTGCTACCAGCACCATGGCGATGGCGGCGCCCATCTGCTTCTTTAATGCCTTGGTATCCATGCGGACCCCTTTCTTTCCCCATTCATCCCAGATGACCCTCGAGAAGCCCGGAAGGGGAGCCCGCGCTTTCGTGTTGGATGTTGCTTGCCCATCCTTTAGACATGGAATTGAGAATACCATAATTCTTACGATTTCCTTATGAGTTTTCGGCAGCCCACATTCCGGCAGATTCATAGGTCTACCTCGGGTTATGCGCGGGGCTATGTGAACATCGTTTACCTTATTTGATCTCTCCCCCGCAAAGCCGTAAGTCCCTCTTAAGGCTTGCGGCCGCAGCGCCACGCCATCGCATACATTCACCCTCCGCCGAGCTTCGCCCGAGCCTCCCCCCACTCGCTATACTGGTGCAGAACGTTTAATTTTTGCCTGCTAAACGGGCTATTTGTTGGGAGGGCTCATGCCTGCCGCCAATCAACCCAAGGGAAGCGTTTCCACCGGATCGATCAAGCCGGTGACGCGCAAAGCCGTTCGTTGCCAGCGCGAAGTCGCTTGGCTGGTCACGCAAGCGGCCGGCAAGCTCGTCGCCACCACCGACGACGTCAACGCGCCCACGCCCAGCTTTGTGCTGGCGGCGGCATTGTCGTTCGCTCGTGAACAGGAGCAGGCCGTACGTGACCGTGGCGACGTAATCGACTACAAGGCCGTCATGGGCCCCGACCTTGCGAGCTTTTGTGCGGCTGCGGGGCTGCCCGCAGCGCCCAACGCGCTTTCGGACGCGGGCTACATGTTCACGCTCTCGGGCGCGGACCTCATCCGCGACCTCTACGCCTACTGTAGTGACCTGGGCGAACGCATGGGAGACGCGGCACAGGTCAAACCGGGCTATGCAATCAAGCTCGCGCTGCGACTGTTCTTGCTAGACGCCGCCGCTGGCGACGCCTCCGACGGCAAAACCTCGGCATAAGCCATCACCAAAAGCGCCGGGCCGGGAAATCAATCCTGGCCCGGCGCTTCTTCGTTCTACTTGTCCCCGTCCCCTGCGGGCGAGTTCTTTTGATTGCGGCGGTTACTCCAGGTCACGTTGTGCTCCTTGTAGTAATCGGGCGCCTCGTTGCCGCTCGCGCTAATGGGGTCATTGCCGGTCAGGGTATCGGCAATATCCTGCACGAACTTAACGAACAGGCTCGAATCGTCGGTCTCGGACGAATCAAAGTCAAAACCGAACTCCACCGCGCCGCCAATAATCTTGTCCACGCACTCCGGGTCGTCGCCATCCAGCCAAATGACCACGGTGTACTTGTCCACATCGCCCACGCGGAAGTTCTTGTGGCTGATGGTCGTCACCACGTCTTTGGACGCAAACGGCTCGGTGTTGGGTTCGGGATTGCCATCCGCCGCGACGGCCGCGTAGGTGGTGGGCTTGCCGTTGCGATACACCCTCACGCGCGCCGCCTTTTCCACGCCCTTGCTGGCGCTGACCACCTTGAGCTTGGCGCTATAGCCCAGATCGGTCTTGCCGGCGTTGCGGATATAGAAGGTGTACGCCACGTAGTTTTTGCCGTTGTGGCTGCCGTCGATGTCGTCCAGGTTGTCGGGCAGGTCGTCGGCAGCGATATTGGTGCCGTTGTCCACGGCGTCGGCGGCCAGGCGCGCGGTGGCGTTGTTAAAGTCGCCGTTGTCGGCAATGGCCACGCCGCGGCGGAACAGCTCCAGGCGGTTGAGGTTGATGGTGAAGTTACCCATGTTTTCCTGCATAAACGACAGGGCGAACAACACGCCAAAGGCAAGCGCCAGCACCACGAGGGCCTTTTGCAGCTTGTCCATGCGCAGCAGCGCCGCGCCGATGCGCTCCATGCGGCGCTTGGGCATGTACATGGACACGACCGCGTCGGGGTCGATGTCATCGAGGTCCTGGTCGGCCAGCGCCTGCTCCAGCTCCTCGATGCGCACCACGCCGCGCAGGTTGCGCTTGGGCTTGCGGTTGGGCTTGCCAAAGCGCTTGCGGGAGGCGGGAGCCTGCTCGGGTGCGGAGTCCTCGCCGGGCGCGTCCTCGGCATTGGAGCCGGGCGCATCCTGCGACGTGTCCTCGGCCTGGCCCTCGGCCAAATCCTCGGCCAAATCCTCGGCAGCTTGATCTTTGTCGTTACGCTTGAACAGTGCCATGGCGATCAGAGCTTATATTTGGCGCGGATGTAGCCGACGTATTCTTTGACGAGCTCGCGCTCCATGTCGTCGGCGTAGCGGAACTGCAGTCCGCAGACGTTGCGGTACAGGCTGCCCTTGGGCGCGCGGCGCACCCAGCACACGATGCCCAGCTGCTCGGGCAGCTCATGGCGCTCGCCCTGCAGGCGGATCGTGGGCATTTGCACGGCCAGGGCCTCGCCCACGTCGGGGTAATCGTTGAGGTAAATGGCCAGGCCGCCGGCCGAGACGTCGATGGTCATGGCGTCCTCGGGCTCGGAGGTCGGCGCGTTATCGCGCTGGTAGGTCAGGCGCATGGCGACCTTAAAACGCTCGTCGCGGCGCTTGACAAAGCTGCGCTGCTCGGCGACTTTGCGCATTTTCCAGTAGGTGCGGATGCCCTTTTTCTCGACTGCCTCGGGATAGCCGGCGAGCACGAACGTTTCCTCGCCCACTTTGTACTGCAGCAGGAGCTTTTGGTTTTCGTCCATGAGCAGCGGCTTGCCGGTGAGCATGGGAGCGCTCATAAGGAAGTACGCCTCGTCCAGGTCCTCTTTGTACGTGGCGAGCATGTTGAAGTCGGTTTTTTGGCCCATGGGCACGTCGAATGCCACCTGAAGCTTAGTCCCCGGCGTTATCTGTTGCTCTGCCATGTATTCTCCCCTAGTCGCGGGCGCCGATATCATCGTCGTGCGCGATGCGCATTGGGCTATTGTAACTGCTTTGCCGCAGGTTTCGATGCGCAGCGCGTGAAATGGCGGGATGGTAGGAGCCGAACGCTAGTGCAGCCGCTCTGCGCGCTCCGTTAGCCGGTACTTGCGGTTGCGGCTCGTCGCCGACGCCGTAGGTTCAAGCTCGCCCTGTGCGATGAGCGCATTGACGCGTACCCTAACCTGGGAGACGGTGAGTCCCGTGCATTCTGCCAGTTCACGTGTTCCCAGTTCGCCGTTGCGCTTGAGTGCCGCCACAATTAAGTCCCCGCCATGATCAATTTGTTCAACCTTCGCTCGGTAAAGGACAACCTTAAACCGGTCGAAACCCGGGCAAAACAATGGCTCGGCCAGACCTTGCGCACGCATGGCATCGAGCATCATTGGAATGCCCGACCCGTTGCCTTCGGCAGGAGAGCCCGCACCGTCGGGCAATGGGACAAGCGACATGAGCTTCACAAGCGTCGCATTGCGACATCGGGAGCTGCCGTCAAACAGGTTCTCGCGAGTCTTTCCTCCGTATAGGCCGCCGGGGTTCGTCACCTCGATACGGTCATCAAAAACGTCGACAGCAATCGATTGTCCACAGAACCGATCTCCGTATTCTCGGTGGATTGCGGCGTTGGCGATTGCCTCGCGCAGGACCTCCTCGGGAATCTCCAGCGAGTCGACACGCGAGACGCCTTGGATCGTCGAGGTTCGCCGCAAATTCTTGACGACTGCCGCGACGGCATCCGAGACCATTTCGCCCAACGTCCCCTCGCAGATCGTACGGTCCATGAACCTCAACGACCCCGCCGCGCCCTTCTGCGTTCCGGCATAGACCGCCACATCGATAAAGAGCTTGGGATAGAACTGCTGAGGATAGGCACCCGCAGCCAGGAGCCCGGCCTTAGTGACATTGCCCTGGGAGTCGAGGAAATTCAGGCGCTCCAGCTTCGTTTTCTTGTCCGGCGCGCCGCGCATCGCACGGGGTGTCAGTGAGAAAGCACGCTCTATCGTGCGGTCGACCAGGGCCTCGTCAAGATCGCCTGCGACCGCACCGGGCACTGCATCGCGATCACTGGGGCTCGTCCGTTCATACGATGACAAGGACAGGACCTCGGTCGACGAGAGCGGAACATCTTTGTCATCGATGCGTTTGTAACTGCCGCCTTGAGCGCCCCGCTCTATGACATAACAAGGCTTGCTCGACGGGTCGAGCTCCTCAATCGTGATGACCAGAACCACGGTGCCCTGGAGCTCCACGCGTTCAATGGTGTATTTGGGCGGATTGGCCAGTTTTCCGCGACCGCCGGCATCACCCATGCCCGCTACGAATTGGTTGAGCACCTTCTCGGTCTCAAAGTTCTCAACCGGGACAAAGCCCGCGCGCTCGCTCACGCCGAGCACGATAATTCCGCCAGCAGTATTCGCGAATGCGCTAACTGTTTCCCATACGTCGCGGGAAAGCGTCGTGGCGCTCTCCTTGACCTCGACGTTAAGATCGTCCGAGCCCATGCGCCTTAAAGACTCGAGCAGACCGGTCAGCTCGTTTTCGTTCATCTGCATGTCCTTTCGCTCGGCCCGGCGGAGAATGCCACGAATAGATTTCCTTCGTCTCTCAGTTATCTCTCGTAATTATCTCTCATCTTACTGCTATCTCTCATATAAGAGATGAGTGAGAGATGGAAGATAAGATGTCTACCATCTGTTTCATTTAAACATGTTCTTGCTGGTAGAACAATCGGTATTGAGACAATACCATAATTGTTTGTCTTTTTGCTGCTCAGTTATCTCTCATATTTATCTCTCATCTTTCTGTTATCTCTTATATTAGAGATGAGTGAGAAATGAGAAATGCATGAGTGATGGACGGTCAGGAATCGAGAGTGGATTTCCGGACGGTTTTTTGGCGTTTTGGGGCTGTTTCCGTCCGAAAATCCACTCTCGTTCAATTTGCGTCCGAATTTCCACGCTCGTGTGTCCGAAAATCCACGCTCGTGCGGCAGATTGGTCGAGGTCCCCATATGGGTATACTCTTGAGGATTCGACTCGATTCGCCCCCGCTGGGGCGTCAAAGGAGACTGCATATGCCCACCACCACCTCAACCGATCCGCGCGCCGCTGCTGCCGCGCTGCTGGTACCCGGTACCACCTGCCACGGTTTTGCCGTCGAGCGCTGCGAGACCGTGCCCGAGCTCGATTCGGACGCCTACGTGCTGCGCCACACCGCATCGGGCGCTCGCCTGCTGTACCTGGCGTGCGACGATGAGAACAAGGCCTTTGCCATTGGCTTTAAGACGCCGCCGGCCGATTCCACCGGCGTGTTCCATATTCTTGAGCACTCGGTGCTGTGCGGATCGGCCAAGTTTCCCGTCAAGGAGCCGTTTGTCGATCTGATCAAGAGCTCCATGCAGACGTTCCTCAACGCCATGACCTACCCCGACAAGACCATCTACCCCGTTGCCACCACCAACGAGCAGGACCTGTACAACCTGATGGACGTGTACCTGGACGCGGTGTTCAACCCGGCCATCTATACCAAGCCCACCATTTTTGAACAGGAGGGTTGGCACTACGAGCTGGACCTGCCGGAGGGCGCCGAGGGCGCAGACGACGACAGCTCCGCGAGCCTGCGCGAGGGCACGCTGCACTATAACGGCGTGGTGTTCAACGAGATGAAGGGCGCGCTGTCCGACCCCATGAGTGTGCTGGACGACGCCGTCAACGCCGCGCTCTATCCCGACACCGCCTATGCGCACGAGAGTGGCGGCGACCCGCGCGCGATTCCCGCGCTCACCTACGAGCAGTTCTTGGACACGCATGCGCGCCACTACAATCCTTCCAACTCCTATATCACGCTCTACGGCGACCTGGACGTGGACCGCGCACTGGCCTTTTTGGACGAGCGCTACCTGTCGCAGCCGAGTGCCGCGAGCCGCCGCATGGACGCAGCCGTTGCCGCCGGCGAGGACCCGTCCACGCTTGCGCCCAATCCGCTGGGCGTGCAGGCGCCCGTGACCTGCGAGTATAAGCGCGTCGAGATGGCCACCACGCCCGAGAACGCCCTGGTGGGCCTGGGCTTTGTGCTGGGCAGTGCGCTCGACCGCAAGCGCACGATCGCGGCGGACATCCTGTTCGAGGCGCTGCTGGGCTCCAACGAAGCACCGGTTAAGAAGGCCATTCTGGCCGCCGGCCTGGGCGGCAACGTGGTGAGCTACACCGCGGCCGAGAGCCTGCAGCCCTACGAGCTCATCATGCTGCAGAACGCGCAGCCCGGCGTGGCGCGCGAGCTGCGCCGCGTGTTCCAGGACGCCTGCCGCGACCTGTGCGAGCACGGCGTTCCGCGCGAGCGCCTGGAAGCCATCATCAGCAGCAACGAATACGACCTGCGCCAACGCGACTACGGTATCGCCGACGGCGTGGCCATTGCGTGCGATGCGCTGAGTACCTGGCTCTACGATGACGACGCCGCGACGCTGGCACTCAAGTACGGCCCGGTGTACGAGGAGCTGCGTGGCGAGCTGGACGGCAGCTACTTTGAGGACCTGCTGCGCGAGCTCGTGCTGGAAAACGACCACATGGCGCTGGTCGAGCTGGTTCCGGTAGACGCTGCCGAGGGTACGGAGGGTGCCGAGGCCGCCGAGCTGGCAGCCAAGCGCGATGCCATGACCGATGCCGAGCTGGCCGATGTGGTCGAGCGCACGGCCGTACTGCGTGCCGCGCAGGAGGCGGAAGACACGCTCGAGGCCAAGGCCACGCTGCCGCGCCTGCGCGTTTCCGACATTGGCGAGGCGCGCCCCGAGCCGCCGCTGGTCGTGGACACCACTGCGCCCATCCCCTGCCTGCGCCACAGCATCCCCACCAACCGTCTGGCCTACGCCATGCAGTACTTCGACCTGAGCTGCGTCGCATTTGAGGACCTGCCCTATGTGACGCTGCTCTGCCGCCTGCTCAAACAGCTGCCCACGAGCGAGCACTCGGCCGAGGAGCTCGACAACGTGCTCGCCGGCAAGCTGGGCTTTTTGAGCTTTACGACCGAGGTCATGACCCAGCCCGACGTGGACGGCGTGCGTCCCTACCTGCTGGTGAGCGCCGGCGCCCTGTCCGAGAAGATCGATGCGCTAGCGAGCCTGCCGCGCGAGGTGTGGTCGAGCACGCTTTTGCTCGATGCCGACGCCGACCGCGTGCGCGACGTGCTCACGCAGATTCGCATTGGACTTGAGCAGGGCTTTATCAACAACGGTCACTCGGCGGCACTCGGTCGCGCGATGAGCTACAGCTCGCCCTCGGCCATGGTGCGCGAGCAGCTTTCGGGCGTGGACTTCTACCTGTTCCTGCGCGATCTGCTCGACCACTTTGACGAGCGACTGGATGACCTGCGCGCCAAACTTGCCGAGCTGGCAGGCCGCATCTTTGTGGCCGATGGCTGCATGGCGAGCTTTACCGGCAGCGACGAGGACTTTAACGCATACTGGGCCGCCGCTGACGATCTGGGGCTGGGCGCTGGCGACGGCGCCGATGCCGGCAGCGGCACGCTCGTGGTACCGGAGCCGTGCGACCGCCACGAGGCCTTTGTCATCCCCAGCGACATCTGCTTTGCGGCAAGCGCGTGCGACCCGCGTCGCCTGGGCATCGACGTGACGGGCGCCTGGGCGGTTGCCGCCAACGCGCTCTCCTACGACTATCTGTGGAACGAGATCCGCGTGAAGGGCGGCGCGTACGGCTGCGGATTCCGCGCGGCAGGCGAGCGTCAGACGGCGTTCTACACCTACCGCGACCCGGCAATCGACCCCTCGATTGAGCGCGTTGCGCGCGCAGGCGAATGGCTCGGCAGCTTTGAGCCCGACGAGGCCTCCTTTGAGGGCTTTATCGTGAGCTGCGTGAGCGGCATGGACGCGCCAGTGAAGCCGTACGCGCTCACCAAACGCCGCAACACGACCTACCTGGCCGGGCTCGATCCGCACGCACGCGAGGAGCGCCGCGCCCAGATGCTCGCCGCCACGCCCGGTGAGCTGCGCTCGCTCGGCGCCGACGTGACGCGCATTGCGGCCGAGTCACCCACCTGCGTCTTTGGCGGCCGCGACGTCATCGCCAAGAGCAACGCCGGCTTTAACGTCATCGACCTGATGGGCTAACGCACAGCAAAGGTAGATTTTTGGGACATGCCTGAAAATCTACCTTTTCTTTTACCGCTGCTTGGGCAGGGCAGCTCAGCCCGTCCCACCAGTTTGTCTAAATCTATAACATCTAGGCGGCAATATCGGCTCCAGATGTTACAGATCGAGACGTTTCCGAATGGCGCCGCCCCTTTGTCTCAATCTGTAACGGCTAGGCCCATTTTTGCCGAGTTACTGTTACAGATCGAGACAAACCGCCGCAGACACCCGCCCCACCAGCAAAACCCCCACGAAAGGGCAGGTGCCTTTGCGTTGATTCGAACACTTGTTCTATACGTACACATGTTCTATAATAGGGGTGCTTGCATCGGACTTAAATTGCAACTAAGATATAGTTGCAGAATGTGAGGCGGGATGACTCGGACCGATAAACTCATCGCCCAACTGCTTAGCTGCCCTTCGACGTATCGGTATACCGATTTTTTAAAAGTCTTGGCTTCGTATGGCTTTGAAATGGACAACAAAGGCAAGACATCCGGATCGCGCATTCGCTTCTACAGGCCATCAGATGGCAGGATGTTCGTAATGCACGCGCCACATCCATCTGACGAATTGACGGCGGGGACCATTCGAAACATCGTTCGATTTCTGCAAGATGTCGGAGGTAGTCATGAGTAACGTTTTGGCATACAAGGGTTATTTCGCCCCAGTCGAGTTCGATGCCGAACAGCATGTGCTAACAGGTATGGTCACCGGCATTAGGGACGCAATCGTATTTGAAGGCTCCACAGCTGAAGAGGTGGAGCAATGCTTCCACGACGCCGTCGACGATTACCTTGAGTTTTGCGCCGAGAAAGGCAAGGAACCCGAGCGGGCTTTTAAGGGCTCGTTCAACGTAAGAACGGGCTCTGAGCTCCACAAGCAAGCGGCGCTGGCAGCGGCAAAGAAGGGTGAGTCACTCAATAAGTTTGTGACTGAAGCAATCGCTGCGGCGTTATAGCATTAACGCATAGGCCCAAACAACCACAAAGGGCGCAGTTCACAGGCATATTTGCGGTGGCTTTACTGCCCATATCGCGTTTGCCCAGATAAAACCTACCAAAATAAACCTGTCCCTTTTTGGCAGGTTTGCTAGAGGAGGCTGGGATGGACAAGGCTGAGTTGCGACGGGCGATGATTGCTCGGCGCGATGCTCTTGATTTGGATGTGCGTGCTGCGAAGTCTGCCGTTATCTGTGCGCGACTTGTTGAGCTGTTGGATCGCTCGGATGCCGCGGCGCCGCGCATCGTTGCCGTCTATGCCGCGATGGGTTCCGAAGTCGATCCTGCCGCGTTTGCCGCAGCGGCCGCCAAACGCGGCTGGCGCGTGGCCTATCCGTGCATGCTCTCGGCAACAGACGCCGCAGCTTGTGGCCAGCGCATGTGCATGCGGGCAGTTGCCGCCGGCGATGCGTCCGCGGCGCCGTTTATCGCCCACCCCACGCGGGTCTTTGCGGCCGTGGACATCGACAACGACCGCTTCCCTATCGTGCCTGCCGAGGCCCTCGACATGGCCATCGTGCCGCTTGTAGCCTTCGACCGCGCCGGCGCGCGCCTAGGCTACGGCGGCGGCTGCTACGACCGCTATCTGCCCACGCTCTCGCCCGCATGCCAAATCATCGGCATTGCCTTTGACGAGCAGCGTGTCGACCACGTTCCCACCGACGCCCACGACCTGCCGCTACCCCACATCATCAGCGCCTGATCGCCGCTGTATCGCACCCGCAAGATGAGCGTGGATAATCTCCCGCTTTGAGCCCCCTTACGAGCCAAAAGTGGGAGATTATCCACGCTCGTCCGTCTGGATTTCCGCGCTCGTGCGGCTCAACGTCCTGCAACCGCCTCAACACGCACGCGGCACGCCGGCAACTTTGAGTTTGCGATCGAGCTTTGACGGGTCCCTCAAATCATCCCAGCACAAGCGCACGATCTTGCAGTTATCAAGCAGCGAAAGCCTCGACTCGCGCTGGCGCTCATCAAACTGCGCCTTCGCGAGCTTGCCCTCCTCCGCTGCCTTCTCGCTTTTAACGAATCCGTCGAACTCTCCGATAATCAGCCGGTCGCCCACACGCCACAAGTAGTCAACTCGATACGGCCGCCCCGGTTCAACCGGGTCGAACAGCTCAACTTGCAGCTCCGGCGTCTGCCAGCCGCGCTCAATCATCAGAGCACGCGCCTTGGACTCGCCACCGCTTTCCGATAGGCCATCGGCACACCGCGCAACACTTCGCGCCGTCACAACACCGCGACGATTTAAGCCAAGCTTGTCGACTGCCTCAACGAGATGCTCCTTCGACAACAGCTGCTCATGAAGCGCCGAGTCCGCAATGATCAGTCCCTCGACAAACGATGCATCGACCAGGCAATCCGTAATCGTTTGATTGATATCGGTCACGGCAATATCCATCTGGATTGCCCGTGTTTGACGAGCATAACGATGGCGAATCACCTGAGAGCCGGGCGTCGTCGATTGCGCCGGCGCCGCGGCGATATGGATGTGCGTCAAATTGGCATGCGAAACCGAAAGGCCATAGATAACAGCCGCCGTATAGGAGCAAAACGTCCAGTCGGGATGCTTTTGCGCAAGGGCCCGCACCCGATGCAGATAACGCTGCCGAAACTTGAGCTCGGACCAATAATCCGGACGCGCATACAGCCCCGGCATGACCGCCTCTAGACTTCCCGCCGCCACCCGCCGCTCAATCTGCTTTGCCTCCGCCGTCGTGCGTGCGTACACGCAGCTCATCTGCTGTTCGCATGCTTTAATGTGACTTGTAAGCCTTTGATTCGCCGTCATGTTTCCCATGTCGCCTCCCAAATCTTGGAACGGCGCAAACGTACCAGACGGTTTCATGCGAAGTCTGACCAAATGCTGTCCAGGCGCTGACCAAATGCTTGACGGTTTTGGACGTTTTAGGCTGATGGCTTATATCTGCAGGTAGGGCGGTTGTCGAGAGGTCCCTGTCTCCACAATTTGATGCCTTGGTCCATCGGATTATCAGAAAGAAAAACCCGTCGAGATTCAAGACCACGCCAAATGCGAACTTGCCTCTGCGCGCACCGTCTCTTAGCCGAGCCATCGGCATCTACATATAAAAAATGAGCGTGGATAATCTCCCGTTTTGAGCCTAGTTTCAAGCCAAAAGTGGGAGATTATCCACGCTCGATTTGTAAACGTCCGAAAATCCACGCTCGCGTGTCCGATAATCCACGCTCGTCATGCCGTGAGCACAGCCACAGTCGCAGCCACGGCCGCAGCCTAGTGCTCCTCGCCGGCGCGGGCCAGGTCGTAGGGCGTGGTCTGGTAGACGTAGTAGTTGAGCCAGTTGGTGTAGAACAGCTGAGCCTGACTGCGCCAGACGTTGCGCGGCTCGGCGGTGGGGTCGTCGTTCGGGAAGTAATGCGCCGGCACCTGAGGGTTAAGCCCGCGCTTCACGTCGCGCTCGTACTCCAAACGCAGCGTGTCGGTATCGTACTCGGGATGGCCAAAGACAAAGAAGCGGCGGCTGTCGGTCGACTTGACGATATACAGGCCCACCTCGTCGGACACGGCCACGACCTCAAGCTGCGGCTCGGCCTCCACGTCCTCGCGGCGCACATCGGTGTTGCGCGAGTGCACGGCATAGAAACGGTCGTCGAAGCCGCGGACCAGCGGGCTTTGCGGCTTCACCAGATAATGCTCGAACACGCCGCTCGCCTTTGCCGGCAGATCGTACTTCTGGATACCGTAATGATGGTAGAGCCCCGCCTGCGCGCCCCAACAAATATGCAGCGTAGAGTGCACATGCGTGGTGGACCAATCCATGATCTGGCAGAGCTCGGGCCAGTAGTCGACCTCCTCGAACGGCATCTGCTCCACCGGCGCGCCCGTGATGATCAGGCCGTCGTAGTGGATGTCGCGGATGTCGTCGAACGTGCGGTAGAACGTCTCCAGATGGCCGGCGCTCACGTGCGTGGCCTCGTGCGTCTTGGTGCGCAGCAGGTCCACCTCCACCTGCAGCGGCGTGTTGGAGAGCTTGCGCATGATCTGCGTCTCGGTGGCGATCTTGGTGGGCATGAGGTTGAGGATGAGCACGCGCAGCGGACGGATGTCCTGGTGCAGCGCGCGGTACTCGGTCATGACAAAGATGTTCTCGCTCTCGAGCTGCGCGGCGGCAGGGAGGGCGTCGGGAATGCGAATGGGCATGGATGCTCCTTATGAGTCAGTTGCAGCTATGGTACAACGACCGGCCCCATCCGCGCGAGCACATCGCCCAGCGATGCCGTCAGCGGCCCAAATCACTCCAAAAGTAGAGATTAAGGCATGTCCCAAAAAATCTACGGCGCTTTAGTCTAGCAAAGTGGCAGCTGGACGCTACAATGGTTCGACGCGAAAAACTCGGCCGAAAGGATACGTATATGTACCAGACGCGTAAGATCGGTGTGGTCGGCCAGGGCCACGTAGGAGCACATGTCGCCAACAGCCTGCTCATGCAGGGCATTGCCGATGAGCTGTACCTGTGCGATATCAACGAGGCCAAGGTGACGTCCGAGGTCCAGGACCTGCGCGACTCCCTTTCGTTTGTCCCGTACAACACCAAGATCGTCAACTGCTATGACCACTACGAGGAGCTGGCCTGCTGCGACGTCATCGTCAACGCCGCCGGCAAGGTCGCGCTTGCTGCTGGCAACCGCGACGGCGAGCTGTTCTTTACCACCGACGCCGCCCGCACCTTTGCCAAGCGCATCGTCGACGCCGGCTTTGACGGTATCTTCGTGAGCATCTCCAACCCCTGCGACGTCGTGTGCACCGAGCTGTGGCACCTGACCGGCTACGATCCCAAGAAGATCATCGGCTCGGGCTGCGGCCTGGACTCCGCCCGCCTGCGCACCGAGATCTCCAAGAAGGTCGGCGTGAGCCCCAAGTCCATCGACGCCTATATGATCGGCGAGCACGGCTTTAGCCAGCTTGCAGCCTTTAAGGCCGCGGCCATCGCCGGCAAGAGCCTTAACGAGCTTCAGGCCGAGAACCCCGACAAGTACGCCTTCGACCACATGGAGGTCGAGGAGCTTGCACGCAAGGGCGGCTATGTGACCTACCAGGGCAAGCAGTGCACCGAGTACGCCGTCGCCAACTCCGCCGCGCGCGTCTGCGCCGCTGTGCTTCACAACGAGCACGCCGTGCTTTCCGCCTCCACGCTCATGACCGGCCAGTATGGCGAGGAGGGCATCTTCACCTCCCTGCCGTGTGTGATCGGTGCCGAGGGCGTCGAGGAGGTCTACACGCTCGACCTTTCCGAGTATGAGCTCGAGGGCTTCCACAAGAGCTGCCAGCACATTCGCGACAACATCGCCCAGCTCGACTGGTGGGACGCCGAGGCATACGACGCGAAGTAGGCCGCCGGCTGCCGCAACCTTGCGAATCTAAGCGCGATACTAAGCGGGCCGCGCCGGAAATCCCCGGCGCGGCCCGCTTTTTTTGCTCATGCAACACCCTCGCACATTTAGGTCTAATACTTTTCCCGAGAAGTGAACGAGTAAAATCGAGCCCCCGAAGCATCGACATTTTTCAGGCGCTGTTTCCTGCGGTTCCGTCGGGTTTTTCCTGCAGTTTTGCCGCCAAAAAGTGTGGATGCTTCGGGGGTCCAAAATAGGTCGTTCACATCGCGGAAAAGTATTCACCTTCGTTTTCGCGCAAACACAAATCCGGCCGCCACAACGCAAAACGGGGCCCGCGCGCAGCGCAGACCCCGTCAAAAAGATAATTCCCGTTACCTAGTACTGCTCGATGCCCATGTAGCGACGGATCTCGGGGCTGTGGTCGAACACCTTGCCGCGGGCGGCGCGCAGCTCGCAGCTCATCGCATAGAAGAAGATCGGCTCCAGGAACGAACGCACGCTGGCGGGCACCTCGCCCACGCCGTACTCGAGCGCATCGAGCACCATGACCGTATCGGTGTGCGTGTTGAGGAACGCGAGCGCGCGCTCCTCCATGGGACGGCACTCGCCCGCGCCAAGCTGCACAAAGTAGAACACGCCGGGCTCGGTAGCCTCGAAGGGGCCGTGGAAGTACTCGCCGGAGTGGATATAGCAGCAGTGCTGCCACTGCATCTCCATGAGCGAGCAGATGGCCATGGCGTAGGTCTGACTAAAGTTGGGGCCGGACCCCAGGATATAGAAGAACTTGTGCTGCTGGCAGAGCTCGGCAAAGCGGGCGCCCAGCTCGGCGTTGACCTTCTCGCGGGCGGCGGGCAGCAGCACATCCATCTGCTTGAGGCCCTCGTACATGTCGGCGAGCGCCTCGTAGCCTTCCTGCTGGTCGAGCAGCTCGGCAGCGATCAGGGCGCCGATGCCCTGCGGCACCTCGGCCTGCGACACGCCCTCGCCCCAGGGGTAGACCCAGGTAGTCCACTTGCCGTTATCGATCTTGGAGCCCTCGCAGTCGGTGAGGGCGACGACCTCGGCGCCGGCGGCCAGTGCCATCTCGCAGCCGTCGACGACCTCCTGCGTGTTGCCGCTGTGGCTGCAGGCAATAACGAGCGACTTCGGCCCTAAGCTCTTGGGGGCCATCAGGCAAAACTCGCGTGCCGTGTAGACCGTCGAGGTAAACGTGGTGGCCTCGCGCTTGAGCAGCTCGTTGGCCGGCATCAGGTCGATCATCGAACCGCCACAAGCGATCCAAAAGACGTTTTCGATCTTGCCCTTGCGCTCGATAATTTCCTGAACCAGATCATGTGCGTTCATGGTGGTGCCCCTCCTTGTGTGGCGGTTTAGAACGACGACAGCTCGTACCTGCTGTCGTTCTATGTTGTCCTATTTATAGCACGCACGACGACGCCCGTGAAGTCATTTCACCAAATTTGTTCTATATTGTTCTATCTGTGGACGTTAGATGTCGAACACGTAGCGCGAGCCCACGATCTTTTGGCGCCCGAGCAGCAAGGGCCGCTCGTCCTCATCGGTAAAGTACGCCTCCATATAGAAGAGCGGCTCGCCGACCGGCACCTCCAGCAGCGGGGCCGCCTGAGCATCGGCAAGCGCAATCTCCACCGTACAGGGGTCGGACTTGAGCGGCGCGCGGCCCGAATGCTCGGCAATGAGCGCAAAGATGGAATTGTCCGTAAGGTCCTTGTCGGCAAGCGTCTGCAGATAGGGATGGTCGGCCAGCACAAAGGCGTTGTTCTCGAGCATGACGGGCACGCCGTCTGCCGTGCGCACGCGCTCGACAACGATGAGCTCGCAGCCGGGTTCCACCCCAAAAAACGCCGCGTCCTCGCGCGTCGCCGCAACCACCGTGCGCGACACCAGGCGTGCTCCGGCCACCATATCATTGGCAGCGCAACCCTCGGAAAAGCTCTGAACGTCACCCTTCTGGACAATCTTGCGCTTGAGCTTGGGCGCGCACACAAACGTGCCCCTCCCCTGCTGGCGGTTGAGATACCCCGCGCGCGACAGCTCCTCGACGGCGCGGCGCACGGTGATGCGTCCCACGCCGTAGTACTTCGCGAGCTCCATCTCGGAAGGAATGCGCGAGCCGGATGCGTACACGCCACGCGCGATCTCGCCTTTTAGGTCGTCCATTACCTGCTGGTACAGCGGCACGGCGGACACCTCAGTGCGCTCGGTTTTATCGTCGGATGCCATCATTACGCTCCATCCCGTGCATGCTCGGACTCAAACTCTTCAATCGCCGCCATAAACTGCTCGCCAAAGGCGTCGGCCTTTTTCTCGCCGATGCCGTTGACCTGGATGAGCTCGTCGCGCGTCTGCGGGCGTAGGCGGCACAGACCGCGCAGAGCCTTGTCGGAGAAGACCATGTACGGCGCCATCTCCAGCTCGGTCGAGATCTCCTTGCGCAGGGCGCGCAGGCGCTCGAACAGCTCGGCATCGTCACCTACGCGCGGGCGCTGATCCAGCTCGGCCTCCTCGCGCAGCAGATCCACCGCACGGCGGGCGCGGGCCGAGGCCTTGCGCTTGGACGCGCGACGTTTAACGGTAAAGGTGAACGCCTCGTCCTCGACTTCGGCGGCACGCGGACCCAGCCCCACGACCGGGTACTGCCCCTGCGAGGTGGCCAGGTAACCGAGGCCGCACAGCTGGCCGATGATGTCCTTGATGCGCCCGACCGATTCGCTCGACAGCTCACCGTAGCCGCGGTCCTCGTCCAGATGCATCTGGCGAATGCGCTCGGTGTTGCCGCCATGAAGCACGTCGGCGATGAGCGACTTGCCAAAGCGCATGGGACGCGCGGCCACATAGCGCACGGCGGCGCGGGCCATATCGGTGACGTCCTCGACCTCGAACTGCGTGAGGCAGTTGCTGCAGTTGCCGCAGCCCTCGGCCTCGTCCGTGGCGGCGCCACCCGCACCAGCCGCATCAGCATGCTCGGCCGCGGCCTCGTCGCCAAAGTAGCGCAGCATGTATTCGCGCAGGCAGCCGGTGGTATTGCAGTAGCCCTCCATCTGGCTGAGCAGACGATATCGATTCTGGAGCGCCCACGCGCGCTGCTCGTCGTCGAGCGCCTCGTCGGCAGCGTCGCCGCGGTCGATCAGAAAGCGGCGCATGCGAAAATCGTTGCCATTCCACAGCAAATGGCAGCTGGCCGGGTCGCCATCGCGACCGGCGCGACCTGCCTCTTGGTAGTAGGCCTCGATGCTCTCGGGCACGTTGTTATGAATCACGTAGCGCACGTTGGGCTTGTCGATACCCATGCCAAAGGCATTGGTGGCAACCATCACCTGAATATCGTCGTCGATAAAGGCGCGCTGGCTCTGGCGGCGGGCGTCGTTGCCCATGCCGGCATGGTAGCGACCCACGCGAATGCCGCTGGGGCCCAGTGCCTCGGCAAGCTCGCCTGCCAGCGCATCGACCGTCTTGCGGGTCGAGCAATACACGATGCCGCTCTCGCCCGAATGCGCAATCACATAGTCGCGCACCCAGGCGGTCTTGGCCTTGTCGCCCATCTCCTCGCAACCAAAGTAGAGGTTCTTGCGATCGAAGCCCGTCACCACCGTCGCGGGGTTTTGCAGGCCGAGCATTTGCTGAATGTCCGCGCGCACACGCTCGGTCGCCGTAGCGGTAAAGGCTGCCACGATAGGGCGCTGCGGCAGGGAATCGATGAACTCGCGAATCTGCAGGTAGGCGGGGCGGAAATCCTGACCCCATTGGCTCACGCAGTGGGCCTCGTCAATGGCCACGAGCGGCACGCCGATGCCGCCTTCGGCCGCAGCTTCCTGCGCAAAGGCCAAAAAACGCGGCTCAAGCAAGCGCTCGGGCGCCACGTACATAAGCTGGTAGCGGCCTTCGCGCGCCCGCTTGAGCACAGTGTTTTGCTGGGCCGGAGTAAGGCTGGAGTTGAGATAGCTGGGTCGCGCACCCGCCGCGAGCAACGCACGGGTCTGGTCCTCCATAAGCGACAGCAGCGGACTCACCACAAAGGTGATGCCGGGCAGCATGAGCGCGGGCACCTGGTAGCAAATGGACTTGCCGGCGCCCGTGGGCATAACGCCCAGCGCATCGCGACCGGCAAGGATCGCATCGACCATGCGGTCCTGTCCCGGGCGAAACGAGGTGTAGCCAAAATAGGCGCCGAGCGTGTCGAGCGCCATCTGCTGCATGCTATCGGTCATGGTTTCCTAACGTTCAAGTCATCTGCCGCCGATTATACGCCGCCACGCGGACCGGTGCCGCGCCGCCATCGGCCACGGGCAACGTAATCCAAGGCGAACGAGCGTGGATTTTTGGACACTTTCCTGATGAGCGTGGATAATCTCCCACTTTGGACCCACCATTGAGCCAAAAACGGGAGATTATCCACGCTCATTCTGCAGATTGCCGCTTAGAGGCGTTTGCAGCGTCGGCCGGTCCGCCGTTCGTTAGAACGGCGGAACCAAAGGCGCAGCGTCGAGCCGTTACGCGGTTTGGAAAACCGCGCAACTAGAGCTACATAACCATGACGTAGCGGCTACCCACGTAGTACTGCTTACCCATCAGGACCGGCTCGCCATTGGGACCGGTAAAGCTGGCACGCAGATTGAGCAGTGGATCGTGCGGGGCAATGCCCAACTCGGCCGCCTGCTCGGTATTGGCACGAACGGCCTCGACCGTGCGGTAGCCAACCGAGACAATCGGCGTTCCGCCAACACGCTCGACCTCGGCAAAAATCGACTTGTCCTCAAGATCGGCCGTCAACAGCTCACGGTAGGCGTCAAACGGCACAAAGATGTTCTCCTCAAAGATGGGCTCGCCGTCGGCTGTGCGCACGCGCTTAATATGCAGCAGCAGCGCGTCCTTTTGCAGGCCAAAGAACTCCATCTCGTTTTGACGTGCCGGCACAATCTGGCGATCGACCACATGCGCGCCCGCCTTCATGCCGTTGCTGGCACACAGCGCGGTAAACGTCTGCAGCGTCGAAGCGTGGAACTGACGATTGATGTGCGGCGTGGAGACAAAGGTACCACGGCCCTGCTGCTTAACCAGGTAGCCATCGGAGCACAGCTCCTCGACGGCGCGGCGCACCGTAATGCGGCTCACGTCGTACTGCTCGGCTAGCTCAAGCTCGGACGGAATACGCTCCTTGGGTGCATAAACACCTTTCTCGATCGCATCCTTGATCTCGTCGTAAATCTGCTGGTAAAGCGGTGCATTTTTGGGCGCGGGCATATCTGATCACTCTTATCGAAATATCGAAATAACTAATACGTATATAACGTCTAGTTTCATGTTACCTCATAATGATAAAACGATACACCCTCCCTACCAAAAAGCGACAGCTTCATTTTGGTAGGTTTTATCTGGGAAAACGAAAGCCCCTCGAAAGCAGCGAGGCTTTCGAGGGGCTCGTTCGGAAGGGTTGCGCCAGGCCGGCAAAATGCCAATACCCTACCTGCCGTCGTCCTGCTGCAGGCTGTCCTGCTCGCTGAGGCGCGCCTGCCTGCTGGCCATGCGTGCGGGCTTGTCGGGATCGGGAACGGCCGTGGGCATGGGCTCGTCGACATGACCGCCCCACCAGCCGCCCACAAAGTTGAGCGTGTGGAACACGTTGATCACGGCGCCGGGATCAATGTCGCACACCAGCTTGATAATGTCCTGACTCTCGTAGGTCGAGACAACGGCGTGCAGCAGGTACATCTTTTCGCGGCTGTATCCGCCGATGACCTCGGCGCAGCTAATGCCGTGCTGAAAATGGTCAACATAGGCGGTCATGACCTCGTCCGCCTTGCGCGTCGTGATCTGCAGCGTCACGCGATCGTAGCGACGATAGAAGCTGTCAATGGTCTTGGTCGAAATAAACTGGAACACGATGGAGTACGCCGCCTTGTCCCAGCCAAACATAAAGCCAAAGATCGCCAGGATAAAGCAGTTGAAACCAAAGATGACGCCCCAGATGGTCTTGCCCGTGTGGTTGGAGACCCACAGCGCGATAAAGTCGGTGCCGCCGGTGGATGCGCCGGACTTGAGCGCGATGGCAGCGCCCAGACCCGAGACCACGCCGCCAAAAATGATGAGCATGATCTTGTCGCCCAAAAACGGGGCGAAGTGAAAGACGTTGAGGAACAGCGACGAGAGCACGACCTGCATCATCGAGAAGATGACGAAGCGCTTGCTAATGCCGCTCCAGCATAGGAGCGCCACGGGGATGTTGAGCGCAAGCATACCGAGCGAGATGTCGATGTGAACGCCGCCAAGCGAGGTAACGCGATCGAGCAGGACCGCGACGCCGGTGAGACCACTCGGAAGCAGGTCGGCGGGCCGAATGAACGCCTGGATCAGAAATGTCTGGAGAACGGCGGAAATGGTGACCGCCACGGCGGTGATGGCGCGGCGGACGATGGTGAGGCGGCCGAGCACGAGCACGCGGTCCGTGAGCTGATCGATGGCGTTCGCCACGGAGGCTCCTTTCGAAGGCAGATCTAGTTGTGAGGCATGCCCGCGATTGTAGCATGGAGCGAGAGGAGGCGCTTCAATTCACCCTCCCTCGACAACCAAAACGAGACCAGCAGCCCCACGACCAAAGGCCCAAATTACAAGTGAGTAGACTTTACGCGACCTGCAGAGCACACCCAAAACCGCCACCCCTGTGACCTGCGGTTTTACAAAGGAAGATATGTTTTGTGCTCGGCCTGCGCCAAAAAGTCTACTCACTTAGCCCGAATCGAAGCCAAACAGATCAAAATCGAAACCAAATTGAGCCAGTCCACCGCAAAAAACGTTTGAACCCGTGCTTCTTGCGGTGAATCGACGCTACAGAGCAGTCAAAATGTCGGTCAGGTTGTCGATGATAGCGTCGGCGGCGGACTGGTCCAGGTTGACGCCTTCGTGCGGGCGCAGCGCCAGGACGCGGGCGCCGGAGCGCTTGCCGGCCTCGATACCCAAAGGCGAGTCCTCGATAACCAGGCACTCGGTAGGCTCCACCCCCAACGCCTCCATGGCACGCAGGTAGATCTCGGGATCGGGCTTAAACGCACTGCACTCGTGACCGCTGATGGTGTAGTCTAGCACGTCGGCGATGCCGGCAATCTCCACCAGCTCGTCGATGAGCTCGCGATAGGACGAGCTCGCGATAGCGCACTTCACGCCACGCTCGTGCAGCTCGCGCATCACCGGCTCCGTCTGCTCGTTGAGCAGCTCGGCATACGGAACGGGATGGTCCGGGCTATAGACCTGCTTGTACTCCACGCGCAAACGCTCGCGCAGCTCAATATCGTCGGGCACCAGCGCCTCCCAAATGGCGGGCTCGTTAGACCCCGAAAGATCGGGAATCTCGTCAAAGTGGAACCCCTTCTCTTCCATAAACGCCACGCGGCGACGGTTGTAGAACCACTCGGTATCGACCAGCACGCCGTCCATGTCAAACAGCACTGCCTTGATCATACGCATCTCCTCCCACCTGCCAAAAAGGGACAGGTTTATTTTGGTAGGTTTTATCTGGGGTTTTATGGAACGACGAACACGCCCTCCCCAGAGCAAAAAAGGGGACGGGGCACAAACCCCATCCCCTCTCAATCAACCCGTAAGGTCTACTTACTTGTGATTAGTAGGAGAGCTTCCACATGTAGCGACGCATGGTCAGCGGGTGCTGACGGGCCTCGGCGATCTGGTTGCCGTACTCACGCATAACGGCGAGGTGCAGCAGCGGGTTGAAGTAGGTGATGACGCTCGCGGGCACGGCGTCAGCCAGGCCGTAGTCCTTGGAGTCGATCAGAGCGACCTTGGCGCCCATGCGCTCAAGGAAGGTGAGGGCGCGGGCGTCCATCGGACGGGTGGCGCCATCGGACATGAAGAAGACGTAGGGCTTACCCTCGGTGGAAACCTCGAACGGGCCGTGGAAGTACTCGCCGGTGTTGTAGGCGGCGGCGTCGATCCACTGCATCTCGGTGAACAGGAAGGCGGCGTGAGAATAAGCCATCTTCTCGGAGGCACCGGAAGCCATGAAGTAAATCATCTTGTCGTCCTTGAAGTCCTCGGCGAACTTCTTGGCGAGCTTCTTGCAGTGCTGAGCGGCGTTTTCGCAGAGATCGAAGATGTTGGTGAGGCCGGTGATCATGTCCTCGTAGTGGTCATAGCCCTCGGTCTGCTGAAGGATCTCGAGAGCAAGAGCGATAGCATAGCCGGGCTTCTCGCACTTGGCAGCGTAGTTGGCGTGGAAGCCGTGAACGATGACGTGGTCGGCGTCAACGGTCAGAGCGGAGCCAGCCTTGTTGGTGAGGGAGACGACCGGGCAGTTGTGCTTCTTGGCGGTCTTGTTGGCCTCGACGGTCTCGGGCGTGGAGCCACCGAGGGAGCAGGTGATCACGAAGGTGTGCTCGTTGACCCAGGAGGGCGTGTCGTAGTTGAACTCGTTAGCGGTGAAGATCTGAACGTTCAGCTTGTCCGTGTTGTTGGCCAGGAAGTACTTGGCGGGGTACAGGTCGGACATGGAAGCGCCGCAGCCGACGAAGGCGACGCTGTGGATCTCGTGGTTGGACAGGACGTCAGCGACGATCTGCTTAGGGAGGTTAAGGTCGATCTCGTACATCTGACACATTCCTTTCGATTTTTGCGGCGCCACATTGCCGGGCGCTCGCAGGGTTACCGTGGTTTGGACCGAGTCGCCGGCCCGTTGAGGATGCGACAAAGGAACTGTCCCTTTGTCACATTATTGGGGATGGAAGCCTGCCTGGGGTATGGGATGCCAGGCAGGCCCCCGGGGGAAAGCGGTTAGGCGCTTAGTCGCGACTAGGCCAGGATGCCGGCCGCGGAGAGGGCGATGCCGCCCACGATGGCGATCACGAGAAGCCAACCGGTGTTGACGTTCTTCTTGATGAGCCAGTACATAAGGCCGGTGAGGCCGAGGGAGATCATCTGGGGCATCATGCCGTCCAGGATGTCCTGGATCACGACGGTACCCTCAGCGAACTGCAGCGGGGTAGTAGCGCCGATCAGCGTAGCGATCATGCCGCCCACGGACATAAGACCCACGATGCCGCAGACATACATGAGCTTCTCCATGAGGTCGCCGCCCTGAAGCTTGCTCAGGTACTCGTGGCCACCCTGATAGCCCATCTTGGCTGCGAACCAAGTGATCAGCACAGAGGGGACGATGGAGATGAGCATGGCCAGGATCGGGCCCATGATGGAGCCCTGCTGAGCCAGCTGAACGCCCAGGCCAAAGGCGATAACGCGGATGGTGCCCTGGAAGAAGGAGTCACCGATGCCGGAAAGCGGACCCATGAGGGAGGTCTTGACCGCGTTGATCGAATCGGGATCGAAGTTCTCGGGATCCTTGGCGTACTCCTCCTCCATGGAGGCAGCGAGGCCCAGGATGAAAGCGCTCGTCTGCGGGGTGCAGTTGTAGAACGCCATGTGACGGTGGTAAGCCTCTTTCTTAGCAGCGAGCTGCTTGGGGTCGGACTCATCCGGATAGAGGCGATCGAGCGTGGGAACCATGCCGTAGAGGAAGCCCATGTTCATCTGACGCTCGTAGTTCCAAGAGGCCTGGATGGCCCAGGAGCGCCAGAAGAACTGGCTGACCTTCTTGTTCAGGGACACGTCCTTGGTTGCGGTTGCCATAGTGTGTTCCTCCTTAGTCTTCGTCGTCTTCGAGCGGATCGTAGTCGGAATCGACACCGGCGGCTGCATGGGAACCGTTGAACTTGAAGCCCATGAAGACGACAGCCAGGCACACACCGATCAGAGCGACCGCGATGACGGACAGGTTGAGGTAAGCGGCGAGCAGGAAACCGATGAACAGGAACGGAGTCATACCCTTCTTGATCATCATGGTGAGCAGCAGGGCCAAGCCGTAGGCGGTCATGATCTTGGTCGAAACGTTAAGACCAGTGGACAGCCACTCGGGAACCATGTTGACGATGGCCTGAACCAGGTCGGTGCCAACAAAGACGGCGAGGAAGATCGGCAGGAAGTACATGACGGCGTACAGACCGGAGCCGGCGCAGATGTGCATACGGTAGGCGGTCTTGAACTTTCCGTTATCGATCGCGCTATCTGCCACATGGGTGAGGGCGGCGATGATGGAACGGAACACGATGCCGAGGAGCTGACCCAGGACGGCGACCGGGATGGCGATCGTCATGGCGGTCTCGGCGGAAGCATCGGTCAGGCACGCAAAGGCAGCGGCCACGATGCCGCCCAGGACCATATCGGGCGGAACGGCGGCGCCGACCTGCACCAGGCCCATGGACACGAGCTCGACGGCGGCACCGACGGCAAGGCCGGTGGGCACATCGCCCAGCAGCAGACCGACGAGCGTAGCGCCAACGAGGGGCTGCTCGAAGTTAAGACGACCGAGCAGGCGGGAGTCCCACATGCAGAACACGCCGACGAGGCCGACGAGCACCGCACTGATGAACGTATTCATACCCTTCTCCTTTCAGTCAGGCAAAAGCCTGGTTGATTACAGCTTGGCGTCGATGTCGACGCTCTGATACGTAGGGGTCTGCTGGACGTAGAGCTTAATGCCCATGTCGAGCAGCTGGTTGACGTCGGCCTTCTGGGTGGCGTCGAGGAAGACGGAGCTGTCCTTGCCGCCGACCTGATCGGCACCGTCGTGGTTGGCGGTGGCGCCCAGGTTGATGGCGTCGAGCTTGTAGCCCTGGCAGAACTGCAGCATCTCGGCAGTGTTGCCGAAGACGAACATGACGCGCTCGCCGAGGGTGTTGAGCTTGTCCATCTTGGCGAGGGCACGCTCGACGGTGAAGACGTTCAGGCGCACGCCCTGGGGCTTGGCCAGCTTAAGAGCGCCCTTCTTGATGTCATCGTTGGCGGCAGCGTTGTCGACGACGATGATGCGCTCGGCCTGAACCTTGGTGGTCCAGGTAAAGACGACCTGGCCGTGCAGCAGACGGTAGTCAAGACGTGCGAGGACGATCTTGGCGGGACCGGAGCTGTGACGGGACGCCTTGGCCTTCTTGGCGGGAGCCGCGGCGACCTCGACCGGCGCGTTGGAGTTGGTCAGACCGGTGCGGGCCTCGTTGATGAGGGCCGCGAGCTCAGCGCCCTTGACGGGGACGGGGCTCATAGCGAGCGTGAGCGCCAGCGGAATGTTGAAACCGCTGACAACCGTGAACTTCGTGCCGTTCTTGGAAAGCTCGACCATGTTGTTGTTGACCGAGCTGCCGAGCATATCGGTCAGCACATAGACGGTGTCGTCCGCGTTGAACGTGGCGATCATGGCGTCCACCTTATTGGTGATGGGCTCCTTGTCGTCACGAGCAAGCGACACGACGTGGACGTTCGACACGTCGCCGAGAACCATCTCGAGCGTGTCTTTGGCGCCTGCGGCCAGGCCGCCATGAGATGCGAGAATGATCTGATTCATCTTGCCTCCTCCTTTTCGTTATGGTCATTATAACGTCTTATACGTTGCGGATATTGCTAATTAGTATAAAGACCGTTCGCGGGTGAAAATCGACCGTTGACGGGTTTAACGTACTTGAAACGTTGGGGCTGGGTAGGCCGGCGCTGGCTGGATAACCCCAGATCAGACGCCTTGCCAATCCCCTATCGCACGAAGTACCAGGGGCTTTCCTGCACGGTGGGCTCCAACGCAATGCCCGTGCGCTCCTTAAACAGATCCATGTCCTGAGATTTTTCGGTCCACCACGCGTTGGGCTTAAAGGTCATGCTCTCAACAACATGACCGACAAACACACTGTTGCGTAGCTTTGAGAAGTCGGTGTTCATAATCAGAATGGACGCGAGCACCAGCACGATGCCCAGGACTTTGATCACGCCGGCGGGCTCGGCATAGACACCAATGCCCACCAGTACGGTGACGACCGTCTCGAAAGACATTACGACGGGAACTTTCGATGTCTCGAGCCCCATGGACAGACCCTGCATATATAAGATGTAAGCCACGGCTGTGGGGATGAGTCCAAAGCCAAGGAACAGCAGCAGCAGCTGTGGCGACATTGCCGCGGCGACATCCGGCCACGGAGCCGCGATAGCCGCCATAACCGCACCGCCAAAAACAAAGCCCCAAAACGTGACAGCCAGCGGGTGGACCGTCTTAGTTGCTATCCGGCTAAACACCGCGAGCGACGCACCGCAAAGGCCCGCAATCACGCCCGACGTGACGCCCCAAACCGAAAAATGAAAACCGGAAAGGTCGCCATTGGTCACTGCAAGCACGCAGCCAACGATGTTGAAGACAATGGCAACGAGCTTGTTGGGGGTCACGTCCTCGCGATAAAGCACGCGACCGAGCATGACGCCAAACACCGGCGAGGTGTAGAGCAGCACCGAGGCCGTGGACATGCCCACCTCGCCCATGCACTCGTAATAGCAGGTGTTGGCGGCGGCCAAACCGACGATACCGACAAGCGCGCAGGGAACAAGCTCTTTAGGGCTTGCCTTGAACAGGGCCAGCGGACCCTGAGCCACGGTAGACCCCTCACCCGGACGGCAGCCCATAAACATCAGGACCGGCGCCAAGATAAGCGCTCCGACCAACAAGCGAAAGGCAGCCATGCTCTGGGACGAGACGCCCATGGCCGAGATGCCGTTTACAAAGATTCCGATGCTGCCCCACATAAGCGCGGCGACCAGCACCAGCACATAGCCCAGATTGCTTTTCTTCAACGCAGCCTCCTCGGTATTGTTTCCAATATGTTTCACACTACGTTATAGTCGTTATATACATTTTTCAAGACACAAATCGGCGAACGAGGAAATGATTCCCAGGAGTGTCCCCAAGTGCCAGCACAAAAGAAACGTCCCCAAGTGCCAACCACGGCAACGCCGACGTTTTGGCAATGTCAGCGAGCGCCCGTCATTTGAGCCAAGGTGCCGTGAAATGAAAAGGCGCTGACCTTCTGGTCGCGCCTTTGAAATTGAACGGCAGATTGGCCAAATGCCGGGTGCGCAGCGTCGGCCGGTCCGCCGTTCGGTAGAACGGCGGAACCAATATCCCCTAGTAATCCAGCTTCCACATGTAGCGGCGCGTCATGTAGTCCTTGTGGGTGACGGCGGAGAGCGCACGCATGTAGACGTTGTTGAGGATCGGGGCAAAGATCAGGTGGTTGAAGTACTCGCTCACGCTGTCCTTGATGTCGTTGAGGCCGAGCTCCTTGGCGTCGAGCTGGTAGACGCGCTCACCACCGTACTGGTTGACAAAGCGAATGCCGCGCTCGTCGTTGCAGCGGCTGCGGCCGACGCTGATGAGCTGGAACAGCGAGGTACGCTTGTCCAGGATCTCGAAGGGACCGTGGAAGAAGTCGCAGGTGTTGATGGTGCAGGAGTCGATCTGCAGCATCTCCTGCACGTTGCAGATGCTAAAGACGTAGGCGGCACCAAAGAGCGGACCCTGAGCCATCACGTTGATGCAGGGCTTGTCGGCGTTCTGCTCGGCCCACTTGGCTGCGAGCGGACGGGTGTACTCGACGGCCTTGCGATAGATGGGGTCGACCAAGTCGAAGGCGGCCATAGCGGTCTCGTACTCGGCATAGCCCTCGGTCTGCTGCGTAAGCTCCATGGCGATCATGGTCACGACGGCAGAGTTGGTGCGGCCCATGCAGGACTCGTCGACGGCCAGGCTGTCGTACTGGATCTTGTAGTCGCAGACCTCGGTGAGGCCGGACTCGTCAACATAGATGGCGATGGTGCTGGCGCCGTGGTCCTTGGCGACCTGGGCGGCGACGATGGTCTCCTTGGTGCCGCGCATGGACACGACGACGGCCAGGGTGTTCTCGTTGACGTAGGCAGGCGTGGCGTGCACGAACTCGTTGCTGGTGTAGCTGGAGCTCACGACCTGCGTGGCCTCGTGCTCCATAAAGTACTGGGCAGGATAGTTGCCGCCGTTGGATCCGCCGGCGCCGATCCACACGACGCGCTTGATGCCGCCCTTGTCTGCCTTGTCAGCCAAAACCTGGGAGACGACGTCCTTAACCTGTTCCTGAGTAGTCATCGTGCATCAGCCTTTCTTCTCGTTTGATGCTGTCGATGGCATACAAGTTACATACATGTTTTAACGATGTCGACTAGTTGTATGCTATATTTGTCTTAGAAATTTTGCTGATGCGGTTTTCGATAACTCGTTACCAGCGATTTTATTGTTGTATTGGATACATGCTTGATTAGCCAAGCATACAAGTTAGATACAGGTTGTTCGCATGAGCACTTCGTCAAAAAAGAACTTGGCCCAATACGAGCGTCTGGCGGGTACGCTGCGTGACCGCATCGCCGCCGGCACCTACGCACGCGGAGACAAGCTGCCGTCCGAGATGGAGCTCATGGACGAATCGGGGCTGTCGCGCAGTACCGTGCGCCACGCGCTTAAGGTGTTAGTTGACGAGGGCCTAGTGCGCACCGAGCGCGGACGTGGCACCTTTGTGGCCGACACGCCCGCGCTCCACGAGAACAACCTGGTGTTTTCGAGCTATACGGCACAGGTCCAGGGTCAGGGCATGAAGCCCACCACGCGCACCGTGGACTCGGGCTTTGCCAAGGCGGCCGGCAGCATAGCTAAGTTCTTTGACGCCGCCGTGGGCAGCAAGCTCGTCAAACTTGTCCGTCTACGTTATCTGGACGACGCCCCGCTGTGCTTGGAGACCACGTATCTGCCGCCAAGCTTTGGGTCGTTCATCGATCGCGACCTCAACGGATCGCTCTACGCGACGCTGCGTCAAGAATTCCATCGCGCGCCGGCACAGGGGCACAAGACCTTTGAGGTGTGCTATGCCTCGCAAAACGAGGCGTTTTTGCTCAACGTCGAGCGCGGGCAGGCGCTAATCCTAATCACCGACTACGTCTACGACACCGACGGCCGCCCACTCCATGTCTCCAAGCGCATCCAACGCACCGACCGCGCCAAATATACCGAGCCCATCGGCTAACCTGCCAAAACCACCACAAAGGGGACAGGCACCTTCGTGGTGGTTTTAGGCGAGGAGGTCGGGGAACCAGGTTGGCTTAGGTTGGTTAGGGACGCGCTCGGCCAGGACCAGCTCCATCCAGCACATGTCGTACCAGCGGCCGAACTTTTGGGCGCAGCGGTCGAAGGCGCCCACCAGGCGATATCCCATATGGGCATGGAAATCCTGGCTGTTGTGCGTCAGGTACTCGTCGTCCTTGTCGTGCGGCACGGCAATGAGCGCGCACATGTTGGTGATGCCCATCGCGATCAGACATTGCTTGAGCGCGTCGTGCAGCTTGCGGCCCAGCCCGCCGTGGCGCACATCGCGCGCCAGGTAGATCGATGTCTCGACCGACCAGTCGTACGCCTCGCGGCTGTTAAGCGAACTCACGTAGGCATAGCCTACCGGACGCCCGTCCAACTCCATCACCAAATATGGATAGCGCTTGAGCGTACGCTCGATGCGCCCAGCGAACTCCTCAACGCTCGGCACCTCGTATTCGCAGGTAATCGCCGTCTGGCGCACATACGGCTCATAGATGGCAAGCAACGCCGGCGCATCATCGGGCGTCGCCAGGCGAATCGTCGGCTCGGACATCTCGGTCATACAACCCTTCTCCCCAAAAGCAAAGGCCGCCCTGCGCCAAGCTCAGGCGCAGGGCGGCCCCTTGTCATTACATCAGGCTACAGGACAGCCGCCAACGCGTCGATATCCTCCTGCGTCGTGGCCCAGCTGGTGCAAAAGCGCACCACCGTGTGAGTATCGTCGTACTTTTCCCAGTACTCGATCGAGGCATGCTCGCGAATGCGGGCCATGTCCTCGTTGGGCAGAATCACGAACTGCTGGTTGGTCGGCGTCTCCAAGAAGAACTGGTAGCCGCGCTCGTGCAGCACGCGACGAAGCGCCTGAGCGGTCTCAATCGCCTGGTGACCAATCTCAAAATACAGGCCATCGGTAAAGAGCGCCTCAAACTGCACGCCCGTCAGGCGACCCTTGGCCAGCAACGCACCGTGCTGCTTAATGCGCGGAATGGGATGCGCCGGAGCGCGCATGCCGCAAAACACCACGGCCTCGCCGCAAAGCGCGCCGCACTTGGTGCCGCCGATGTAGAACACGTCACACAGCTGCGCCAGCTCGGGCAGGGTAATGTCGCACTCATCGGCCGCCAGCGCATAGGCCAGGCGGGCGCCATCCACAAACAGCGGAATCTCGCGCTTCTGGCACACCGCGTGAATCGCCGCGAGCTCGGCCTTGGAGTACAGCGTGCCGTACTCGGTCGATAGGCTCACATACACGGCACCCGGGAACACCGCGTGCTCGTAGCTCTCGTTTTCGTAGAACACCTGGATATAGTTCTCGAGGTCCTCGGCGTGCATCTTGCCCTCGTAGCCGGGAATGGTGAGCACCTTGTGGCCGCCAAACTCGATAGCGCCCGCCTCATGGCAGGCGACGTGGCCAGTCTCAGCAGCAACGACGCCCTCGTACGGCGCGAGCAGCATGTCGATCACCGTCGCGTTGGCCTGCGTGCCGCCCACTAGAAAAAACACGTCGGCGTCGGGCGCCTGACAGACCTCGCGGATAAGCTGCTTGGCACGCTCGGTGTGCGCATCGGTACCGTAGCCGGACTGCGGCTCCATGTTGGTGTCGACGAGCGCCTGCAGCACTGCCGGATGTGCGCCGTGGGAATAGTCGTTGTTAAACGCGAGCATGGCAATCCTCTCTAGCCGGGCACGGGCCCGATGATTCAAACGGGGCTATTGTACGCCGTTGGGATAGGCAATGCGCGCGGCAAGACACTCAAGCGCCAGCACCAGGGCAAAGCCGCAGCTCACATCACTCAAAAAGTGAGCTCCAATCACGATACGACCAAAGGCGACGAGTGCCGAGACCACAGCCGCCGTCCAAAAGACCGCCCGGCGACGCGAAGGTTTTTCCTTAAAGGCCGCCGCGGGAAGCCCTGCGAGCATAAGGCCGATCGCCGCGTGCGCCGTGTGTCCGCTCGCAAACGACTTAAAGCCGTCCTTGATCACGCCGGCGGCAATAAAGGCCCACTTGTCGGGGTTGCCGATCACCCACCACGGCTGAAAATTGAGCCCCGGCGTGACCTCGATCACGCGCATGCGCGGGCGCGACCACAGCGGCTTGACGATCACGTTGAGGATAATGGCCTGAGCGACCCACACGGCAAGTACCATCAACGCCCAGCGCGTGAGCTCGTCGGACTCGGTCGCGCGCGTGAGGCGATAGACGATAAGGTTGGCAGCGATGACCAGCACAAACGTCAGCACCAACTGAACAGCGATGAGTTTGCCGCCAACCTTCAGGGACGAGACGATCTCGTAGCCGACCAGGCCAACGTTGACGAGGATGCCGAGCACGGCGAGCCATTTGCTCCCCCTGGAGTCGGGACGCACCGCGCGCACGAGCATAACGCCCGCGACGCTTGTCGTCAGCTCGAACGGCAGCTCGCCGGCAGCCTCGATAAAGCGGCCGTACATGCTGCCGACGTTGAACAGCGCACTCGAGATCTGATAATCGAAGAAGCTGCCCACGCCCAGACAAAGGCACAGGACAACCGCGATAATGGCGACATCTTTCTTATAGATGTATCCGAACATGCTTTCCTTTCGGTCGGTCGAAGGGCGGTCAGCCTGCAATGTAGGTGAGACGAAGATGGCTTTGTCCCGTAAATACCCTTACAGGTTGAGCATAAGTAAGCGAAAACGTTCCATTTGTGGCAAGGTGGCCCGAAGGAGGAGGGAAGCGTACTTGCGTACGCGACCGACGAGTGAGGGTCAGATTGCCCAAATGGGGCGTTTGCAGCGTCGACCCGTTAGTCGTCGTCGCTCGCACCCAGCTGCTGTAGCAGCATGAGCGCCGCGGCCACGGGGCCGGTACCGTCATTGGCGTCGAGGCCGCGACCCAGGCCGCTGCCCGCACCGGCGCCCGCCTTGTAGGGCACCGACAGCTTGCGGCTCTTGGGGAAGTTCACCGCGCCATAGCGGGTCTTAAGCTCAAAGGCCACCTTCTTGGGCACGTCGACGCCCAAAAACGTGATGCGACCGCCGCTGAGCGTGACGCTCTCGAGCCCCAGGCGCTCGCCGCGAATGCGGATGCGCGCGCGGTTGAACAGGTTGAGTCCCGCCAACGGCAGCTCACCATGCGCGGCCTCGGTCTCCTCCTGCACCTCGTCGACACTCTCCAGGTCCTCGGCCGCCGCGAGCTTACGGTACACGAGCACGCGCTGGTCCACCGCCGGCAAGTACTCCTCGGACAAGAAGTAATCGGCCGGCAGGTTAATGCCCACGCTCGCCGCCTCCACGCCGGCATCGTCATCGCCGCGCGCCTCGGCCACGGCCTGGCCCAGCATCTGCGTAAACAGGTCAAAGCCCACGCTCGACAGGTTGCCGTGCTGCTCGGCGCCCATAAGCGAGCCGGCACCACGGATCTCCAGGTCGCGCATGGCGATGCGCATGCCGCTGCCCAGGTCCTGGAACTCGGAAAGTGCGGTCAGGCGCGCCGTCGCCTCCTCGGTGAGCGGCAGCTCGCCCGGGAACATAAAGTACGCGTAGGCCTGCGTGGCAGAGCGACCCACGCGGCCCTTGAGCTGGTAGAGCTGTGCCAGACCCAAGCGCTGCGAGTCCTCGATGATCAGCGTGTTGGCGGTCGCGTTGTCGATGCCGCTCTCCACGATGGTCGTGGCGATGAGCACGTCGATCTTTTTGGTCGCGAACTCAATCATCACGTCCTCGACCTCGCGCGGGCTCATCTTGCCGTGCGCCACGCCCACGCGCGCCTCGGGCGCGGCCTCGTGCACGCGCGCCACGGCGTCGTCGATGGTCTTGACGCGGTTGGACACGTAGTACACCTGGCCACCGCGGCCCACCTCCAGGCGAATCGCCGCGCTCACCATGTCGGGGTCGTACTCCCCCACGTGCACGATCACGGGACGACGCCCGGTCGGCGGTGTGGTGATCAGGCTCATGTCGCGCACGCCGCTCGTGGCCATCTGCATGGTTCGCGGAATAGGCGTTGCCGAGAGCGTGAGCACGTCAATCTGCTCGCGCAGGTTCTTGAGCTGTTCCTTGTGCTGCACGCCAAAGCGCTGTTCCTCGTCGATGATCACCAGGCCCAGGTTCTTGGGGTTCACATCGGCCGAAAGCAGGCGGTGCGTGCCGATCAGCACGTCAATCGTGCCCTCGGCAAACGCCTTGAGCGCGCGCTTTTGCTGCGCCGGCGTACGGAAACGGCTGAGCACCTCGACCTCAAGGCCAAACGGGGCAAAGCGTTCAAAGAACGTCTCGTAGTGCTGCTGGGCCAGAATGGTCGTGGGGCAGAGCACCATGACCTGGCGACCGGAGTCCACGCACTTAAACGCCGCGCGCAGGGCGACCTCGGTCTTGCCAAAGCCCACGTCTCCGCACAGCAGGCGGTCCATGGGCTTGGGCGCCTCCATATCGGCCTTAATGTCAGCGATGGCCTCCAGCTGATCGCGCGTCTCGTCGTAGGGGAAGCTCTGCTCCATCTCGATCTGCTCGGGCGTGTCGGGCGGACAAGCGATACCGGTAATCGAAGAGCGGCGCGTATACAGATCGACCAGGTCAAACGCCAGCTTTTTGGCGTTCTTGCGCGCCTTGTTGGTGGCACGCGTCCAGTCGGCGGTGTTGAGCCTGGTCAGGCGCGGCTTGTCGCCGTCGGGACCAACGTAGCGCGTAATGCGGTCAACCTGCTCCAGCGGCACGTAGAGCTTGTCGCCGTCGGCATATTCCAGCAAAAAGTAGTCGCGCTCCTTGCCGCCCACTTCCTGGCGCGCGATCTCGCTAAAGAGCGCGATGCCATGCGTTGCGTGCACCACGTAGTCGCCCGGCTTAAACGGGAACGTGATCTGCGTAATGTCCACCTTGCGGCGGCTGCGCGCGCGGTTGGCGTCCATGCGGGCGTTGAGGTCGGCAATCGAGAACACGGCCAGGTTGGCATCGGGCACCACCACGCCCTGCGGCAGGGCGGCATCGACAAAGGTCACGCGTCCGCGCGAGATGGTGGGCACGGCGGCACCGGCGGCAGCTTGGGCGGCGCCCGCCTCGAGCGAGCGGGCGTTGAGCGCGTCGGCGCGGCGCTCGCGAATTACAGCATGAGCATCCTGGCGGGCAGCACGGTCGGCGGAATCCGCCGCTGCCACGCGCACGCGGTCGCCGATAGCGCCGGCGTTTTCGGGAGCGGCCGTCAGCGACTCCTCAAAGGTAATGCCCTCGTCACCAAAAGTGAGCTCCATCGACTCGCGCGCACCGCGATCGGGAATGGCAAACACGCAGGCGTAGCGCTTGCCCACGACCTCCTGGATGCGCGTCATAAAACGGTTGTCCGAGCCTGCGATAGCAGGCTGCTCAATCTTGAGCTCGGCCGTCACCGCGCCGCCGGCACGGATGAGGCTTACGTAGTTCAAGCGCTGCTGGGCACCAAAATCGAGCTGTTGGGCGCGCACGTACAGACCGTCCAGGCGGTCAATCCCTGCCTCGCCGGCACGAGCCTCGATATCCTCGTAGGCACGCAGGCAGTCGTCGAACAGCGAGCGCGGCTCGGACAGGACCACGAGTGCCTTGCCGCTCACGTGTGCCAACGGGCTCACGGTCTGGCCGTACATCACCGGCAAAAAGCGGTCGAGCTCGGGCGTGACGATGCGTGCATCCACCATCTCGAGCAGCGCCGCCAGCTTGCTGTCGTCCTGGCTTGCGCGGTAGAGCGCCACGTGCATGTTGTGGACCGCCTCGTCGGTGAGCGCCAGCTCGCGGCACGGGAAGATCTCGATACTGTCCTCGTTGCCGATGGTTTGGCCCGTGGAGCTCACCATGCGGCGGATGCGATCGATCTCGTCGCCGAAAAATTCAATGCGCACGGGCGCCTTTTCCTGCGCGGGAAACACCTCGACGGTGTCGCCGTGTACGCGGAACATGCCGGGCGCGTCGGCGGCGCCGGCATTGGTGTAGCCCATGCCCACCAGGCGCTGCGGCACCTCGTCAAAAGGGATCTCCTCGCCCACCGCAAAGGTCGTGGACTCCCAGTAGCGGCTCTCGACTGGTGGCACACAGCGCAGCAGCGCGCGGGCCGAGGCGACCATGATGCAGTTGTCACCGCGCACGATGCGTCCCAGGGCCTCGCAGCGCTGGGCAACCACAGCGTCGTCGGGCGCCTGCTCGCGCCACGGATAGTCCTTGCGCTCGGGAAAACGGCACACGTGTGCCAGGCCCACGTAAGCGGCAAGGCTGCGCGCGGCGCGATCGGCCGCGTCCTCGCCGCTCACAATGTAGGCCGTGGGGCGCGGACGGCGCGCAAACTGGGCGGCGGCCATAAGCGTGCGACCCGACTGAGACACGGCCAGCGTCACGTCCTCGCCGGCATCGAGTCCGGCCTCGACAGTCTGCAAGGCCTCGGCAGTGTAGAGCTGCGCGGCTATACGGTGAATGAGCATGCTGTTCCTCCGGCATTGCAACGCCAAAAGCCCGCCGGGGCAAGCTCGGCGGGTATGCGGCGGATTTCATTGCCTGTCATGGTAGCGCATGAGATGGACACGCCAGCGCACGCCAAACAGCTACCCCAAAACGCGCACGCTGGGGCAAAGGTCTGCCAGCGGGCACTCGTCGCACTTAGGCTTGCGGGCATCGCAGATCTCGCGGCCAAAGGTAATCCACTGGTGGTTGACCGACTCCCAATACTCGTGCGGCAAAATCTTGAGCAGATCTTGCTCGGTCTTGAGCGGCTCCTTGGCATGCGTCTTGGGGCTCAGCATCAGGCGGTGTGCAATGCGGTTGACGTGCGTATCGACCGCGATGCCCTCGACAATGCCAAACCCCACGTTGAGCACGATGTTCGCCGTTTTGCGCCCCACACCCGGCAGTTTGACGAGCTCCTTCATGTCGGCCGGTACCTCGCCGCCGTAATCGGTGACGATCATCTGCGCGGCTTCCACGGCGTGCTTGGCCTTGCTCTTATAAAAGCCGAGTGACTTAATGGTACCGGCCACATCGGCCACGCTCGCCCCCGCCATGGCCTCGGGCGTGGGCCACTGGGCAAACAGCCGCGGCGTCACCTTGTTGACCTGCGCGTCGGTCGTCTGCGCCGAGAGCAGTACGGCAATGAGCAGCCTAAAGGGATTCTCGTGATCCAAAAAACACTCGACCGGGCCATAGCGACGGTTGAGGCGCTCGCACACCTCAACGGCGCGCTCGCGTTTGGCGGCATTGGTCTCGCGTGGCATAATGACTCCTCGCTTCAGCGGCATAACAAACCTATGGGCACGATTGTCCCACGTATGGGGTCTTTACGCCTCCAAAAATGCGCCGGTCTGGCGGCCCCACAGGCTTGCGTACTCGCCGCCCGCCTCGACAAGCTGCGCATGCGTACCGTCCTCGACAATCTCGCCGTCCGCCAGCACCACGATGCGATCGAGCGCCGCCACGGTAGACAGGCGATGTGCCACCACAATGGAGGTGCGACCGCGCATCAGGTTCTCGAGCGCCTCCTGCACCAGCGCCTCGGACTCGCTGTCCAAGGCAGACGTCGCCTCGTCGAGCACCAGGATCGGCGCGTCGGTCAGGATAGCGCGGGCAATGGCCACGCGCTGGCGCTGACCGCCCGAAAGCTTAACGCCGCGTTCGCCCACCATGGTGTCAAAGCCGTTGGGCAGACGGTCGATAAACTCCAGGGCATTTGCCAGGCGCGCGGCCTCGCGGATCTGCTCGTCGGTGGCGTCGGGGCGTCCGTAGGCGATATTCTCGCGAATGGTGCGATGGAACAGCAGCGCCTCCTGCGGCACGTAGGCAACCTGGCGGCGCAGGCTCTGCTGCGTACAGCGCGAGACGTCCTGACCGTCCACGAGCACGCGGCCGCCCTGTACGTCGTCCAGGCGCAGCAACAGCTTGGTGAGCGTCGTCTTGCCCGAGCCCGATTTGCCCACCAGGCCCACGCGCTGGCCCGCCGCCACGTGAAGCGTCAGGTCGTCGAACACGTTCTCGCCCGCCGCGGCGTCACGGTATGCAAAGCTCAGGTGCTCAAAATCAATCGCACCTTCGGTCACTTTAAGCTCGGGAGCGTTCTCGTCGTCTGCCACCAGACGCGGCTCGTCCAGCACGCGCGTCATCTCGGCCGCATCACCGAGCGCGCGGTTGATGCGCTGCATCATGGAGCTTACGTAGTTCAGACGCATGGTGAGGTTGTACGTATAGGTAAAAATCATGACGAGCGCGCCGGCAGAGATGTCAAACCACGCGTTGCCTCCCGCGACGAACACGCTCACCACGGCCATGGTGATGACGATAAGGCCCGAGGTCGTAAAGTTGCGCTGCATCATGGCGTGCATCGAAACCGTCTCGGCGTCGCGCGCGGCGCGGTCGGCGGCATCGAACAGGTCGCGCTCAAAGTCCTCGCGCCCACAGGTCTTGACGGCCAGGATGTTCGTGACCGCGTCGGACAGCACACCCGACAGCTTGTTCTGCGCGGCGGACGTCGCGGCCGAAAGCGGCATGATGCGCTTATACATAAGCCAGACAAACGCGATGTAGACGACCATGATGCCCACCAAGATCACGGTAAACGTCGGCACCACCGGAGCGAGCGCCGCCACCGTGCAGACAACCGAGGTGATAGTGGGAATGAGCGAATACACCGTCACGTCTACCAGCCCCGTATAGCCGCTCATAAAACGACTCGTCTGGCTCACGAGCGATCCGCCAAAGCGGCTGGTGTGAAATGTCATGGATTGATTGGAGAGCGTGTCGAAGCACAGGCGCGCCAAGTGATAGTTACCCGCAATCTCGAGCTTGTAGACGGTGTAGTCCTGCAGCTTGGAGAGGATCTGGCCCACTAGGTTAACGAGCACGAGCGCCAGAATGTAGGGACCAAAGACCTCGAATACTTGATCGCCCGCCACGGAACCCGCTTGGACGCGGTCGACGATGAGGGCCATCACGTAGGTGTTGGCAAACGTGAGCAAAAAGATGTAGCCCGCCGACGAGAACACCGAGAGAAAGACGATCAGCGGCTGCGTGCGCGTGACGTCCCAAAAACGCTGCAGCGTGCGGCGCACGGTGGAGCGTTTGAGCGGACTGGTGTTTCTCTGAGACATGGGCTTCCTTTCGCGTCTGATAGGGCGAAACGCCATTGTTGCACACTAAAGCGCACTTCAGGCAAGTGCGACGCGAAAAGCGCCCGCGTCCCGCGCTTGCGCAGGCGCCCCGCCGTCAGATGCAGCTAGTCCTCGTCTTTTTGGTCTGCGAGCAGCTCCGCAGACGTGAGTCCCAAGATCTCGTCGGCCTCCCGCGCGTCTTCCAGCGCGTCGATATCCTTGAGCTTGCGCTCCATAACGTTGGTACGCGTGGTGATGATGCCCTCGACCGTCTTTCCTGCGGTCTCGATCTGCTGCTGGGCGCGGCGCAGCGCCGCCTGATAGCGCGGCAGCTCGGCCTTGACGGCAGAGAGCACGCGCAGCACGTCATCGGTGCGTTTTTGCAACTTAAACGTCTGGTAGCTCATCTGCAGGCTGTTGAGGATGGCCGCCATGGTGCTGGGGCCGGCAACGTTAACGTAATAGTCGCGGCCCAGGGTCTCGATAAGCCCGGGGCGGCTGACGACCTCGGCGTACAGGCCCTCAAACGGCACGAACATAATGCCAAAATTGGTGGTCGCGGGCACGCTCAGGTACTTTTCGCAGATGTCCTTTGCCTCGCGTTTCACCATAGCGTCGAGTGTCTTGCGCGCGGTGGCCACAGCTTCGGCATCACCCGACTCTTGCGCGTCGAGCAGATGCTCGTACGCGTCGCCCGGGAATTTGGAGTCGATCGGCAGCAGCACGGGATCGCCCTCGTCCACCGGCAGCTTGACGGCAAACTCAACGCGCTCCGAGGCGCCGGGCTTGGTGGCGACGTTTTCCAGATACTGGTCGGGCGTAAGGATGTCCGCCAGGATTGCACCCAGCTGTACCTCGCCCAAAATGCCGCGCGCTTTTACATTGCCCAGCACGCGCTTGAGGTCGCCCACGCCGGTGGCGATAGACTGCATATCGCCCAAACCCTTGTACACAGCCTCGAGCTGGTCGCTCACCTGCTTAAACGATGCAGACAGGCGATCGTTGAGCGTACGGGAGAGTTTCTCGTCCACCGTCGCGCGCATCTGATCGAGCTGCACGTTGTTGTCCTTGCGGATGGCGCCCAGCTGGGCATCGACCGTCTCGCGCACCTTGTCCAGGCGGTGCTCGATGCCCTCGCGGTTGGCACCGAGCTGTTGGGCCGTCTCGCGGCGCAGGTCATCCATACGGTCGCCAGCCTGCGAGAGCTCACGCGCGATGGTCAGGTAACGCTGCTGCTCTACGGCCGCATCGGTCGTCTGCTGTTGCGCGATGGCATTTGCCGTGCGGCGGGTTTCTGCCAACGCGACGTTGAGGGTGTCGAGCGCGTTGTTGGCCTGCTCGAGCGCAGCCAGCATCTCTGCCCCGTCATCGCCACGCTCCTGCAGCTCGGCACGAAGGCCCTTAAGCTGCAGGGCACAAGCCACAGCAACCCCCACCGCCACCAAAGCAATCACAACAAGCACGATATCAATAGCAGACATAGACTCCGCCCAACAAACTCAATCGATCATCAATCAAAACCGCGATCAATCTTACCCCGCCACACGCACCGGGCGTCACGCGGCAATCGGACAAATGGATTTTGGGCCACAGGTACTAAAACGCTAACTCTCCCAGCCGGCGCGGATGGTTGCTACGACATCGCTTAGGCGCTGGCCGAGAGCTGCTAAGTGCTCAAGCACCTCGCTGGGCGAGGCGCCGTTGAGAATGCACGTGAGGGCATATGAGGCCAAGAAGATTGCCGCGAGCCCTAACGGGATCAGCACGATCATCGCCAGCGTACGCAGGCGCTGGGTCCAACGACGGCGACGCGCACGACGCTTGTCGAACGCAAGCTCCTGCGCATATGAATCTTGCTGTACGGAATAGGCTCCTGGGTCCACCTCACCCGCAGACGATACCGCGGACGCGGCGTTTTGCGCAGGAGGCTGGACGGCCGCCCCTTGCATTTGCATCTCCATAAGCCGTTGCTGCTGGCGCAACATGCGCTCGGCTTGTTGCCGCGGGGTCTCAAGAAACAGATCCATGTTGGCCTCCTCAATCGGAGCATTCGACGCTTGCGCCCAGCATCCCGCACCATCGCGACCGCGGCAACGAAATCCGCGGCAATAGCCGCAAAGATTCTATAGTCAGAAAACTGTCGAAAAGCTCAACAACTCCCCTACCAGCACTTTCTCTGAGCTTTTTTATCGAATGATCTTTTGCCCTTCCGCCCTTACGCCAACCGACCAAAACCTAACCAAAAGCTTGACGGAAATTGTGAAGACCGGGACCCCACACAAAAAGTGCCGCCCCAAAAGGGGCGGCACACAAACTTCTAATCAGCTTTTCAGTAACGAGCACGCGACGACCCGAAGCGGGCCGGGAGGGCCGGACTACCTTCCCTCAACGCGACCCTGCGAAGCCGTGAGCGAGGAGGGAAGGTAGTCCGGCCCTCCCGGCCCAGCTCACGCTAGCACCACGCGCTAGTAGTTCACCACCTGCTCCTCAAAGTACGCCTTCGGGTGGTTGCACACCGGGCACACCTCGGGCGCCTCGGCACCAACATGCAGGTGTCCGCAGTTCAGGCACTTCCACACCTTTACGCCCTCGCGCTCAAACACCTCGCCCGATTCAATGCGCTCGACGAGCTTGTTATAGCGCTCTTCGTGGGCCTTCTCGACAGCGGCGACGCCGCGGAACTTCTCGGCGATCTCGGCAAAGCCCTCCTCCTCGGCGGTCTTGGCAAACTCGTCATACATCGTGGTCCACTCGTAGTTCTCGCCCGCGGCGGCGTCGCGCAGGTTGTCCAGAGTGCCCGGAACGGCGCCATCGTGCAGATACTTAAACCACAGCTTGGCATGCTCGGACTCGTTGCCCGCCGTCTCGGCAAAGATATTCGAGATCTGAACGTAGCCGTCCTTTTTGGCCTTGGATGCATAGTAGCGATACTTGGTGTGTGCCTGGGACTCACCGGCAAAAGCAGTCTCGAGGTTCTTCTTGGTCTGAGAGTTCTCAAAATCCATAGGTGTACTTCCCTTCAACACGTGCCGCCCATAGGCTTTGAGCGGCCCTGTCTTTAGGATGCCCTCAAGCCGAGAATTTAAACCTTACAATCCCGTTCTTCAGATTTGAGCGGGCTACACGCTCAACCAACGATCGCCCTCGGAGCGGCAAAAGCCCTCGCGCTCCAGATCGGCAAGGATGCTTGCGACCAGCTCGCGCTCGACCGGCTCTCGGCCGGCTGCCGTCTCCATCTCGTTAACGCCTGCAACAGCTTCATCGAGCGTAATACCTGCCGGCTGCCCATCGCGCGCCGCCAGCAGCATGCGCACAATGTGGGCGCGCTTTTGGCGACGCGAGCCTTCAAACTTGGACTGACGACTATAGCTCGCCGACCGCCTGGACGGATTGGGCAGCGTCTTTTTAAGATACGCGCCGTAATCCAGCAACGCGTAATACCACGCGCGCGGCGTGTCGGCATCGTCTTGAGGCGCGGCAAAGGGCGCAATCTCATCCGCCGCCGCACCGGGGGCCGCCGGACAGGCAGCTTGAATCAGCGACACCAGCTCGCGATCGGGAACGGCCGGCACATCGGGAAAGAAATGATGCAAAAAGACCGTGCGCACGTTGGTCTCCAGATACACGCCCGGAAGATCGAATGCAAACGAACGGATGCCCTGCGCCGTTGCCGGGCCAATGCCGGGCAACGCGACCAGATCGTGCATCTCACGCGGAAACTCCCCATCCCAGTCCTCCACAACGCACTGTGCAGCCCTGTGAAGCGCCAGGGCGCGGCGATTGTAGCCCATCCCCTGCCACGCATCCAAGACATCGGAAGGGGCGGCCTGAGCAAGCGCCCGGACAGTCGGAAAGCGATCGAGCCACGCCGGCATGCGCGTCTCCACGCGCGGCACCTGCGTCTGCTGCAGCATGACCTCGGAAAGCCAGATGATATACGGGTCGCGCGTGCGGCGCCACGGAAGGTCGCGATAACGCAGGACCCCTTCCGAACGAATCATCGAACGAAAAGGGTCCTGAATCATGACAATGCTCCTTATGCGGCGCTATTCCTCCCGGCAAGCATACGCGCAGGCGGCGTACTCGGGAAACGCATCGCGGTCGGCGAACTTGGGATCGACAGCCGGAAACTGGCGATGGGCGACGATATCGCCGAGCGAAACGGAATCGAGATAGTCGCGCATCAGCGCCTGGGCTCCGGCCCACAGGGGATGATAGCAGCACGTGCCCATGCGCGCACAGTCGCCATCGGGCGCGGTGCAATCGTTCATAACCATGGGGCCCTGAACGGCCTCTACGACCTGACGGATCGTGACATCGTCGGGGCTCACCTTAAGGCGCATGCCGCCATGAACACCACGCAGGCTCTCCACAATGCCGGCCTGAACCAAGCCGTGCTGAATCGAACGGGCAAACGAATACGGAACATTGACCTCTTCGGCAGCAGTGCGAACAGAAAGCAACCGCTCCGGCTCCTCGGCAAGCATCGCAAGCATGCGAAGGGCATAATCAGTCTTCCTCGATATGTCCATGTTTCCCCTTTCAAGGAATACGAACAGCTCGAACGAGCTCCGGGGCCGAGCTTGTGTCGAGACGCCAAATGACCGCCTGAACAACCAAATTATAAAATGGGTGTTCACTGAATGCCGCACTTGAAGACTAGCTGAATCAGGTACGGCCTAAAGTGCAATTTAGTATAACCGAACCCCCTGCTTCATTGAACAGATGTTGCGCAACAAACCCCCTGTTTGAACACATATATCAGTAGAGGCCGGCTCGCTCGTTGCGAATGCGGTGATTTGGATAAAGAGGCATATAAGATCGAGGGCCTATTAAACGCAAAAAGCCACGTCCGAAGACGTGGCTTTAATTGCGTTGGCGGGAAGTACGGGGCTCGAACCCGCGACCTCCGACGTGACAGGCCGGCGCTCTAACCAAACTGAGCTAACTCCCCAGGCAGTCGTTCGCGTTTGTTTCCGCTCGCGTGCGCTGCGGGGATTAGTATACACAGAAGTCTGTCCGGCGCGCAACAACTTTTTTGAAAAAGTTTTTCGGTCCCTCCGGGAGGGTCTCCGGGGCCGGCTGGCGCGGGTTGAGTTTGCTGCTCTACAGTCCTGCGCAAGACGGAAAGCACATTAAGTGCTTTCCTTTGCGTGCGGAACTCGCGACAAACTCAACCCGCGCCAGCCGGCCCCGGAGACCCTCCCTGCCGTCACTTGCTTCAAAGACTTTGTTCCTCGCCGCTTCCGCGGCTCGAGGTCCCCGTTCTCCTCGGCAGGGTTGTCTAAGATTGTTGTTGAACTTCGGCCTTTGGCTCAAAGAAAAACGGGAGATGCGATCTGCATCCCCCGTTTTTGTTGCACCTACTCTAGGTCAATAAATTTGGTGCTCAGAATCTTGCCGTCCTTGACGAGCATTCTGGCCATGGTGGGGCCTCGGGTGCCTCTTGGATAGCTGGCACTGCCTGGGTTGAGGACCAGGCAGCGGCCTACTTGGGCTTCTTTGGTTACGTGGGTGTGACCGTTGATGGCTACGTCCACGGATCCCACCGGAAGGTCTTCACGGTAGTGGGCTACGGCGAACTTGAGGCCTTCGTAGGTAAAGAGCGCCAAGCGGTCCACATCGGGGCCGTAGTCGCGGTAGTAGTCGTTATTACCCAGCACCGCTCGCACGGGGGCGATGGTGCGCAGATGCTCGTAATCCATCTCCGACGTAAGGTCACCGGCGTGGATAATCAGATCCGCACCCTTAAGCTCGTCCAAGAGCGCAGGCGAAAGATAGCCGTGGGTGTCCGAGATAATGTCGATACGCTTGGCGCTTGCACTGTTCATGGGATCCCTTCCGCAAAAAGATTTGGTGCATTCATGCAAAAAGCCCCACGGCTCCGCAGACGATTTTGGTCTACAGGGCTGCGGGGCCGGTGTACTAGAGGCTCAGGGCCTTTTTGAGCGGTACGACGCGACGGCGCGAAACCGGTACGCGTTCGTCGACGCCCGTAATGCCCAGCTGGATAGCGCCCGAGGGAACCGTCTCGACGTCGGTGACACACGCCAAGTTGACGATATAGCGGCGGTGAACGCGGAAGAAGCCAAAGTCGCAGAGCTTGGCCTCGAACTGTGCCAGCGAGGTCGTGGACAAAAAGCGGTCATCGACCGTATAAATACAGGAGTAATCGTCCTTGGCCATAATAAAGCGAATGTCGTCCACGGGGATGAGGACCTTGCGGCCGCCCTTTTCCACCGGGATGCGCTCGATGGTCACCTTGCTGTCCGTGACAGGCTTGGCGCGTTGCATTACCTTATCGATTGCTCGATCCAGGCGAGCCTCCTCGACCGGCTTCATCAGATAGTCGACGGCATCCACATCAAACGCCTCGACCGCATGATCGCTGTACGCGGTTACGAATACGATCGCCGGCGGATTCTTGAGCTTATGCAGTGCCTCGGCAAGTTGCAGACCCGAAGCGCCAGGCATCGAGATATCGAGGAACACAACATCGACGCGGCTCTCCATAAGCATCTCGATAGCGGAGCGAACGCTCGACGCTTCTGTGATCGTGCCGATCTTGCCCGTCTGCTCGAGCAAGAAGCGAAGTTCCGAACGGGCCGGGGCCTCATCATCCACAATCATCGCACGCAGCATAGGGATAAAACCTTTCGTCAACTAACTACGTCGGGCATCCGCCAACTAGCGTTAAACCCGTAACCTATCATTCTACTCTTGAATGTCGAAGATGCTCTCCGACAAATCGAGATGCAGGAGCACTTTAGCGCCCTTGCCCGGGGCCGATTCGACGCGTGTATAAGAGTGCGGTCCATAAAAGCGATGGATGCGCTCCGAAATATTGTGCATGGCCACACCGGCGCCGCCGCCCTGCGGAGAGCTCGCGTCGGGACGGGCGGAGCGTTCGTCAAACAGTCTGGCAGCGGTGCCTTCGTCCATGCCCACGCCGTTATCGGCGACCACAATCAAAATCGCATCTTCGCCATCCCTGTGGACCGACACGTCGATCCTCAGTGCATCGTCGTCGCCCATACCATGGCGCACGGCATTCTCGACGATTGGCTGGATTACAAATGCCGGCACCAGCGTGTCCTCGACGTCCTCGGACACGTCGAAGGTCGCCAGCACGCGATCCTCGCCAAAGCGCGCCTTCTCAAACGTCAGGTAGCGCTTGGTCTGCGCGACCTCGCGCGACACGGGAATGAGCGAGCCCGAATTGTCGAGCGTGGCGCGATAGAACGAGGAGAACTCGCGCAGCAGCTCGCGGGCGCGCAGCGGATCGGTACGCGTAAACGACGCGATGGTGTTGAGCGTGTTGAACAGAAAATGCGGGTTGATCTGCGCCTGCAGGGCACGCACCTCGGCACGGGCCGTGAGCTCCTTTTGCACCTCGAGCTCGTGGATGGCGAGCTGCGTGGACAGGATCTCGGCAAAACCCGAGGCAAGCGCGTACTGAGTGCGGTCGACGGCACGCGGGGTCTTGTAGTAGAACTTGAGCGTACCGACGGTGCGGTCGCCCACCTTGATAGGAGCGATGATACCGGCAGGAACATAGTTGTGCGAGCCATCCGAACCCACCACGTCCACCACACGGTTGAACGACTGGACGATACCGTGCTCGATGACGTAGCGCGTGGCAAGTGTGTGGATGGGCGAATCGGGCAGCAGCTTTTCCTCAAACTCGCCCGCGCAGGCCAGCACGTTGCTCTCGTCGGTGATGGCAACCGTCATGGCACGCGTCTCGGGCAAAATGCGCTGGCACACCAGACGCGCCGACTCCTGCGTCAGACCGCCTTTGATGTCCTCGAGCATGGCAGAGGCCACCGAGAGCGTCTCTTCGGTGTACTGCGAACGCACCGAATCGGGATTGAGCGTCAAATAGATAAAAATGCACAGAAAGATGCACAGCAGTGCGCAGGCGACCACGGTCGCGATCGGCTCGATTCCAGTCGCCAGGGCAAAAATAAAGTACACCAGCACGCAAATGGCGCAGACAACGGCAATCACGCGAAAGATTGATATTGAATTATCGCGCTGGGCGCGGCGGTCGATCATTCAGTCCCCTCCAGGATGCTGGTCAGTTGTGCGTCGCGCCAGAGCCCGTCCATGATCTTGGGCCAGAAGCTCTGGAAACGCAGGTAGCTTGCGGCGTTTTGGCGCGCGTAGGTCTTGGCTTCGTCAATACCGTGACGCCAAATGCGCAGGTATCCCTCGTGCTCGCGGGTAAACATGCTGCGGACCATGGCGGTCTTGCGCACGCGGTCGTCGAGCTCGCGCGAAATCCACGGGCCCGGATAGGGCATGAGTGACGCGGCCGTGACGGGAACGAGCTCCTGCTGGTGCGCGGCAAATGTCAGCTTGGCACGCTCGTAGTACCAACGGTACACGTCCTGCATAAAGCGCGGCGAGCGCTTCTCGGACTCGGGCGGCAGGTGACGAACGACCCACTCGTTGTCAAACCACACGTCATAGCCAAACATGCGCATGTTAAAGAGGTAATCTAGGTCCTCGCCTCGGGTGATAAACGGGTCAAACGCCACACGGGTAAAGGCGCGGGCATGAAGCGCCACAAGGCCGCCGCACACGTAGTTTGAACGAGAGATACGGGTGCCCGAGAGCGCCTTTTTCATCCAGCGATTAAACTCGATGCGTTTGGTCCACCAACGATGGCAAATGCCCACCTTGTCTGTGGGCGCCAACGGCGATCCGTCTCGATCGTAAAAGTAACCGCTCTTAACCAAAATCGGCAGGCCTTGACGCGTCTGCTGGCCCAGTGCATAGGTCGCGCGCTTCATAAAGTCGGCATCGATAACGGTCTCGTCGTCATCCAAAAAGACAACGGCATCGTGGCCGAGCACCGCAGCGCAGGCAAGCCCCATATTGCGAATGGCGCCGTATCCGCGCAGACTCACGCACTCGCCCGAGCCCTTGGGAGCAATCTGCGCCACACGGTCGGCGATACGCGATGCCTGGGTGTTGGTAACCACGGTGACCTTGAGCGTAGGGTGCGCGTCGACGATTTCGTGGACACGCTTCGACACATCAGCCGTGGCCAAGATGGGACAGACCACCAAAAGGATAATCCTCGGAATGTCGCGCACCTGCTCGAGCGAGGCCAGGCAGCGGTCGAGCTCGGGATTGGTGGCGTTGAGCTTCGTCGAGTGGTCATAGACGCCGGGAGCGTTTGCACGGGCATCATCGCCCGCCCAGTATGTTGGAATCACAACCGTGGCGTTCATGCCTTCCCTCCCTGCAACACAAAAACGGGGCGCCGCCAAACACAGGCGACGCCCCGCGACCTAGCTGATTCCATCATACCCACTTGGGCAAATCATTGCTCGCAAGTCGCAATGTTTATTGCGGATAACCCCAAAAGAGTACCGCGGACAGGCACAATAGCCGCTCGCTTCTATGCGGCCCGCTCTGCCGCCTGAGTCATGCGAGACAGGCGGACCAGCAGCACAAAGCCAACGACCAGCAGCACGCCAATGGAAAGGACGCCTAGCGACGGGTTGCCGGTCAGTGAGGTGACGACCGACACTAGGAAGGTGCCCATGACGCTTGCATAACGACCAAAGATGTCAAAGAAGCCGTAGTACTCGTTGGATTTTTCCTTAGGGATAATGCGGCCAAAGTAGCTACGGCTGAGCGCCTGCACGCCGCCCTGGAACAGACCGACCATAATGGCAAGCACCCAGAACTCAAAGGCGGTCTTTAGGAAGAATGCGGCGAACAGCACAATGCCCATGTAGGCGGCGACCGCCACCAGGATCATATTGAGCGTGCCCACGCGTCCGGCGAGCTTGCCGTAGATGATGGCGGACGGAAAGGCCACGAACTGCGTAACGAGCAGCGCCAGCACCAGCTGGGTCGAGTCGATGCCTAAAGCCGAGCCGTAGCTGGTAGCCATGGAAATGACCGTGTGGACGCCATCGATATAGAAGAAGAACGCGATCATGTAGACCAGCACGGTCTTGTTGTGGGCGATCTCGCGCATGGTGTGTCCGACCTCGGAGAACACACCGCCCACGATGTGGCCGATGGTGTCCTCGGGACCGCGCTCGCGACCGTACTTTTGCTTATAGGTGCGAATGAGCGGCAGGGTAAAGATGAGCCACCAGGCACCAGTGATGATAAACGACAGACGCGTTGCCAGCATGGTGGGGACGCCAAGAGCGGGGCCACCCATGATGAGCGCCAGGCAGATGATGAACGGCACGGTGGAACCGATGTAGCCCCAGGCATAGCCCGAGCTGGACACGGCGTCCATGCGCTCGTCGGTGGTAATGTCGGGCAGCATGGCGTCGTAGAACGTCATAGAAGAGTTAAGGCCGATGGTGCACAGCACGTACACGGTCAAAAATGCCATGGCGGACATTGGGATAGCCTGCGCCAGGCAAAGAACCAGGCCCGTGAGGAAGAAGCCCAAGAAGAACTTAATCTTGTTGCCGGCGTAATCGGCAAGCGCGCCCAGAATGGGCATGAGCATGGCAATGACCAGCGAGGCGATCGTCTGAGCGTTGCCCCAAGCGACCACCAGGTCTGCCGAGGAAGCACCGGTATTGATGGCGTTAAAGTAGATGGGCACCACCGAGGTATTGAGCAACACGAGGGCCGAATTGCCCACATCGTACATAACCCAGTTACGCTCGAGCTTGGTGTATTTCATGGACAGGGCCCCTTCGTATTCGCCCGATATGCAGTTAGTTCATCGTACCCCAATTGCACAGAAGCGCTGGTAAGGATTCGGCAAAGGGGCACGCACGGGCCCTACTCCTCGCGGTCGAACTCCTCGTCGGCGTCGAGTACGCGGCCGCTATAGTTGATATGGCCGGTCACGGCATCCATGTCACCGGTCTCGATAAAGCGGGCAACGGTGAGCTCGTAATCGGTCAGCGCGCGCTCAAAGACCTCGGGGAAGCTCTCGGTCGAGACCTCATCGGTAAAGGGATTCTTCCATGTCAGGTGGCCCAGGTTACCGGTGCGCTCGGGCAGCTCCGTCGTCACGCGATGAGCAAGGCCGTCGAGCAGCGAGTAGTCATGCACCAAGCCCTCAACCAGGGCAATCGCGCGCGTCTTTACCGAGCCGGCCGGCTCAATGGTGCGATAGAGCATCTGCATGTCCGAGACGGCGCCGGCGTACTCCCCCGCCGGGATGTCGATACCGTACACGCGCCCGGCGACGTAGCTCATCAGCACGCCGGCAACGCGATTGATGCGGTCGGTAGTGACGATCTCGCCCGCCGGCGGATAATCCTCGACCGTTGCCCCATCGCGCTTGAGCTGCAGCATCAGCACGTCCAAGTCGCTTTCGAGCACGGCATGAACTTGACTGCCCGAAGCCTCGAGCTCGGGATCGGAATCTACAATGCCAAACTGCTGCTCGTAGACAAAGGGGTGGGCATTGCGGTCGAGTACATAGTGAGACAGCAGGCCCAGCGCAAAGGCGCGGCCCAGATTGGCGTCGCGCGGCTGCAGGTGCGACACGCCGTCGCGCAGGCACGAGAACTGGCGCGACATGCGCGAGCGGTGCATGACCTGAGCAAGCGACGTGCAGTCGGAAACGCGCGGCGTGAGCATGTGGAAGAAAAACGGGTCGGGACCTTGGTTTCCCAGGATAAAGGCGATGCGCTCCTCGTCGGACGTAATAACGCCCTGCGGAAGACGGTCGATGCTTTCCTCGCCAAACAGATGATGCGTAATGAGCGCGGGCATAATGATCCTTTCGATTTCATTCGATGTCACCCATTATGCCCACCGCACGGTCATGCCAAACCTGCGGCGGTAAACGATGATATGCAGACTGCCTACGCAAGTCCCAAGTGCGCCTTGACCTCGGCAGCGCGACGACGGGACACAGGCACCGTCGAGGTTACGCGATCGAGCCTGAGCTCCATAAGACCCGTGGAACCGATCTCGACATTATGCACGTCTTCCAAATTGACCAGATAACTGCGGTGGACACGGATAAAGCCCTCGGAGGCCAGGCGCCGCTCGAGCGAGGAAATCGACTCATTGATCAGGTATGTTCCCTCAGCGCAGACGGCGTTGCAAAAATCGGCGCGCGCCTCAAAGTAGCAGACATCCGCCACGGGAATGAACACCCTTTTGCCCCCACGATCCACCGTCAGGCGCAAAGGCTGGCGCGGAGCATGGACGACACGGCGAGCGCCCAGGGCGGTCTCGATCTTGTCGAGTGCCTTTGACAAGCGGGCATCCTCGACCGGTTTGACGATGTAATCGACAGCATCGAGGTTATAGGCATCAGCCGCATACTCGGCAAATGCCGTCACAAACACCACGACTGGCGGCGTCTTTAGGTTCTGCAGCGTCTCGGCAAGCTCAATTCCCGAGCGACCGGGCATGGTAATGTCTAAAAACAGCACGTCGGGCTTGTTCGACAGAATCGACTCCACGGCTTCGGTGACATTGCCCGCCTCGGCAATCTGACCCACACGCGTATCCTTTTCCAACAGATAGCGTAGTTCAGCCCTAATGGGAGGCTCGTCATCAACCACCAAGATGTTCCAGCCTTCGGACATATGCGCTTCCCCTCTTTTCTCTCAATCCAACCGCGTACTACACCGTTAGCGGCACCGGCTCATGCGGCTCGCCGTTCAACTCAACGATGACCTGCGTTCCCACGCCCTCCTGGGACTTCACGCGCATGCCAGAATCTTCTCCGTAAAAGAAATGGATGCGCTGAAGCACGTTGAAGAGCGCCAAGCCGCAACCTCGCTTGATGGAGCCGTCGGCGGTAATGCTCTCGGGCTCCTCTCGGCGATGCTGCTCAAACAGATGCGCGCAGACTTCTTCGCTCATACCGATGCCGTCATCTTCGACGATGATCTCCAAGCCGTCATCGGTCTCAAAAGCCCTAACACGAATAGAAAGCGGCTCGGTCTCGCGCTGCGCATGCTTGATGCAGTTTTCGAGCAGCGGCTGCAAGATAAACGGCGGCACCAGGCTGTCGCGCACCTCAAAGTCGATGTCGGCCGAAACGCGCAGACGGCCGTCGCCATACCGGGCCTGCATAAGATTGATATAACGGGTGCCCTGTTCCACCTCGTGCTCGAGCGTGGTGAGCGTATCGGAATCAGAAAGCGTCTGACGATAGTAGTTGGAAAAGTCGATCAGCAGCGATCGCGCCTTGTCGGGCTCGGTTCGAACGAGCGACACGATCGTGCTAATGGTATTGAATAGAAAATGCGGGTCGACCTGCGACTGCAGGGCGCGAAGCTCAACGCGAGCCGTGAGCTCGTCCTGGCGCTCGAGCTCAAAGCTAGCGAGCTGCGTGGAGATGAGATCGGCAAAACCCGAGGCAAGGGCCGTCTGACGCATATCGATGCTGCTCAGGCGGGGGTAATACAGCTCGAGTGTGCCCACGCAATGCCCGCGCACGGTAAGCGGCGCGACAATGCCGGCGCGCAGGCGGGGAAAATAGCCGCCCGTCTCATTGGAGGCGTCGCGCGAAAACACACTCTGTTCGCCGGACTCGATCACGTTGAGCGTGGTCTTGAGCACGACCGGGGTGCCGGCAGGGCACTTTGCCGAGTCCTCGCCCCAGCTTGCCAACACCTGCTTGCCATCGGTAAAGCAGATGGCAGAGGCGATGGTCTCGGACAGGATGATTTTAGAGGCGCCCAGGGCCGCTTCGGGCGTAAGGCCGCGCGACGTGTAGGCGAATATTTTTGATGCGATGGCAAGCGTACGGTCGGTTGCGCTCGATGTGAGGTCGTCGGGGACCACAAAGACATACGAGAAGAAGAAGCACAGCATGACCATGCCGGCAATGACCACGACGCCCGGAACGGGATTGGGATTATCGGTTAAATCCCAGATAAGCAGCAGGATAAGCGCCGGAACGACAACACCGAGCAGGATGGCCTGGACCACATGCTGGGCCGTACGAAAGACCTTGGTAGAGTTGTAGCTCTTGCCCAGAATCAGCCTGTTTAAATCCACCGTCATCCCCTTTTATCTATCGCACCCATAGCAATAAAGAGGGCCGCAAGCGACCCTCTCCATTGCATTATGCAATCAAAAACTGTGTTTTACATCCAGTCGTCGATGAACGGTAGTTTAGGCGCTGTATTTGTTGGCCTCGCCAAAGGTGCCAGCCTCGACGATCCAGCCGTCCTTCATGATGACGTCCATGTTGTCGGTGTTGAGCACGTGGATGTCGGCGGCGACGTCACCGTTGACGACCAGCAGGTCGGCGCACTTGCCGGCCTCGATGGAACCGGTCTCGTCCTCGATGTGGCACATCTTGGCACCGTTGAGGGTAGCGCAGGTGATGGTCTCGACCGGGGTGAAGCCGATCTTGTCGACGAACTCGTACATCTCCTCGATGGAGCAGGTGCCATACGGGGTTACGAAGGAGAAGGAGTCGGAGCCGATCGTCATGACGACGCCGCGCTTCTTGGCCTCGCGCAGGCAGTCGTAGTTGCGCTGCAGCTCCTTCTCGACCAGGGTGCCCTCGTACTTGTCGTGCAGCTCGGGGACGTAGACGGGCGGATAGGTGGCGTACCAGGTGGGCAGGAAGGCGATCGTCGGGGTGAAGAAGGTGCCCTGCTCGGCCATGAGGTCCATGGTGCGCTCATCGATATCGAAGCCGTGAATCAGCTGCTCGCAGCCAAAGCGGACGGAATCGTAGGCAGCGGCGTGGTTGTTGTAGCAGTGGCTCCACACGGGGATACCGACCATCTTTGCCTCTTCGACCACGGCCTGGATCTCCTCGGAACAATAGTGCTGGTCGCGACCGGAGTCCCAGCGCCAGATGCCGCCACCGGTAGCCCAGATCTTGATGGCATCGGGGTTCTCGCGCAGGCGACGACGAACGGCCTTGCGCAGATCCCAAGGGCCATCGACCTGGTCGCCCCAGGGGTGGGATTCCTTGTTGAGCTCCTGGGTGCAGTGGTGGGAGTCACCGTGACCGGCAACACGGCAGAAGCCCAGACCGGTGGCCAGAACGCGCGGGCCCTTAAAGACGCCCTTGTCGATGCAGTCGCGAATCTGGATACCAAAGCGGCCGATCTCGCAGACGGTGGTGAGGCCGTGGGTGAGGCAGTCGTAGGCCTGCTTGACGGCGACGGCCTGCTTCTCGAGGAGCGGTTGCATGACCCAATCGGTGTCATCGTCGGTTAGGTTGCCCGAGAAGTGCAGGTGGGTGTCGATCAGGCCGGGAAGGACGGTCTTGCCGGCGGCGTCGATGACCTCAACGCCCTCGGGAAGGTCCTGCATAACACCGGCGTACTCGATCTTGCCGTTGTCGTCGACGAGAACGAGGGAGTTCTCGACCGGCTCGGCGCCGGTACCGTCGATGAGCTTACCGCCAACGATTGCATACTTAGTGGACATGGTTCCTCCTTATGGATCCATATATGTGGGCGAGGCCGTGTTGGGTCGCGGCCTCACAAAGCTACCCAAGTGATGCCGGGTTCGGTGCGCGGGAGAGAGGGCACCGCGCACCCGATCCGCCCCGGCTAGGCGTTACTTTTTGCGAGAATTGGTGAAAGCCATGAGGGCCAGGCCAATAGCCAACCAGCCGATCACGATGCTCCACTCCACCATGTTGAGAGAGGCGGGAGAGAACGGAATCACGAGCAGGCCGATGATGATGGCGCAGGCAGCGATAGCGAGGCCGATGCCAAACTTGCCGCCGGGCACCTCGTAGGGACGAGGCAGGTCGGGCTCGGTGAAGCGCATGCGCAGGCAGGCGAGGGCGACCATACCGCAGGAGAAGATGAAGGCGAGAGCCGACACGTTGGTCAGAGGGATGAGCATGTTCTTGCCCAGGAACGGACCGATGACGGTGATAACGCCCAGAACGACGCAGGCGAGCTTGGGAGCGCCGGACTTGGGGTCGACCTCGGCGAACTTCTCGGGCAGTTGGCCCTTGCGGCCCATGGCGAGCATGATGCGGCTCGTGGCGCCGTAGAAGGAGTTCATCGGGCCCATGGGTCCAAGCGTGGCGATGACGAGCATGGCCAGGTACAGGAGCATGTTGATACCCTTGAGGCAGGCAAGCGCGGGAACCGGGCTCTTAACAAACTCATGCCAGTCGAGGATGGTGCCGAACGAGTAGATGCAGACCATGTAGAAGCCGCCGGCGGCCAGCAGGGCCAGGGAGATGATCTTGCCGAACTTGTTCCAGTTGAGGCCCTCGGCTGCTTCCTCAGCCTGCTGAGGAATGGTGTCGAAACCGGCGTAGAAGAACGGAGTCAGAACCAGGACCGACACGATGCCGGCGAACAGGCTGGTGCTCTCGGTAGCGGCCTTGCCGCCGCCAGCGCCGGCAACCTGGGAGAACACAGGCATGGCATTGTCCGGCGAGCCGGTGAACAGCGAGACGCCCATGGCGAGCAGCATGCCGCAGAGCAGGGCCTTGGTCAGGAAGGCCTGGAGCTTGGCGGCCGAGCTGGCACCGCGGAAGTTGAGGAAGATGACGTAGACTGCAAAGCCGAGCGCAATCAGCGTCGGGAACAGGTAAACATCGGCGCCCAGGATGGTGTAGAGCTTGACGGCGCGCAGCCACTCAAGGCCGGGCAGGCTGCCGAACATCTCGGACACGAGGGTCGAAATGGCGATGGCCTCCCACGGGCACAGGATGCCGTTGCCCAGGGCCAGGAGCCAACCGGTGATGTAGCTCAGCGTACGGCCAAAGCTACGATCGACATACTCGACAATGCCACCCGAGATGGGGATAGCAGCCGTGAGCTCACCGAAAACAGCTCCGACGGGCACGAGGAAGATTGCACCCAAGAGGAATGCGATCATAGCGGGAACGGGACCGCCGCCCACGACCATCCAGTCGCCGACCTGCAGAACCCAACCGGTACCGATGATGGCACCGAAACCGATGGTGAAGAAGTTCCAGAGCGAAAGCGTTTTCTTCATGCCGCCGTTATCCTCGACTGCAACTTCTGCGTTCTTGTCCGCCATTGTTCCCCTCCTTTCCTTTTTGACGCCCTTGGCGTCACCCCTTGCGCGGTCCGTTTTGCCGCGCGCTTTTATTCCGTGGCTTTAAGATACGGCCTTGGCACAGCAGCTCCGCTTGTAGCTCGACCGATGGCAGAACTGCAAAACGAGCGGCGCCATTTTTGGGACGAACGGCACAGTTTGCAGCCCATTGTTGCCGCCCGCCCGACGGGCGTACGCTCATCGGACGCATATAGAGATGTTTTTGAGGCCGTGTGTTTTGCGCCTTTCGTACCGTTTACCGAGCTTTTGACGCGCAGACCCCTTTGTTGCACATCTTTTTTGTAGGATAGACAGGTTATACATGAGACAAGGCGGTACGAATGGCATACGGATACAACGACGGTGATCAACGGCGACAAAGTGTTCGCCTTGCTGGCCGTACCACGCCGACGCCCAGAAGGGCCCCGAGCAGCAATCCGCAACGCCCTCAAGAGCAACCCAGACCTTCGTCTCGGCAGCAGACAAGCAGAACACGGCAGAGTGGCCGTCCGAGCACGGGCACAAGCGCGCAGCAAGATAGCCGCTTGGGTGCGCGCACTCGACAGCGTCAGGCCGAGGTTCCGCAACTGCGCCGCAACGGCGCACGTCAGCCCGGCATCCATATCAACCGCTTCTTTTCGCATCCCCAAGGCGGACGCGACGGCAAGCCCTACCGCTCGACATCGTACGTGAATGCCCCCGCCCTGCCGGCTCGTCGGCTTCGCCTCGCACTGTGCTCTATCCTCACCTGTCTGGTCTTTGTGCTTATGAGCTCCTGTATGTCCCACGGCTCGGCCGGTCTCGAGCCCACCGCCGAGGACAAGCTGCTCAAGGCCCCCGTCGCGCCCGGTTATTCTTTCGCCTTTTCGACCCCGCGCTCGCAATGGCAAGCCGGCACGATGCCCCATATCTATCAGATCGACCCCGCGTGGTCGGAGTTGCCTTACGCCGGCGGCACCATCCGCCAAAATGCCTGCGGGCCTACGTGCCTCACCATGGTCTATATCTTTAAGACGGGACGCACCGATATGACCCCCGTCGATATGTGCGCGCTTTCCGAGGCGGGCAATTACGCCCCCACCGGTGCAACCGAATGGTCTTTTATGACGAGCGGCGCGTGGCAGTTGGGACTTAACGGAACGGAACTCCATAACGATCGTGACTCGATGACTCAGGCGCTGCGTTCGGGAGCGCCCGTCATCGCCGCCGTTCGGCCGGGCATCTTTACCAACGTGGGCCACTACATTGTGCTTTACGGTATTGACGACGCCGACCAGATTGAAGTCTTCGATCCCAACTCGGCCAGCCGCAGCGCCCGCCGCTGGGGCGTCGTAGAGGTCCTCAACGAAGTCGAAGCCATGTGGGCCTACTACTAGTCACTGGGGACAGACTTAAATGAGTGGTCTCTGGATGCCCGGAACTGCCGGCACGGAAAGCGCATCCTGCTTTGGGGCCCAATAGCGGGGTGCGCTTTCCGTTAGCGGCCCGTTTGGGAAACTAGGGACCGCTTTTCGACAATAATCCGGGATGCATTTTCCGATTGAGGGCCTCAAGGGAAACCGCACCCCATGTTGGACGCTCATTCTGGAATGTGCTTTCCGCAGTTGATCGATGCGGCCTTTAAGGACTGTCCCAAGCTGCCGGCAGGAAAGGAACGTCCCCAAGTGCCGGGTTTCCGCAGCCTGCAATGCTCCTCATGAACAGCCGCCTCAATAACAAAAGCCCCCGCGGCCGAAGCGGACCGCGGGGGCAACAGACCTGCAAGAGTTAACTCAAGTCCTCGCCATTTGATGCAATGACCTTTTGGTACCAGCAGAAGCTGTCCTTTCGGTAGCGATCGAACGTGCCTTTGCCCATATCATCGGCATCAACATAAACAAAGCCATAGCGCTTCTTCATCTGCCCCGTCGAGGCCGACACCAAATCGATACAGCCCCACGGCGTGTATCCCATCAGGTCAACACCGTCCTCGACAATTGCATCGCGCAGCGCAAGAATATGCCTTCGCAGGTAATCAATATGATACGCATCGTGGACTTTGCCGTCTTCCAGCGCATCGAGTCCGCCCACACCGTTCTCGGCGATAAAGAGCGGAAGATGGTAACGATCGTGGTAGCCGGCAAGCGTCACGCGCAAACCCAGCGCATCGATCTGCCACTTCCAGGCAGTCTCTTTATCCTTGAGGTACGGATTGCGCAGCGTCGGGAACACGTTGCCCTCCGCCTTCTCGGCGATCACCTGATCATCGGCGCACACCAAGCGCGAGCAATAGTACGAGAACGAGATGAAGTCGACCGTATGCTCTGCCAGATACTCCGTATCGCCCGGCTCAAAGGGCACGTGAACACCCTCTTTCTCGAGTGCACGCAGCTTCCAAGCAGGATAGGCGCCCGCAGCCATCACGTCTGTGTAGAAGTAGCGGCCGCGGTCCTCCTCATACGCAAGCCATACGTCCTCGGGCGCACAACGGTACGGATAGGTCGCACCGGCAGCGACCATGCAACCCACCTTGTTTGCGGGATCGATCTTGTGCAGAATCTCGACAGCGCGAGCGCTCGCCATAAACATATGGTGCGAGAACGCCGCAGTCACGGCTGCACGGTCACGCTCATCCTCGAGCGTGACACCCGCGTTGAGATAGGACAGCGCCACGCTGTTGATCTCGTTGAACGTAAGCCAATAACGCACGAGGCCCTGGTACGCGCGTCCGACGGTCTCGACGTAGTGCGCATACCGCTCGATCATCTCTCGGCTTTGCCAGCCACCATAGCGCTCGACCAGAGCCAACGGATAGTCGTAGTGCGACAGCGTCACAAGCGGCTCGATTCCATGCTCGCGCAGCGCCTCGAATACCTGACGGTAAAACTCCAAGCCCTCGCCGTTGGGCTCGGCCTCCATCCCTGTGGGAAAAATACGGCTCCAGCAAATTGAAAGACGCAGGCACTTAAAGCCCATCTCGGCAAAGAGCTCGACATCCTCGTGCCAATGATGGAAGAAGTCGTTGCCCCAGCGGCATGGATACAGCCTGTCCGGATCGTCCACGGGCTTTTGCCTGCCAAACATTACATCCCAGCGGTCGGAACCCTGTGGGATCAGGTCGGAGTGCGACATGCCGCGGCCGCCCTCGTTCCAGCCCCCTTCGGCCTGGTTGGCGGCGAGGGCACCACCCCACAAAAAGCCCTCGGGCATACCGGCGGCAGACGTTCTGTCAAAGCAACTCATGCTACTCAGCATCCTCGGCAGAAGCTGCCGCGGCGTTCTCCTGCTCCTGAGCCAGGAGCTGATTATCGTACACCTTAAAGAACGGGTACCAGACCACAGCCATGACCACGATCAAAACGATCGTAAACACCCAGATGCGCGGGTCGAGGCACTGGACAAAGCCCTGAACGAAGATGGGGAACGTGCCGCTCACCAAGATGTAGAAGTTAGAGACAAGACCCAGTGAGACCGCACCCCAATACAGCAGGGCCGAGATCATGCCGCCTAGCACAAACGGAATCATGAGGATCGGGTTGAAGATGATGGGCGCGCCGAAGATCGCGGGCTCGGAGATACGGAAGAAGCTCGGCACGATCGATGCCCTGCCAAATGCCTTGAGCTGCTGCGACTTTGCCCTAAACGCGCAGAGCGCCACAAAAGAGAACGTATTACCCGTGCCGCCGATGAGGTTGATGGCCAACGACATGAGCACCGGGTGGAACTCAAGCGGCTGCCCGGCAGCATAGAGCGAGGCGTTGGCGGCAAAGGCGGCAAGCGAGACCGGGGCGGTGATGGGCATTACGATCATGTTGCCGTGGACGCCAAAGCACCAAAACAGCAGAGTCATGAAGCAGATAAGCAGTGCGCCGGGCACAGAGTCAACTGCGACGGAAAGCGGGGCAGCGAGCAGCTTCTCGATAACCGAGGGGATGGACAGCGCGGGATCGATCATCTGGATCAGCAGGTTGCCGCCAAAGAAGATGAGGATGTTGGCGAGCATAGGTACGATGGCGCCAAAGGTTTCGGACAAAAACGGCGGCACGCCATCGGGCATCTTGATGGTGATGCCCTTGGTCTGGCAGAAGCGCGTGACCTCGACGGAGACCAAGGCAACGATGATGGCGGTAAACAGGCCCTGCGCACCCAGATAGGTGCAGGGGACCGCCTGGAGCACGGACTCGTCAGCAAGCTGGTAGTAGGACGACGGCGCCGCGGCGATCAGGAACATCACCAGCGAGGTCATGCCGGCGTTAAGCTTGGGCATCTTGTAGGTGCCCGCCAGGTTATAGGCGATTGCGAACGTCACGATCACCGACAGTATGCCCATCGTCATATTGAAGGGGATGAGCAGCGTGAGCTTATTGGCCGTCGCAAAATCGAGCCAAGGGCCAAAGACGGACCAGAACCCGCCCTGCGCCACCAGGTCGGCCGTGACCGGCGGGTTGGCGAGGATCATAAAGACGGCAGATACCAAGATGAAGCTGATCGCGCTCATAAAGCCCTTTTGCATGGAGGCAAAGTGGCGCTCGGTGCCGCAGAAATTGGCGATAGGGGTCAGTTTTTCCTGAAGCAGGGTCATGAACTTCTCCATGGTCGCCTCCTAACCCAACAGCGACTGGGCGAGTGCCAGCACGTTGGCGGCGTTGCCCATGCCGTAGTCCTGTGCGGGGATGACCGCGGTCGGCTTACCGCTCCCCTGCTTGACGGTGTTGAGCTGGTAGGACACCTGCGGCCCCAAGAGCAGCACGTCATAATTGGCGCACGTCTCCTGATACTCGCCGATACCCACCGCATCGATATCGAGCTCGATGCCGTTTTGCTCCGCATATTTCTCGAGTTTCTTCATCAGAATGCTTGTAGACAGACCAGCTGCGCAAACAAGAAGGATCTTCATAAGGGATTCCCTTCGCATTGATTGGTTGGATAGTCACCGCACGCCGCTAGGCGTTCTTGGTTGCAGTGCACTCATACAGGCAGATCAGCTCCTGCACGAGCTCCTGAGCAAGCATGGAGCACATGAGGTGGTCCTGAGCATGGACCAGCAACACATCCACCGACAGATGCTCGCCCGCTGCCTCAGTCGAAAGCAGCTGCGTTTGAATGTGGTGAGCCTTGATTCCCGCATCCTTTGACTGCTTCATGAGTTTGGCGGCGGCGTCAAAATCCCCCGCTTTTGCCTTTTCAAGGGCTTCGAAGGCAAGGCTGCGTGCCTCTCCCGCTGCAGCGACCAGCTGAAACGAAACCATCTCGGTTCCCTGATCGTCCATAACGGTCTCCTCTCCCGTGATGTTTGGTTTGTACTTGAATATTCGAAACGCCTATCTCCCGCCCGCAATCCTCGAGGTTTATTGCAGGTAGACAGACAGGGTTATCGACAAAAGAAGTCTTAAGCCGTATGCGCTTGCACAAGCGCCATCAGCTCATGCCAGGACCGGCGCTCGCGTAGGCGCTCGACCCCCTGGCGGTCCATAAAGATCTCGGCGAGCAGTGAGCTCAAGATCCGCGCCTCATCGCCGCCCGACCGGGCAAACGACACCATAAAGACGATATCGACCTCATGGCCGTATTCGTCCCAAAGAATGGGATGTTCGAGCAGGCCCACGGTAACAAAGGCCTCGGCGCTCAAGGGATGCATCCCATGGGGCATGGCTACCCCATTGCCAAACGAGGTGGCACTCGCGCTCTCGCGCTCGGCGACCTCTTGGGCAAACGGGGCATCGACACGGCCGCTCTCGACGGCGCGCTCGGAGAGATATCGGAGAACGGCCTGCTTCGACGACGCCTCAACGCGGTTGAAGAACAGGGCACGGCTAAAGAAAGAGCTTACGGAGTCCGATTGCGCAGTGTCGTCGCTCAGCACCTTGCGGATAGCGTTGACATCGCTCGTCTCCAAGAAGAAATCGGCCTCGCGGACGGGCACGGGCAACTTGACGTTGAGCGGCACCGTTGTGAACACGTAGTCGATGTGCGAAAAATCGAACGTTCCCACGCGGGCGACATCGCATGTCTCAATCGAATCGATATACATGCCAAACTGCTTGCGGTACTGGTGCTCGAGCATACGGGCGCTTCCCGCTCCCGAGGCGCACACGATCAGGATGCGCTTGCGACGCGGCTGGTCGGCTTGCTGCTCGAGGGCCAGGGCAAATGCCATGGCGATGTAGCCGAGCTCTTCATCAGAGGGCTGGCTGCCAAAATGACGCTCGAGTACCTGCGAGGTGCCAGCTGCCATCGAATAGGCCAACGGAAACCTCGTCTTGATATCGGGCAGCATGGGGTTATCCATATGCATGTGATATTCAAGGCGATAGCCCAGAGGGCCGATATGCCGAGCAAGGTTCATGCGAAGTTCAAGATCGCCGCTAAAGTCAAACCTAAACTCATCGTTGACCGCACGTACCATCTCGGAAGCAATCTCCCACATCTCGTCCGAGATAACGACAGAGCCCTTCTCGGGCACGCCCGTGCCCCTGCCGAGCAAATGGATTGCGATAAAGGCAACCTCTTCTCGGGGCATGCTCACGCCCAGGGCATCCTTGATGTTTGCGGCAATCTGGAAAGCCGCGGCGTATTCGCGCGTTCCCTCCAGTTTTTGAACGTCCGATTCTGCAGCTGGGACATAGCAGCCCTGCTCGATGCGGCCAAGAGCAATGTAAAGATGCATGATGAGATTGCGGGATGCCAGCGAGCTCACCGTGACGGGCGAGGCCGTCAGGGCATCGTCCACACATGCGGCGATGGCCCGCAGGCGCTCGGCGAGCTTTGCATCGTCGGTGTCGGGCAACACGGGCCTCACCAGCGAGGCCAGGCACAGGCGCCGTTGTGACTCCCCGCCCGCAACGCGGATTCCATAGCGTGGGCGCTTTTCGAGCGTTAAGTCAAATTGGGCGAGTTTCTGCTCTACCAGACGCATGTCATTGGACAGAGTTCGCGCCGAAACGTAGAGTAAATCCGCATACTCCTCAATCGTCACCCACTGGGACCGCATGAGGAGGTCGTTAAGAAGGAAGGACACACGGCCATCGCGCGTATCAGGAATGCCCGGATGGGCCAGAGCCGCACCGTCTAGCAAGCGAGCAAGCTCATCTGCACGTGCAACATCGATACGATACTGCCCCTTGCTGCCAACGATGCGTGCAACCCCTGCAAGGCTGTCGTTTGCGCGATGGATATAGTTTCTCACGGCGCGCTCGCTTACCTCGAGACGCTTGGCAAGTACCGCGACAGCGACAGGCTGAGCGTCCTCGATCATATTTACAAGCTGCTTGACGCGAGCATCCATGTCCTCCTCCTTTCCCTGCGTCTAGTCTAACGCGGTAAAGAATGACACTCCACGTCGCGCTCGTTCCGCCAACTCGGAACAGGTTGCGGGGAGTCCAGCTGAGCTATGGAGAGCCTGGGGAGAGGGCCCGAAGGCAATGCGTCGGTGTGGGATGCGCCTTCCCAGCCATTGGGCAGTCATTGGGGACAGACTTAAATGAGTAGTCGTTGGGGACGTTCTTGTTTGACTAGTCGTTTAAGAACGTCCCCAATGACTATTAAGGACTGTCCCAAGCTGCCGGCAGGAAAGGACCGTCCCCAAGTGCCGGGTTTGTCCCCAATGACTAGGTGAATAGCAAAAGCCCCGCAGTCGGAGCGGACTGCGGGGCTCATGAAGAGAG
>NZ_QSIL01000003.1:233600-287558 GCF_003469185.1 Collinsella sp. AM34-10 | reverse complement strand
CGGCGGCATCGCAGACAGCCGACCGAGGGCGCCCGGAAATGAGCAAGGCACCCGTCTAACGACCGATTTCCAGCCAGTTGCATAGTACGTTGGCTCGCAACTCCATTTCCGTCGTCTTTTGCGCCTTAGTTTTGCACCTATAGCGTAATTCCAAGCGCGAGCAAAGACTTCTCACGATCGCATCAAGCTGCTCGGCATCGTTAAGCATGTCGTGCGTAACCAGGAAGACGTCATACCCCATACTTTGCAGCGCCGTCATGCGTTTGGCATCGTGGCCCAGCACGGCGCCTGATCCGTGGATAACCTCTCCCTGAATCTCCACGATGCCTGCTTTCATTATGGTTGGATTTACGATCACGATATCCCCGTAGCAGACTTTTTGCCCTGCAATTCTCTGCGCCGATGCGGTAAGCGGTGTAAGGTCGTTAATATATACGTTTCGAAAGCCGGCACCGCCGCGCGAGCGAGGAAGCGATAGTAATAAAATTCCTGCAACTTCAAGCGGAGAAGCTGCTATACCTGTCACCAGCTGCGCGGCGTTGTAAAACTTTGTACCCCACTTTCGTCTTTTCATCTTACTGGCGTACTCATGAAGCTCGTGTAATTCGATGAGCGGCTTTCTCATCCAGAGCGAAGTGCCCTTTAGCCTTGTGACCTCCTTCGTTTTCTTTTGTCCGTAGGGCTCCTTCGTGTTTACCTGTTCTTTGACTTTTATGCGCGCATAAACGCGTTTCCATTGTGGTTCGTCTTGGCTTTCATCAAGGTCAAAGAGGGATTCGGTGGTTGCATTCTCGGCAGCCTCATTGGCTTTGTCTAGTTCCGCTTCTACTGCTACCGTGGGCTCAAAGACTGAGAACCATCCGCAAAATTCGTACATGGCAAGGACAAGATCGGTTGGAGACAGAAAGCGCGCCATGGTGAATAGCGTCGCAAGTGGATTGGTAACCCTAAAGCTCATCGCGGTTTCCAGCGTGCTATCTACCTCCGAAGCATCATCACAGTGGATTGTTGTCCGTAATCCCGAATGGTAGTTAACGCCGCCGGGTGCTGTCGTGGTAATGATCGGGGTCTTGAGGACTTCGGTTACGAAGGGTGATTGGGATAGGGCCCGCCAGCCGTCTTCTGAGTTGGGCAAGCGCGGGTAGAGGTCGCGCACTTGCGGTGGGCAGCGCCAGTATCGGAACGCGGTGTTTGCGCAGACGATCTCGTCCATGTGGGCCTCCCCTGGTTTCGTCCGCGGGCCGTGCGGATTGCGGGTAAGGTCGATTATCTACTGGCGCATCATGCGGGTAAGTACTGGAAGCTGACCAAATGCCGACAAATAGCTCGACGCATTTCGTCTAAAGATCGCCGCGTGGCACAAATCTGCTGGCAGGCGTTCTGGGGTCGTGGTCCCTATCTCCACATTTGTGCGTGAATCCCATGGCAAATTCAATGAAAGATCGCATGAGCTTTATGCAAAACGCGCGATGACGTCAGCACATGAGAGATCAGCTAGAAACGCGTTTAAATTTTTCGATTCGAGTTTGGTGTCAAGCTTGGTGTCAAAAAGAAAAAGGCCAGAGACTTAACACCTCTGACCTGTTCTTTAGATGGTGGGCGATACAAGATTCGAACTTGTGACCCCATCCGTGTGAAGGATATGCTCTACCCCTGAGCCAATCGCCCGTCGCCTTTCGGCAAAAGAGATACTATCATAGCCGCGCGTGGTTTACCAAGAACTTTTTGCCCTCGATTGTAAATTCGTGAGAGCAAATCGCACTGTTTCAACCCAGTCAACCAACAAAACCGCAGCTTAACCACCATTTATCGTTTAATCCACGAGGTTTCGGGACGGCAGATAAGTCGCGCGTTGTTGTAAGCCATGTCGAGCGTGAGACAGGTACGCGCGGCGTGCGGCCTCGACGACGGTGCCCTCAAAGGCGCGGCGCAGCAGCAGCGAATTGCCCTCCCCCATCAGGCTGGCGGGGATGCGCGTCAGGTTCTCCTCATCACCCAGAATGTGGTCGATGTTGGAACGGATAGGCAGGCGATAGTCAAAGACCAGCTCGGAGGGGTCCTCGGCAAAGCGCACGCGGCACGGCAGGTACTCAAACGAGACCAGCATGGGGTCGCTTTCCTTAAAGAAGCCCTTCAAAAACCAGCGTTGGCGCGCGTCGGGCTTGGTGTTGGGCTCAAAAAAGCCATAGATGGTCTCGTAGCGGCGCGTGTACAGGCCGGTGTTAAACAGGCAGCGGTCGTCGTCGAACACCAAAGGCAGGTTGGACGGCGCGGTCTGGTCCACGTCGCGCTCGGTTAGGAACACCGCGCGGCTAAACGAGAACGACAGGTAGTTTTTGAGGATGCGGTTGCCGGGACCCCAGTCCTCGGGGTCGGCGAGGTCGACCAGGCGGTCGTAGCAGGGCTCGGGGCAAAATTCGAAGTCGCACACATTGCTGCACAGGATGCTAGGGAGTTCCATGTGGCGTCCAATCAAGATAATGGCAGGCGTGCGGATGCTTTGATTTTATACGTGCGACGGATCGCCCATGCCCACAACGCAACCGCGGCGCAGCTCGTCGGCGAGTTCTTCTCGCGTGCGGTTTCCGGAAACAAGGTCCTGGATCCATGCAAAGTACTGGTTGTCTTTGGGCTCGGGGCTGTCAGACAGCGCGTCCAGTGCCGTCTTCTAGCTGAACATAGCTCCATAGCATTGCTACCTCGTTTACGAATTTTTGAGTTAAAAGCCTGCCCCTAACGCGGGATGAATCACACTAGTTACCCGACCCAAATACGTCATCTACAAGATCAGGCAAGTCTGTCCATACTTGATAGGCGGCAACGTTGTCCGGATTCATTTCTCTTGCACGACGTTTATCGTCCGTATTGTGCTTTGCGGCATTGGTCAAAGCCAGGCCCTTGTTACCATCAATCATTTCGAGATTTACCGACTTGAACTTTGACGCGGAGGACCTGTTGGGGTCAGTAGATTTTAGAACGCCAAGGTCGCGCGCTCTTTTCTCACATTGTGGCGTCGATGCAAAAGTTTCCGGGCATGGTGAGACATGATCGATTAGCCATACTTCAAAGCATGGATTGGAGATCGCGAGCCTAACTCCTTTTGTCTTTGCTTCTCGTTCTGCTGCGGCTAGATTTCTGAACTCATCTGAATCGACCACGATCCATGCGGAACTCAATGCTTCGATTTCGCCCGCTTTAACGGCCTTTTTATCTGAATCGAGCTCTCGCGAAAGCTGCTTGGCGACCTTCAAAGGGTCTCCGTCAATATGCCGATACCGCACGCTTCCGCGAACGTCCATTTCAGTAATAAGGAAGTTAAAGTATTCGGTTTCGGTCACCTTGCCATTGGACACAATTAGGTGGCGCTTTCTTTTGGCTCTTGTTTGCTTTTTGCGGCCACGAGCAAGTCCTCTCCTTTCCGCCTTAGCCATTTATGTCAGCGCCTTCCTTCATGAGTTGGGCCACAAGTTGATGAAAACTTGGGTTGGGCAGCGGCACATAGACACCGTTTAAGTAATTGCGCCCCAGATTCTCATTTGCACGAGGGGAATACTCCATCGCAGCAATTAATTGCGAAGCACCTTCAGAGTCCTTTTCCACAAACCAGACTTGGTCACGTTCGAGTACCTCTTCCATAGGGCTGGTTCGCGTCATCAAGGTGACATCATGGGTTGAGAAGATTAGCTGCGCGCCCTTTGGATTTGTGTCGGGATCGGCGAACAGTGAGACGAAGTCGCGCAGGAGCGTAGGATGAAGACTCGAATCAAGCTCGTCAATTACTGTTGTGGCCCCACTGCTTAAAGAGCGTAAGGCTACCGAGAAAAACGCGAGCGCAGCTTTTGTGCCCTCCGATTCATGGGCGGAGTCCAGCCAAAAGCCATCTCCCGAGCCTTTATGGTGGAAGAACAGATCATAAGCGAACGACCATTTAAAGTCTTCTGCTTTTTTATTGCGCGGCTCTTTTGGAATATCATCGGGTCCGATGAGTGAATCTTTTAAACGAGGGACGCCTTCAGCTTGACGAACGTCCATGCCATCAATTCCGATGTCAGCATATTTAATGAGCTGAGATAACATTTGGGCTCGCGGGTCATCGTTGATAAACAGTTTTTTAATGGTTGCAAGTTCTGCTAGATAATGCGTTGCGTCGTAGAGATAGACATCGTTGGCGAGAGCGGCGAATGCCGGCTGAATCACATTATTGCCTGCCGCCGCAACAACAGATAAGAACAAAGAGTTTTTACGTGTGATATCCCAAAGCTGTTTTTTAGCGCCCGTAAAGGAGCTGCCAAATTTAATCGACTGTTTCCCGTTAACCGAAGTGCGGTCATAGAGGAGGGACGGCTGTTTTGACCGGTATACGGTGAGGTTCTCATAAGTAACCTCATTTTTGTTTACACCAAATGAAAACTCATACTTCAAATTGCTGGCGGTAAATTCAATCGAGAACTCGGTATCACTTGATCGAGACTCTGAGTCAAGTAAAAAAGGAATGACAGGTATATGAGATTTCGAATCACCTGTTGCGTAACCGTTGCGAATAAAATAAGAGACAAAGTCTAGGGCGTCTAAGAAATTTGATTTGCCTGACGCGTTTGCACCGTAAACCGCAGCCACTCGCACGGGTCCAAGTTCCTTTTTGCTCGAAATCGGTTCAAACGAGAACTGCTGAGTATCTCGAAAGCTCTGAAAGTTCTTAAATGAAAAATTGAGGATCATCTTTAGAATCCTTCTCAAATAAATCGATTATTCACAGACATCCTTAAATAACAAAAACAATTATATAGTTTTAAAACCGATATTTGTTAGCTTTGAACAAATATCGGTTTTAAATTGAGATATTAGACAATGAACCTTATAAGTACGTATGACATAATGCCTGAAGCATAATTCTCTACACTGATTTTAAGAGCAATCTTCAGTGACAGTGTCTCTTAATCTCACTCACTATGCCGGCGCATCTCTTCTCAATGCTGTCGGGAAAGAGCGAAGCTTCGGTAATGCCAAGTTTACTCAACTCGTTCAGTATTGATGCTTTCCTATCAGATGGCACTATGCAACGACCGGTTATTACGGGGCTGTCTTTGGGTAGTGGACTTATGAATTCCTCAAACGAAAAATAAGGATCTTCACCACGAATGTCATTTGGGAAAAGGATATATTGCCCCGACTGAGCGGCCTGTCTATCAAGATATCTAGTTCCGTAGACAAATAACGTGTCTTCGCAGCACTCCTTAAACCATTTTGCCTGATCGGTTGGTTCAGGGCAATTTGAAAGCACTAGATCACGTTGATAGTCAAAGTATGGTCTAGATATTGCAAGTGAAGCAAAGTCTGATAACACTTTAGAGTTCATAAACAGATGCCACGAGTCCGCGATTGCCTGACAGATGGGATATTCCTGCTTATCCCCTCCCGGTCGCCTAAAGATAAATACTTCGCCCACGTCATCCAGATTTCCGCAGGCGAAATAGAGGGCTGCAAGTGCATTTGAAGTGACATCTAATAGTCTGGTGGGGACTCCGTAGTGCTGGAGACAGGCTAAAAGATCAATTGGAAGCAAATCTCGATTAAAAACATTTGGCAATATGCGGCACGCAGTTTCAATATTATCCGCCTCGTGCTTAAGGGTGCCTATGATAGGAGAAATGGCGTCACTTCCCGGTTTACGCCAAAGACTGTCTCTTCCGATTGACGGAACAAGATCAAACTTAGTGGATCCTTGTCCACGAAACACAAATGTAGACTCAATTGTTCTGGCGTCACCATTTATTGTTGGTGAAAGACCTTTGATGTATTTGATATACGAGGCTACATCTTCAACCTCAACTTTAGCTTCATTAGACATATATCAATCCTTTAGCGGAACAAGAAGCTTTATAAACGGCAGTATTTGAATTGCAATTATCTTATCGCTCTGGCAGATGGGGTGTAAGGTTCAACATCGGTAATAGATCGAGAGGCAGTTGAGCTGAATAAAATAGTGCCGTCGCAGCGATAGCTGATACGGCACCAATCTCTAATAAATTGATTTAGTAGAAGGCTAAAGACTTCTGCAATGGCTGCATTCACTTCTCCCCTGGTCTCACTTAAACGAGGCCTTAGCAGCGATATGCGGCAGCAAGGAGCGCTGTTCCCAGAATGAAAAGCGTTAAGGAAGCGGCGATCCAGCTGTTGTCGGCAGTCTTGGGGAGTGTCACTGCAGTCGCAGCGGCGGTTTTTGGTTTGGAGGACGCGGTCACCGTCGTCTTGGTCGTTATGTTTGTTTTGGGCGACGTGGCCGCAGGCTTCACCGCGGGATCGGTCGGCGAACTAGCACCGGGCTGCCCTGCAGCAGGACCGGCACCACCAGCAGTTTCACTAGCCCCGCCACCTGGCACCTCGCCCCTGTCCGTCTCCCCCGCCGGAGGCGTGGCGACATCGGGCACAACCACCACATGCGGTGCCATCGCACCGGAGGCATCCAACACGCCGCTAGCACCAAAAGCCCCACCAACAGGTGCTACAAACCGCGCAGACACAAGCGACCCGCTCAAGCACGCAACGCCGCCGTCGGCGCCGGCCGCATCAAGCCACGAGGCGTCGACGGAAAGCCGACAGCCGGCCGCACCAGCGCCAAGGCCCGCGTCCTGCAGATACACACCGTAAACGCGCACGCCCGCTCCGGTCCCTGCGCCCGCGGCAACGACGCGCCCGCCGGCGCGCACGGCCATGTCGCCGGCGATCACGCCGGCCACCGCCTCGTCCGTGATATCGGCCCCGTCCGCCCGGGCATTGACGGTGCAGCCGTCCACCGCGAACGCCTGCGAAACGTGGATCCCGCACTGCGAGCCCGTCGCCTTCAGTGTCCCGGTGCCGCGAAGCGTCAGGTTGCCCCACACCTCCATGCCGCACAGCGTGATGTCCGCATCGGGCGCATGCGACTCCGTCACGGAGTTTTGCCCGGCAAGCGTCAGCACCAGGTCGCCCTCGGCGCCGATGGCCTCGCCCGCGTAGTCGTTAAGTTCCAGGTGGTCGGCATCGGTCCAGGCCCAGCCGGGGCCCGACACGCCCGGCTCGTAGTACGTCGCGCCCGCGATGATGAGGCTCTCCGCGCCCGCTGCATAAGAAGGCCCGCCCAGCAAAACGCATAGGCAGGTAATCGTCATTGTGCAGCTACATATCCAACAAGATTGAACAAATTGGATGCCATTAGGTTGAAATCCGAATGGTTTTGGTGGTTTCGATATTAAGGGAATTATCGGAACAGCTCATCATGGCTGCCAGTGCGTTCAAAGAAAGCTACCTCTTCGTTTGATGACCATATGACAAGCCAGTCGCCAGAGTTTGCTACGTGACATTCGTTTCGCCCTGCCCAGTTGCCGCTTAGCCGGTGCATATTATGACGTCGCTTTAATATGTCCATTGACTCAGGTGTATTCTGTAGCACCAGGTCAATTAGCTTTTGAAGCTCAGATAAATCCCATTTACGGCGCTTTGCTTTTTTCTTTAAATCTCGGGAGAAGGCTGCAGAGAACTCTGCGGTTAACGTGCTCATTGTGCCATCGCCGCAGCGATCAGATCGGCGCCATTGTCAAAGCGTCCTTTTTTGCCAGATGCAAGAAAAGCGTCCCCCTCGCGAATGGCCTCAAGGCTTTCGGCACTGGGCTCCTCAGGGGCAAAAGTCAACGGGATGCGATGGGTGTTGACCATTTGCTTGAAGAAAGCGCGAGTCACGGACGACAAATCAAGTCCATAGTAATCAGCAACTTCCGCCGCCTCGCGTTTGAGGTCGTCGTCAACCCTGATGGTTAATGTTGAGCTTGCCATTTTTAGACCTTCCAATCGCGTGAGTGTACCCTTAGTATAACGCACATACAATAGTTGATTATGTTATTGCAAGTAATTACATAGTCATTTAAGTGGTATGGCACGTCATACATTGCATGCACGAAAAAGGCAACGCTCCCTATCCGGAAATGTTGCCCTTAAAGCTTCAACAGAGGTCTTGTATTGCAGCTAGGTGCGTCGCGCAGTCTCAGCAGCGATATGTGGCACCAAAAAGCACCAACCCCAGCAGGAATAACGATAAAGATGCAGCGATCCAGTTGCAGTCGCCGGTCTTGGGGAGTGCCGCAGTTGTCGCGGTGGCAGCCTTGGGCTTGGTTGTCTTGGCGACCGTGGTCTTGGTTACTGTCTTTGTTGTCTTGGTTGGCGTGGCCGCGTGTTTCAGAGAGGGATTTGCCGTGGGGCCTGTGGTGGGCTCTCCGGCTGCGGGGCTAGCATCGGTGGGTGACTTTTCCGCGCTATCGCCAGTCACCTCGCCCCCACCGGTCTCCCCCGCCGGCGCCGTGGCGCCCTTGGGTTCAATCACCACATGCTGTGCCACCGCACCGGCAGCATCCACCACGCCACCAGCACCAAAAGCCCCGCCAGCAGGCGCCACAAATCGCGCGGACACAAGCGACCCGCCCAAGCACGCAACGCCGCCGTCGGCACCGGCCGCATCAAGCCACGAGGCGTCGACGGAAAGCCGACAGCCGGCCGCACCAGCGCCAAGGCCCGCATCCTGCAGATACACGCCGTAGGCGCGCACGCCCGCTCCGGACCCGGCGCCCGCGGCAACGACGCGTCCGCCACCGCGCACGGCCATGTCGCCGGCGATCACGCCGGCCACCGCCTCGTCCGTGATATCGGCCCCGTCCGCACGGACATCGACGGTGCAGCCGTCCACCACGAACGCCTGCGAGATGTGGATCCCGCACTGCGAGCCCGTCGCCGTCAGAGTCCCGGTACCGCGAAACGTCAGGTTGCCCCACACCTCCATGCCGCACAGCGTGATGTCCGCATCGGGCGCATGCGACTCCGTCACGGAGTTTTGCCCGGCAAGCGTCAGCACCAGGTCGCCTTTGGCGCCGATGGCCTCGCCCGCGTAGCCGTTAAGCTCAAGGTGGTCGGCATCGGTCCAGGCCCAGCCGGGGCCCGACACGCCCGGCTCGTAGTACGTCGCGCCCGCGATGATGAGGCTCTCCGCACCCGCGGCATAAGAAGGCCCGCCCAGCAAAACGCATAGGCAGGCCATGGCAACAATCGCAATGTAATGACGGCTGGTGTAGGACTCGGCAGCAAACATACCCGCTCCGATCTTCGCAGGAGCCAATAGAATGTGCACCAGAAAATGCCCTGGTAGCAGCAGTTATTAGTTTAGCGAGATCAAGCCGTAAACAAAGAAAATGTCCCTGAGCAGCGCCAATAATTAGGTGTAAATCGTTTTGCCAATCGGTGAAAGTAGAGATAGCGTCCGGCTCGGGCGCCTAGAGGCCACTATGAGAACGCCCTTAACCTATAAGCGCTTCATGAAGCTATGGATAGGGTTCGAGAGGAGCTGTCAGGGTGGGAACCTACCTATGCCAGCTCAATCGAGCTCTCTGCGACCTCAATGCCTGGTGCGTATTTCTCTACCAGCGCGTCCAGAATTACGCGGTTGCCATTTGTCATCTTTGGAGAAGAAACGATCTTCATTGACGAAAAAGCTTCATCAGAGATAACGAGATCGTAATAGGGCGGGATTCCAGGATTGCACTTATCAAGTATGATGTCATTCGCTCTCTGAACCCGATCTATTCGGACATTGCTTACACTAGCGATACCTATTGGAACGGCTGACAAGATATAACGCCACTCTTGTTGATATGACCACGCAGCGGCTTTGTGAACTCCAAGGGCAAGTATTTTAGCTTCAACCCCACCATTTCCAAAAGTGCTAATCACTTTTGGAAATAAAAGGGACTCGTCATTTGTATATTCGACCTTGTGAAGCATGTTGATATTACGGGCGGTTTCAAAAAAGAAATAGTCTTTATCCCAAAACTCCTCGAGAGGCAGATGAAGGCCATCAAATGAACCACCAAGGGCATTCAGAACTGCTTCACTTGATAACTTATTGAGGCTCTCAGTAGACACAGAGTACCGCCTAAACGGATGACTCTTCATCTGGATTCTTACGCCACATTCAGCTCCAGCATACTCGCGCCACATGGGGATGCTCTCCTCATCAGAAGAGGTCCAACAACTGACGAGCTTCATTTTTCCAAGATTTTGAGAGTCTGCTGAACGCTGTTCTTGTGGGTCATCAACCTTATCTAACCGGCTGAACCTGATAGTCCGATTATGTAGAATCAAGGCCAGCGTATCTAGGCTTGCATAATGATAGAGAACGGCGGGTGTTTCCATGTTTGGCTCCTAGCTATAACAATGAGTCCATATCGCAGTTCATAAAAATTTATAGACGCGATCGTCGACGCGCCAATGCCAATTAAGGCAGTAAACCTTAATTCTTGCCTTGCGAGCGCAAACACGGAGATGGCCAGAGATGACGTCGATGGCATATCGCTTTCACACCCCTAGCACGATGATTGACGCACATATGCACCACGATTTACGCCGTGCATACACATCAGCGTTAAGCCCAATCGTCACCACAGCCCTCTTCCAATGAAATGGAATATGACACTACGAATTACCATAATTTCCCGAGCCATCAAAATGCAATCGCGAACCATTTCAAGCAAATAGGTGTTGCCTTGAGAATCGTTGGTCCCATCCTCACGCAAAGTGCGAATGACTTGAGTCGCGCAATCGAAATCTGTCCGATTATGACTAAATGCATTGCGCAGAACCGGATTCCAACACTGCTTGATAAGGCCAGTAAATGGGCCCGTACCGACAGCGTTGAATCGCTTTGCCTTAGGGGCTGTAGAAAGTTTGTCGAACGACTTTGCACCTAGGTCTACGCCTTTGGGCATGACATCGAACGCCCCGTTACATTCGATGTTGTCGAGCCCGATAAACAGAACAAGCAGGCTGCCAATAAGCTCATATTCCCGACAATAAAGCTTCTCAATATCACTAGGAGTGCAGCAGAACGTACCGTACTTTTCCAAGTCATAGGCGTCTCCCGCCACAAGAAAAGTAAAACCGTTGAGGAGAACCGGATAAGATTCGGCTACGGAATCCAGAACTTCGTTGATTTCAGCAAGCAGCGACTTGGCACTCATATCGGTTTTGAGATAGTAACCTGCTAGGCCGGAAAGCGCCCCTGCCTCTAGACCAGAAACGAGTTTTTCACATTCAACAGCGCGCTCATACGCGTCACTTCCTGCAATCATGGGGAAACCGAGCCAAGACATTCTCGCGATTCGGCTCAGCAAGGGATAGTGTCGATTGTCCTCGTCGAGCAGTTTGCGTTCGAATTCCGAAAGAACCTTATCCGCATAATCGTCATGCCCATCGCAGTACAGTTGAAAAGCGGTCCTCAGGGTAGGCCAGTCTTCGCGGTAATAATGAAGACAATAAACCATATCGCTCACGTGCTCGCTGAGTTCATCAAACGGAATCAGCCCAGAGGCTCTGATAAAGGGGCTTGTCATGCAGGCACAATGTTCTACTGATATTTTATATGACGGAAGCTCACCAGATAACTCCACCATAACTCGGGCGCAATCTAAATTTCCATCCATGGAGGCAACCGTGCCAGGGTCGAGATTAAAATCAATCAAAGCGCAGCTCGGGTCAAGGCGAACCGCTCCGTCGATTCGGTTCCGGCACTGCGGACACAAGTATCTAACCGGGTAGTCATTAACAAATCCAGCCTGGACGCGCAAACGATGCACGCATCCACATACTCCGCAAGTGACAAAGAAGTTCTTAACCACAAACACCTCTATTCAACTTCGCTGATTGCGTGAATCATAATTAACCAACCGATGTTAAATCTGATGCAAAGGCTATAGAAGAGAATTACAAAATCTCCTCGCATCTCCCGCGAACATCCTCAAATTCATGCTGTCGTCTTTATTCTATAAATAATGCCCAAAGCGACGCCTTGATAGCCCCTCGCCAATTGCCGAATCGGCAAATCCGCGTGAGCGACAAGATAATTCATCGGGCGAAAATCAAAAACTGGATAAACCTCGACGAGAGCTGCCACAAGATTACGGCGAACGCCTCACTCGAAGTCCTTCTTCCTCAATCTCGATACGTAACGATCGAGCTCGTAAAGAGCATCAATGTAGAGCTAGGCGACATCTCGAATACCCCCAATGTCAAAGCTAAGCCCTTGGAAATGGAGTCCTCCGTCCTCGTTCCAATCTTCCGAGTTTGTTGCCAGGACGACATCATCGTCCCGAACGCTTTCGGTCTCTACGATACCCTCTATGTATAGGCGATAGAGCTTCGCCTTAGGAAAGCCATCCATGATTGACTTGGTGCGGACATCCGCACAAATCCGTCCGCCGTCGAATTCGTACTTAGGGTGTTTGTTCGTTCTTTTTGGGTGCTCGACCACGAAAGAGCGGATAGACTCAAAGAAGTCCAGGCAAAGCTCAAGCCTTGCGTGATCTGAGAACTCAAATCCGTTCGAGACATCGTCACGCAGGCAGTTCTTGACCAGCCAATAAGAGCGCTTAATCCAATCGTCGAGAACAACAAGGTATACGACATCCTATGGCTTGCCGCTGAACCTGCCTTCGATTGTCGCGTTGAAATCCTGAATGCTATATTCAATTTTCAGTATCAATTCCCAAATCAGCTTACGGCGAGCCCCGTCTTTCGCGAGTCACTTTTTACCTATGCCAAGGTCCTTTTTATCAAGTCCGTCAGTCGTGCGAAGAGGCATCAATGTCTGCATAGATTCGCCTCCCAAGGAAATACAGTTCTGGTTACACTCGAAGGATACCGTGCTAAAAAGCCCAAACGATTGCCAAATCAATGGATCTGGACGAACAGCAAGAGATTTATCGGACAAAAGCTCGAAACCGGATAAGTCTTGGCAACATCAGAAAAACAAAAGCAAGACGCTATGAGCAGGACATGAAAAGCCGGGAAACCCTCCTGCATGCTTATCCGCGGATTAGGCCGACAATAATGGCGTTCAAACAACCAGCGCCTACGCCGCATTCATGGAAGGGGCATTCGATGAACAATGCTAACACTTTCACAGGGCTCGACGTTCACGCCCGTTCGATAAAGGCCAGCCGCCGACCGCGGCCGTAAGATGGGCTGTCGCGACGCGCATATCCTAGCTGCGTTCAGCACCAATGCAAACGCAGGCGAACGGTAAGGAGGGTTTAGGGCAGCGCATCAAGGCTCAACTTTTGGGTTATGTTTCAAAAAGTGTAGCATTTTTGAAACATAGTGGGGGTGAGCCCCAAGCGTCAGAGCTCTTCAGGCCAGACAAGGCCCGGTCCGAGAATGATTTTCTCCCTGCCGACGGTCTTCACATTGGCCGTGTAGCTAATCTCTAGGTCCCCGCGCTCGTAATTGCCGTAGATGTCGTCGATGAGCTTGTCGGCATCGTAGGTCACGACCCACTTGCTCCTGGCATCGCCGACCTTTCGGGCGAGCGACCTATGCTTCGCCTCGTCGAACGCGCTGCGATACAGACCGGGGCCCTTCTGCACATACGGCGGGTCGAGGTAGGCAAACAGTTCAGAGTCGCCCATCCTATCGTCGATGAAGTCCTCCGCGTCGAGTCTCGTCACCTCAATGTCGTCCCTTCGCGCCGCGATGTCCATGACCTTTTTCTTCAAGGTCCTGCGGTTGAAGCGAACGTCCATCTTGTAGTTGCCGGTCTGCTCGAGCCCGCCTATGACGCCGCCACTCAAGATACCCGATACGTTCGTCCTGTTGAGGTAGAAAGCCGCTTTGCCGAGCTCAAAATCACCCACCCCGTCATGATTCTGGTACATGTCGCGCATCTTCTTCCAGGTCTCGATGTTCAAGACGGCGGAGTCGATGAACTCGCACATCTCTTCGGCGTGATTGACGATGGCACCCCACATGCAGTACACGGCGCGGTCGTAATCATTAATCACGATCGAGGACACGTCGCCCTTCAGGAGAAGTTTGATGGCCAGCCCCGCACCGCCGGCGAACAGCTCGGCGTAGGGATGCCCAAGCAAGTCGTTCATCTCGAGGATCGCCCTGATCTCGGGGTACAGCTTCGTCTTCCCGCCAGGATACCTGATGGGCGTGTACGTAGTCGCCATCTTCTCACCTCCTCAATGTGTCGAACAAGCGGCCTCTCTATTGTTCCCGTTCATACTGCTGCCGTTTTATGATTGCGTCAACTCTTCGCTCGAGTTTCTCGTTAAAGTCCCTAATCTCCGACTCATACCTCTCTTTCCAGATGGCGGCGACAGCCAAGCCGTTTTCGCCCCACAGCCCTTCGGCCTTCTCTCTCCTGAACCATTTCTTGTAGTGCTTGCGCTCCTTATCCCCGCCGTTGTGCTCGAAGTCGCGCTTTGAGTCGGCAAATCGGCTGAGCATGACCTGCTTGGTGTAATGCCTGCCATTGCTCCAGAAGTCGTCTTCGTCCGAGAGGCCGCAAAGCAAATCGTATATGGACTGCTCAGGCGACTTGTCGCCTCCGGGTAGCACGAATCTTCTGGCGCAATCCTTTATCTTCTTTGCCGCATCCCTGTTTGAATCGGCGTCCACAACGAAGCACACGCCTCGCAGCGAGGCTATGTCCCTAACGGCGAGCTCTCCCAGCTCGCCGCAGCTGAGCTTCGCGGAGACAATATCGCATTTCCGCTTCAGCCGCGAAGGCATTATCTGCCCGAGCACCCACTTCGCCTCGTCGTCCTCGCACCAGATTTCGACCTTGGGGCCCTTTTTCGGCCTCAGCGGCTCAACCATGAGGTCGGCTTGAATCTCGTCTATCGGCGGATTTATCGTCAGCCTGATCCCGGACTCCCTCTTCTTGAGATACAGGACCTTAACCGCATCGTTTTTGCCCTGCGTCTCCTTGACGGCCTTCTCAAGGAGCGTCATCGAGTGGGTGGTGAAAACAACCTGCACCCTCTGAGCAGCGGCCCGCTCCTTCAGCAAATCGAAAAGTCTCACCTGGGAGGAGGGGAACAGGGTCACGTCGAGCTCGTCGATCAGGAGAAGGCCACCCCTGTACTCCTCGCCCATGGCGTCGGCGAGCCGCTCAAAGGAGATGAGGGCGCCCAATATCTGTCCAAGGTTGTCCTGCCCGGCGGAGTTGGCGAGGTAGTCGTAGGTGGCGGTGTTGACGAGAAGGGTCTCCTTCTGGCCGTGCTTCGACATCCTGACAACATCGGTGGTTTTATCCTGGTCGACCATAACGCGAGCGTACCACTGGTTAAAGCGCTCGATCTCGCTTTCCGAAAAGTCCGTCTGCTCGGCCTGCGGGTTAAGGAACTCGCCGACTGGGTTGGTCCTTTTCAGGCCGAGGTAGATTACGGGGTAGTCAATGTTACCCTCGCCCTTGGCTCGGGAGGAGCCGGTCACGATACGAATGGAAGATTTGTCTTTTGCGGGACGCTTAAACGATTTGACCTGGACGTGCTGCCCCTGGGATCCGGAAATGGCCTCGTCCCTGAAATCGACGTAATAGAGATGCTCGCCCGGGATATCGTGATCGGGCGACATGTTGAATATGTCCGTGAACTTGGTGCTGAACGGCCTACCGAAGATGGTCCTCCTGTCCCTGAGCCCGAACGGTTGCCCCAGCATGCCCAATATGGTGGACTTGCTCGTCCCATTCTGTCCCGCTATCACGGTAACGAGCTGCCCGAGCCCAATCTCGAGATCGTGCATGGCACGGAACCTGGAGACTTCAATCCCCTTGATGCCGAACGGTTCGAGACGCTTAGGTTTGCGCGACATGCCAGTGCTCCTGCTTCCTCAATCGAGCCTTTGGTACATCGGCCATTTTCCCACTTTGTAGCTTTTAGCGAAAGCGGACGACAGCGGCCACTCGGCAAAAAGAACGCCCGTTTCGGCAAAAGGTGCGGCCACACTGCCCGAAGTAGCTAAGCAGCGAGGCCCAGCGCCATCGTCGCGACGTTGACCGCGAACGTAGCCCTCGTCAGAAGAATCGTAGCTATGTCCTCTGAGCTGACCCGCCTGCCGATGCCGAGGGCTTTTCACAGCTCTCGAGAGAACAGGTCCTCCCTCACAGCGACAGGGCTGCCCGCTCCCCGTCCTGCGCCCAAGCCCGCTCGCTCTCGGTCAAAGCGTTATGGCGCCAGCGGGCGACGAGCCTGTCGATAAATATCTTGAAGCAGACAAACAGCACGGCGAAGGCAATGTAGCCGATGGCCAGAATGGCGAGCAATGTGAACGTGAACAGCGAATCGCCCGCAGCATCTCCGCGGATGTCAACGCAGGCCGATTAGTTTCTATCAAACGCACAGACTATGAACCAATCTTAGTAATTTTTCTTCTCCGGATATCAACAACAGTTGCAGCTAGAAGCTCTAAGCACAAACGCCAAGTAGGCTAGAAACTAACCAACAATGGCATCCGCAATCATTAGTACGTTGCCGTTTAAATGGCCCTCATCTACATTTTCTATAGCTTTGAATTCAATCCATTCGGCACCAGAAATATCTAAGTTCTCAAGCTGAATTGGAGAGGTCGATTTACTAATGTTTTTTTCAGTATGAATGCATCTGAAATCGGAATCGCCTTTGTATTTAACAAGAATTTCGAATGAAGTAGAGTTGCCCTTTCCATCAATATTTGTGCTGGAAGGGGCGATGGTAATGGACAGCTTGGAATAGTTTCCGCCCAAATAGTAGTCGGCAAAGCCACTGCAAGCTGAGCAAGATCCAATAATTCCCCAGCGGTTGGGGTCATAGCGATTTCCCGCAGTATCTTTCGCGTTCGTATCGCCTGACTGTGAATAATTGGATGACGAGCCGGGCTTATCTTTCAATAATGCCCGGCTAGAATCATCTGATGCAGCACTGGAAACAGAACCACCGCCATTATTCGAGTTCAAGCTCACGCGCTTTAGTTCATTAAGCTCATCTTCGAGCTCTTGGATTCGGTCAGTTGCCTTTTCATAATCGTCTGTAGATACAACAACATTATTGTTAACTACTATCGGATTTTGCACCTGTGGCACCAAATAGGCTACAGCCACTTCGGCGCCAATAGTAAACAGGCCGGTTATAACCGAAATTGCTAAATTCTTAGCAAAGCTATCGGATTCTTTTGCCATCCAGCGACTCCATAGTTCAAACCTCGTCGATTACAGATACTTCTTCCACACCATCTTGTCCACGATGCCGGTGTAGCTCTGGATGATCTCGACCACCTTGGTGGACACGGTCTCGTCGGCGTAGTCGGGAACAGGAGCCTTGGGCAGCGACCCCTCCGCGTCGAGCTCGACGGCGGTGTGGACGGCCTGGAGCAGGCCCCTCTCGGAGATGCCGGCTAGTGTGAAGCGGGCCTTGTCCAGCGCCTCCGGGCGCTCGGTGGAGGTGCTGATACACACCGCGGGGAACGGACGGCCGACACTTGCGAAGAAGCTCGACTCCTCGGGCAGGGTGCCCGAGTCGGAGACAACCGCGAAGGCGTTCATCTGCAGGCAGTTGTAGTCGTGGAAGCCCATGGGCTCGTGCATGCGCACGCGCGGGTCCAGCTTGAAGCCGGTGGCCTCCAGGCGCTTGCAGGACCGCGGGTGGTAGGAGTACAGGATCGGCGTGTCGTACTTCTCCGCCAGCGCGTTGATCGCGGTGAACAGGCTCATGAAGTTGGCCTTAGTGTCGATGTTCTCCTCGCGGTGTGCGGTGAACAGCATATAGCGCTTGGGCTCCAGGCCGAGCTCGGAGAGGATGTCCGAGGCCTCGATCTTATCCAGGTTCGCGCGCAGGACCTCCGTCACGGGCGAGCCCGTGACGGAGGTGCGCTCCGGGGCGCAGCTAGTATCCTTGAGGTAGCGGCGGGCGTGCTCGGAGTAGGCCAGGTTGACATCGGAGATCACGTCGACGATGTGGCGGTCTCCTTGGGCAGGCACTCGTCCTTGCAGCGGTTGCCGGCCTCCATGTGGAAATTGGGGATGTGCAGGCGCTTGGCCGCGATGGCGGACAGGCAGCTGTTGGTGCCACCCAAGATAAGCAGCGCGTCGGGCTGGACCGGGACCATCAGCTTGTACGAGGCCGCGATGATGTTGCCCACGGTCTCGCCCAGGTCCGCGCCCACGGCGTCTAGGTAGACGTCCGGGTCGGCGAGCGATAGGTCGCGGAAGAAGATGCCGTTGAGCGTGTAGTCGTAGTTCTGCCCGGTGTGCGCCAGCAAGCAGCCGAAGTGGCGGCGGCACTTCTTGATGACCTCGGACAGGCGGATGACCTCGGGGCAGGTGCCCACGATGATGAGCAGCTTTAGGCGGCCTTCATTTTTGAACTGAAAATTTCTTTCCTTTATCTCCTTTCAGCTAATCGCGTTTAAATAGGTCCCTTGTATAAACCTTTTCTGAAACATCCGCGAGCTCGTCGCTCCAGCGGTTGGCGACAATCACGTCGCAGCCGGCCTTGAAGGCCTCCAGGTCGTGGGTCACCTCGGAGCCGAAGAACTCCGGCGCGTCCAGCGTGGGCTCGTAGACCACCACGGGCACGCCCTTGGCCTTCACGCGCTTCATGACGCCCTGGATGGAGCTCGCGCGGAAGTTGTCGGAGTTGGACTTCATCGTCAGGCGGTAGACGCCCACGACCGGCTTCGGCTTGCCCTCGTACACGCGGTCCCACACCATCTGCAGCACCTCGTCTGACACGAAGTCCTTGCGGGTGCGGTTGGCGTCCACGATGGCCTCGATCAGGTTCTGGGGCACGTCTCTGTAGTTGGCAAGCAGCTGCTTGGTGTCCTTGGGCAGGCAGTAGCCGCCGTAGCCGAAGCTGGGGTTGTTGTAGTGGCTGCCGATACGCGGCTCAAGGCACACGCCGTCGATGACGTCGCGGGTGTTGAGGCCGCGGACCTCGCAGTAGGTGTCGAGCTCGTTGAAGTAGGCCACGCGCAGCGCCAAGTAGGTGTTGGCGAAGAGCTTGACGGCCTCGGCCTCGGTGGTGCCCAGCACGAGCTCCGGGATGCCCACGGTGCCGTCGGCGTTCACGCGCTCCAGCTCGGCTGGGTCCGCCCCTTGGGCAAGCAGGCGTGCGAAACGCTCGGCAGCCGCGACGGCCTCGGGGTCGTCCTTGGGCGCGCCCACCACGATGCGGCTGGGGTGCAGGTTGTCATAGAGTGCCTTGCTCTCGCGCAGGAACTCGGGGCTGAAGAAGATCTTGCTGTCGCCCAGCCTCTCGCGAAGGCCCGCGGTGTAGCCGACGGGGATGGTCGACTTGATGACGATCCAGGCGTCCGGGTTCACCGAGCGAACGGCGGCGATGGCGGCCTCGACGGAGCTCGTGTCGAAGAAGTTCCTATCGCTGTCGTAGTTGGTAGGCGTGGCGATGACGGCGTAGTCGGCGCCCGTGTAGGCCTCCGCCACGTCGACGGTGGCGTGCAGGTCGAGCTCGCGCTCCCCCGCCTTGGCTTCTGTCAGGAAGCGCTCAATCTCGTCATCCTGGATGGGCGATATGTAGTTGTTGATCTTCTCGACCTTTTCGGGCACGATATCCAGCGCGTGCACCTCGTTGTGCTGCGAAAGCAGGACGGCAAGCGACAGGCCGACGTAGCCGGTACCGGCGACAGCAATCTTCATGTCATTCTCCAGTTTCTTAAATATAGTTGCGCACCCATTGCTACTGGGCGCAAAGAAATTGTGCAGCGTAGCTACTGCCCCTGTGCCCTATACCTGGCCTCGGTGGCCTCCTTAGCCGGGCGCCACCAGGACTCGTTGGCGACGTACCAGTCAATGGTGGACTTCAGGCCCTCGGCGAAGTCGGTGTGCGCCGGCCTCCAGCCGAGCTCGCGCTGGAGCTTCGTGCTGTCGATGGCGTAGCGGCGGTCGTGGCCGGGGCGGTCGGCGACCCAGTCGAAGTCCTCGGGGTCGCGGCCCATGGCCTCGAGGATCATGCGCAGGACGGTGATGTTGTCCCTCTCGCCGTCCGCTCCGATGAGGTAGGTCTCCCCCGTGCGGCCCTTGGTGAGGATGTCCCAGACGGCCGATGAGTGGTCCTCGGTGTGGATCCAGTCGCGGACGTTCTCGCCCTTACCGTAGAGCTTGGGGCGCACGCCGTCGACGATGTTGGTGATCTGGCGCGGGATGAACTTCTCCACGTGCTGGTAGGGGCCGTAGTTGTTGGAGCAGTTGGAGATCGTGGTGCGCAGGCCGTAGGTGCGGGTCCACGCGCGGACGAGCATGTCGGAGGAAGCCTTGGTCGAGCTGTACGGAGAGGAGGGCCTGTAGGGCGTCTCCTCGGTGAACTTCGCCGGGTCGTCGAGCGCAAGGTCGCCGTAGACCTCGTCGGTGGAGACGTGGTGGTAGCGGACGCCGTATTTGCGGACGGCCTCCAGCAGGCGGAAGGTTCCCTCGACGTTGGTGCGCAGGAACGGCTCGGGGTCTGCGATGGAGTTGTCGTTGTGGCTCTCGGCGGCGTAGTGGACGATGGCGTCGTGGCCGGGGACCAGCTCATCGAGCAGCTCCGCGTCGCAGATGTCGCCCACGACGAGCTCCACGCGGTCGGAGGGCAGCCCGGCGATGTTCTCGGGGTTGCCGGCGTAGGTCAGCTTGTCCAGGACGGTCACGTGCACGTCGGGGTGGTTGTTGACCACGTAGTGGACGAAGTTGCTGCCGATGAAGCCGCAGCCGCCCGTGACGATGATGTTCTTGGGTTCAAAAATCTCAGACATATTTACCCCCTCTTTACCTCGTTTGCGACACTCAAAAGATACTTTCCATACGCAGTCTTCTTCAGTGCTTCGCCCAGTTCGTGCAACTGATCATGGTCGATGAAACCACGGCGATAAGCGATTTCTTCCAGGCACGCAATGTAATAACCCTGGCGGCTCTGCACGGCCTCCACGTACTCGGCGGCCTTCAAAAGACCTTCGGGCGTGCCCGTATCCAGCCACGCCATGCCTCGGCCCATCAGCTCGACCGACAGTTGACCTTGCTCTAGATAGGCATTGTTGATGCTCGTGATCTCCAGCTCGCCGCGCGCGCTTGGTTTAACGTTGGCCGCGATGTCGGAAACTTATCCATCATAGAAATACAGACCCGGTACTGCGTAGTTAGACTTTGGGACCTTGGGCTTTTCCTCGATGCCAACCACACGGTGATTCTGATCGAACTCAACCACACCGAAGGCTCTGGCGTCCTGTACGGGGTAGCCGAACACTACGGCCCCGCCATGGTGTTCCACTTTCTCCTTTGCCCGCGTGAGCACGCGAGTGAGATCCTGTCCATGGAACATGTTGTCACCCAGAACCAGCGCACACGGCTCGCCGGCAAGAAAGTCTCGCCCGATGGTAAAAGCTTCGGCTAGGCCGCGAGGCTCGGCCTGTTCGGCGTATTCCAATCGCATGCCCAACTCGGCGCCGTCGCCGAGAAGCTCCTCGAACGCTGGCAGGTCACGTGGCGTCGAGATGACAAGCACCTCGCGAATTCCTGCGAGCATCAATACGCTCAAAGGGTAGTACACAAGCGGTTTATCGTAAATTGGCAGAAGCTGTTTACTAAGGGCTTTAGTAATCGGATGCAGTCGAGTGCCGGACCCACCTGCAAGAATTATGCCTTTCAACGTTTTCCCTTCAGCGGCAGTCGAGATAAAGTGCGCATTGCTGCTCAAGTCACTTTTGGCTGCTTGGACAAATAATATATCGGTCGTAAATCTCTTAGGAGTCTGATACCGTTCTTGCTAATTTCCTTGATTGGATTCAGTGTTCGGTTCAGATTTAGCTTTGGTGATGGCTTTGGTTCTATCTCAGATCTTTAAACCTATTGAGAGCCATTTCAGCCTTGAAGTCTTCGAGAAAGTCTAAGAAGTCATATTTCGGCTCGTAGCCTAATAGCTCACGACAGTTTTCGATATCCATTACATAAGAAGGACCGCTTGGCATTTCCGGACGATAGACAATCTTTGACTCAACGCCTTCTGGATTGAATACCTTCGCGATACCGCGAATCCAGTCCTCGTTTGAAGTTCCAATACCGGTACCCACATTAAAGAAGCCGCCGTCAACGTTCTCTACGGTCACAGCTTTACGTAAGAGCTGACAGAAGTCCTTGACGTTTACAACATCTTTGGCGCGAGTGGGATCGCCCCAGATTTCAAGCGTTTCTCCTGCCATGGCTCGATCCATCAGCAATCGATATCCAAGTGTCCGACGCACGCCATCGACGTTGTATGTCTTGTCGGGGGTAAAGGCGTAGACAGTGGGAAGCCTAAACACAAAGCCTTTTAATCCGTACTCAGCCTGATAATGCTTGATCAAATCAACGGCGAAGCATTTGGAAAGAGCATAGACGGTGTGATCGCCAGTCATAATAATATTGCGATCATCGTAAGGATGAATTACGGGGTTTTCCGGAGTAACGGAACCCAGCACATCGGATATAGTCTGAGAATAAAGAATGCGATCAGCACCTGACTTACGGCAATACTCGAGTACGTTAAGGGCTCCACGGCTGTTTACGTCAATATAATCGGAAGGGTTATAGCCGCTCATATATGCTGGCAGTAAACCAGCGAGAAGAATCACCGCATGGATGCCCTCTTGGGGGAGCTGCTCCAGAGTAGAAGCATCAGACATATCTATGCTTGAATAACTAATGTTATAGCGATCGAAAAAATTCGTCTCTCTATGACCGGCGGCAAACACTTCATATTCATCTGCAGGCAGGTGATTTAATAGATCTTCGGTAAGGTATGCGCCAGTGTTGCCGGTTGCACCGATTACTACAATCCTCTTTTGCACGGCTAGCTCACCTTCGCCCTCATGAACTCACTCGGCTCGGCGCGAAATGCATCAAGCTCGGCTTGCGTGTCGAACCTAAGGAATACCGATCCGAATGCGTGATTTGCCGCTGTGAACGCCTTGACTTTGGCGCCGGGCTCAATCCACAGCTGCTCTTCGGCAAGATGCGAAGCGGCAAAACCAGATGCATATTCCATACCAGCAAATACACCGTCATGATCAGAGTGGAGCATTTGCTGATACCAGAAGCCGTCATAAACGGGCATCGAAAGATTGCCAACAGGTTCGCCGAGCGCAGCCTTCACCGCCGCCATGACAAGATCGGTCTTTCCGTCGGTGGCATATTTGAGCATCTCGCACAGTCGATTGCCGCCGCCGCGCGGAGAGCTCTCCATAATGTAGGCTTTGCCATCGGTTGCCACGCGAGTCTCTATGTTAAATACGCCGTCACGAAGGCCCAACAGATCAGCCAATCGCTGCAATTCCGAGACAAGCTCTTTTTGTGCCCACGCTGGCAATGATGCTGGCATTGCATACGCAGCTGGCGTGTAGGGATTTGGAACGGAGGGATCGAACAACTGCGAGGTAAAGCTTACACACGAGAACTTTCCGCCGCTAACGAATCCATCGGCATCGGACGAATCTCCCTCCTTTTCCAAAAATTGTTCGACAATACAGCGCCCATCACGCGAAAACTCGAGAGCGTACTCAACCGCTGCCTTAAGATCCTCAGGACCATCCACGCGAGAGCAGCCCTTCGATCCAGCCGAATCAACCGGTTTGGCAATCACGGGATAAGCAATCGAATCGGCTTCATTCATGGCCTCGTCGGCAGAGCGATAGATATGAAGCTCGGGACAATTAAAGCCATTATCACGAAGGAAGGCGCGGTAGCGCTCTTTATCTTGAAGTATGCTAACTGCCTCATAGCTTCCCTGGAACGGCAGCCCCAGTTTCTCGGCAGCATATGACGCGGACACCACACCCGGGTCTGCTGCAAACGACATAATTCCGTCCGCCTTGCATTTTTTAGCGGCGGCAAGAACAGCCTCGTTATCGATGATGCTTGCATTGATGTAGTCATCCGAAAAGGCATGTGCATAGTTATGCGGCAAATAATCGCAAGTAACAACCTTTGCGCCCAACTCATGCGCTGCCTTAATAACTGGCAGTGCATAACGTGCCCCACCAAGAAGGAGAAGTGTCTTACTCATCGGTTTTCCTTTCCTGCATCCAGAACCGTATTGCAGATGCGGTCAACGTCTTCCAATGCCAAATCGGCGTACATGGGAAGCGTGATCACCTGGGACGCCGCCTTCTTCGCCACAGGGGTGCGGTCGCTGGAGTACACGCTTCTGTAGCAAGCGTAATCGTTGACCAACGGATAGAAGTATTTGCGTGCGCCGACGCCAACCTTGTCCAGGGCATCGAAAACGTCATCGCGCGTGGCGCCGAAGACACTCGGATCGAACAGCACTGGAAGGTACGCATAGTTGTGGCGGATGTTATTGGCGGGACGGAAAACGGTCACGCCGGCCGTGCCTTCAAGGTTGTCCCAATAACGCTCAGCAACGGCCTTGCGCTTGCCAATCTCGGCGTCCAGGTGACGAAGATTGCAGACGCCCATCGCCGCGCAGAACTCATTCATCTTGGCGTTGCCACCGACGTACTCGACGTCCTCGGGTCCCGTGATGCCGAAGTTCTTCCATTGGTTGAGCAGCGGATACAGATCCTCGTCCTTGAAACAGACGCAACCGCCTTCGATGGTGTTGAATACCTTGGTCGCATGGAAGCTGAACATGGCTGCATCGCCGAAAGTCGCCGCGCTATCGCTGCTTCCGTCTTCGTTCACGCGCTCGACGCCGAAGGCATGGGCGGCATCATAGATGACCTTAAGCCCGTGACGGTCAGCGATCTCCTGGATGGCATCAACATCGCAAAGATTGCCGTATACATGCACAGGCACGATGGCGCAGGTGCGCGGGGTGATTAATCGCTCGATGCTTTCGGGATCCAACGTTAGATTCACGGGATTCACGTCGGCAAATACGGGAGTAAGTCCCTTTCGCACGATAGCGTGAGTGGTCGAGGCAAAGGTGAACGGTGTAGTGATGACCTCTCCGCCGGTCGGAAGAGCCATGGCCTCGAGGATGCACTCTAGGGCATTGTGACCATTCGTGAACAGAGCAAGGTTGTCGATCCCCAAACGCTCCTTGAGGTCCGCCTCGAGCTTCTTATGCTCAACACCCATATTGGTAAGCCAATGGCTTTCCCATAGAGGTGCGACCTCTTCAAAGTATTCCTCCATAGGAGGCATGGATGATCGTGTGACAAGAATGCGGTTACCCATATCAGGTACCTTCCCTTCGCTATGCAGCTTTCAAAGAACGATGACTAAAGTAACTAGAGTTAATTCAAGGTGACGTTAGCGACGCCTTGTTCCTAAAAAGTCCCTTACAGTTTTAATGAGATAATCAAGTGTTTCGAGTTTGAAAACCCAAGCAATCCCTAGATAAACCAACGCCATTACGGTGATGTTAATAAATATTCTCAGAGCCGATGAAGTTACGAATGAGCCACACAACAAAGCGGCTATTCCTGAAACTGCTGAGATGCCAAATGCCGGAGCAATGTCACGCAATTGTTCAATATATGAGTAGCCAATAACTTTCTTGTTCGGATAGGCGTTGACGAAAGTAGAGAAAATGCCACTTATCATGTACATGCCAACCATCAGATGGATGTCATGCAAAATAAAGGCGGCAAATAAAATGAAGCAGATTCCGTATCCCTTTTTGATTAATTCTAATTTCAGAAATAAATCAGAGCGACCCATGCCATTTAGCGCTTGTAAATTCGTTGTATGAATCGGCAAAAGCGCATAGACGAAACAATACATTTGCAAAAAGGGAACACAGGGTAGCCATTTGGCTCCGAGAAGAATTCCCACAATGGGTTCTGCGGCAACAGCAAACAAAGTCATCGAGGGGACGATAAAAAATGTTGAGGTCTTTAGCGCTCTACGCACTAGGCGCTTAACATACGCTACGTCATCTTGAACGCGTGAGACCGCCGACAGCATCACAGGTTGTATCGCACCATCAAGCATGGATCCAAGTGCCTGCGGATATTTCTTTCCCTGAGATACCAATCCAAGACTCGAAGCACTAAATTGTTTCCCGATAATTAAGTCAGAAAGCGATTGGTAACCTTGATCTAATACACCAGAGACAAGCAATTTCCACCCAAATGAAAAGAGCTCACGAGCCCGCTTAGAGTTAAAGACGAGACGCGGTCGCCAATCGACTTGCGCTGCCATAAAAAAGCAATTGCACGTCTGATAACTGAGTTGCTGTAAAACAAGCGCCCATAATTCGGCCCCAAATACTGCTGAAATTACACCTATTGAACCAGACAGCACGGAAGACGCAATTGCGGCGTTAAAGACAATGCGAAACTTCAGCTCTCGCTGAACAATGGCAATTTGGACCGCGTTATAAGCATTGATAATCAAGATCAATGCAAGTGCACGTAACGGCCATATGATAGCGTCCATTTGGTAGAAAGAAGCAATCGAGGGCGCCGCGAAAAAAACGGATAAATATAGGGCTGCTGAAACCGTCAAACTGATCCAATAGACGGTCGAACAATCGCTGTCATCCATTTTCGGACTCTGAACCAAAGCCGTGTTAAGTCCAGATTGTACAAATATATTGCCTACATTTACAAAAACAAGCATGATCGCCAAAGCGCCAAACAACTCCGGCGCAAGCAACCGAGCCATTACGATTTGAACTGCAAGCTCGACAAACGCTCGTGAGCCTCTCTCGGTTATTTTCCAAAATAAAGACTTAATTGCGCCACGCTTAATGTCAGTTGAGGCCAATTTATTTTCCATTCTTAGAAAGTCGATTTAAATATAGGGTCTTAGCAAGGTACGGAAATATAGCAGACAGGATAACGGCAACCTTTTTTTCCCATCGCAAGTTTTGAAGATTCTGCCAATCGTTATTCAAAAGAGATGAAATGGATCCATTCCCACAAAAGTAAACTTGGGCCATGTATCCAGCAGCCTGTTCTTGGCAGAAAGTACCATAAGCCCCCCTTGTATACGCATCAAAAGCCTCAAATACCCGAACCATAGTTTCTGCATGGACCGAAAGCCTATCAAGAGACCCTTGTCGAAACAGCCAATCGCTCATACTGGAAGTTGTACCCCGGCGATAACATGACATCATGTCATCAAAATAATAAACCGGCCCCAGATTTCCAAAAAAGAGAAGCATCGGGACATCCCCTACCGGGCACAACTGTTTAAACTCGGGAGGATATTTAATATAGTCATGCCATACATCAGCTCTAATAAAATAAGAACTTGTTTGAAATGCATACTCTTTATTCAATGGTATGAAAGTTGACCTATCAATAGGGCCAGTTTCCAAATGGAAACGAGGAAAGAATGTGTTTAGATTGTCACCCTCGTTAGTAACCTCCATAACCTTGTGAACGCAAAGGCAACATTCATGGTGTTTTTCTAGAGCGTCAAATTGTTTCTGAAGCTTTCTGTTATCAGTCCAATAATCGTCGCCTTCACACATGGCAATATAGTCACCCTCAATTAAAGGCTCAATATACTCTTTGACAATTGGAACCCCCTTACTGTATTGATTTTCGTTTTGTAAAACCAGCTTTATTTTTGTGGGATATCGAGCCTGATAATCCCTAAGAATTGCTTGAGTTGAATCGGTCGACGCATCATCGTGAACAATTATCTCGAAATCAAAATTAACTTCTTGCATCAAAAAGGAATTGATTGCACGTTCTATATACTGTTCATGGTTGAAAGCCAGGCAATAAATTGATACGCGGGGTTTAACTTTTTTGCACGAGCAGTCGTCAAGAACGGTTCCCGACCATTTACTGGAAAACATGCACACCTCAAACTGTAAAGTGAAACCATAGCGATTCATAAGGGAGAATGCCCTGTCCATTTCCGGATAGAGCAGTAAACAAAACATAGAGGCTCAACAGCCATATCATGCGTTCATACTCCGCATTACCAATATCCTTTTGCGCTCGAGCAAGATATGAAAGGGAGACGACATCGAATATCGAAAAGAAATATCCGATCCTCTCCATATAATCAAATAAATAGCCAATGATCGAAATTGCTAGGCCAACTATGGTAAAGATAACAGTGGCTTTACCTTGCACATCAAAACGTTGAAAAAGCTTGTGCTTAGAGAGACCAATGAACAAAACGAGTAACTTGAGAATTGTCATTAGGCCAATTTTAATATCGTTCGATTCAAAGTATTTCGCATAGTCTGTCAAATAACCTGTATTAATTAAAATAATAGGCGCTGCTATTACGCAAACAGGCATAACTAGGCTGACACAAGAAAGCACCGTTCGAGAAGAATAGGACATCTCGTCTTTAATAAAATAGAGAGCGCATAGCAGCAAAATCGCAATCAGAGACGATCTATGAATTCCAACTGCGAATAATAGAAACGCTAAAAACAGCCAAACTTTATGGGTAAAAATATATCTAGAGCCCCAGAAGACAAGGGCAATCGCTAATAACTGTCTCGCAATATTTAGTTCAACTGGAATAAAAAAGGAATAAAAGAGTCCGAACGAAAGGCTTAAATTGATTTGTTCTTTAAAATCCCAGAGACGAAGTAGAATCAATAAGTTCGTTGCAAATGAAACAATGAAATTAAATAAGTAAAACCCATTTTCCATTCGAAATAAAGACATTCCATAAACATATACCGTGTCGTACCAACTTGCGGTTATGTTTGGTCCGTATTGTATGGTCTCAGTGTAGTATCTTAAGTAGTTAACGGTATCAATGCCGACCTTTTCAGTTCTTAGACCGAAAAACAAAGCTAAAACACAGGCTATGAATACAAGTATTTTTTTCTATCGCTGGCTTGAGCCTCATTGGCGAAAACAATTCCAATAATAAATACGAGAAAATATATAAGAGATCCGAGTGGATAGTTAGCAATGGCGCCCACGTTACATGCTCCGCCCGTTATTTAACATAATTTTTAGCGCTTTTAACCGAGAAACAGTAAATTCATTACCGTGCCTAATTACGTCTTGTAAACACAACAATTTCCATTTACGGCTATCGATTAAAGAAAAGAGCAAAGATTGATCGCGAAGATATTTTTCATTCTTACCTTGTTCCCACGTTGACTCTCGCTCTTCAGTCAAACAAGCTATGTAATCTGGTACCGCAATGATGCGTAGCTTCTTTTTTAGGCAATCAGCCAGGAAGAGCGTGTCCTCACCATGAGAATGATCAGTTCCCCCACCAAAACAAAGATTGAAGAACACGCCGTTTGTCCGAATCGAATCTAATCTGATAGCCATTCTCGCCGCACCGTAGCGCATAAAATTAAAAAATCCAACCGTAAATTTCTTCTTATTAATAAAACGATGCGGTATTGGCTCTTCTAAGTTAAAAATAATGACATCGGCATTAGGGTTTTCTTTAAAAGCACGTAAAACTATTTCTTCATATCCATCAAGATAGACCATATCATCGTCAGCAATGAGACAATACTCCGCAGTAGCTCTCATCAGGGCATTATTACGGTTAAGACCTACGCCGCGTTCATTAAAGTTCAAAACTTTAATACAATGTTCGTTCGCATTAAAGTCATAAATCCTATTTTCGTCACATTGATTGGCGACAATTGCGTCTGTCTGAATATTCATTTTATCTATAAGCGACTCAGGATTACAATCCAAAGCCGCAATAAGCACCTCAACGCGATCGCTCATCTTGGCTCCCGTCAAAAGGAATGAACATATCTAATCTTCTTGTAAAAAGAACAAGCAATATTTAATGCTGTATGACCTAGAGCTGTAGCCTTGAAGCATCCTCTGCTATTCCAAAGTTTATATAAATGTTTGGCCTGGATTAATTTTGACGTCCCATGCGAAATGGAAGAAGATCTCACGCGGTAACGACCGAGCACTTCTGGTAAAAGCAAACAATCGGCAACATCAATTACATTCAACCACATGGCGTAGTCATTGTGCTTCTTAAGATTTGCGATTTGCACAACGCCAACGATATGCGCGTCATACATAACCGTTAAACACCCGGGCCAGCAGTAACAACGCATACCAACCCTGTCGATACGAGCAGGCCCGCTAAAACTCTTTTGAAGCGGCCTGCCTTTCTCGTCAACAGTCTCATACTTTGTATAGGAAAACCCGCACCGATTATCCCTCATAAAGGAAAGCTGCTTCGCTAACTTTTCCTTATCCCATAAGTCATCGCTGTCAAGAAATGCAATCCAATCACCCTTGGCCTCTCGTAGTGCACGATTTCTTGAATAAGCCGCGCCGGAGTTTTGCTTATTTTGAAAAACGTGGATTCGAGAATCACCACGAGCGATTTCGTTTGCGATTGAAATTGTCTTGTCGGTAGAACAGTCATCAACGATCAAGAGCTCCCAATCACCGTAAGTTTGAGACTGAACGCTCCTGATGCTTTCATCAATGAAAGGTTCAGAGTTATATGCCGGCATTACAATTGAAACAAGACCGAAGTTGCTGCAAGCAGTGGTCATTACTTCACGCTCATTTCAGAAATCAATTGTTTTGCCTGAATCTGAAGAGCATCATATTTGTTACGAGACACTCTTCCTACTGAAAGTAGGTAATCGCCTAAATCAGCTGCCGTGGCCATGCCTTCCTCGGTTATTCCTTCCTGTTTGACGAAAGCCTTTAAAATCGTTTTAAAGAAAATCGAAATATCTTCACTTAACGAAATCTGATCGATGTACTTCAAGTCGTATGCGAGCTTTTCGTCCCATGCGATGGCGTTTCGTCCGTTAATCTGGGCGAGGCCTGAGAGGCCTGGTCTTACTATGTGGCGTTTTCTCTGCTCGGGTGTCATAAATACCATATCCCGAACAAGTTGTGGCCTTGGGCCAATAATCGACATATCGCCCTTCACGATGTTGAAGACTTCAGGCAGTTCATCGAGACTTGTTGCACGAAGCGCCTTACCAAACTTGGTAAGGCGTACTTTATCAGGAAGCAACTTGCCATTCTCATCACGTTCGTTCGTCATCGTTCGAAACTTATATAGTTCGAAAATCTTTTCACCGCGACCAGGCCGTGGCTGTTTGAACAACACAGGCCCGCCAAGTTTGACGCGTACGAGAGCGGCCACGATGACAAGTACCCACCAAAAAAGCGCCAAGAGAAGACAGGACAGAGTGACGTCAATCATCCTCTTGCCGTAGCGCTGATAGAATGTTTCGTTACCAAGCCTACTCAAAACAACGCCTAATCACTTCGATGATTACGTCCTGCTGCTCGGGAGTCATCTTATTGTCGGAGGGCAGACACAAACCACGATGGAAGATGTCGGCGCCAATATCCAAAGGCAAGCCATCTGTACCCGTTGCACCGCCGGAAATATACGCGTTGGTCTTAGCTCGACCATTGCCCTCGCGCGTCACGAAAGCATTCATGCGATAAATAGGCTGCATGTGCATAGGCTTCCATATTGGACGACCCTCGGCGTTAATGGCGGCAATAGCCTCAAGAATCTCGGTGGGGCAGCTCTTTCCAGGTTCGCTTACGTAAAGCGCCTCACTCTCGCCACGAACCTGTTTGCACATCGCATCGGGATCAATCAGCATGCAAGAAAGCCAGAAGTTAGGCTCACAAACGTTAGGGTCATAGGGGTTCATGCTCACCGGCAGACCCTTAAAGCCCTCTTTGTAACGCATGTAAATAGCCTTCTTTTGGGCAATATGCTCCTCCAGATACGGAATCTGGCCACGCACGACACCGGCAATTACATTGCTCATGCGATAGTTATAACCAAGCTCCTCATGCTGGTACCAGGGAGCGGCTTCGCGCGACTGGGTCGACCATTTGCGAGTTTTATCGGCTGCCTCTTTACTATCAGTTAAAAGCATGCCACCAGCGGAACCGGTAATGATCTTATTGCCGTTAAAGCTAATGGCGCTAATGTCACCAAACGTGCCGGTCTGACGACCCTTATACGTGGCACCAAGTGACTCAGCAGCATCCTCAACAAGGACGGCCCCGTGCGCATCGCAAATTGAACGAAGTTCTTCAACTTTGCCAGGCGTGCCGTATAGATGCGCCGCCACAACGACCTTTGCAGTCGGATGCAGTTCGAAGGCCTTTTCAAGAGCGACGGGATCCATATTCCAAGTGTCTCGCTCGGTATCGATAAATACAGGGACACCGCCCTCGTAAACAACTGGGTTCACCGTTGCGTCGAACGTCATATCGCTGCAAAGGACCTCATCACCGGGCTTAATTCCAGCAAGCTTCATGGCAAGATGCAAGGCAGAAGTACCACAAGAAAGGGCAACGGCATAGCCGCAACCAATCTTTTCAGCCATTTGGCGTTCGATTTCGTTGATATTCTCGCCTACCGTTGACATCCAGTTAGTCTCATATGCCTCGGTAACGTATTTGAGCTCATCGCCGTGCATGGTCGGCGAGCTAAGCCAAACCTTGTTCTCAAAGGGTTTAATGTCCATCTTGGCTCCTTATCCCTAATCGTTAAACTGCGGATGATATGTAGGTACAACCTCAGCGAGAACGGACTTAACCGTGTCGTTATCCTTGTCGAGGCAGTCATGAAGCTTCTCGAGCTTGTCTTTGATCTCTTCCATCCTGTCGGCCTCGGCTGTGGAAATGCGAATCTCGGAATGCTCGGTAGGCAGGAGCTGCTCGTTGTCCATAAGAAGCTCCTCGTACATCTTTTCGCCAGGACGCAGGCCGACCTCTTTGATCTGGATATCTATGCCAGGCTTAAGACCGCTCAGCGTAATAAGGTTGATGGCAAGGTCGTAGATCTTGACCGGCTCACCCATGTCCAGAACAAAGATCTCGCCGCCATGAGCAAGTGCACCAGCAGTAATGACCAACTTACTAGCCTCGGGGATGGTCATGAAGTAACGCGTGATGTCCTTGTGCGTAATGGTGATAGGGCCACCCTCACGAAGCTGGCGCTTAAACAGCGGAATAACCGATCCATGACTACCCAGAACATTGCCAAAGCGAACAGCCGTAAAGATGGTCTTACTGTTTGCCGCGTAATACTGAACGATCATCTCGTCCATACGCTTGGTGGCACCCATTACGTTAGTGGGATTAACGGCCTTATCGGTGGAAATCTGCACATAGTGACTGCACTGGTACTTGTCGGCAAGGCGCACGACGTTGAGCGTGCCAAAAACGTTATTCTCGATTGCCTCGCGGGCGTTGTGTTCCATAAGAGGAACGTGCTTGTGGGCTGCAGCGTGGAAAACAACTTGCGGATGGTATTTCTCAAAGACTTTGGTAATCGCAGGGAGATGCGTAATGGAGCCGATATAAACTTGAATATCAGTTCCTTGATCATGAGCGGTCTTGATGATGTCGTGATACAGCTCATAGGTAGTGTTCTCGTAAATGTCGAACAACACGATTTGCGCAGGCTTTGCCGGAAGCAGCTGACGTACAAGCTCTGAGCCAATAGATCCGCCGCCGCCCGTGACCAAAATGCGCTTACCGGTAACATAGCCCATCTGGTTAAGGTCAAGAGACTTCTCCTCACGAGAAAGCAAGTCGCTGATCTCGACCTCACGAAGAGCAACCCTGCCTACACCATCCTGCGGAATATCGCGGACATTGGGGAGCGTGAGAACCCTAAGACCTGTCTTCATGCACAGGTCATAGATACGCTGACGCTCTTCATGCGTAGCGCTAGGAATTGCCACGACAATCTGTTCTGCTTCGCAATCGTGCGCAATAGTAGGGATATCGGCGCAAGTACCGTAGACCTTAACGTCATGAATACGCTGGTTTTGCTTATTGGGGTCATCGTCAACTACGGCAACCGGATCACCGATCATATCGGGGTCTCCGTTGAGCATACGTTTGATGGAAAGAGAGCCGGTCTCCCCTGCTCCTACGATGAGCGTACGCGGGAGATGAGCATCGGAATTGCTTTTAAAGCGCCAGAGCTGGCTACCATAAATGGCGCGAATCGCAAAGCGTCCGCCTCCGCAAATAATGAGGAAGACAGCCCATGCCATAACGTCCTCGCGAAGGGTCATGCCCTTGCCAAATAACACGTTAAAGATAACATCGCCAATGACTGAGCCTACCGTTACAGCAGCAACAATACGTCCAGCCTCGGAAATGCTCGCATAGCGCCAAAGGCTGCTATACATGTGGAAGAACCAAAAGACGACAACGTTAACAAGCGCAAGCACAAGAATAGCCGGGCATGCGCCGGCTGCTCCGCTGAGCGTCGCCCAATGCTGCGTTCCCCACGATGCAACAAACACAGCAATATAAGTTGCCGCAATGTCATATGCCATCAACGCATACGGCTCAAAGGTACTCAGCTTCCCCTTTTGCTTTGCGCTCTTAGATTCGGTATTCAAAATCTCTTCTACTCTTCCCTATTGATCCCGTTGTCTACGTCCCCGCCCCCGGGGATCCTCCCTATCCCGTTAGACAGCCGCCTGCAGCTAGGCGATCGCCTTTTTAAGGTTTCGCATTGCGCGCTGCTCGTTTGAAAGCACCGCGAGGCCAACGCGCGTAGTAACGCGACGGCCGCATAGATCGAGCTCCAAATAGGCAGTGCTCTTGCGTCTGTTAATGGTTTTGATAAGGCCCTCGTGGCCCAGCAGCGGACCTGCCGTCACTAAGACCTGGTCGCCGTCTTTTAAGGCCTCACTCATGGGCACTACGCGGTCTCCCCTATGCGTAAAGCCACCAATAAGCTGGACCTCTTCTTTTGCCAGTGGCACAAACTGACCGTCCTGGGATAACACCCGGGCAAAGTCGTCCATGCGCAGCAGATACTGTTGCACGGTGCGGGGGTCTGCCGTATCGCAGATAAGATAACCGGGAAAGAGCGGCTTGGTCGTATTGACCCATTCGCCGTGTACTTTAATCTCGGTTTGAAATTGGGGGTAAAAGAGCTCCTGCATGGCACCAGCCGGCACCACGCGCTCGATGCGCTCGCGCATTACGTCTTCGCGACCGTTAATGACCTGGATCACATACCACACGAGCACCACCCCCTTGCTGTCTTACGTGTGGCTCACGGGGTTTGGGTATGGCTACGCCAGGGCGCTTGTGCGCGAAGGCGCTCCATATTCAAACCCTGAGCCCAGTTAGACAAGCACGTGGCTCTGCCCCACCGTGAACGGTATGTATGACGCAGCCCGTATGTGACCAATCGTTTTAATGACAAAAGCACATACAGTTGGCTGCGTGTGAGACAATCAGGGGATGATTAACAACCGACTGTCTCACACGCAAACAGCTTAAGTGCTTGCTGCATTTTGCCATGACAGACCCACTTAGAATATCTTGCAGAAATATAAATGACCGCAAATCAATTCAAAGCATTGCTGCATGACTACTGTATTGGAGCTCGTGGTTTTTCTGGCACCGCCGTTACGGCCGGATGCTGATCGACCCTGCGCTTTGCGGCTTGTTGGAGCCGTGAACACAGTTGAACCCATGTAACGTTAGTTATCCTAGCACAGCAGGTAGCCCATACGTTTTGGGGTGTGTTGAGCAACATATTGTTTATTTGCCGTGGTTATGGGAGATATCGCGCCGCCTCGCACGCATTGCCGCAGGTTTATGGGGGTGTGAGGGTTAGTGAGCACTGTCTGAGTTGTATTGCTGGCGGCGTGAATTGCTCAAACTATTATGTCTGGCTAACAAACTTTGTACAAAACCGGGAAGGTAATTGCGCAACTTTTTGGGCAGCAGTTGTCGCAAAATTTGCGACAACTGCTGCTGCCGGCAAAACTTTGCAAATAAAAAAGCCACTCGATTGAGTGGCCTTGCTTTCACGATGGTGGAGACGAGGGGGATCGAACCCCTGACCTCTTGACTGCCAGTCAAGCGCTCTCCCAGCTGAGCTACGCCCCCGTGACGAGGAGATACTATAGGGGAATGTTTGCTGAGATGCAAGGGGGAATTTTGGATTGATTATCCACTTTACGGGTTTTCCTGGGACGGTGGATAAAACCCTGATGCGATGGCCTTTACTTGTAGAGGTAAGCGATGGCGGTGCCGGTGTGGACTTGGATCGTGGCTGTTGACCTGACGACGTTGCTAATGCCTGTGTCGGCTAGCAGACCTAGGGGGCTGTGATCTAGCTCCCACTCTAGGCCATGTTCGCTTACCTCGGTGTTGGGGGCTATGGCGATGATGGAGAACGTCTTGCCCTCGGCGTCCTCGATGGTCCACGACTCGCCTGCGTGAAGGATGCGAGCGACCACCATGTCCTCGGCGATCCAGACGGGGGCGTCCTCGTAGCCCGCGAGCAGCCCCAGCACGGACAGGGCCATGTCGGGACGGCCACCGGTGGCGCAGGTCACAACCACTTCGGCACCCGGCCAGCGACGACGGACGGAATCGAGCGCCAGCGCCAGATCGGTATAGTCCTTGTAGGGGTCGTGACGCTCAACTTCAAAGTCGGTGGCGGCATCGACCAGTGCGCGACCCGCGTCGCTCACCGTGTCGGCATCTCCCACATACACATCGCAGCCCAGACCGGCGTTCAACAACGCGTCGAGCCCACGGTCCACGGCGACAACGTGGTCGCACTTCCCCGCCAGCTGACGTAGCAGATCCGCGCTCGCTACCACGGGCGAGCCGCAGACCACCAATACCTTGCAAGCCACAGCTCTCGCCTATCCCTCAAACGAAAGCACGCGGGCCAAATCAAGGTCCTCATAGCTATCGATAAAGATGTCGCAGTTGTCGCGAACCTCGTCGCGCTCCATGCGTCCGTGTGGATCATAAATGCCCACGCGCTTAAAGCCGGCAGTGCCAGAGCTCTTAAGGCCAAAGACGGCGTCCTCAAACACCCATGCACGCTCAAACTTGTGCCCATGGCGCTCCTCCAGACGGCGCAGCGCCAGCTCGTACACATCAGGGAACTGCTTGGAGCGTCCCGCCTCGCCCGTGGTGGTAACAAACTCCATGTAGGCATCGAGCCCGGCGCCCGCAAGCGCAGACGTAACCAGCTCGGCCGGAGTGGACGTGGCCACGCACATGGCAATACCGGCCTCCTGTGCCTGTTTCAAAAATGCAAGCAGACCCTCACGGGGCGGCACCTTGGAGTAACCATCGATCAGGATGTCGCTCAGCTCGCGGTAGAGCTCCTCGCCATTTTCGCCAATGCCCCAGGTGTCGTGGTAGGCCTGGCACTCGTCCTCGAGCGATAAATGCTCAAACTGGGCAAAATCATCGACCGTCACGTCAACCCCGTGGCGGTGCAGCAACTCGGGCTGGGCATAGGCCCAAACGGGGGTGCTATTAACCAGCGTGCCGTCGCAATCGAAAATAAAAGCGACACTTGGGGCGGCGATGTGGTCCATAAACGAGCCTTTCGATGTCAAAAGGTAAACAACCTGCTAAATACGTTTTACCAAACGTCAACCTAACAATCTAGAAACGCTAATTGATAAAACTGTCAAGAGTTTTACCACAGCAATTCTGCAAGTGGTATAAACATGGCGCTTACCGATTAAACGCGCCCGCAAATCCTCTTTCGTCCATAAAAGTAACGTACAGGTGTTATCGTAGTTTTTGCCGAAAGTTCCACCGAGCACGCGAGGTGGAACGAATCATAGAACTATCGCCGTCCCTTCGATTCGTGCAGCCTTGGACCTTTCGCATCTAGTCACCAAGGCAACACGCTGCCGCGTCATGATGGGATCAAACGTGAGCGATACAAAGCTAAAGCCAGCAACCAAAAAGCCTGCTACCCGCAAAGCCGCCCCGCATGCACCGGAGCTCACCAAGGACGATGTCTACCTATTTGGCATCGGCACGTGGGAGCGCAGCTGGGAAAAGATGGGCGCGCACCCCGACACGCAGAACCGTACGCGCGGCTGGCGTTTTTGCGTTTGGGCGCCCGATGTAAAAAGCGTCCATGTCATTGGCGAATTTAACGACTGGGATGAGCAAGCCAACCCGTTGGTGCCCATGCATACGAGCGCTATTTGGGAAGGCTTTATTCCTGGCGCCGAGCAGGGTCAGCTCTATAAGTTTCTCATCGAGACCAACGAGGGCGAAAAGCTCTACAAGGCCGATCCGTACGCCTTTAAGGCCGAGTGCCCTCCGGGTACCGCGAGCGTGCTGTGGACCCTCGATGGCTACCAGTGGAACGACGCCGCATGGCTCAAGCGCCGCGCCAGCCATAACCACATGTCGCAGCCCCTTAACATCTACGAGGTACATATTGGCTCGTGGAAGCGCCACGGCGACGCGCCACAGGGCGAGCCCGACGAGTACGGCAACTACCCCGGCCCCATGGACCCCTTCCCCGCGCAGCGCGGCGAGTTTTACACCTACGACGACCTGTCGGTTGAGCTCGTGGACTACGTGCGCGACATGGGCTACACGCATATCGAGGTCATGCCGCTTATGGAGCATCCTTTCGATGGCTCCTGGGGTTACCAGACGACCGGCTATTACGCCGCCACGTCGCGCTACGGCAACCCGCAGCAGCTCATGCACTTTATCGATGCGTGCCATGAGGCGGGCATCGGTGTGATCATGGACTGGGTGCCCGGCGGTTTTTGCGCCGACTCCCACGGCCTTGCCACCTTTAACGGCCACATGCTATTTGAGCACGAGATTCACCCCAACTGGGGCACGCACAAGTTTGACTTCGCCCGCGGCGAGGTCCGCTCCTTCCTGGTCTCTAACGTGCTGTACTGGCTCGAAAACTTCCACGTGGACGGCATTCGCATGGACGGCGTGTCCAGCATGCTGTACCTCAACTTTGGCATTGACGATCCCGGCCAAAAGAAGTTCAACAAGTACGGAACCGAGGAGGATCTGGACGCCAGCGCGTTTATCCGCCAGGTCAACTGCGCTGTAGAGGCACACTACCCCGACGTAATGATGATGGCCGAGGAGTCCACAGCGTGGCCGCTCGTGACCTATCCGCCGCAGGACGGCGGCCTGGGCTTCCACTACAAGTGGGACATGGGCTGGATGAACGACACCCTGCACTACATGCAGACCGATTTTCCGTGGCGCCCCGGCAACCACGGCCTGCTCACGTTCTCCATCATGTACGCCTTTACCGAGAACTTTATTTGCCCGCTGAGCCACGACGAAGTCGTGCACGGCAAGTGCTCGCTCATCGGCCGCATGCCGGGCGACTGGTGGCGCCAGTTTGCCGGCCTGCGCACGCTGGCCTTCTACCAGATGACGCACCCCGGTGCCAAGCTCAACTTTATGGGCAACGAGATCGGCCAGTTTATCGAGTGGCGCTACTACGAGTCCATTCAGTGGTTCTTGACCGAGGAGTATGAGACTCACAAGCATCATCAGGCGTTTATCAAGGCGCTTAACCACCTGTATACCGCCGAGCCAGCCCTGTACGAGCGCGGCTACACCGACGACGGCTTTACCTGGATCGACGCGGATAACTCCAAGCAGTCCATCGTGAGCTTTGTGCGTCAGGGCGAGGACGTCGATGACGACCTGGTGATCCTGATCAACTTTGACCCGGCGAGCTACGAGAGCTTCCGCGTGGGCGTGCCGCGCGAGGGCGACTGGGAGGTCATCTTCGATTCCGACCGTCCCGAGTTTGGCGGCAGCGGCTATGCCGGCGAGGAACCCTACACCTGCTCAAGCGAGCCCTATCCCTGGAACGGGCAGATGGATTCCATCGAGATCAAGGTGCCCGGCCTGGCTGGCGTGGTGCTTAAGCGCCGCGGCCCCAGCAGCTATAAGCCGCCCGTGGTTGAGGAGCCCAAGGCCGCGCCCAAGAAGCGTACGTCCACGGTAAAGCCCAAGCCCGCGGCTGCTAAGAAGGCTCCGGCCAAGGCGAAGACTGCCAAGTCTGCCGCCAAGACCACGGCCAAATCCACCACGGCCAAAAAGGCAGCCACTAAAAAGGCTGCTCCCAAGGCTAAGGCAGCCGCTGTTAAGGCTCCTGCCAAGAAAGCGTAACAAAAGCGTTACCACTGCAATTACCCGCCCCGCGGGGGCGTAGGATACAAGTCATAACCGTTCCGGGAGAAACATCCCCGGGGGAAAGGAACGTATGAATAAGATCTTCGACAACAAGCAGGAGTTTACCGAGCTCTATCGCGATGCCGTCATGAGCATCAGCGGCAAGAGCGTCGAGGCCGCCAGCGACCTGGACCGCTTTAACGCCCTGGCCAAGCTCGTGGCTGAGAAGGCGCGCACCGTTGCCACCAAGAGTGACGCCCGCGTGACCGCCGAGGGCAAGAAGCGCGTGTACTACTTCTCGATCGAGTTTTTGATCGGCCGCCTGCTCGACAACTACCTGCTCAACTTTGGCGTGCGCGACATGGTTGCCGAGGCGCTCGACGACATGGGCTTTGATCTGTCCGTCATCGAGAACCAGGAGCCCGATCCGGCGCTGGGCAACGGTGGCCTGGGCCGTCTGGCCGCATGCTTCCTGGATTCCATGGCAGCCGAGGGCATTGCCGGCTACGGCAACGGCATGCGCTACCGCTACGGCCTGTTTAAGCAGGAGATCGTCAACGGCAGCCAGGTCGAGGCTACCGACGAGTGGCTCACCCACGGCTATCCCTGGGAGGTCCGCCGTCAGGACAAGGCCGTGACCATTAAGTTTGGCGGCCACGTCGAGGGCTTTGAGGAGAACGGCCGCACGTTCTACCGCACGGTGGACACGCAGGACATCCTGGCCGTCCCTTACGACATCCCCGTGGTGGGCTATGCCGGCGAGACCGTCAACAAGCTGCGCGTCTGGGCCGCCGAGCCGGTCGAGGAGCACTTTGACCTGGAGGCCTTCAACCGCGGCGACTATGCCCTGGCCGACGCCGAGCGCGCCGAGGCCGAGGCCATCAGCGCCATCCTCTACCCCAATGACGCCGGCGAGCACGGCCGTCTGCTGCGCCTGAAGCAGGAGTACTTGTTTGTCTCGGCCGGCATCTACAGTCTGCTCGACACCTTTGAGAAGGAGCACGGCGAGAACTGGGAGCTGCTGCCGCAGTTTGTGGCCATCCACACCAACGACACCCACCCCGCCATGTGCGGCCCCGAGCTCATGCGCATCCTCATCGACGAGAAGAAGCTCGAGTGGGATGACGCCTGGAACATCGTGACGCAGGTCGTGAGCTACACCAACCACACCATCCTGCCCGAGGCCCTGGAGAAGTGGCCCATCGGCACGTTCTCCAAGCTCCTCCCCCGCGTGTACCAGATCATCGACGAGATCAGCCGTCGTTGGCACGAGTCGTTCGACACCACGCAGGAAGGCTGGCAGGAGCGTCTGCGCCAGACCGCCATCCTGTGGGACGGCGAGATTCGCATGGCCAACCTGTCCGTGATCTGCAGCCATAGCGTCAACGGCGTGGCCAAGATCCACTCCGACATCATCAAGAACATCGTGCTCAAGGACTTCTATGCCCTGACGCCCGAGAAGTTCAACAACAAGACCAACGGCATCTCGCACCGTCGCTTCTTTGCCGAGGCCAACCCCACCTACGCCAAGCTTGTGACCGAGGCTATTGGTGACGGCTGGCTCAAGGACGCCTTTGAGCTGGAGAAGCTTAAAAGTTTCCAGAACGACACCGAGTTCCTGAAGGCCGTGGGCGCTTCCAAGCGCGCCAACAAGGAGCGTCTGGCCGCCTACGTCAAGGCCGAGACCGGTCTGGTCATTGACCCCAACACCGTCTTCGATGTCCAGGTAAAGCGCTTCCACGCCTACAAGCGCCAGCTCATGAACATCATGAAGGTGATGGACATCTACAACCGTCGTATCGCCGATCCCAACTTCCACGTGACGCCGACGACCTTCATCTTTAGCGGCAAGGCTGCCTCGAGCTACACCTTTGCCAAGGAGACCATCCGCCTCATTAACTCCGTGGCCGACGTCATCAACAACGATGCCCGCGTCAACGAGGTCATGAAGGTCTGCTTTATCCCCAACTTCCGCGTGAGCAACGCCCAGCTCATCTACCCCGCCGCCGAGATCTCGGAGCAGATCTCCACGGCCGGCAAGGAGGCCTCGGGCACGTCCAACATGAAGCTCATGATGAACGGCGCCATTACGCTGGGCACCCTCGACGGCGCCAACATCGAGATCGCCGACCTGGCCGGCCGCGAGAACGAGGCCATCTTTGGCCTGACCGCCCCCGAGGTCGAGCAGCTCTGGGCATCCAACAGCTACTTTGCGTGGGATACGCTCAACAACGATCGCGAGCGCCTGGGCCGCGTGATGGACGAGCTCAAGGACAACACCTTTGCGGGTCTTTCGGGCAACTTCGAGAGCATCTACAACGAGCTCATGAACAACAACGACCCCGACCTGGTCATGGCCGATTTCCGCAGCTACGTAGATGCGTGGGAGAAACTCACGGGCAGCTATGGCGACCAGGAGACCTGGAACCGCAAGGCGCTGCTCAACACCGCCTCCTCGGGCTGGTTCTCGAGCGACCGCACCATTCGCGAGTACCGCGACGAGATCTGGCACGCGTAAAGGCGCGCAAGCTCCCCTATGCCAGCACGGCATTACTCGACGGGCGTGACGTTGTGCCGCACCCGTCGCTAATGGGTTTAGGAACATCGATGACAGAAGGAGAAATCGATGAGTAAGAAAGAATGCATCGCGATGCTCCTCGCAGGAGGACAGGGCAGCCGATTGGGGGCACTCACCCAAAAGATCGCTAAGCCGGCGGTTAGCTTTGGTGGCAAGTTCCGCATTATCGACTTTTCGCTCTCCAACTGCTCCAACTCGGGCATCGACACGGTGGGCGTTCTGACCCAGTATCGCCCCTACCTGCTGCATGCCTACGTGGGCTCCGGCGAGGCTTGGGATCTGGACAGCCGCGATGGCGGCGTATCGATCCTGCCGCCGTACGAAACGCAGACCGGCGGCGCCTGGTATGCGGGCACGGCCGACGCCATTACGCAGAACCTCGACTACATCAAGGCCAACGACCCCAAGTACGTCCTGATTCTTTCGGGCGATCACCTGTATCGCATGGACTACCGCAAGATGCTCAAGACGCACATTGAGAATAACGCCGACCTCACGGTGAGCGTTATGCCCGTGCCGTGGGAGGAGGCCAGCCGCTTTGGCATCCTGACCACCGACCCCGAGGACGGCCGCATCACCAAGTTCACCGAGAAGCCCGATAAGCCCGATTCGAACCTCGCGTCCATGGGCATCTACATCTTCTCGGCCGACGTGCTGATCGAGGCGCTCGAGGAGGACGCTCTGGACCAGCGCTCGAGCCACGACTTTGGCAAGGACATCATCCCCAAGCTTCTCGGCGAGGGCAAGCGCCTGTACAGCTACGAGTTCCACGGCTTTTGGAAGGACGTCGGCACTATCGCCAGCTTCCACGAGACCTCGATGGACCTGCTGGGCAACAACCCCGAGTTCGATTTGTTCGACAAGCACTTCCCCATCATGTCCAACATCACCACGCGTCCGCCGCACTACATTGGCCCGGACGGCCGCCTGGACGACTGCCTGGTCTCCAACGGCTGCAAGATCTACGGCACCGCTCGCCACTCGATCATTTCGACCGATGTCATCATCGAGGAGCGCGCCGTGGTCGAGGACTCCGTGCTGCTGCCGGGCGCGCACGTCAAGAGCGGTGCGCACATCTGCCGCGCTATTTTGGGCGAGAACTCCACGGTCGAAGAGGGCGTGAAGCTCGGCTCTGTCGATACCACCAAGGATACGGCCGTCGTTGGAAATGACGTCGTTATCGGGAAGGGGGAATGATCCGATGATCAATCGCAAGGCCATCGGTTACATCACCGCTAACTACTCTTCGACCTACGGCAGCGTGCTGCTCAAGGACCGCCCCATCGCGTCCGTTCCGTTTTTGGGCCGCTACCGCCTGATCGACTTCCCGCTGTCCAACATGATGAATGCCGGCATTAAGACCGTCGGTGTCGTCATGCCGGGTAACTACCGCTCGCTGATCGACCACGTGGGCTCGGGCAAGGACTGGGGCCTGGACCGCAAGAAGGGCGGCCTGTTCATGGTGCCCGGCAACGCGTATGGCACCACCAAGGGCGGCATGCGCTTCCTGCTGCGCGACATCATCTCCAACAAGACGCTGTTCCAGCGCTCGGAGAATCCCTATGTTGTGATGATGGGCACCAACATCATCTTTAACATGGACCTCAACACCATCATCGACGCACACGAGAACTCCGGCGCCCAGATGACCGTGGTGTACTGCAAGGCCACGCGCAACGTCGATGACGAGACCAAACTCGAGATTAACGAGAACGGCCGCCTGACGGGCGTGAGCGCCGGCGTCGTGTACGGCGACAACGCCTCTATGGACTGCTGCATCGTCAACCGCGAGACGCTGCTCGAGATTATCGACCACTACCAGGCCGCCGACTATCTGGACCTGCTCGAGGCACTCCAGGGCGACTTTGGCAACATCGACGTGTGCAGCTACGAGTACAAGGGCGAGGTCGTGGGCGTGTTTAGCGAGAAGTCGCTGTACCGCCGCAGCATGGACCTGCTCGACCAGACCGTGGCCGATCAGCTCTTTGACCCCGAGCGCCCGATCCTGACCAAGGCTCACGACGTGCCGCCTTCGCGCTATGCGACCGGCAGCCACGCGTGCAACTCGATCATCTCGGCCGGCTGCATCATCAAGGGCACCGTGCGCAACTCGATCCTGTCGCGCGGCGTCGTGGTCGAGGAAGGCGCTTCGGTGACCAACTCGATCATCAACCAGAGCTGCATCATCAAGAGCGGCGCACGCGTTGAGAATGCCATCCTGGATAAGAACAACGTGGTCCCCACCAATACCGAGCTTCGCGGCACGCCCGAGAACATTCTGGTGCTGGGCAAGGCTCCGTTAACTTCCGACACCACCATCGTGCGTTAACGTTGGCACCGCAACATCGCTCGTAACATGTAGAATAGCCGCCCGGTTAGCGCCAGGCGGCTATTCTCGAATTACAACATGGGAGACAATATGGCAGAAACCAGCAAAAAGATGCAGATCGTGTTTGCCGCGGCCGAGTGCGCACCGTTTGTTAAGACCGGTGGCCTCGGCGACGTGGCGGGCTCGCTGCCTGCGGCGCTCGTGCGCGCCGGCGCCGAGGTTATCGTGATGGTGCCCAAGTACGCCACCATCAAGGACGAGTACAAAGCGCAGATGGAGCACTTTGCCGACTTTTACGTGAGCCTGGGCTGGCGCAATGAGTACTGTGGACTCGAGAAGCTCGAGCACGACGGCGTCACCTATATGTTCATCGACAACGAGCGCTACTTTGCGCGCGACTATCCGTACGGCTTCTTTGACGACGGCGAGCGTTTTGCGTTCTTCTCCAAGGCCATCACCGAGAGCCTGCAGCACCTGCCGGCCGGCTTTGAGTGCGACATCCTGCATTGCAACGACTGGCAGACGGCACTGGCACCAGTGTTCTTACGCGAGTTCTACCAGGGCCTGCCGCTGTACGACCGCGTCAAGACCGTGTTCTCGATCCACAACGTGGCGTTCCAGGGCCAGTTTAGCGACACCGTGATGGAAGACATCCTGGGTGTGGCGCATATTCCGGCGGCCGCCTCGCAGCTGCGCTGCGACGCCTGCAGCATCAACTACATGCTGGGCGCGCTGCACTATGCCGACGCCATCACAACGGTGAGCCCCACCTATGCGGGCGAGATCCAGACACCCGAGTTTGGCGAGGGCCTGGACGGCGTGCTGCGCGAGCGTTCCTACGCGCTGCAGGGCATTTTGAATGGCATTGACGTGGCGGGCTTTGACCCGGCAACCGACAAGCGCATTGCCGCCAACTACACGATTGACGATCGTTCCGGCAAGGCCGTGTGCAAGGCCAAGCTGCAGGAAGAGCTAGGCCTCGAGGTTCGCGACGACCGCCCGCTTATGGTGATGGTTACTCGCCTGACGCGCCAGAAGGGCATGGACCTGGTCATGTACGCGCTCGACCGCATCCTGTCCGGCGGCGTTCAGGTGGCCGTGCTGGGCACAGGCGACCGCGACTACGAGGACGGCCTGCGCTACTTCCAGGACAAGTACCCTGGCACCATGGCCGCGCGCATCGAATTCGATCCGGCACTGTCGCAGCGTATGTACGCCGCCGCCGACATGTTCCTGATGCCTTCGAAGTTTGAGCCCTGCGGTCTGTCGCAGATCATCGCCATGCGCTACGGCACCCTGCCCATCGTGCGCGAGACCGGTGGCTTGAAGGACACCGTGATCCCGTATAACGAGTTTACCGGCGAGGGTACGGGCTTCTCGTTTAGCAACTTTAATGGCGACGAGATGGGCGACGCGGTCTTCCGCGCAGCGCGCCTGTTCTGGGATAACCGTGAGGCATGGAACCAGCTGGTCACGCAGGCCATGAGCCAGGACTTTAGCTGGACGCGTTCGGCCGATAAGTATCTGGACCTGTACTTCTTTATGCACCCGGAGATTGAGAGGCCGGCGGGTGTGGAGGCTGCGGCCGAGAAGGCTGAGGCCGAGCCCGAGGTTGTGGCTGAGGCCGAGCCGGTTGTTGAGGCACCCGCTGCTGCCGAGGAGCCCAAGACTGAGGAGAAGCCGGTTGAGGCTAAATCTGAGGTGAAGGTTGAGGCAGCTCCCGAGGCTGAGGCTAAGCCAGCTGCGAAGCCTACCGCCAAGAAGACCACGACGCGCAAGACGACGGCCAAGAAGGCTACGACAACCATGGCCGCTGCCACCAAGACCGACGCAGCAAAGACGACTACCGCCAAGGCAACGACCACGCGCAAGCGCACGACCGCCGCAGCCAAGAAAGCTGCCGAGGCCGAGATCGCTCCCGAGGTAAAGGCCGAGACCGCCACCGCCGAGGCTAAGCCTGTGGCAAAGGCTCCGGCCAAGTCTGCCGCCAAGAAGACGGCCGCGTCCAAGACCGCGACCACCAAGAAGGCCACGGCTACGAAGTCGACGACGAGCAAGGCTGCTACGACGAAGGCCGCCGCAAAGACGACCGCGAAGGCCGCCGCAAAGTCCGTCGTCAAGGTCGAGGAGGCACCCTCCGAGCCCAAGGCCAAGGCAGCTGTCGAGGCAAAGCCGGCCGCCAAGACCACCACGCGCAAGCGCGCTACGACGACGGCCAAAAAGACCACGACCAAGGCTGCTGCTCCCAAGGCAGAGGCTAAGGCCGAGGACAAGCCCGCAGTAAAGGCCGAGCCTGCTCCGAAGGCCGCAGAGGTCAAGACCGCTCCGAAGGCTACGGCAAAGACCAAGCCCGCCAAGGAGACCCCGGTCTCCCCCGCTGTTCCGGCCGAGGAAAAGGCCCCGACCAAGAAGACCTCCGTCCGTAAGGCAACGGCCACCCGCAAGCGCCACTAATCCGGACGATTAAAACTTAATCCAACGCAAGATGAGGGCGCCCCTACCAGGCGCCCTCATCTTGGTTGAACTTCTGTATTAAAAAGAGGGCCGGTTTACTACGACAAAATGGCTCCAGCCGACCACGGCGGGTAATCTACGAAATTGACAACGCTTCTACCTGCGGTTTTAATATCATCATAATGACCGTGGTTGAGATCATTCAAATCGTCGTAGTAAACCGAAGTGCTTTTGTTTGACTACAAATAGTATCCGTCTGGGCGTTTTCGAATACCGCGATAATTTGGGTGGTAAAACGATTTTCTAGGACAACCGTTCGCCGATGGTAAACGGATGTTGTTTATACACCCTATGTACAACAGATATACTTACACCTTGTGCGTTAAGCCCATGGCCCGCTGGCCATGATTGTATAGAACTGGACCGTACTATGAGATTGATTCACAACAGCCGCCTGCCGCAGTTTCGCACTCCGTTTGGCGCTGTGACCACTGGAACTTCCGTTTCCCTCTCGGTGATTTTGGAGGATGCCGATCCCAACCAGGCAACGCTTACGCTGCGCACCTGGGTAGATGAAATCGGTGAGTCTCGGTATCCCATGACGCACGAGGGCGACGGCATCTTTACCGTAGAGCTTGAGTGCACCGAGCCCTGTCTTATCTGGTACAGCTTTATCTGCAATATCGAGGGCCAGCCCGAGGTCCGCTTGGGCGCGCCGCAAGGCCGCACCGGCGGCGAGGGCGTAACCTACGACTACGCCGAGGTTCCGTCCTTCCAGATTACCGTCTATAAGCACCGCGAAGTACGTCCCGAGTGGTACGAGCGCGGCATGGTTTACCAGATCTTCCCCGATCGCTATGCACGCGACGAAAACTGGCGCGAGCGCACGCTGACCGAAGTCGAAAAGCCTCGCAACGGAATCCAGCGCCGCATGGTCGAGGACTGGAACGAACCGCCCGAGTACGAGCGTGCCGAAGACGGCTCCATCAAGACCTGGGATTTTTACGGCGGCTCGCTCAAGGGTATCCAGAATAACCTGCCCCGCATTGCCGAGCTGGGCTTTACGGCCATCTACCTCAACCCGATCTTTGAGGCCGCGAGCAACCACCGCTACGACACGGCCGACTATACCAAGATCGACCCGATTCTGGGCACCGAGCAGGACTTTACGGAGCTGTGCAAGGCGGCCGAGAAGCTCGGCATTTCTATCATCCTGGACGGCGTCTTCAACCACACGGGCGACGATTCGATCTACTTTAACCGCTACGGCAATTATCCCGGCGTCGGTGCTTGGCAGAGCGAGGACTCGCCGTGGCGCGATGCGTTTTACTTCCATGAGGACGGCTCGTATGACTGCTGGTGGGGCGTGGGCAACATGCCCGCCATCAACGAGAGCTCCGAACTGGTGCGCGAGCGGCTCCTGGGCAAGGACGGCGTGATCCGCAAATGGCTGCGCGCCGGTGCCCATGGTTGGCGCCTGGACGTGGCCGACGAGCTTTCCGACGACTTCCTGGCCGAAATCAAAAAGGCCGTGCTCGCCGAGAAGCCCGACGCGCTGCTGCTCGGCGAGGTCTGGGAAGACGCCTCCAACAAGATCAGCTATGGCCACCTGCGCCGCTACCTGCAGGGCTCTGAGCTCGACTCCGCTATGGACTACCCCTTCCGCGACATGGTCATCGGTTTTTTGATGGGCTACAAGAACGCCTATCAGGCAGCCGAGGATATCGAAACCCTGCGCGAGAACTACCCGCGCGAGGCACTGTCCTGCGCACTCAATCTGCTTTCGAGCCACGACCGCCCGCGCATCATCTCGGTGCTCGGCGGCGGCCCCGACGAGTCGCAGCTGCCCGAGAGCGAGCGTAGCAAATGGCGCCTGGACGAAAACTCCATGGGCCTGGCCAAGAGCCGCTTTTGGTTGGCGACGCTCATGCAGATGACCTTCCCCGGCGTGCCCTCGATCTATTATGGCGATGAGTACGGCTTGGAGGGCCTCACCGATCCGGGCAACCGCCGCACCCTGCCGACCAAGGACCAACTCCACGACTTCGATACGCTGGCTATCGTTAAGAACGCGTCTGCCGTACGTCGCGCGCTGCCCTTTATGGTTGACGGCGAGATCAAGGCCTTTGCGCTCAACGACGACGTCTTGGCCTATACCCGCACGGGCAAAGACGGCGAGGCCGCGACGGTTATCATCAACCGCAGCCTGCGCAATTCGCACTGCGTGACGATTCCAGCGCTCGGCGAATGTGCGAGCGACGTGATCAGCGGCCACGAGTGCGAAATCCACAATGGCACCGTTACGCTCGACCTGTACCCGTTGGGCTCTTCGATCATCTATCACCATGCCGACAAGCGCCTGCAAGAGCCGCTCGATCACGGCGCGGGCGTCGTGTGCCATATCACCTCGGTGCCGACCGACGACGGCAAGCCCGGCACAATCGGTGCGCCCACGCGTCGCTTTATCGACCACCTGGCCGCCATGGGCATGCGCTACTGGCAGGTTCTGCCCGTCAATCCCACGGACTTCTTCCGCTCCCCCTACGCCGGTCCTTCGGCCTTTGCAGGCAATATCGACCTGCTGCCCGAGAGCCACAAGGAGCTGGCCGCCGACTTTGCTACCTGGAAGACCCGCGGCGGCGAGGATGCCGACCCGCTGTACACGGCGTTTAAACATCGCAACGCCGACTGGCTCGAGAAGTACTGCGTCTACATGGCGGTCAAGAAGCACTTTGAGGGACTGTCGCGCCACGATTGGCCGGCGGATGTCGCGCGCTACAACGAGCACCTGATCGATGACAAGCGCTTCCACGACGAGGCCGAGCTGCAGGCGTACATGCAGTATCGCTTTGACCTTGCCTGGTGCGAGCTCATGAACTATGCGCACAAGAAGGGCATCGAGGTCATCGGCGATATCCCGATGTATGTCTCGGACGATTCGGCCGATGCGTGGAGCGAGCCCGAGAACTTCTGGCTGTCCGATACCGGCAAGGCAATCGAGGTCTCCGGTGCGCCGCCCGATAACTTTGCGCCCGAGGGCCAGGTATGGGGAAACCCCACCTTCCGCTGGGATCACATGAAGCAGAACGGCTATAGCTGGTGGATGGATCGCCTGCGTCGTGCGTTTTCGCTCTACGACCGCGTGCGCCTTGATCACTTCCTGGGCTTCCACAGCTACTTTAGTATCCCTGCAGGCAAGGCTTGTGCCGACGGTCGCTGGCTGGCGGGACCGGGCAAGGACCTGTTCCAGACGGCCTACGACGAGCTGGGTCCGCTCAACTTTATTGCCGAGGATCTGGGTTATCTGACGCCTGGCGTTCGTGCGATGGCTTCGACTTGCGGCTTCCCCGGCATGGACGTGCTGGAGTTTAGCGACTACGACGTTCGCAACGGCATGTATCCCACGCCGGGCAAGATCCTGTACACCTCGACGCACGACACCTCGACACTTGCCGGCTGGTGCACGCGCTCCTTTGCGGGTGGCGACGAACCGAGCGGCATTGCATTGGCAAGCGAGCTCATGGGCAACGCCCTGGCAAGCGACGCTCCCCTGGTGATGATGCCGCTGCAGGATGTCCTGGGGCTTGGCGACGATGCGCGCATGAACGTACCGGGCGTGGCCACGGGCAACTGGACCTGGCAGGCGCAAGAGGCCGACGTTGCGGCCGCCGAGGGCAAAACTGCGCAGCTCCTGCGCAACACCCATAGATTCTGGAGCGAACCGTGATAAAACGCCCGATATAGGGTACAGTTACAGACGTTTGAATTTTTGCGGGCAGAGTGATCTGCCCGCTTTGTACTGAAAAGGAAGTATTATGGCGCGCTACGATTACAAGTGCACGAGCTGCGGCAATGTGTTTGAGGTTGAGCACCCCATGTCCGAGACGCCCGAGGTAATATGCCCCAGCTGCGGCGCTCCGGCATCCAGGACGTTCTCTGCCAGCGGCATCAAGTTCGATGGCAGCGGTTTCTACAACACCGACCAGCGCAGCGGCGGTTCCAGCACCAGCGCCACCAGCGGCTGTTGCGCCAACTGCCCACATAACCACTAGTGACAAGCGGCCCCGCGATAAAGCCCGATCGCGGGGCCGAATTTTTTCAGGAATGTCCCACGCCCCGGCAACTGGTCTGGAGTTGCGCCACGAAAACGGCCTATCTACTACATTTGACCCATATAATCCGAGCACACCTGCGTTTTTACAAAATCGACGAGCCGTCTACCTGCGGTTTTGATTTCGCTAAATTCGGCATGGTTGGGGGTAATGGGTTTAATGTAGTAGGTAGGCCCATTTCATGACAAGCAGATCAATCCTCGGGTGTCGTATTAGTTGCGGACCAGCCTTGCGCAGAAGTGGCCGTCGTAGGAGTCGGCGTTTACGGGGACGCTTTGGAAAAGTCCACGGTCGTTTTGACGTACGGAGACGAGCTTCTTGGCTTGTTCAAAATCGGGTAGCTGCAGAATTTGGGCTTCGGAGAGCGGCGCCACGCTAAAGCCTACGCCCTCGGGAGAGGCCAGGAAGGCATCCACGACCTGAGTGTTCTCCTCAGCAAAAACCGAGCAGGTGGCATAGATAAGCTCACCGCCGGCAGCAACGCGCGCGGCGGCTTCCTTGAGCATCGTCAGCTGCAGTTTAGGAAGCTCAACCGTCACGTCCTTTTCGGTCAAGCGCCACGGAATCTCAGGATGACGGCGCATGGTGCCGGTACCCGAGCACGGGGCATCGATAAACACCGTATCGAACAGAACGGGTTTACCAAGCATCGCATCGAACGACGTGAGGACCGTATCGAGCTCGCACGCATCACCCGAGACGGTACGAACGCCCTTGATACCAGCCTTATGCAGGCGCGCAAGATTCTGATCACACTTGCGATCGTGCAAATCGAGTGCAGTGTGCTGACGGTCGTAGCCGGCACGCTTAGCCTGGCACATCATCACATACGTCTTGGTACCACGACCGGCGCCAATCTCTAGGCAGCGCCCGGGACGAGTAGCCGCAGTAGCGATGAGCTGAGCGTTAAGGTCCGAGACCACGGCCGACGCGCGTTCAAACACACCCGACGCAACCGTAGCCTGTGCATCGACCGGCGCATGGCAACCCGGGAACACAGGCGCAACAAGCTGCGAGATATACGGATCGGGCTTGGTCGCAAAGGCGTTCTCATGCAGGGCCAGCGGAGCGGGGGCCAGATTACCGGCAAAGCTAAGCGCGCCCTCCGGTGTGTCAAACGAAGCCATAATACGAGCGCACAGCCAACGCGGCAGACCCAACAGGCGCGACAGACGAACCAATCGGCGCTCGGACTCATCGGCATCCGCCGCAGTGGCAAAGTCCTCGACGTTGTCAGCGACCTTATGCAGCACGGCATTGGCCAAACCGGCGGCAGACTTAGCTCCGCTGCGCACCAGCTCAACGCCCTGACTCACCGCAACGCGGCCAGGCGTATGCAGGTAGAGCATCTCAAAGGCCGAGATGCGAAGCGCCATGCGAACACGCGGCGCGACCTTTTTGGGTTTATCGAGAAACTGGTCGAGCAGCTCGTCCAAAATGCCCTGGGTGGCTGCAACACCAAGTGCCAAACGAGCGGCAAAGGCAGAATCGCGCTGGTCAATGGCCTTGGCAGAAGCACGAGAAGACAACACGTCGCGCGCATACATGCCGCGACGGTCGGCCTCCATCAGCACATCGAGCGCGAGCTTACGCGCGGGGGAAAGCTTGCTCATGACAAAACACCCCACGTCAGATCGGCACCCTGCAGGCCGGCAGCCCAGGCAGAAGCAGCCATAGCACGCTTGCCGTCAGGCTTAACCTCGAGCAGTTCAACCGAGCCATCCGACAGGCCCAGGTAAACACGCTTGCTCTTAACGGCAACAGCGCCCTCGCCAAGCGACGCATCGCTTGGCGCAGCATCGAGCACGCGAACCGACTTGCCAGCAATCACGCAGCGAGCGGGTGCAGTGTCGGACGAAGCCAGCACGTGACGCACACAATCGAGCGCCGCCATCTGCGGATCCAGACGCATCTCCTGCTTGGAAATCTTGGCAGCATGCGTGACGAGCGACTCATCCTGCTCGGTCCACACCGCTGTGTCATCGGCAAGCGAGGGCAGCGTATCGGCCAGCAGCTTACCGCCCAGCTCGCCAAGCTCCATCGTCAGTGCCTCGGCATGCTTGCCGGCGACAGATGTCGAGGCCTGCGCACAATAAGCGCCGGTATCCACGCCATGCCCAATACGCATAATGGAAACGCCGGCAACCTCATCACCAGCAAGAATCGCACGCTGAATGGGAGCGGCGCCACGCCAACGCGGCAGCAGCGAAGCATGAACATTCACAATACCAAGCGGCGCCATATGCAGCACCTCATCGGGCAAAATGCAGCCATAGGCAGCCACGCAGAATATATCAGCCTGCGCAGCCTGAAGCGACTCGACAACCTCGGGCGTCATACGATTGGCCTCAACAACCGGCAACCCCAGCTCAAGCGCCTTGGCCTTAACAGGAGAAGGCTCAAGCTTCTTACCACGCCCACGAACAGCATCGGGACGAGTAATGACAAGCGCAATCTCATTCCCAGCCTCAACAAGCGAAGTCAGCGAAGGCACAGCAAAATCAGGCGTACCCATAAACACAATACGCATAAAGGACGTCTCCCCTCAACCAAAGCCGAGACGGCTACAAATAACAGCGGAAAGCCAAGTACCCAGCCCATCCGCAATAACAATTCAACAAGAACAAATATACCCAAAAACAAAGAAAGAGCCGCATAAAAGCAGCTCTCTCAACAAAGCACCTATCAGCGAAGACGTCCCTCCCTGGCCCGACGGCACCCGGGCGAGACAAGCAGCGTCAACGTAGTCCCCGGGGCGCCCGCCTATATCGTCCCGCGCGCAGTTTCGCAGCGCAGCGAGAATGTTTGAGCACGGG